>NZ_JCALCK010000006.1:0-216656 GCF_059812285.1 Mycobacterium sp. NGS62 | reverse complement strand
GCATGATTTCTCGCGCTGGCCGCAGTGTCGATCAACTCGGCGACAAGAACGCCTGAAGCGCCGCGGCGTAGGCGGCAACGTCGTGCGCGCCCATCAGTTCGCGCGCCGAGTGCATCGCCAGCTGCGGGGCGCCGACGTCGACGGTCGGGATGCCGGTCCGCGCCGACGTCATCGGGCCGATCGTCGAGCCGCAGGGCAGGTCAGCGCGATGCTCGTAACGCTGTAGCGGCACCCCAGCCTGCCGGCAGGCCAGCGCGAATGCGGCGGCCGTGCGGCCGTCGGTGGCGTAGCGCAGGTTGGGCTGGACCTTGAGCACCGGCCCGCCATTGATCGCGATGAGGTGGCCGGGCTCGTGGCGGTCCGGGTAGTTCGGGTGCGTGGCGTGGGCCATGTCGCCCGAAGCCACCGTCGACCCCGCAAGGCGACGCAGGAAATCCTCCCTACCGCGGCCTGCGGCCAACACGATCCGTTCCAGCGTGGTCAACAGCAGTTCGGAGTTGGCGCCGTGATCGGAGGTGGAACCCACTTCCTCGTGGTCGAACAGCGCCAGCACCGGTACATATCCGTGCGGCGGGGCGGCCAGGAAGGCTTCGGTCCCCGCATAGCAGGTCGCCTGGTTATCCAGCCGCGCGGCACTGACGAACTGGCCGCCGACACCTGACAGCGTCGACGGCGTCAGGTCGTGGGCCATCAGGTCGAAGCCGAGCACACTACGGGCATCGACGCCGGACCGTTCGGCGACGTAGTCCAGAAACGAGCCGGCGGTGTCGCCGGCTGCCCACACCGCGTTGACGTGGCGCTGCGGATCCAGCGCGACCGCGGCGCGGTCCTCGGCCAGGTGAATGGCCAGCTGCGGCACCCGCAGAATCGGCTCGTCGATGCGGACCAACTGATGGGCAACGCCAGCGCCGTCCGCCACCGACAACCGCCCGCTGATGCCCAGGTCGCGATCCAACCAGGAGTTCAGCCAGGCGCCGCCGTACGGCTGGAGCGCCACCACCTGCCACCCCGCCACCTGACGGTCGGGGTATTGCTTGACCCGCAAATTGGGGCTGTCGGTGTGGCCGCCGACGATGCGAAACGGCTGTTCCGTGTCACCGCTGCTGTCCCAGGCCACCAGCGAGCCGGCCCGGACCGTGAAGAACTTGCCGCCAGCGGTCGGCCAGACATCGACCTCGGCCAGTTCGGAGTAGCCGGCACTGCGCAGCATTTCCGCCACGGTGGCGCAGACGTGAAACGGCGACGGGGATGCGTCGATGAACTCACACAGGCCTTGTGCCGTGGCCGCCATGCCACTCATCTTTTCATCACGGCGACGGCTGGCACGTTAGGGTCGAAACCGTGACCGATGTGCAGCCACAACCGGTGCTCGCGCCGTTGACACCGGCCGCGATCTTTCTGGTGGTCACCATCGACACGGGCGGCGAGTCGACTGTGCAGGAGGCGCTGACCGACGTCTCAGGGCTGGTCCGCGCGATCGGATTTCGAGATCCCACCAAACGCTTGTCGGTGGTCACCTCGATCGGATCCGATGCATGGGACCGGTTGTTCAGCGGACCCCGGCCTGCCGATCTACATCCGTTCATCGAGTTGCACGGACCGCGGCACGCCGCCCCGGCCACTCCCGGCGACGTGTTGTTCCACATCCGCGCCGAGACGATGGATGTCTGCTTCGAGCTGGCCACCCGGCTGGTCGACGCGATGGCCGGTGCGATCACCGTCGTCGACGAAGTGCATGGATTCCGGTTCTTCGACAACCGCGATCTGATGGGATTCGTCGACGGCACCGAGAACCCTGACGGACCTGTGGCGGTGAGCTCCACGCAGATCGGCGACGAGGATCCCGTGTTTGTCGGCGGATGCTATGTGCACGTGCAGAAATACGTCCACGACATGGCCGGGTGGAATGCGTTGTCGGTCACCGAGCAAGAACGGGCTTTCGGGCGAACCAAGTTGGAAGACATCGAATTCGACGACGACGACAAGCCCGCCAATTCGCACCTCACGCTCAACGTCATCGAAGACGACGAGGGCAACGAGCTCAAGATCGTGCGTCACAACATGCCGTTCGGCGAGGTCGGCAAGGGCGAATACGGGACGTATTTCATTGGCTACTCGCGCAATCCGGGCGTCACCGAGGAGATGCTGCGCAATATGTTCCTCGGCGACCCGCCTGGCGTCACCGACCGCATCCTGGACTTCTCCACCGCAATCACCGGCGGAATGTTCTTTTCCCCTACCGTTGACTTCCTCGACGATCCGCCGCCGCTGCCGGATTCACCGCCGACAGCGCCGGCAACGGATCCGGCACCCGGAGACGGATCATTGGCGATCGGCAGTCTGAAAGGAAAATCCTGATGAACAACCTCTACCGCGACCTAGCGCCGATCACCGAAGAAGCTTGGGCTGAAATCGAATTGGAGGCGACACGTACCTTCAAGCGTCATATCGCCGGGCGTCGGGTGGTCGATGTCAGCGAGCCCGGCGGGCCGGTGGCGGCGGCGATCAGCACCGGTCGACTAACCGATGTGACGGCTCCCACCGATGGAGTGGAGGCCCACCTGCGCGACAGCAGGCCCCTTGTGCGGCTCCGAGTTCCGTTCACACTGTCGCGTTCGGAGATCGATGACGTGGAACGCGGCGCACAAGACGCCGACTGGGATCCGGTCAAGGTAGCGGCCAAGAAGCTGGCGTTCGTGGAAGACCGGGCGATCTTCGAGGGCTATCCGGAAGCGTCGATCGAGGGTATCCGCAGTGCGAGCTCCAACCCTGCGCTGACACTGCCCGAAGACGCCCGCGACTTCCCAGACGTGATCACCCAGGCGCTTTCGGGCCTGCGGTTGGCCGGTGTCGATGGCCCCTATTCCGTGCTGCTGTCGGCCGACGCGTACACGAAAGTCAGCGAGACCACCGAACACGGCTATCCGATCCGCGAGCATCTGCACCGGCTGGTCGACGGCGACATCATCTGGGCTCCGGCGATCGACGGAGCATTCGTATTGACCACCCGCGGCGGCGACTTCGACCTGCAGCTGGGCACCGACGTAGCGATCGGCTACCTATCCCACGACGCCGACACCGTGCAGTTGTACATGCAAGAGACCATGACGTTCCTGTGCTACACCGGCGAAGCCTCGGTCTGCCTCGGCACGTAACTCGCCGTTTCCCGCGAGCGTGCGTGTCCCCGGGCGACACGCCGAGCGTGTCGCCGGATCCACGCACGCTCGCAGCCATCGCTATGTTGCTTGCTACCTAGCGAAGACGGTCTCGGCCAACATGCGCCGACACCATGTTTTGTAAGCGTCCGTGCGCCACCCGTCGCGGTGAGTGATCCGCAGGTACGTTTCGACACTGCAGAGCACCGCACAGGTCTCGACAATCTCGTCGAACGGAACATCAACGCGAAGCCATCCGCGGTCGCGGAAGACGCTTAGGACTCGGCGGGCCTGCGCGTTGATCCCGGCGATGAACTCGTTCAGGTACCGATCCAGGTCCGGGTCGGAAGCGGCGCCGCCGAACAGCGCAGGGGCCAATTTCGCCGTCCGCTGGTGCACGTCCGTCACGGCCGTGACAAGGAAGTCGAGCGACTCCTGAGGGTCGGCGATGGCGATCAGTTGACGGCCGACATCCAGGTTGAGCAGATTTTCTTCGCCGCTCACCCCCAGCCCCGCGTATTCGATCGCGGCGATCAGCAGCGCGGCCTTGGGCCCTTGACTCTGGACGGTTTCGGCGGACACACCAGCTGCCGCAGCAATTTTCGCCAGCGTGGTGCGAGCGTAGCCCTGGGCGGCGAACAGCTCTGCCGCAGTTGCCACGACGCGCGACCGGGTCGCCTCCGCCTGCTGCTGACGTAACTCGGACCGATATGCCCGCGGTCGACGGACTATTGACTTGGGTGACACAGTAATGAATACTACATGACCAAGATAGACTGCGGGTCGCGGGAGGCGCAATGTCATCAATCCTGATCGCCAGCGTCCCTGCGCCCGGTCACGTGACGCCATTGCTAGCAGTTGCGGAAAACTTCGTCATGCGCGGTGACGACGTACGATTCATCACCGGTTCTCTGTTCGCTGAGAAGGTCGCCGCCACCGGCGCGTCGTATCTGCCGCTGCCCGCCGAAGCCGATTTAGACCACCGAACTCATCTGCAGAACTTTCCTGAGCGCGCAAAGCTGAAGGGCGTCAAGGCGATCGCTTTCGACGTCGAACATGTCTTTGCCCGCCCCGCCAAGGCGCAATACGACACGATCGTCGCTGCGCTTGCGGCGCATCCCGCCGATGCGGTGCTCGCCGAGCCCGTTTTTCTCGGCGCTGCGTTCCTGCTTGAGCACCCGCGCTCGGCGCGTCCGCCAGTCGTCATGTGCGGAGTCGTTCCATTGGCCATCGAGAGCTGCGACACCGCGCCATTCGGCATGGGACTGCCGCCCGCCCGGTTCCTCAACCGTCCGCGCAACGTCGCGCTGACTGCTCTGAATCGTCGAGTCCTGCAGCGGGCCAACCAAGCAGTCAACGACCTGCACCGGGAAGTGCACGGCAACGATATGCCGTGCACGATGGCGGGCTGGGGTCGCCGAGCAGATGCGCTCGTACAGTTCGCTGTTCCCTCGTTCGAATACCCGTTGTCCGATGCGCCGTCCAACCTCTACTTTGCCGGGCCGCTGTCGGCTACGGGCTCGCATGCTCCGCTACCGGAATGGTGGGCTGATCTCGACACAAGCCGGCCCGTCATCCACGTCACCCAGGGCACGGTTGCCAACATTGACTATGAGCAGGTCATCGCGCCGACGCTGCGTGCGCTTGCCGACGAGAATGTCTTGATCGTGGTGGCGACGGGCGGTCGGCCGTTGGACACGCTGCCCCCGCTGCCGGCGAACGCCAGGGCAGCGATGTACCTGCCCTACGACGAATTACTGCCGCGCACTGCGGTTTACGTGACCAATGGCGGCTACGGCGGCGTGCAGTACGCCTTGCGCTACGGCGTACCGGTCGTCGCCACCGGCGGCAAGGAAGACAAGCCCGAGGTCGGCGCTCGCGTCGCCTGGTCCGGCGTCGGTCGCCGGATCCGAAGTGAGCGACCAACGCCGCGTGCGCTACGCCGCGACATTCTCGCTGTGCTGAATCAACCGCGATACCGCCAGGCCAGTCAGCGGGTGGCGGCCGATATGGCTGCGTCTCCCGGCTTCGCCGGCCTGGCCGGCATTGTCGACGGGTTGGTCGCCGAATACCCGTCCAACTCCAGGCCTCACGCCGTCAGAACGGAATCCAACGCGGAATAGAAAAGACCCAACCCGTCGTCAGAGGGGCCGGTCAGTGCTTCGATGGCATGCTCGGGATGCGGCATCAGCCCGACGACGCGACCGTCGGCCGAGCTGATTCCGGCGATATTGCGCAACGAGCCATTGACGTTGTCGTGGTAGCGAAACGTTACTCGCCCTTCGCCATCCAACTCGTCGAGCACATCCGCCGAGGCTACATAGCGGCCCTCGCCGGACTTCAACGGAACCAGCAGATCAGCCTGCGGCTCGAAACGAGACGTCCATGCCGTCGTCGTCGACTCCACCCGCAGCCACACATCACGGCAGACGAAGTGCAACCCGGCGTTGCGAGTCAGCGCACCGGGCAACAAGCCTGCTTCACACAGCACCTGAAAACCGTTGCAAATCCCCAGAACCGGCAGACCGCGGCGCGCTGCGGCCACGACTTCTCCCATCACCGGTGCGAACCGCGCGATCGCGCCGGCCCGCAGGTAGTCGCCGTAGGAGAACCCACCAGGCACCACCACCGCGTCAACGTTCTTGAGATCAGCGTCGGCGTGCCACAGGTTGACCACCTCGGCGCCGACAAAGCGAGCCGCCCGGGCCGCGTCGACGTCGTCGAGCGTCCCGGGAAAGGTGATGATCCCGATCCGCGCCGTCACTGCGCCTCCCGGCTCACGGTCCAATCCTCGATCACCGTGTTGGCCAACAGCGACTCGGCAATCTCGGCGAGCTGCGAGTCATCGATGGTGTCGTCGACTTCAAGCTCAAATCGCTTGCCCTGCCGCACATCTGAGACGCCACCATGGCCGAGACGCCCCAACGCGCCGACAATCGCCTGACCCTGCGGGTCGAGAATCTCGGCCTTGGGCATCACATGCACAACCACCCGGGCCACCGGCGGTCCTCCTTAGCGTTGTTTGCTCGACGCCAACTCTACCGGTGCTACCTCACCCACAGGATCCGATATAGGCGGTGCACAACGGTGCGGTCATCGCGTCCAGAACCTGATCGTCGGAGATCACCGGCCATGGCAGCTGCGGAGGGGCCGCCGCCCAGAGAGTGAGTTCGCTGATGGTGCTGCTCTGCGGATGAGCGACCAGATAGGTGCGCATGATCACCGGGCCGCTGATCACCGCGGCCAGCCGGTTGGGCCCCTCGGACGTCACCGACGGCGACTGCGCCGGTGAGCCCAGTTGACAGCCGCGCAGTGCGGCGGCAGCGATGTGGAACACCGAGGAGGCGTTCTGGCCGCCGCGTGCGGTGTCGCCCCGCCAGTGCAGAATTTGGGCCTGCAACTGCCATTGACTCTGCGGATTGAGCACGGTCGCGCGGCTGGCGACGGTGGAGTCCCGGGTGTCCTGCGGGAACGGCGGGGTGGCGCACAACTCTTCGAACCGGAAGCGTGGCGTTGTACCCGTCAGTGGCACCGCGATACCGGCAAGTGACGGCCAGCGATAGGTGGTGTTCAGCGGCACGGCTCGGGTTTGGATCCAGGCGGTATCAGGGATCGTGTCGCACACGGGCGGACAGGCCTCGGGATCCGCATGCGCGGTTCCCGCCGGCCCCGGACCGACAACGAGACCGCCTGCGAGCAGCATCGTCGCCAGGATCACCCGCACAGCACATACCCCCTGCGCGCACAATCGTAGGCATGGAACTCACGCATTTCGGCCATTCCTGTCTGCTTGCCGACTTCGGCCATACCACTGTGTTATTCGACCCGGGTAATTTCTCGCATGGTTTTGAGGGAATCACCGGCTTATCGGCCATCGTGATCACTCACCAACATCCGGATCACGTCGACCACACCCGATTGCCCGCGCTGTGCGAAGCCAATCCGGATGCCGCGCTATACGCCGACCCGCAAACCGCCGCGCAACTCGGCGAGCCGTGCACGGTGGTGCAAGTCGGTGACGAGCTGTCCGTTGGCGAACTGACCATCCGGGCACTCGGCGGTCAGCACGCGGTCATCCACCCGGAAATACCCGTTATCGACAACATCTCGTACCTAGTTGGCGACGGCGACCATCCCGCGCGCCTGATGCACCCCGGCGATGCGCTGTTCGTCCCCGACGAGCCGGTGGACGTGCTGGCCACCCCGGCGGCGGCGCCGTGGATGAAGGTTTCCGACGCGGTGGACTATCTGCGGGCCGTGGCGCCGGCCCGCGCGGTGCCTATCCACCAGGGCATCATCGCGCCCAACGCCCGGGGCATCTACTACGGCCGGCTCAGCGAGATGACCGACACCGACTTTCAAGTGCTGCCCGAAGAAAACTCGGTCACCTTCTAGGACCCTGCGACTGTCACGCTCGCGGTCACACGTGAACTAGGCGATGTCGCCGGCGGCGCCGCGCCCCGCGGCGCGTCCCGAGAAGATGCAGCCGCCCAGAAACGTTCCCTCCAGCGCGCGGTAGCCGTGCACGCCGCCGCCGCCGAAGCCGGCTACCTCGCCGGCTGCATACAACCCGTCGAACGGGCTGCCGTCGGCTTTGATCACGCGCGAGTCGAGGTCTGTCTCCAACCCGCCCAACGTTTTTCGGGTAAGGATGTGCAGCTTGACCGCGATCATCGGCCCGGCTTTGGGGTCGGCCAGGCGGTGTGGGGCCACCACCCGGCCCAACCGGTCACCGAGATAGCTGCGGGCAGCACGTATCGCGGTGATCTGACTGTCCTTGCTGAATCGATTGGCCACCTCGCGGTCGCGCGCGGTGACTTCATCGGCGACGGTCGAGTAATCCAGCGGCAGCACGTCCGGCAGTTGGTTCATGGCGGACACCAACTCACGCAACGAGTTCGCGCTGACGAAATCCACGCCCCGGTCGACAAAGGCCTGCACGGGGCCCGGTGGCCCCGAACGCGCCCGCGATACCAGCAACTCGCGCACGCTACGACCGGTCAGATCAGGGTTTTGCTCCTGCCCCGAGAGTGCGAACTCCTTCTCGATAATCTTGGCGTTCAAGATGAACCAGGTGTAGTCGGAGCCGGATTGGGCGATGTACTCCAGCGTGCCCAGAGTGTCGAAGCCCGGATACAGCGGCGCCGGCAGCCGCTTGCCCTTGGCGTCCAGCCACAGCGACGACGGTCCGGGAATGATCCGGATGCCGTGCCGCGGCCAGACCGAGTCGTAGTTGGTGATGCCTTCGGTGTAGTGCCACATCCGGTCGCGGTTGATGACCCGGGCCCCGGCCTGCTCGGTGATGCCGATCATCCGGCCGTCGACATGGGCCGGCACTCCGCTGAGCAGTTGCTCGGGCACCCGACCCATCCGCTTGGGCCAGTTCGCCCGCACCATATCGTGGTTGGCACCGATCCCGCCGCTGGTGACGATCACCGCCGAAGCCCGGAACTCGAACTGCGACAACACCTCTCGTGTCGACGCCACGCCGCGTGGTTCTGCGGACGGTGCCAGCACGCTGCCGCGAACGCCGGTTACGGCGTCGTTCTCGACGATCAACTCGTCGACCTGATGGCGGTGCGCAAAACGCACGGACGAACGGTCCCGTAACCGCCGCGCGAAGATCTCGACCAGCGCCGGCCCGGTGCCCCAGGTGATGTGAAAGCGTGGCACGGAATTGCCGTGTCCCCGCGCGTCGTAGCCGCCGCGTTCGGCCCAGCCCACTAACGGAAAGATCTGCAAGCCCCGGGCCCGCAGCCAGCTGCGCTTCTCCCCGGCTGCGAAATCGACGTAGGCATGCGCCCATTGCCTCGGCCAGTAATCCTCGGGCCGGTCGAATGCGGCGGTGCCGAGCCAGTCCTGCAGCGCCAGTTCATGGCTGTCGCGCACACCCAGGCGGCGTTGTTCGGGGCTGTCGACGAAGAACAGACCGCCGAACGACCAGAATGCCTGCCCGCCGAGATTGGCGCTGTTCTCCTGGTCCAGGATCAGCACCCGCATCCCGCGATCGACTACCTCGCAGGCGGCCACCAGGCCAGCCAGTCCCGCTCCGACGATGATGACGTCAGCGTCCATGGCGCTAAAGAGTAGCGACCCGGGTGCTCAGGCCGCGCCGAGTATCACCCGATCCGGTCGCCACCGATACACGGACGGTTCGCAGCCGTGCAGCAACGCCAGGTCCGCGGCGTCCAGCATCGCCTGTAATGGCCCGGGCTTGCGCAGTTGGCGACCGTCTACCGCAAGCCGCACAACGCCGTCGCGCCGCGCGATGCGCTCAGCCGACAGCACCAACATCCGGCACCACCACGGCTCGGTCAGGAAACCTTCGCCGATCCCGAGAACCCGCGCACGCTCGGTGGTATGGCGGACCAGGTCGGTGACTCCGTGCAGGTCGGCCAGCAGTCGAAAGCCGTTGCGCGGCAACGCTGTGACGGCTCCCTGCGAGACGGTCCACCCGGGTGCGGCGAACAGCCGGGTACGCAGACCAAGGTGCTCGAGCACACGGTCTGCCGCCATCAGCCGCAGGTTGGCCTCATGGGCCGGCAGCGTCGCAAATTCGCCGCGGCGCTTCTTGGTGGCCGCCTCGTCGTAGCCGTGCAACACGATCGCATCGCCGCAGGCACGCCGGCCCGCTAGCCATTCCACGGTGTGCGGATCGCGGTCGAGCCGGTAGTCACCCTTGAGGCGTGGGGACACCAGCAACGACACCGGCACCCCGCGGGAATCCATCTGCCCACAGAATGCCTCGACGTCGCCCAACGTGCGGTCTCCGATCCCGGAGACCGAAACGATCAGCTTTCCAGACACACCATCAGTGTGCCGATCGCAGGTGTCCAGACGGTGAAGTCCACGCAGCTAACGGGCATCGATCCATCTGACCAGCTAATTGGGCAGCACAGACTCGATGGCGGCGACGACTTCCGGCGCATCGGGCGCCGTGCGTGGCCGGAACCGATTGACCACGGCTCCGCCGGGCGCGATGAGGAACTTCTCGAAGTTCCACTGCACATCGCCCGCCTCACCGGCGGCGTCGGACGTCTTGGTCAGTTCGGCATACAGCGGATGCCGGCCAGGACCGTTGACCTCGGCTTTGGCGAGCAGCGGAAACGTCACACCGTAGTTGGTGGAGCAAAAGGTTTGGATTTCCCCGGCGGTGCCGGGTTCTTGGCCCATGAACTGGTTGCAGGGTACCCCGATAACGGTCAGTCCGCGCTCGGCGTAGTCCTGGGCCAGTTTCTGAAGCGCGCTGTATTGCGGCGTCAGGCCGCATTTCGAGGCCACGTTGACGACGAGCACGGCGCGATCGGCATATTCGGCCAGCGACGTGGGGCGATCGTCGAGAGTGGTCAACGGGATTTCGGTCAGCGTCATGCTGCGAGACTACGTCAGCATCCGCAAAGTAGGTTGGTCATCTAGCTAGTTGTCGTTACGCTGGTGTCCGTGCTGCGCTCCCGCCAGTCGCCCAGCAACGAACCCAGCTATCCGGACAGGCTCGACCCAGGCCTGCTGCGGATAGCCGGTGTGTGCGCCGTGGCCGTGGTGATGGCGATCATGGACGCCACGGTCGTCGGAGTCGCGCAGCGCACGTTCATCACCGCGTTCGGGTCCACCCAGGCCGTTGTCGCCTGGACGATGACCGGCTACACGCTGGCGCTGGCCACGGTGATCCCGCTGGCCGGTTGGGCTGCCGACCGATTCGGCACTAAGCGGCCATTCATGGCGTCCGTACTGGCATTCACGATGGGCTCATTGTTGTGTGCGCTGGCGCCAAACATCAGTGTTCTTATCGTATTTCGCGTGCTACAAGGTCTCGGCGGCGGCATGTTGATGCCGCTGGCCGTGACCATCTTGAGCCGCGAGGCAGGTCCGAAGCGGATCGGCCGTCTGATGGCGGTGTTGGGTATTCCGATGCTGCTCGGCCCGATCGCCGGACCGATTCTTGGTGGGTGGCTGATCGACACTTACAGCTGGGAGTGGATTTTCGGGATCAACGTGCCGATCGGTTTGGCCGCATTCGCGCTGGCCGCGATGGTCTTTCCACCGGATCGCGCGACCCCGTCCGAGGCATTCGACGTCATCGGCATGCTGCTGCTATCGCCGGGTCTGGCCGCGCTGCTGTACGGGGTGTCGTCCATCCCAGGTCGCGGCACAGTCGTCGACGAGCACGTGTGGATACCGGTAGCGGGCGGCCTAGTGATGATCACTGGGTTCGTTCTGCATGCGTTGTACCGGACGGACCACCCGCTGATCGATCTGCGGCTGCTCAAGAATCGCGAGGTCACCGCTGCCAACTCAACGTTGTTGTTTACCGCGGCAGCTCTTTTCGGCGCCGGACTGCTCCTGCCGAGCTGCTTTCAGCAGATGTTGCTCCAGACGCCGCTGCAGTCGGGAGTGCACATGATCCCGGAGCGGTTGGGTGCGCTGATCGCCATGCCCGTCGCCGGAGTGTTGCTGGACAAGCGGGGCCCGCACAAGATCGTGCTGGCCGGCATCACGCTGATCGGCGCCGGCATGGCCATCTTTGCCTATGGCGTCTCGACGCAGGCCAGCTACCTGCCCGTGCTGCTGACGGCACTGACGTTGATGGGCATGGGTCTGGGTTGCACGACGATGCCGCTCGTGGCCGCGGCCGTACAGTGCCTGGCCCCGCATCAGATCGCGCGCGGTTCGGCGCTCGTGCACGTCAATCTCCAAGTGGCAGCGTCGATCAGCACCGCACTGATGTCGGTGATCCTCACCAACCAATTCAACGACAGCGATAACATTTCACACGCCTACACCGCGGTATTCGTCGTGGCCGCGGCGATGGCTTTGTTGGCGTATATCCCCGCGGCATTTCTGCCCAAGAAGCCGATCGCCGCGGTAGCCGACCGGCCGCCGACGATGGCCCACTGACCTCGGCTACTGCTGGCGTTGCACGCGTCTACCCGCGCGTACCGCTGAGCAGGTCGTCTACCTGACCGCTGCCATAGTGGTCATGATCTGCGGCAGCCAGCAGCCAGGCGTACTGGAATGCGACTTCCTTCCACCGCTCGTAACGACCGCTGATACCGCCGTGGCCGGCGCTCATCTGAGTTTTCAGCAACACCGGATTGCCGTCGGACTTGGCGTGCCGCAACGCCGCAACCCATTTCGCCGGCTCCACGTAATAAACCCGGGTGTCGTTCAGCGAAGTCATCGCGAGGATGGCAGGGTACTTCTTTTTGTCGACGTTTTCGTAGGGCGAGTAGGCCTTCATATAAGAGTAGACAGCTTTGTCCTGCAACGGGTTTCCCCATTCATCCCACTCGGTGACGGTCAGCGGCAACGACGGGTCCAACATGGTCGTCAGCGGGTCGACAAAAGGCACCACTGCCAGGATGCCGGCGAACAGATCCGGTTCCTGATTGGCCACCGCGCCCATCAGCAGACCACCTGCGCTGCCGCCCATTGCCACCAGGCTCTGCGGTTGTGTCAGCCCGGAGCCAACCAGATGCTTCGCCACCGCGGCGAAGTCGGTGAAGGTGTTCTTCTTTTGCAGCAGCTTGCCGTGTTCGTACCACAGCCGGCCCATCTCACCACCGCCACGGACATGGGCGACGGCGAACACCATGCCCCGGTCCAGTAGCGACAGCCGCGCGATCCCAAACTGCGGATCCTGACAGATCTCGTAGGCGCCGTACCCGTACAGCACTGTGGCAGCCGGGAATTCGATGCCGGCCCGGTGCACGATCGACACGGGAATTCGGGTGCCGTCGTCCGCCAGTGCCCAGTCGCGTCGTTCGACGTAATCCTCGCGCCGGAAGTCGCCGAGCACGGGTTGCTCGCGCAGCAATGTGCGCTCTCCGGTGGCCAGGTCGAGGTCGTAGATCTGCACCGGCGTGACAAACGATCCCGCACCGACACGCAGCTTCGGCGAATTCCACGTCGGGTTGGGTCCAAGACCTGATGACATCAGCTCCGAGTCGAACGAAATCTCTTCGGGACTGCCATAAACGCCGTCGTCGCCGATGGGCCATAGTTGGATCCGCGGCAGCGCTTCGCGTCGATAGCTGAGCACCAAATGGCGTTCCAACGCATCCACGGCGTCGAGTCGGACGTCATCCCGGTGGCCGACGAGCGTACGCATCGTGGCTGGATCACTGACCGGCGTTTCGACGAGCGTAAAGTTCACCGCGCCCTCGTTGTGCAGGATCAAAAACCGATCCTCACCGCCGACGACGGCGTGCTCCACCGAGTATTCGACGCCGTCTCGGCGCGGCCACACCGTCACGAATTCGGCCTGAGGATCGGCGGCGTCGGCGTAGCGGACCTCCGATGTGATCGCCGATCCGGCGGCAATCAACACGTAAGCATCGCTGCGGGTGCGGCCCACCGCCAGCCAGAACCGTTCGTCCGCTTCGTGATAGACCTTCGCGGCGGGCAGGCCCGAACCGATTCGATGCCGCCACACCGTGTCCGGACGCCAGGCCGCATCCACGGTGACGTAGTACACGGTGCGGTTATCAGTCGCCCAAGTCGCTCCCGCACCGATTCCGACGATCTCGTCGGAATACCGATCGCCTGTGCGTAAATCTTTGAACCGCAACGTATAGCGCTCGTCGCCGACGATATCGACGGAATATGCCAGGACGTTGCTGTCGGGGCTCACACTGGCGGCACCCAACGCGAAGAAGTCGTGGCCGTCGGCCTCGATGTTCTCGTCGAGCAATATTTGCTCGCCCGGAATCTCGGTGTGCTCGTCGAACTCCGGCGGCGTCCAGTCGTCCGGATCGGTGACCGGGCAACGGCAGTGCACGCCGTATTGCTTACCTTCGAAGCTGCGGGCGTAATACCACCACTGGCCGCGCCGGGTAGGCACCGACAGATCGGTCTCCTTGGTACGTGCCTTGATCTCGTCGAAAATGCGCTGCCGCAATGGTTCCAGCTGGGCCGTCGACTGGTCGGCGTAGTCGTTCTCCGCCTCCAGGTAGGAAATCACGTCTGGATTGGCCTTGTCCCGCAGCCATTCGTATGGATCGACGAAGACGTCCCCGTGGAATTCGCGTCGACTCTCGACACGTTTGGCGACCGGCGGCGCAGGCGTAGCGGTCACGCTCCCGGGCCGATCCAGTCGTCGACCCGCAGTCCGGAAATCCGTTGGTAGGAATCGACGTAGCGGGCGCGGGTGGCGTCGATGATGTCGTCCGGTAGCGGCGGCGGTGGCTGCGAACCCGCGCGGTCCCAGCCGGACTCGGGACCGGTGAGCCAGTTGCGGACGAACTGCTTGTCGAAGCTGGTCTGCACTACCCCGGGCCGGTAGTCGTCAGCCGGCCAATAACGTGACGAATCCGGAGTGAAAACCTCGTCGGCGAGCACCAGGTCGCCCTGATTGTCGATACCGAACTCGAACTTGGTGTCGGCGATGATGATTCCCTTCGTCAGGGCGTGGTCGGCGGCCTGCACATAGGTCTGCAGCGTACGGTCGCGCAGTTGGTTGGCCTGCACCGCACCCACCATCTCGGTCACCCGCGCGAACGAAATGTTCTCGTCATGCTGGCCCAGCTCGGCTTTGGTCGCCGGGGTGAACAACGGCGTGGGAAACTTGCTGGCCTCCACCAAACCCGGTGGCAGCGGGATACCGCAGAGGCTGCCGCTGGCCTGGTAATCCAGTAAGCCCGAGCCGGTCAGGTAACCGCGGGCCACGCACTCCACCGGAAGCATCTTCAACTCGCGCACCACCAACGCGCGGCCGAGAACCTCGTCGGGAATCCGCGGATCGTCCGGCGGTCCGGCCAGGTGATTGGGCGCCTCGACGAAGTCGAAGAAGAACACGCTCATCGCGGTCAGGATGCGACCCTTGTCGGGAATCGTGCTGTCGAGCACGTAGTCGAACGCCGAAATCCGGTCCGTGGCGACGAACAACAGGTGCTCGGCGTCGATGCGGTAGAGCTCGCGGACTTTGCCGCTGGCCAGATGCCGGTAGTCGGACAGGGCGGGACGCATCGGGTCAGCTTAATGGCGATCGCAAGCGCGGCGGAGCCGGGCGCAGCGGGTCGCCATCATCAGATCATGCGGCGATCGCAAGCGCGGCGGAGCCGGGCGCAGCGGGTCGCCATCATCAGATCAAGCGGCGATCGCAAGCGCGGCGAAGCCGGGCGCAGCGGGTCGCCGCGCGATTATCGGGCAACTGAGCACTGCTGCTGTGCTGGGATCAGGGCTATGAAATCGCGGTTCGTACCTTACGCCACTACTCCTGGGCGACTGTTGGGACAGTTGTTCAGCGATGCCGCCGCCGTTGTGTGGACTGCCGTATGGGTATTCGTCGGCTTAGCCGTGCACAGTGCGGTTTCGACGATCGCCGAGGTAGGACGGCAGCTCGACGATGGCGCACGCGGAGTCGCCGGCAACCTGTCGTCAGCGGGCCATAACGCTGACCGCGTTCCGCTAATCGGAGACGCCCTCAGCAAGCCGCTCACCGCGGCCAGCAAGCCGGCCCTGGACATTGCCGACGCCGGACACAACCTGGACACCACCGCCAGCTTGTTGGCGGTCGTTCTGGCGCTCGCAGTGGCGGCGCCACCGATTTTCGCTGTGGTGGTGCCTTGGCTGGTGTTGCGGTGGCGTTTTCTTCGTCGCAAATTGACCGTGACCGCGCTGGCCGCCACACCGGCTGGCGAACAGCTACTGGCGCTGCGGGCATTGGCGAATCGGCCGCTGCGGCGACTCAGCGCCGTCAGCGCCGATCCGGTCGGCGCGTGGCGGCGCGAGGATCCCGCGGCCATTCGCGGCCTGGCCGCCGTCGAGTTGCGGTCGGCGGGCCTCATCCGCTGGAAATCGGGCCTTTAGTCAGCGAGCTGCGTCTGCTGGTAGAGCGCCAGCTTCCAGCCGTCCCCGGTGCGGTGGTACATGCTTGACATCGCGCCGACGAAAGCCGGCTCGTCACCGGCACGGTATCCGGTGCCGATGTACACCAGGGCTGCGTTGTTGTCGGTCATGCCAGATCACGTACCCATTTTCGTGTTGGTCGACGACCGGATCCGTCGCCAAATTCGCAGCAGCCCGGCGACGACCACAATTACCCACGCCGCCAACGCGTCCCAGAAGAACACCAACGAAATCGTATGCAAGGATCGCAGACCGAGCTCGACTGCCATCGCGTCAGTGGCCGCGGAGTACATGCCCAGTGGAAATACCAGCGTCCACCACACCCCGGTGAATTGCAGGACCTCTGGACGCTGACTAATGCGATGCAAGCCGAAATAGATCAGCGGCGGTATCCACAGGGTGGCCGCCACCCAGGTCACCACCGTGACAGTGCGGACGCCGCCGGCCAGCCAATGCGGGGCCTGCTGATGGATGTAATCGCCGGCCAGCGTTGCGATCGCCAACCCGCCCATCAGGATCCAGGTGTCGGGCTCGAACCCGTCGCGATCCTGTCGTTCGGCAATCGCGCGCCAAAGCATCAGCCAGGTCATCAAGCAGTAGATGGCGATCGCCACCAGCCAAATCGGTAGGGCAACCATCAACCACCAGCGGTGGCCGGTGTGGTGAGCCGCCTGAGCGGCAACAATCGCCAGCCCGGACGACCCGACGCTGGCGAGCTCCCACGCGCCGTGCACTCGGTCGCGTAGGGCTGCCCACCCGTGCCCAGTCATATTCCGCGCGGTGAGCACGATCAACACCAGCCACGACACCAGGGCGATCGCGCCGAGTATCCGCACCACAATTGGATGGGACACCAGCCGGGAGTCCAACACCGCGCACGCCGCGACGAACGTGAACAAGCGCAGGGTGATATCCGGATCGCGCAGATCCCACGGCAAGATCCGGCGTTTGGCGACGACGCCGGTGATAACCAGCACGACAAGGACCAGCAGGCCGAGCGACGCGAGGATGCCCAATGTTCCGCTGACCCAGGGATAGTGGTGGTTTCGTGCAGCAATCGACACGATCCCAGTAGCCATCACCGCCGAGAAGACGTCCGGCGTCAGCGTGACGGCACTGAGTCGAATCCTCACCCCGCACCGAGCAGTTTCACCACCAGGTGGCGGATACCGGTGTGGCGGTTGCTACGAGTCCATTCGACGGGTGCGACGAGCTGCACGCCGTCGAAGCGCGTCAGCAGTTCCTCGAACAACACTCGCAGTTCCAGCCGGGCCAGGTTGGTCCCCAGACAATAATGAACTCCCTGGCCAAAGCCTAAGTGCGGATTGGGTTTACGCGTGATATCGAATTCGTCGGCGTGGTCGAATACGGCGGCGTCGCGGTTGGCCGAACCCTCCCAGATCTGAACTTTCTGACCGGCCCAGATCGACTGTCCGCCGAGCGTGACGTCACAGGTGGCGGTGCGTCGTTTTGACGGCGACGGTGACGTCCATCGAATTATCTCCTCCACCGCCGTCGGCAGCATGCCCAGATCTGCACGCAGTGCCTGCAATTGGTTCGGGTGATCGGCCAGCGCCAGCAACCCACCGGCGACCGCGTTGCGCGTCGTCTCTGCGCCCGCGCTGAACAGCAGACTGAAGAACAAATACACTTCGAGGTCCGATAGAGCCGGGCCCCCTTCCGGCTCGTCCAGCTCTGCGTTGGCCACCACCGACAACATGTCGTCGGTGGGCTGGACGCGCTTCGAGGCGATCAACTCCTGCCCATAGGTGTACATCCGCGACCCGGCCTCCTCGACCGAGAGCTGCGAAAGGGACGCTTTGCGAGCACCGCCGAAGTCGAACTGCGGCTCGATCGCCTCGAAGAGCCAATGCCGGTCGGACTCAGGCACTCCCAGCAGGATGCAGATCATCTGCATGGGCAGTTCGGCAGCGATGTCCACCACGAAGTCGAACGGTTCTCCCGGTACGACGGCGTCCAGCAGCCGGCGCGCCCGGCCGCGCAGGTCGTCCTCGACGCGACGGATCATCCGGGGCGTCAAACCGGAGCTGACGAGTCGCCGGATCTGCGAATGCCGCGGGTCATCCATCATGTTGAGAACTTGGCCCGCGATGGCCAGGTCCTGCAGCAGCGTGCCGCCGAACGGCCGGTCGCCGCCAGTGACAGACGAGTACGACTCCGGATCTTTCAGTACCTCAAGCGTTTCCGGGTAAGTCGCCACCGACCAAAAGCCCTCGCCGTCGGGGGTGTGCTCGGTGGGCTCATGCCAGTACACCGGCGCTTCTCGCCGGTGGACAGCGAACATTTCGTGCGGAAAGCCGTTCGCGAAGTTGTCCAGATCGGTGAAATCGATTCCCGAGAGGGCGTCGGTGATGGTCATAGGATCGCCCCGGGTGCGTATTTGGCCGCCTCCGGGTAGCGCGCGACCAAGGCCTCCACCGCTGCGACCACCGCGTCGACCTGGTCGCCGGCCGCGCCGGTGAACGCCTGTTTGTCGGCCAGCGCTGCGTCGATAGCGGCGCGGTCCAGCGGCAACCGCGGGTCTGCCGCCAACCGGGCGAGCAGATCGGGGTCGGCGCCTTCCCGCATCGCCAGCGCGGCCGCCACCGCGTGCTCGCGGATCACCTCGTGCGCGGCTTCTCGCCCCATCCCGGCGCGCACCGCCGCGATCAGCACCTTGGTTGTGGCCAGAAACGGCAGATAGCGGTCCAATTCCCGGCCGATCACCGCCGGGTACGCGCCGAACTCGTCGAGCACGGTGAGCAATGTCTCGATCTGCCCGTCGACGGCGAAGAAGCTGTCCGGCAACGCCACTCGGCGCACCACCGAGCAGAACACGTCACCCTCGTTCCACTGTGCGCCGGCGAGTTCGGCGGCCATCGAGGCGTAGCCGCGCAGCACCACTTGCAGGCCGTTGACCCGTTCACAACTGCGGGTGTTCATTTTGTGTGGCATCGCCGAGGACCCGACCTGCCCCGGCGCAAAGCCCTCGGTGACCAGGTCATGCCCCGCCATCAACCGGATGGTGTGCGCCAGCGAAGACGGGCCCGCGCCGAGCTGTACCAGCGCCGAGACCACTTCGTGGTCCAACGACCGCGGATACACCTGGCCGACGCTGCTCAACACCGTTGTGAATCCGAGGTATTCGGCGATGCGCTGTTCGAGTGCGGCCAGTTTCGCTCGGTCGCCGAGCAGGTCGAGCATGTCCTGGGCGGTGCCCATCGGGCCCTTGATGCCGCGCAGCGGATAACGGTCAATCAGCTCACGCAGCCTCGTCAACGCCAGCAGTGTCTCCTGTGCGGCCGAGGCGAACCGTTTGCCCAATGTGGTCGCCTGGGCGGCGACGTTGTGGCTGCGTCCGGCCATCACCAGGTCGCGGTAGGCCACCGCCCGCTCGGCAAGCCGCGCGGCCACCGCCACGCCGTGGGAGAACACCAGCTCCATCGACCGGCGGATCTGCAATTGCTCGACGTTCTCGGTCAGGTCGCGGCTGGTCATGCCCTTGTGCACGTGTTCATGACCGGCCAGCGCGTTGAACTCCTCGATGCGGGCTTTGACGTCGTGGCGGGTCACCAGCTCGCGAGCCGCGATGGAGGCCAAGTCGACGTCGTCGAGCACCCGTTCGTAGTCGTCTAGCGCCTGTTCGGGGACCGGCACACCCAGCTCGGCCTGGGCACGCAGCACCGCCAGCCACAGCCTGCGCTCGGCGACAACCTTGGCCTCGGGCGACCAGATCGACACCATCTCGGCGCTGGCATATCGGGCGGCCAGCACATTCGGGATGTTCACAACGTCACAGCTTACGGTCGCGATGCGGCAAGCTGAGCGGATGTACTTCGTCGGTGTCGACCTTGCCTGGGGGGAAATCAACCAAAGCGGTGTCGCGGTCGTCGACGCCGACGGCCGGCTTCTGCATGTCGGGGTAGCGCAGGACGACGCCAGCATCGAGAACGCGCTGTCGCCCTACGTCCGCGACGAATGCCTGGTGGCCATCGACGCGCCGCTGATCGTGAAGAACCCGACCGGACACCGCCCTTGCGAGAAAGCGCTCAACCGCGATTTCCAGAAGTTCGAAGCGGGCGCACGGCCGGCGTACACCGGCAGGCCCGAGTTCGCCCGAGGCCCCCGCGGCGCCAGACTGGCCGAGGTGCTCGCCCTCGATATGGACCCGCGCACCCAGGCGAGCCGGCGAGCCATCGAGGTGTACCCGCATCCGGCGACCGTGGTGCTTTTCGGCCTGGATCGCACGCTGAAGTACAAGCGGGGCGCCTTCGACAGTCGCCAGCACGATTTGCTGCAGCTGATGACCCTGATCGAAGGGCTGGACGCCGCGACGCCGCGACTGCGGGTCAACCACCACGTGGCCTGGGTCGAGCTGCGCAACAGGGTGACCGCGGCAACTCGACCGGTCCAGCTGGATGGGGCCGAGGATGCCATCGACGCGGTCGTGTGTGCCTACCTCGCGCTGTACTGGTATCAGTGCCCCGAAGACGTGACGATCTACGGCGATTTCACGACGGGCTACATCGTCACTCCATCGCTTCCACCCGAACTCGCCGCGCCGGATTGCCCGCCTGACCCCGACGACGTGGAACAGCGGCTCGCGCGCGTCAGCGCCCTGCTCGAGGAAGCACAACTCGAGTTGGCTGCTTTGCGTGCGCTGACTGTTAATCCGGCGCGTCGGCCAGGTGCGCGGCGTCGGTGATGCCGGCATCGCGAATGTCGAACTGGCGCTTGATGACAACGGTGAGCAGCGACAGCACGACCCCGCTCATGACCAGAATGCCGGCCAGCAGGTACTCCTGACCTTCCCGGCCGGACAGCGGCGTCACCAGAAATAGCGAGGCCGCAAATCCGATGACTGGCAATACAGTCGGCGTCTTGAAGTGGCGCCGATTTCGGCGGACATCGCGGCGCAACACCAGCACCGCGACATTGACCGTCGCGAACACCGCCAGCAACAGCAGCGACGTAGTGCCGCCGAGAACCTCGATCGCGTCGGTGTTGGCGACCGCGGTGACATAGAGGATCAGCGCGAAGGCGACCGCCGTGGTGAACAGGATCGCCACCCACGGCGCCCGCTTGGTCGGGCTCACGACGCCCAGCACGGGGGGCAAAACCTGCTGCCGCGACATCCCGTAGATCAACCGGCTGGCCATGAGCATGCTGATCAGCGCGGTGTTGGACACCGCGATCATCGAGATGAACGGCAGGATGGTTTTGATCGGCAGCCCCGGCGCCCCGATACCGACGACATCGATCAGCGGAGTATCGCTAACTTTCAGCTCCCCGACCGGCACCAACGCCACGGAGATGATCGCCACGATGATGTAGACGATGCCCGCGATGCTCAGCGCGGACAGCAGGACCTTCGGGAAAGTTCGCACCGGGTTCTTGATTTCTTCGGCCATGTTGACCGAGTCCTCGAAGCCCGTCATCGCGAAAAACGCCAACGAGGTCGCGGTCGTGACGGCCAGAAACACGTTCTTGTCGGCGGCGGTGTCGAACGCGACGACCCGCGCGAAGTCGACATGCTGGCCCGCACCGAACGCCCACAGCCCGACGAGGATCACCAGAACCAGCCCGGTGATTTCGATGCTGGCCAACACGACGTTGAGCTTGACGCTTTCTCCCACGCCGCGCAGGTTCACCGCGGCCAGCGTCGCCATGAAGAGCAACGCGACCACGACAACGCCCACCGAACCCCAGCCGATATGGAATGCGACCACAAAGTTGGCGGCGAAAAACCGCGATGCCATCGATGCGGACGTAATTCCCGCACACATCACCACAAAGGCCACCAGAAACGTCACGAACTGATTGCCGAACGCCTTTTGCGCATATAGCGCCGCACCCGCGGCCTGCGGATATTTGGTCACCAACTCCAGATAGCTCAAGGCGGTCACGGCGGCGATCAAGAATGCCAGCAGAAACGGAACCCACGCTGCCCCACCGACTTCGGCTGCCACATCGCCGATTAGCGCATACACCCCGGCGCCCAGGATGTCGCCCAGAATGAAGAACAGCAGCTGCGGCGGCCCCATCACGCGGCGCAAGCGGGGCTGGCGCCCGTAAGCCGCAGGCACGTCCGCGGCGCCTCCCGGAAACCGGCCGGCCACCGAAACCGGTGCAGGATCAGATCTGCACTGGCCGTAGTTCGAACGGCGCCAGCACATCGATGACGTCCATCACGGTCGCCCTGGCGGCAGCCCGCGGGTCCTGCTGGTCGTCAACCAGGGCGGAGACCACAGCACCGTCGACGGCGCAAATCAACGCCGACACCAGCTCGAGTCGCACCAAACGTCCCGACCGTTCGATGGCGTCCGCGACCGCGTCGACGCGTTGACGCAGGTTTCGGCGCTGGATATCGCGCAGCGCCGGGAGCCGGGCGCAGGCGATGTAGCGCTCGTAGCGCGAGATCAGCTGTTCGATCAGCCGCGGGCCGGTTTCGTCGCCGACGAGCAGATCGACGAGGACGTCGGCGGTGGTCTCCGGGCCGCGGCGACGCCGCGACAGACTGGCCACCCGGGAACGCAACTGGGCCACCTCCAGCATCCCGACATGGGAGACCGCGCTGGCGATCAGGTCGTCGAGGCAGGAGAAGTAATAGGTGGTCGATGCCAGCGGCAGGCCGGCCCGCTGCGCCACAGCCCGGTGCCGCACCGCTTCAAACCCGCCTTCGCACAGCAGCTCGGCGGCCGCGCTGATCAGCGCGTACCGCCGGCGTTCCCCCTTAGGAGTGACTGCTGCCGTCACGTTTGACATGCTGCCAGGCAGGCAGGGGCAGTATTGCCCTTTCGGACAAACGACCGCCCCGTTGACAGCGCGCCGACGTCGAGGAGCGGCGCACTTTATGATGTCCGGCATGCCGGACCTGAGCCGTCGTGCGGTGCTGCACCTCGGGGCCAACGTGGTCGCCGGCGCCGTCGGTGCCTATGCGTTGGGCACGCTGTTTCCGGCACAGCCGTCGGTGGCCGCACCGGCGCCGATGACCGGTCGCGGCGTTCCGTTGGTTCCGCCGCCGCTGGAACCGGCGCCCGCGCCGGTCGCCGCCCCGACGATGGCGACCGGTTCGTTCGTGTCAGCGGCCCGCGGAGGGGTGACGACCAACTGGGCGATCGCACGTCCGCCGGGCCAGACCAAGGCCCTGCGACCGGTGATCGCGCTGCACGGCAAGGGCAGTGATGCCGCCACCGTGATGGCCGGCGGGGTCGAGCAGGGCCTGGCGCAAGCCGTCGACGCCGGCCTCCCACCGTTTGCGGTGGTCGCCGTCGATGGCGGCGGAAGTTATTGGCACAAGAGGGCTTCCGGCGAAGACTCGGGCGCCATGGTGTTGAACGAACTCATCCCGATGCTGGACAAGCAGGGGTTGGATACCTCACGCGTGGCGTTCCTGGGCTGGTCGATGGGAGGCTATGGTGCGCTGCTGCTCGGCGGCCGGCTCGGGCCGGGACGTGCCGCGGCGATCTGCGCGGTGAGCCCCGCACTGTGGCTCTCGCCGGGGGCGACCGCACCGGGCGCCTTCGACGGCGCCGACGACTGGTCGGCCAATTCGGTGTTCGGAATGCCTGCGCTGGCGTCGATTCCGATCCGGGTGGACTGCGGCAACAGCGATCCGTTCTATGCAGCTACCAAGCAGTTCGTGGCGCAGTTGCCCAATCCGCCGGCTGGCGGCTTCTCGCCGGGCGGGCACGACGCATCGTTCTGGAGCGCACAATTACCCGCCGAGCTGACCTGGATGGCACCGCTGCTGACGGCATAAGGGTGTTTTCGAGACGTCCCTCGCGTTGAGAGTGAATCCTCGGCGACGACACGCCGGTGACCGCCGCCCTATGTACACACTCAAAGTCGCTCGCGGCGGCCGGCTACACCTCGATGACGACCGCGCCGCCCTGGCCACCGCCCGCACACATCGCGGCCACCCCGATCCCGCCACCGCGGCGGCCTAATTCATGTACCAGCGTGGTCAGCATCCGCGCGCCAGTGGCCGCGATGGGATGGCCCAGGCTGCACCCGCTGCCGTAGATGTTGACCCGATCCTCGTCCAGACCGTACTCACGGCACGCGGCGATCGGAACTGACGCGAACGCCTCGTTGATCTCCCACAGCGTGACGTCGGCGGGCGACAGCCCGGCGCGGTCGAGCACTTTGCCGATCACCCGGACCGCGCCCAGCCCGGTGTCCCTGGGTTCGACGCCGACCGATGCCCACGTCTTGACCGTGCCCAGCACGGTCAGCCCGGCCGAGCGGGCAAAGCCGTCGTCGGCCAGGGTCAAAGCGGCTGCTGCGTCGTTGGTGCCGCTGCTGTTACCGGCGGTGATGGAGAAACCCTCGATCTCGGGGTGCAGCACCTTCAGTGACGCCAACTTCTCCATGCTGGTGTCGCGGCGCGGATGCTCATCGACACTGAACTCCACGAGCGCATCTTGAGGCCCTTGGATTTTCAGCGGCACGATCTCGTCGTCGAACGCGCCACCATCGATCGCCGCGACCGCACGCTGGTGTGACCGCAGCGCCCAGGCGTCCATCTCTTCCCGAGTGATGCCGACCGCTTGTGCGGTGTTCCAGCCCACCGTGATGGACATGTCGCGGGTGGGCGCATCGAGCGTCTCCACGTGGGTCGGCGGCATCCACCGCTCTTCGAACTCCAGGGTCGGACCCGGGATGCGCCAGTTCATCAGCGGACCCGTCGACAACGACTGCACTCCGCCGCCCACCACTACCCGCTCGACGCCCGAACCGATGTGGGCGGCGGCGTTTGCGACTGCCGTCAGACTGCCTGCGCAATGCCGGTTGACGGCCTGGCCGGGCACCGAAACCATATCCGAGGCTGCAGCTGCGTAACGTGCCAAATCGCCACCGCCGTAATGTGACTCAGCAAAGATCACGTCATCGATGACACCTGGCTCGACACCGGATCGCCGGACCGCTTCGGCCAGCACAGTGGTGGCGAGCGCTTCGGCGGGAGTGTTGACCAGCGAGCCTTTGAACGACGTTCCGATTGCGGTCCGGACGGCACTGACGATGACGGGCGTGGGCATGTGGTCAACCTTCGGTCGCGAATTCGAAGCCAGCGTAGAAAGACTAATCGTATCAACTACCGTAGTGGCGACGATAACCCGGGCACCGCCGTGAGGCTTACGATCCCACAGTGACCGTGCCCTTCGATTGGGACTTGCCTTACGCCTGGCCGCGCAAGCCTGTTCTGGCGCGCAACGCGGTGTGCACATCACAGCCGCTGGCCGCGCAGGCCGGACTTCGGATGCTGGCCGACGGCGGTAGCGCCGTAGACGCGGCCGTCGCCGCGGCCATCAGCCTCACCGTGGTGGAACCGGTATCCAACGGCGTCGGATCGGACGCCTTCGCGATCGTCTGGGACGGTCGGCGGCTGCACGGATTGAACGGGTCGGGCCGCTCTCCTGCAGCGTGGGCGCCGGAATACTTCGGCGGCAACGGTGTGCCCGCATTCGGCTGGAACTCGGTGACTGTTCCCGGGGCGGTGTCAGCGTGGACCGAGTTGCACGCCCAGTTCGGGACACTACCGTTTGAGCGGCTCTTCGAGCCGGCAATCTCCTACGCCCGCGAAGGTTTTCTGGTGTCGCCGACGGTGGCGGAACACTGGGCGATGCAGCTCCCATTCTTCAAATCCCAGCCCGGGTTTGCGCAGTACTTCATGCCCGGAGGCCGCGCCCCGGGCCCCGGTGACGTCGTCACCTTCCCCGACCTTGCGGCCACGCTGGAGAAGATCGCGGCCAGCAATGGCGAGGCGTTCTATCGCGGAGAACTGGCGGCTCAACTCGAGGCGCATTCGCGCGCTCACGGTGGCGCAATGCGAATCAGCGACCTGGCCGCCCACCGGGCCGATTGGGTGGGCACCATCGGCCGCGACTACCGCGGCTACACCATCCACGAGATCCCGCCCAACAGTCAGGGGATCGCCGCATTGATCGCGCTCGGCATCCTCGAGCAGTTCGACATGACCGCCTTGCCAGCAGATTCCGCCGACAGCGTGCATTTGCAGATCGAAGCGATGAAGCTCGCCTTCGCCGACGCTGCGGCTTACGTCGGCGACATCGACCACATGGGGTTGCGCCCGGAGAACCTCCTCGACGAGGAGTATCTGAAGGAGCGGGCGAAGAAGATCGATCTCAAGCACGCGCTGCATGTCACCGCCGGCGCGCCGAAGGGCGGCACCGTGTATCTCGCCGCAGCCGACACCGCAGGGATGATGGTGTCGATGATCCAGTCGAACTACATGGGATTCGGGTCCGGTGTGGTGGTGCCCGGCACCGGGATCTCGTTGCAGAACCGCGGCGTGGGATTCGTTGCGACGCCGGGACATCCGAATCGGATCGGCCCGAATAAGCGTCCCTACCACACGATCATTCCCGCCTTTATGACCAAAAACGGCGTTCCGGTCATGAGCTTCGGGGTCATGGGCGGAACCATGCAGCCGCAGGGTCATCTGCAACTTGTGGTGCGCATCGTCGACCACGGCCAGAACCCCCAGGCGGCGTGCGATGGCCCCCGGTTCCGCTGGCTGCAGGGCATGCAGGTGAGCTGCGAGCAAGGGTTTCCGTCGTCTACCCTCACCGAACTGCAGCGGCGTGGCCACGAGTTGGTGGTCGTCGACGACTACAACCAGTTCGGCAGCTGCCAGGCCATCTGGCGACTCGACGACGGCTATTTGGCGGTGAGCGATCCGCGCCGCGACGGCCAAGCGGCAGGGTTTTAGGCGCGGACCTTACCCTGGGCGGCGGCCAGGCCGATGTCGGTGCGAAAGTGACCTCCGGGCAACCGGATTGAACCCAAGGTGTCGTAGGCGGCTGCGCGTGCGGCGTCCAGGTCAGCGCCGGTGCGCACGACCGAAAGAACCCGGCCGCCCGACGAGACCACCGCGCCGTCGTCGCGGCGGGCCGTTCCAGCATGCAACACGCCGTCGGCGTCCGCCCCGACGATGACGTCGCCGACTCGCGGCCGGCCCGGATAATTCTCCGCTGCCAACACCACCGTCACCGCCGCACCATCCCGCCAGCGTAGTTCCCCGAAGCCGGCCAGCTCACCGGTGGCGGCTGCGTAAAGCAGTTGCCCCAACGGTGATTCCAGCAGCGCCAGCACCGATTGTGTCTCCGGATCACCGAAGCGGCAATTGAATTCGATCACTGCAGGCCCGTTCGGGGTGATCGCCAGACCGGCGTACAGCAACCCCGTGAAGGGGCTCCCACACCGGACCAGTTCGGCCGCAACGGGTTCCACGATCCGGTTGACCATATCGCGATAAATGTCATCCGACAGCCACGGGAGCGGCGCGTAAGCGCCCATGCCGCCGGTGTTGGGCCCGGTGTCGCCGTCACCGACTCGCTTGAAGTCCTGCGCGGCCAGCAACGGGACCACCGTAGTGCCGTCGACCACGCAGAACAGTGAGACCTCGGGGCCGTCCAGGTAGGACTCCAGCAGCACCGGGTGCCCGGCCTCGAGCAGACCGGCCGCGTGGGCACGCGCGATGCTGCGCTCCGCCGTGACCACTACGCCTTTACCGGCAGCCAACCGGTCGTCTTTGACAACCCAGGCTTGGTTGCCGGCCGTCGGCCCGAACCGATCCAGTGCCGCATCCAAATGCGCGGGGTTGTCCACGATCTCACTCGAAGCTGTGCGCACGCCGGCGGCGGCCATCACATCTTTGGCGAAAGCCTTCGAGCCCTCGATCCGGGCCGCGTCCTTGCTGGGACCAAAACAGGCGATGCCCGCGTCGCGCAGAGTGTCGGCCACCCCCAGCACCAGCGGGACCTCTGGGCCGATAACCACCAGGTCGGCCGCAACCTGCCGGGCCAGCGCGACGACATCGTCGCCAGCGGTGATGTCGACCTCGTGCTGGTCGGCCAGCGCAGCGGTGCCGGCGTTGCCCGGCGCGATGGCCAGCGCGTCAACCTCGGGGTCGTCGCGGAGCGCCAAGAGCAGCGCATGTTCACGGGCACCTGAACCGATCACCAGGACACGCACGAAACCTCACCTTAGCCGAGTGACATCGACCGGCCCGACCGGCAATGCGATGGCCATACACTTGACGCTAGAGTGTATGGTCTAGTACAAATGTGGTTCACGTCACGCATGAAGGGTGGTGTCAGGTGACCACGACACAAAGTGCCTGTCCGTTCGGAGCCGGCTTCGACTTCACCGATCCGGACGTCCTGCTGCGCGGGATCCCGATCGCCGAGTTCGCCCAGCTGCGCAAGACCGCGCCGGTGTGGTGGAACGAGCAGCCGCCCGGCGCGACGATCTTTGACGACGGCGGCTATTGGGTGATCAGCAAGCACCAGCACATCAAGGACATCTCCCGGGACAACGACGTGTGGTCGACCAATGTGAACGGTGCCGTGATGCGGCTACCCGACGGCACGACGCGCGACCAGTTGGAGCTCACCAAGGCGCTGCTGATCAACCACGACCCGCCGGAGCACACCCGGCTGCGCAAGCTGGTCTCCCGGTTGTTCACCCCGCGGGCGGTCGCGGTCCTGGAGGAGAAGCTGGCCTTGGCGGCCCACGACATCGTCAAGACCGCGGCCGAGAAAGACAGCGGCAACTTCGTCGACGACATCGCGATGGAACTACCGTTGCTGGCGATCGCGGATCTGATCGGGGTTCCCGAAGACGACCGGGAAAAGTTGTTCCACTGGACCAACGCGATCATGAACACCGACGACCCGGACTTCGAAACCGATTACGCGATGGCCAACGCCGAGTTGATGGGCTACGCCTACACGATGGCCGAGGAGCGTCGGCGCTGCCCGGCCGACGACATCGTCACCAAGTTGATCGAGGCCGACGTCGACGGGGAGTCGCTGGGCGAAACCGAGTTCGCGTTCTTCGTGATCCTGCTGGCGGTGGCCGGCAACGAGACCACCCGCAACGCCATGACGCACGGCATCAATGCTTTTGCCGAAAACCCGGAACAGTGGGAGATCTTCAAGCGCGACCGGCCGGAGTCCGCGGTCGACGAGATCGTGCGCTGGGCGACGCCGGTGCATTGTTTTCAGCGCACCGCCAAAGTGGACACCGAGCTTGGCGGCGTGGCGATCAAAGCGGGTCAGCGTGTCGGCCTGTTCTACAGTTCAGCCAATTACGACGAAGACGTCTTCGACAAGCCGTTTGAGTTCAACGTTCTGCGCAACCCCAACCCGCATCTGGCATTCGGCGGACAAGGAACGCACTACTGCATCGGTGCAAACCTGGCTCGCATGGAGATTCGGCTGATTTTCGACGAGATCGCCAACCAGATACCGGACATCACCAAACTGACAGAGCCCCAACGGCTTCGGTCCGGCTGGATCAACGGCGTCAAGGATCTGCACGTCTCCTATCACGGCTAGTGCGCACGCACGGCTGGGGCGGCGCAGCCCCGACTAGCGACGAGGAGGCCGTCGCACGGATCCTGGCCGCAGCGAGCCAGGCCATCGATGCGCGCGGCGCCGACATCAGCATCGCCGATGTGGCCCGCACGCTGGGTGTGACGCGACAAACCGTCTACCGCTACTTTCCGAGCACCGACGCGCTGCTGGTCGCCGCGGCCACCGAGGCCGCAACCGGCTTTCTGGACCGGTTGGCGGCACACTTGTCGGGCATCACCGACCCGGTGGAAGCGGTAACCGAGGGAATCGCCACCGCCCTGGAGTGGCTACCCAGCGACAAACACATCGGCCTATTGCTTGCCGACGACCGTGGCAACGCTTTCACCGCCGATGTCACGTCCGAGGTGGCTCTGCAATTCGCCAATGCAATGTTGCGGCGGTTCGACGTCGATTGGGCCGCAGCGGGTTTGACCGATAACGACGTGGCTGAACTGGGCGAGCACTTGCTGCGGATCATTCAGTCGTTCGTCATCGATCCTGGACGCCCGCCCCGGCGCGACGGCGAGCTTCGCCGATACCTGCGCCGCTGGGTCGGCGCGACGGTGCCGGGTTAGCCCTTGCCCTGGTGCATCCGCACCGCGTCGTCGACGTTGGCCTTTTTGTCCTCGGAGGCGCCTTTGGCGGCGGCCTTCTTGCGCTTTGCCACGATGGTGTCGACCGCGCCGTTGAGCGCCGACCCCAGCGGGAATCCGAGATAGTGGGTCAAAAAGACCGCCATCTCCTTCAGTTCGGTGTCGGTGAGCTCTTCATTGAGCAGTGCGGCGTTGATCTGGATCTCGGCCAGGTCGCGGTTTCCGATTGCGGTCACCGCCGCCAACGTCATAATGCGCTTGTCGCGCATCGACAATCCGGGCCGGGTCCAAATGCTGCCGAACAGGTGATCGACGGTCAGGTCGAAGTAGGCGTCGCCCTCGACGTTGGGCATTTCCCAGCCGTAAACCTCGTTCATCTTCTCAAGGCCCTTGCGGCGTAACTCGTCCATGACGTCTCCAATCAGTCCGACGTGTGCGGCACGCCGAGGTCGGTGGCCAGCCGCTGAAGGGCCACCTTGGCCAACGGCAGATCCACCGACACCGCCTCGCCCAAACCCAGTGCCAGGCTCAGATCTTTCTCGCCGAGGTCGCGGGCATGCAGGAACGGCTGGTACAGGAAGTTTTCTGCCTCAATCGGTTTCATGTCGTCCCGGACCATGATCGCGCCGGCCCCGCTGGTGAGCGCATCAGTGTGGCGCACCACCCGGCCGAGCGCCTGCAGATCCAGCCCGGCCGCCTCGGCGAGTTTCATCGCTTCACATGCCGCGGCGTAGGAAGTGAATGTCAACATGTTGCGGGCCAGCTTCATTCGGGTGCCCGCACCCGGCTTCCCGGCGTGGATGACCATTGCTGCCCATTGCTTGAACGCCGGCTTGATCCGCTCGTACACCTCGCGTTCGGCGCCCACCATGGTGGCCAGTTCGCCCTTTTCGGCGGCACCAGCGCCACCGCTGACCGGGGCGTCGACGATGTGAATGTTCTGCGACTTCAGCTCTTCGGCCAGTTCGACAGCCGTTGTGTCACTGATCGTCGAGTGGATCGCGATGACGGTACCCGGCTTTGCGTTGGCCGCCAGCTCGGCGACGACCTCGCGGACCTGCTCGTCGTTGAGCACGGTGACGCTGATGAGATCGGCGGCCGCGATATTGGCCACGCTGTCGGCCAAGGTGGCGCCGGCCTCGGCCAGCGGCGTCATTGCATCGGTCCGCACGTCAAAGACCGTGAGCCCGCCGGGCCAGTCGACCAGCCGCTTGGCCATCGGCGCCCCCATGTTGCCCAGTCCGATGTATCCGAGCCGCACGTGTTCGGTCATGATCGGAAAATCTGTCCGCCGTCGACATTAAAGATCTGGCCGGTGATCCAGGAGGCCTGGTCGGATAACAGGAACAGGCACATGCCGACCAGATCATCGGGAGTCCCCATCCGGGACAGCGGGAGTCCCTTGACGATATCGTCGACGATCTCTTTGGGAGTCGTGGTCCGGTTGGCCTCGGTGTCGATGGGCCCCGGCGCAATTGCGTTGATCCGGATGTTCTGGCCGCCCAGTTCCCGCGAAAGTTGTTGGGTCAAGCCATTGATACCCACCTTGGCCAGGCCGTAGAAGTTCGAGTACAGCCAGGCGGCGGTAGACGATTGGTTGATGATTGCGCCGCCACCGCGCTTGGCCATCTTCTTGTACACCGCGCGGGTGCACCACAGAGCGCCGTCGAGGTTGACGCTCATGAACTTCTTGTAGTACTCGGGATCAATGGTGAGCAGGAAATCCAGCTTCATGCCCCCGAATATCGCGGCGTTGTTTACCAGGTAGTCGATACCGCCGAGCTCGGACAGCGTGCGGTCAGCCATCGCCTTGGCCGAAGCGGGGTCGGACACGTCGACGGGAATGCTGATGGCTGTGCCGCCGTCGGCGGTGATCTGCTTGGCCACGCCCTCGGCAGCCTCGGCATTGATGTCGGCCACGACAACCGCTGCGCCTTCACGCGCCAGCGCCTCGGCATACGCCTGACCAATGCCGCCGCCGGAGCCGGTGACGATGGCCACTTTGTTCTCGAATCTCATAGTCTTCCCTTCGGCCGAGTGGCCACTTATCGCACACTTTTCGCGAAATACCGTGTCATAACTGGCCACTCGCGACGAGTTTGGTCTCGAGATACTCCTCGAAGCCCGCCAGGCCCATCTCGCGGCCGTTACCGGACTGCTTGTAACCGCCGAACGGGGCGTCGGCCGAGTACCAGACGCCGCCGTTGACCGTGACCGTGCCGACCCGCAGGCGCGATGCCACCGCAGCGGCGCGGTCCGGGTCGGCGCTGACCACGGTGCCCGACAGGCCGTATGGCGAGTCATTGGCGATCCGCACCGCGTCGTCATCGCCGTCGTGGGCGATGACGGTGAGCACCGGCCCGAAAATCTCCTCGCGCGCCACCCGTGCATCGTTGCTCAGCCCGGTGATCAACGTCGGCTCGATAAAAAAGCCGGCTGCCCTGTCTGCCGGTCGGCCGCCACCGCACGCGAACGAACCGCCTTCTGCCACAGCCAGATCCAGGTAGCTTTGCACCCGATCGCGCTGGCGCGCCGAAATCAACGGACCGCAGACCGTCCCTGGATCGGTCGGATCGCCGGGCTTGATCGACGACATGGTGCCCGCCGCGATGGCGACCGCCTCGTCGTAACGGGCTCGCGGCACCACCAGTCGGGTGGTGATCGCGCAGCCCTGTCCGGCATGCATGCAGGCCGAGAACGCCGACACCGAAGCGGCGCCGGCCATGTCGGCGTCGTCGAGCACGACAAACGCCGATTTGCCGCCCAGTTCCAGGAAGACCTTCTTGATGGTGGCGGCAGCGTCGGCCATCACGCTCCGGCCGGTGGCGGTCGAACCGGTGAACGTAATCATGTCCACCCGTGGGTCTTTCGCCAACAGGGCACCGACGTTGTGGTCGCTGGAGGTGACGATGTTGACCACACCGGGCGGAAAGTCGGTGTGCTCGATGATCAGCTCTCCCAATACCGCTGCGCACCATGGGGTGTCGGGGGCAGGCTTCAACACGACGGTGTTGCCGGCGGCCAGCGCCGGCCCAAGCTTGGCGAGGTTGATCTGGTGCGGGAAGTTCCACGGAGTGATGGCGCCGACCACGCCGACCGCTTCCCGCGCGATCGTGCGGCGGGTGGGAATGCCCATTGGAGACGCCTCGCCGAGATCCTGGTGCCACGCGTAGGACTCGGCGGTGTCCGCACTGAATGCGAGGTCGTCGACCGGTCCTTCGAGTTGGGCGCTGGCGGTGAGCATGCGCGGTGCCCCGACCTCGGCCATCGTGATGTCACGCAGTTGCTCGACGTGTTCGCGCATCGCGTCGCGCAATTGGCGCACGCATCGCACGCGCAACTCGGTATTGCGTGACCAATCGGTCTCGTCGAAGGCGCGCCGCGCCGCCTCGACGGCTCGGCCCATGTCATCGGCATTGGCGTCGGCCGCCGTTCCCAGCATTTCCTCGGTGGCTGGGTTGATGGTTGGGAAGGTGCCGGCGCTGCCAGGCGCCAACTTGCCGTCGATGAGCAGAGCGCTGACGCCGTCGGCCAGTAATGCCATCGTTTGGTACCGCCTTCTACGGTGGACAGTTGTCCGGAATGAACCAGTCGAACCATAGCGGTCCAGCCGCGCGCGGTGCAAGGGCCGGCTGGACGCGGCGAACGTGCCCCGGCTCCACAGCACGTCATGCAGCTCTTTTACGGCACGGGCTTGCCTGATGCCGCGTCGATCGGATAACTTGGACAAGTGTCCAGCGATGCCGTGGTAGCGATCACGCCCGATCGTGACCGCCAGACTGGGGAGACGCCGCGCAACCGTCGGCAGGAAGAGACGTTCCGTAAGGTCTTGGCCGCCGGGGTCGAAGTCCTGCGAGAGAAGTCCTACGCCGATTTGACCGTCCGCGCGGTGGCCGCGCGGGCCAAAGTGGCCCCGGCGACCGCGTACACGTACTTCTCGTCGAAGAACCATCTGATCGCAGAGGTCTACTTGGACCTAGTGCGCCAAGTGCCCTACTTCACCGATGTCAACGATCCGATGCCGGTGCGGGTGGACAAGGCGCTGCGGCATCTGGCGTTGGTCGTCGCCGACGAGCCCGAAGTCGCCGCGGCATGCACGACGGCGCTGCTCGGCGGGGGCGCCGACGCTGCGGTCCGCACCGTGCGCGACCGCATCGGCGCGGAGATCCATCGCCGCATCACCTCGGCGATCGGCCCGGATGCCGATCCCCGCACGGTTTCCGCGCTCGAGATGACGTTCTTCGGCGCGCTGGTCAACGCCGGCAGCGGCGCCTTCACCTACCACCAGATCGCCGATCGGCTGGCCTACGTGGTGGGTCTGATCCTGAACCCGGGAGACCGCTCATGACTCGCGCCGTCGACGATGCAGAGCAGAAAAGCGATGCGGGGGTACCGCCCGCTTGCGGGGGAGAGGAGCGGCGCTCATGACTGTGGAGACGCCCGAGTTGGTGCTCGATCCCTACGACTACGACTTCCACGAAGATCCGTACCCGTACTATCGACGGCTCCGGGACGAAGCCCCGCTCTATCGCAACGACGTGCTGAAGTTCTGGGCGTTGTCGCGCCACGGCGATGTGCTGCAGGGTTTTCGCAACAGCACCGCGCTGTCGAATGCCTATGGCGTGTCGCTGGATCCGGTTTCGCGCACTCCGGACGCACACAAGGTGATGTCGTTTCTGGCGATGGACGATCCCGGCCATCTACGGCTGCGCACGCTGGTGTCCAAGGGGTTCACGCCACGCCGGATCCGTGAACTCGAACCGCGGGTGATCGAGCTGGCGCGCATGCACCTCGACACCGCACTGCAGTCCGAAAGCTTCGACTTCGTCTCCGAATTCGCCGGCAAGCTGCCGATGGATGTCATCTCCGAACTGATGGGCGTGCCCGAACCGGACCGTGCCCGCATTCGTGAGCTGGCCGACGGCGTGATGCACCGCGACGACGGTCTGGCCGATGTCCCGGCATCGGCGATCCAAGCATCGGCCGACCTGATGGTCTACTACGCCGACATGGTCGCCCAGCGCCGCAAGAAGCCATCGCAGGACTTGACCTCGGCGCTACTGGAAGCCGAGATCGACGGGGACCGCCTCAGCGACCAGGAGATCATGGCTTTCCTGTTCTTGATGGTGGTCGCCGGCAACGAGACAACGACCAAATTGCTGGCCAACGCCGCGTATTGGGGTTTCAAGAATCCTGACCAGCTGGCGAGCGTCTACTCCGACCATTCGAAAATCCCGCTGTGGGTTGAAGAAACACTGCGCTATGACACCTCGAGTCAAATCCTGGCCCGCAGTGTGGCGCATGAGTTCACGCTGTACGACACCACGCTGACCGAGGGCGATGTGCTGCTGCTGCTGCCGGGTTCGGCCAACCGCGACGACCGGGTCTTCGACCAGCCCGACGAGTACCGCATCGGCCGCGAGATCGGCTCCAAGCTGGTCAGTTTCGGCAGTGGCGCGCACTTCTGCCTGGGCGCACATCTGGCCCGAATGGAGGCGCGAGTGGCGCTTACCGAACTGTTGAACCGGATCCGCGGCTATCAAGTGGACGATGCGAACGCCGTGCGCGTCCACTCCAGCAACGTACGCGGATTCGCCAGTCTGCCGATCACCGTGGAGACCGCGTAAATGCCTCGTTTTCAACCACATCCGGCGCGTCGGCCCGCCATCGTCGCCGGAGCGTCGTCGGGCATCGGCGCCGCCACGGCCCTCGAGCTCGCCGGTCGCGGCTTCCCGGTAGCCCTGGGCGCCCGCCGTGTCGAGAAATGCCAGGAGCTGGTCGACGAGATCCAGGCACAAGGCGGAGAAGCCGTCGCGCTGCACCTCGATGTCACCGACCCCGAGTCGGTCAAGGGCTTCGTCCACCAGGCGACCGAACAGCTCGGCGACATCGAGTTGCTGGTCACCGGTGCCGGTGACACCTTCTTCGGCCGGCTGGATGAGATCAGCACCGACGTCTTCGAATCGCAGGTGCAGATCCACCTCATCGGCGCCAATCGGTTGGCTACCGCGGTCCTGCCCGGAATGTTGGAACGCCAGCGCGGCGATCTGATTTTCGTCGGGTCCGACGTCGCGCTGCGCCAGCGTCCGCACATGGGCGCCTATGGAGCGGCCAAGGCAGCGTTGCTGGCCATGGTGACCAACCTGCAGATGGAACTGGAGGGCACCGGGGTGCGCGCCTCGATCGTGCATCCGGGCCCGACGAAGACCGGCATGGGCTGGAGCCTGCCGCCCGAATCGATCGGGCCGATGCTCGAGGACTGGGCCAAATGGGGGCAAGCCCGCCACGACTACTTCCTGCGTCCGGCGGACCTGGCCCGCGCAATCGCGTTCGTTGCCGAAACACCGCGCGGTGGGTTCGTCACATCGATGGAGATTCAACCCGAGGCGCCGCTGTCCAGCGCGCCCGCCGAACGCCAGCAACTGAAGTACCCGGAGGAACCGTGACAAGCCCAGAGCTCAAAGAAGTTCCACGTGTATCGGGCGGCCAGGAGGAGCACGGCCACCTCGAGGAGTTCCGCACCGATCCGATCGGCCTGATGCAGCGCGTGCGCGACGAGTGCGGCGACGTCGGCTGGTTCCAGTTGGCCGGCAAGCAGGTGGTGTTGCTCTCCGGCGCGGAGGCCAACGAATTCTTCTTCCGCTCCAGCGACGACGACCTCGACCAGGCCGAAGCGTATCCGTTCATGACACCGATCTTCGGCAAAGGCGTGGTGTTCGACGCCAGCCCCGAGCGGCGAAAAGAGATGCTGCACAACTCCGCGCTGCGCGGTGAACACATGAAAAGCCACGCCGTCACCATCGAGCGCGAAGTGCGTCGGATGATCGAGAACTGGGGTGACAGCGGAGAGATCGACCTGCTGGACTTCTTCGCCGAGCTGACCATTTACACCTCGACGGCGTGCCTGATCGGGCCGAAGTTCCGCGAGCAACTCGACTCCCGATTCGCCCACCTGTACCACGAACTCGAACGCGGCACCGACCCGTTGTGTTACGTCGATCCGTACCTGCCGATCGACAGCTTCCGGCGCCGCGACGAGGCTCGCATCGGGTTGGTGGCGCTGGTTCAGGAGATCATGAACGGCCGAATGGCCAATCCGCCTGCCGACAAGGCAGATCGGGACATGCTGGACGTGCTGGTGTCGATCAAGGACGACGACGGCAACCCACGGTTTTCCGCCGACGAGGTCACCGGGATGTTCATCTCGCTGATGTTCGCCGGTCATCACACCAGCTCGGGCACCGCGTCGTGGACACTGATCGAGTTGATGCGCCACCCGCATGTCTACGCCGGGGTGATCAAGGAACTCAACGAGCTTTACGCTGATGGCCAATCGGTGAGTTTTCATGCGCTGCGCCAGATTCCGCGGCTGGAGAACGTGCTGAAGGAGACGTTGCGGCTGCATCCGCCGCTGATCATCCTGATGCGAGTGGCTCAGGGCGAATTCGAGGTGGAAGGCCACCCGATTCACCGAGGTGATTTCGTTGCCGCCTCACCGGCAATCTCCAACCGGATCCCCGAGGACTTTCCCGACCCGGACGCCTTCGTGCCCGAACGTTATGACGAGCCACGCCAGGAAGATCTGATCAACCGCTGGACCTGGATTCCGTTCGGCGCAGGACGACATCGGTGCGTGGGAGCGGCGTTTGCCACGATGCAAATTAAGGCGATCTTCTCGGTGTTGTTGCGCGAGTATGAGTTCGAGATGGCCCAGCCGTCGGATAGCTATCGCAACGACCATTCCAAAATGGTGGTGCAGCTGGCCCAACCTGGCAAAGTGCGCTACCGCCGTCGCGCCGGGGACTGATGATGGGCTACCACGTGAAGGCCGACCTCGACTTGTGCCAGGGACACGCGATGTGCGAACTGGAGGCTCCCGACTACTTCCGGGTGCCCAAACGCGGACAAGTCGAGATCCTTGACGACGAGCCGCCCGAAGCGGCCCGCCGACAAATCGAGCAAGCCGTGTGGGCCTGCCCGACCCAAGCCCTATCGATCCAGGAGACAGGAGAATAACGGTGGCCGGATTTTCCCGTGCTGAACTCGAACAGTGGGTGCAGGCCTGGCTTCAGGCCAATAAGGACTGCGAGAAGTCAGGCGACTGGAAGCCGCTGGCGGACTTCTACGCCGCCGAGGCGACCTACGGCTGGAATATCGGCCCGAAAGAGGACGTGATGTGCGTCGGGATCGACGAGATCCGCGACATCGCGCTCGGCCTGGAGATGGAGGGTCTGGAGAACTGGCAGTACCCGTATCAAAAGGTGATCATCGACGACCAGCAGGGTGAGATCGTCGGTTTCTGGAAACAAGTAGTGGTCGACGGCGACGGCGGTCAACAGGAGATTTACGGCATCGGCGGCAGCTGGTTTCGGCTGGGCGCCGACAAACTCATCGAGTGGCAGCGCGACTTCTTCGACTTCGGCCATGTCCAAACGCTGTACATGGACCTGATGAAGGCCGGAAAGCTGTCGGCGGGCATGCAGAAGCGGATCGAGCGCAGCCTGGCCGGTGAGAAGCTGCCGGGCTACTACCCGCTTGGAAAGACCCCGGTACCGCTGTGGTGAGCCACGTCACTACGCTGTCGCTCGAGTCCTGACAAACAAGCTGAAAGCAGGTTCGCGGTGAAAACAAAGGGCGCGCTGCTCTGGGAGTTCAACCAGCCGTGGTCGGTCGAGGAAATCGAGATCGGCGACCCGCGCAAGGACGAAGTCAAAATCCAGATGGAAGCATCGGGGATGTGCCACTCCGATCACCACCTGGTGACCGGCGGCATCCCGATGGCCGGGTTCCCGGTGCTCGGCGGCCACGAAGGCGCGGGCATTGTGGTCGAGGTGGGCGAGGGCGTCGAAGACTTCGCGGTCGGCGACCACGTGGTGCTGTCCTTCATCCCGTCCTGCGGCAAGTGCCCAACCTGTCAGGCCGGCATGCGCAACCTCTGTGATCTGGGTGCCGGGCTGCTGAACGGCGCATCGGTGACCGACGGCAGCTTCCGCGTCCAGGCCCGCGGCCAAGACGTCTACCCGATGACACTGCTGGGGACGTTCTCGCCGTACATGGTGGTGCACAGAAGTTCGGTGGTGAAGATCGACCCGTCGATCCCGTTCGAAGTGGCCTGTCTGGTGGGCTGCGGTGTGACGACCGGCTACGGTTCGGCAACCCGGACCGCCGACATCCGCCCCGGCGACGACGTCGCGATCGTCGGTATCGGCGGCGTCGGTATGGCAGCGCTGCAGGGTGCGGTCAACGCCGGTGCCCGCTACATCTTCGCGGTCGACCCGGTGGAGTGGAAGCGCGACCAGGCGCTGAAATTCGGTGCCACTCACGTCTATCCGGACATCGAAGCCGCGCTGCTGGGCATTATGGAGGTCACCGCCGGCTTGATGGCCAAGAAGGTGATCATCACCGTCGGCGAACTGCATGGCGCCGACGTCGACAACTACCTGAACATCACCGCCAAAGGCGGCACCTGTGTGCTGACCGCGATCGGCAGCCTGCTGGACACCCAGGTGACGCTGAACCTGGCGATGTTGTCGCTGATGCAAAAGAACCTGCAGGGCACCATCTTCGGTGGCGGCAACCCGCAATACGACATCCCGCAGCTGCTGTCGATGTACAAAGTGGGCAAGCTCAACCTCGACGACATGATCACCCGGCAGTACAAGCTCGAGCAGATCAACGACGGCTACCAGGACATGCTGGACGGCAAGAACATTCGCGGGGTCATCCGCTACACCGACGACGATCGGTAGCGACATGACCGGCCCGCTGCGGGTGTTCCAGGTGGCGTCCGGGAACGTCGGGACTGAGATGGTTAAACGGATCGCCCGCCGCCCTGATCTGGAACTTGTCGGATTGCACTGCTATTCGCCGGACAAAGTGGGCCGCGACGCCGGCGAGATCGCCGGTATCGAGCCGATCGGGGTGACCGCCACCACGGCGCTCGACGACATCATCGCCGCGCGGCCGGATTGCGTCACCTTTCACGGCGTATGGCCGGATTTGTCGCTCTACGAGCAGGTGCTGGCGGCCGGGATCAACATCGTCACCACGGCCGACTGGGTCACGGGCTATCACCGCGACACCAACCACCGCTTACCGGACGGGCGCAGCGAGTCCGAGGTGCTGCAGGCGGCATGCCTGCGCGGGAACTCCACGTTCTACGGCACCGGGATGAACCCTGGTCTGGCCCAAATCCTTACGATCGTGCACAGCGCCGACGTAGCCGACATCGAGAATGTCACGTGCATCGAATCGGTGGACGTGTCGTGTCACCATTCGGCTCCGACGTGGGCGAATTGCGGTTTCGGCCGGCCGGTCGACGATCCGGAGATTCCGCGGCTGCTGGAGCTGGGCACCCGGGTGTTCGAGGACGGGGTGCGGCTGATGGCCGACTGTCTCGATATCACGCTCGACGAGGTCAGGTTCAACTACGAGCTGGGCGCCTGCACCAAGGATGTGGATCTCGGCTGGTATCAGTTGCCGGCCGGGTCGGTCGGCGGCGCGGCATTCCAGTACGTCGGCCTCCTCGACGGAGTACCCCGGGTGGAGTTACATCTGGAATGGCAAATGACACCGCACACCAACCCGCACTGGGACATTCAGGGCTGCTACATCACCAAGATCCAGGGTGATCCGTGTATCTACAGCAAGCATCTGATTCTGCCCAAGCCGGGAACCGACTTTTCGTCGTCTGAAGCGTTCGCGGCGATCGGCATGACGGTCACCGGGCTGCCGGCACTCAACGCAATCCGGGCGGTTGTCGACGCCCCACCGGGCATCGTCACCAGTGCTGATTTACCGTTGCGCGCGTTCGCGGGCAGCTTCAGCAGGTGAACACCTTTCACCATCTGCTGCAGCCGGGGCGCATCGGTGCCATGACCCTGCGCAACCGGCTGGTGATGTCTCCGATGGAGACGATGTACGGCACACCTGACGGGCTGCCGTCGCCGCGCACTTGTGACTACTTTGCCGCGCGCGCGCAAGGTGAAGTTGGCTTGATCACCGTGGGCGCCACCGGGATTGACCCTCGACACCCGGAGACACCGGGCGGCTTGCATTTGGGCACCGACGCCGCCATCGATGCGCACCGCAGGCTGGTGGAAGCGGTGCATGAGCACGGCGCCAAGATCCAGCCGCAGATCGTGCACGCCGGGCCCGACGGCTTGGGACCGGAAATGCACCGGGTGACATCCCTGGGCCCGTCGGTGATCCCGTCGTATCTGACCGGACGGCCCTCGGAGGAGATCAGCACACGACAGCTCACCGAAGTACTCGACTTGTTCAAGGCTGCGGTGCGTCGCGCCGCCGAAGCCGGCTACGACGGGATTGAATTGCACGCTGCGCATGGCTACATGCTGCTGGGCTCATTCCTTGCGCCGCAGCGTAATCGACGCACCGACGACTATCGCGGTGACTCGGTTCGCGGCCGAATCCGGATCGTACTCGAAACACTGGCGGCAATCCGCTCCGAGGTCGGCGACGCATTGCCGATCACGTTGCGGATCTCTGGATACGAGCGGGTGGCCGGCGGCCGGCCGATCCACGAAACGGCGCAGGTGGCACCGGAATTGGTAACCGCTGGAGTGGACGCCTTCCATGTCAGCGGCGGGGTGATCGACCGGCTCGTCACCCAGATGGTCAATGGCGCCGACGACGGCGACGCGCTCAACGTGGGCGCGGCCGCCGCGGTCAAAGAGGTGGTCGACGTACCGGTGATCGCGGTCGGCCGCATCCACGACCCGGTGCGCGCCGAGAAAATCCTGTCCGACGGCCGCGCCGATTTCATTGCAATGGGACGGCCACTGCTCGCCGACGCTGAGCTGCCACGAAAGCTCCGGACGGGCCAGGCTCGCCGCATTCGCACATGTATCTCGTGTGAAAACTGCATCGACGCCATGGAACAGCGGTTTTCGGTCGACTGCGCGGTCAATCCTCGTACCGGCAAGGAGCGCGACTTGGCGGTCAAATTGGCGGGGCACGCCAAGCGGGTGGTGGTGATCGGCGGCGGTCCGGCCGGTTTGGAAGCCGCGCGTGTCGCATCCGAGCGGGGACATCGCGTCACGTTGTTCGAGCGCGCCGCGCAACTGGGTGGTGCACTGCGCTGGGCCGCGATCCTGCATCCGGAGAACGAGCCGTTTCTGCGATACCTGCGCGACGAGATCAGGATCAGCGACACCAAAGTCGTGCTGGGCCAGGCTGCGTCGATAACCGACGTCGTCGAGCTGAAGCCGGACGCCGTGGTGGTGGCCACCGGTGGCCGCATCGTCGTCCCGGCGATCCCGGGCGATCACCTTCCACACGTGCAGACCGGGCCGGCGTTGCGCCAGTTGCTGGCCAAATGGACACCGCGGCTGGTGTCGCCGAAGGCGGTCCGATTCGCGACCCGCGCATGGATGCCGATGGGACGGCGCGTCGCAATCATCGGAGGTGACTTGGTCGCCCTCGAACTCGCCGAATTCCTGGCGAAAAGAGGACGTTTCGTGTCGATTCTCGAATCCGGCAAGTCCATCGCGCCGGAGGTGGGCAGCAAGCGCAAAACCGAACACATGGATCGTCTCGACCACCTCGGAGTCACCGTGCACGTCCGAGCGTCCGTCGAACGCATCGCTGACGACGCGGTGGTCTTCACCCCCGCGGGCGGCACAACCCGTCAGTTGGCTGCCGACACCGTCGTCGTGGCAGGAACACCCGAGTCCGACACCGCCGTGTTCGACGCCGTGGTGTCTGCCATGCCCGACACTGAGGTACATGCCGCCGGCGACTGCACCGGGCTGGGACTGATCCGCAAGGCAACCGAGGACGGCGCCCGTGCCGCCTGTGCCATTTAATGATTGGAGTGAAGATGTCAGAAGAAACAGTGCAACAATTGCCGGCGCTGGCTGCGTCACAGTCGTCGTGGCGCTGCGTGCAAGCCCATGATCGGGAGGGCTGGTTGGCGTTGATGGCCGACGACGTCGTCATCGAGGACCCGATCGGCAAGGCGATCACCAACCCAGACGGCAGCGGCGTGCGGGGCAAGGACGGGGTCGCCGGATTCTACGACACCAACATCGCCGCTAACCAGCTGACGATCACTTGCGAGGAGACGTTCCCTTCCAGTTCACCCAACGAGATCGCGCATATCCTGGTGCTGGACAGCAAGTTCGACAATGGGATCACCAGTTCGGTGCGCGGTGTGTTCACCTACCGAGTCAACGACGCCGGGCTGATCACCAACATGCGCGGCTACTGGAACCTCGACGCGATGACATTCGGCACCCCGGAGTGAGCCGGCTGCTAGCCGGCCGCGCTGCCGTCGTGGTCGGCGGGTCCCGGGGTATCGGGAGGGCGGTAGCCGGCTTGCTGGCCCAGCACGGCGCGGCTGTGGTGGTCAACGGCCGAGATGCCGCCACCGCTCAGGCCACTGCCGAGTCGATCACCGCCGAGGGCGGCCGCGCGGTGGCTCACCCGGGTTCACCAGCCGACCAGACGATTGCAGAAGCGTTGGTGGACAGATGTATTAGCGATTTCGGCGCTATCGATATCTTGGTGAACTGCGCGGGCATCGCCGAGCCACCGGGTTCATCGATCCTCGACATCAGCGCAGCGCAATTTCGTGAGCTGCTTGATGCACACGTGGGCACGGTGTTCGCCACCTGCCGTGCGGCCGCCCCGAAGATGGCCGCTGCGGGTGGCGGCAGCATCGTCAACACCAGCTCGATGGCTTTCCTCGGTGATTACGGCGGCACTGGATATCCCGCCGGCAAAGGCGCGGTGAACAGCCTGACCCTGGCGATCGCCGCCGAGCTCAACGAACACCGGGTCCGCGCCAATGTGGTGTGCCCCGGCGCGAAGACGCGGTTATCCACCGGGCACGACTACGAAGCCCACATCAGGGAACTGCACCGGCGGGGCCTGCTGGACGAGGTCAGCATGCGCGGGTCGCTGGACGTGGCATCACCGGACTACGTCGCGTCGACGTATGTCTATCTGGCCAGCGACCTGGCTGCGCAGGTGACCGGTGAAATCTTCGTCGCCGCAGGTGGTTTCATCGGTCGGATTCCGCGGCCGTCGCCGGCCTTCATCGCTTACCGCGACCACCACGACTCGCCGCCATGGTCGGTGACGGAGTTGGCCGGGCTGATCGGTGGTTGCGCCGACGTTAAGCTTTGATGCATGGCCACTGTGTTCACCAAAATCATCAACGGCGAAATTCCGGGACGGTTCGTGTATGAGGACGACGAGATCGTCGCGTTCTTGACCATCGAGCCGATGACGCAGGGGCACACGCTGGTGGTGCCGCGCGCAGAGATCGACAACTGGCAAGACGTCGACGGCGCTGTGTTCGCCCGCATCATGGCGGTGGCGCAGCTGATCGGCAAGGCGGTGTGCCGAGCCTTCAACACCGAGCGGTCCGGCGTCATCATCGCCGGATTAGAAGTTCCGCACCTCCACGTGCATGTCTTCCCGACCCGCAGGCTCAGCGATTTCGGCTTCGCCAACGTCGATCGCAACCCGTCGCCGCAGTCCCTGGACGAGGCGCAGGCCAAAATCAAGGCCGCACTCGCCGAACTGACGTGATGCTCAACTGACCTGTGCCGGCACGTCGGCGATGCGCGGCAAGCTGACACGGAAACGACAGCCCTCCTCGGGAGCAGTAGTCACCGTCACCGACCCGCCGTGGGCGTGGACCAACGAGTCGACGATCGACAGGCCCAGCCCGGTGCCGCCGCTGGTTCGCGCCCGCGACGAGTCGGTCCGATAGAACCGCTCGAAGATGCGCAGCGCATCCTGCTGACTCATCCCCGGCCCTTCGTCGGCGACCTCGAGCACCGCGTTGTCGCCGTCGGTGCCGACCCGCACCGTGATGTCGGCGCTTTCCGGGGTGTGCTGCAACGCATTGGTCACCAAGTTGCTCAGGACCTGGCGCAGCCGGGCTTCGTCGCCGAGCACCTCGGGGGTGCCGGGACCGTCGAGCACAGCCATGGTGAGGTTGCGCTTGGGGGCAATGGCCTGCGCATCGTGCACTGCGTCGCTGGCCAGCGCCAGCAGGTCCACCCGGCGACGCTCGAGGGGGCGTTGGGCATCCAGCCGGGCAAGCAGCAGCAAATCCTCGACCAACAGGCCCAATCGACTCGCTTCGCTCTCGATCCGCGACATCAGCATCTCCAGGTCGCGCGCCGCGCCCTGGCGATACAACTCCGCGAAGCCGCGGATCGTGGTCAGCGGCGTGCGCAGTTCGTGGCTTGCGTCGGTGATGAAGCGTCGCATCCGATCTTCTGAACTGCGCGCCTTCGCCGCCGAGGACTCGGACGACGCCACCGCACGCTGAATCTGTGCGAGCATCCCGTTGAGCGCCAGGGACAATCGGCCCACCTCGGTTCGCGAACTGCGCTCGGGGACGCGGCGATCCAGCTGGCCGGCGGCGATCGCGGCCGCGGTCTGCTCGACCTCGGTCAGTGGCCGCAGACTTCGGTGCACGACCGCATATCCGGCGATGCCGAGCACCAATAGCACCGCCGCGCCGATGCCAACCTGCAACCAGACCAGTGACCGCACGGTGTGCTGGACGTCGGAGAGGTCATAGGCGACGGTGATCAGCCGACCGAGCGGTCCCCGTACCGACACCGCGCGCCACTGCACACCGGATTTGTCGACGGAGCCGATGGTGGTGGGTTCGGGGCCGACATCGTTGTTGTTGGGCAGCGCGGGTTCCGCGTTGCGATCGTTGACTACCGTCCAGGTGCGGCCGTCCTTGCCAATGCTGCGCACGTAGAAGTTTGTGGGCGGCCGATCGGCGTTCGGCCGTTCGTTGGCGCGTGATGACGTGTGGCGCGGAGCCTGTGCCCAACCTCGGGATGCGTCGATCAGGTTCTGGTCGACCCGATTGATCAGGCTGTGCCGCAGGATCGACGTGACCGCGATACCCGAGGTCGCCAACCCGCCCGCTACCAGCACCAGGGTGGCCGCGACGAGGCTCACCCGGAGCGGCAGTGCTCCTCGATGAAGTTTGGCCATTCCCGTATTCTTCGCCTACGACGCGCTATCGCGGCTCGCGCAACACATATCCCACTCCGCGCAATGTGTGCAGCAGACGCTTATCCCCGGTGTCGATCTTGCGTCGCAGATACGACACATAAGACTCGACGACATTGACATCGCCGCCGAAGTCATAGCGCCAAACGTGATCGAGGATTTTCGGTTTGCTCAATACCGTGCCGGCGTTGATCACGAAGTAGCGCAACAGCGTGAACTCGGTGGGTGACAGCGACACCGGCTCGCCTGCCTTCCACACCTCATGAGTGTCCTCATCGAGTTCGATGTCGGCGAACGTCAGTCGGGCGTTGCGATCCTCGGTGATGCCTTTGCCGGTGCGGCGCAGAATAACGCGCAACCGCGCGACGACTTCTTCCAGGCTGAACGGTTTAGTCACGTAGTCGTCGCCGCCGAGGGTGAGGCCGGCGATCTTGTCCTGCAACGAGTCGCGGGCGGTCAGAAACAGCGCGGGCGCATCGATCCCGTCGGCGCGCAGACGACGCAGCACCCCGAAGCCATCCATGCCGGGCATCATCACGTCGAGGATCACCGCGTCCGGTTTGACTTCGCGGGCCAGGTCAAGGGCTGCGGGCCCGCTGGCGGCGGTGTGGACCTCGAAGCCCTGGAATTTGAGGCTCACTGCGAGGAGTTCGAGGATGTTGGTTTCGTCGTCGACGACGAGGACTCGAGCCTCGGGGGTGATTCCGTCTGTGGGTGCCGATGCCATATCGCTAATCTCCTCGCACTTCTTTGAACGGAAGCTCCATGGCAACTGTGAAGTTCCTGTGAATGCGTTGCCAGTTTGATCTGCGTGGTCCGGGGTCAGCGCAGGTCGGCGCGCATAGACTCGGGGGATGAATCTCGGAAAAAGCCTGGCGACGCTCGCCACCGCACCCCTGCGGGTCGGGCTGACCGCGGCCGACGCGGGCCTGGGCGTTGCGGCCTCGGCGGTTGGCCTGGCGAAGCAGACGATCGGCGAGGCCGGCGTGCAGACCCGGTCTAACGCCGTCGTTCACATGCTGGGCATCGATGACGCGCTGGTGCGAGCAAACCGCATTGCCGGGCTTCTCGACGACGACGCTCCGCTGGGACGCGCCTTGGCATCCGACGGTCCGGTGGACCGGCTGCTGCGTCCCGGCGGGATTGTCGACATGCTGACCGCCCCCGGCGGGCTGCTGGACCGGCTGACAGAAGAGGGCGGTGGTCTCGAGCGGGCGCTGAAGCCCGGCGGGCTGGTGGATCAACTGGTCGCCGACGACGGGCTGATCGAACGCGTCCTGGCCGAGGATGGGCTGGCTGACCGGTTGCTGGCCCAAGGTGGTCTGATCGACAAGTTGACCGCCCGGCACGGGCCGCTGGAACAGCTCGCCGACGTCGCCGACACTCTGAGCCGGCTGACGCCGGGGATGGAGGCGCTGGAGCCGGCCATTGAGACCCTGCAGGAGGCCGTCATCGCCTTGACGATGGTGGTCAACCCGCTGAGCAATATCGCCGAGCGCATCCCGCTGATACCGCGGCGGTCCTCGCGCCGCTCCACGCCGCGTCCCGTGCGTTCCCCGCGCGTTATCGACGAGTAGGCGGGTTGGGCGGACGTCGGCCCCGCGAGTGTGAACCCAGCTCCACGCTCGCCGTTAAGACGACGCTATCCCTCAGGGCCGATAGGGAATGGAGCCGCGTGAGAGACTCGAACTCTCGACATCCGCTTTACAAGAGCGACGCTCTACCAACTGAGCTAACGCGGCCAGGGCCGGCTCGATGAACCATGGCGATTCTACGACGGGGTCGCGGCGTCGCGGCGGCGCGCTAAGCGAGCGGTCGGTATTTGACCGCAATCAGCCGTGCGGCGCCTCAGAAATCTTGCTATCTGGCTTGCCGACTGTTTGGCAGTAGGTCGTCGCCGACAAACGCGTAACCGAGATCTCCATATTGCTCGGGTCAGCACCGCTCTTGTCTTTGAGCATTTTGCTGATCTCTTCGTTTTGCTTCTTCTCGTCCTGCGTGGTGAAGTCCTTGCACTTGGTGTCGCCGCCGGTATTGATCACCTCTGAGGCCGAACATCCACTGAACAGCAGCGCAGCGGCCACAATCGTGACAGGAACAATCGACTTCATCGTCGGCCTTTCGGGTCGGAGTAGCTAGACATCTATAGACGGGCGGGTCGGACTTTAAACGCCGGGTCAGCCGCTGGTATGCACGATCAACACGTCGACATGGGCCTTGCTGGCGACACTTCCGGGGATCGAAAATACCCGTCCGATGATCGCCGAGCGTGCATTCAGTCCCACGTTCCCGACCACGAGCAGATCGGCTCGAACCTCTTCGGCGAGGTCAACCAACGCATCGACCGGAGCGTCCTGAATCGGCCGCTCCTCGATGTCCTGCGCGCCGGCCGCCTTGGCCCGGTCGCGGCCCTCGCGCAACATCGCGTAGACCGGCGCATTGCCCTGCACTTTGTAGGCTTCGTCACCGAGCGCGTCGGCCGCGCGCGGATCCTCCTTGTGAGGAACATAGCCGGTCACGATGATCAGCTTCGCGTTCGATTCGGCGGCAATCGCACCTGCGCGCTCGACCGCATCCAGCGACGAAGCCGAGCCGTCGGTACCGACCACCACAGTTTTATAGGCGGTCATCAGCCCTCTCCAGCGTCTTTGTAGTGCCTTTCGCAGACACTAACGCTGCGGACCCGAGACGGCTGTCAGGATCGGCGAAATGCATCGTCAACCGCTGGTCACACACTTGGACGAGGGTCTGCACAGCAAGCTGCGGCATACTGGACGTCAAGCACTAAACGTCGTCGCCGCAAATTGCCGTCGGGGGGCAGGGGCGGCGCTCAGGACAGAGTCGAGATTCTGGTGGCCAACCAATCCGGCGGTAGGCACCGCCGCTCAAAACCGGCACCCTGGCAGATCCGCCGCCGATTGACCCACGGCGTGGTGGCCGCGGTGTCGGTGTTGGCCGTGCTGGCGACCGGCGCCGGCTGGTGGATGGCCCATGGCGTGCTGGGCGGAATCACGGTGTCCGAGGCGTTGAGCTCCGACGACCCGCATTCCAGCGGCGGCGAGATGAACATCTTGCTCATCGGCCTGGACTCGCGCAAAGACCAAGACGGCAACGAACTGCCCAACGCGATCCTGAACCGGCTGCACGCCGGCGACTCCGATGCCGGCGGGTACAACACCAACACGCTGATCCTGGTGCACGTCGGCGCCGACGACAATGTCACCGCGTTCTCCATCCCCCGCGACGACTATGTGCCGTTCAGCGGGGTCCCGGGGTACAACCACATCAAGATCAAAGAGGCGTACGGACTCACTAAGGACTACGCCGAGCAGAAGCTGATGAACAAAGGCGTCAGCGATCAGCGGGAACTCGAGACTAAGGGGCGCGAGGCCGGCCGGACAGCGACTTTGCGGGCGGTGCGCAACCTGACCGGCGTACCGATCGATTACTTCGCCGAGGTCAATCTGGCCGGGTTCTATGACCTGGCCCAAACCCTCGGCGGCGTCCAGGTATGCCTGAAACACGCCGTCTACGACTCCTATTCGGGCGCCGACTTCCCGGCCGGGCGCCAGACACTCAACGCCGAACAAGCGCTGGCGTTCGTGCGGCAGCGCCACGGCCTGGAGAACGGCGACCTGGACCGCACCCACCGCCAGCAGGCGTTCCTATCCTCGGTGATGCACCAACTCCAAAGTTCGGGCACCTTCACCGACCTGAGCAAGCTGAAAAGCCTGATGGCCGTGGCTCGTAAGGACGTGGTGTTGTCGGCGGGCTGGGACGAAAGCCAGTTCCGCCGGATGGGCGCGCTGGCCGGCGGCGACATCGAGTACCGGACGCTGCCGGTTGTCCGGTACGACAACATCAACGGCCAGGACGTCAACATCGTCGACCCCGCGGCGATCAAGGCCGAAGTGGCAGCGGCGTTCGGTACCGGGGGATCGTTCACGACCACAACGAGCACGGCACCCAACCCGGCAACCGTCGTCGACGTCGTCAACGCCAGCAGCACATCCGGACTTGCCAGCACCGTGTCACGCACACTGAGTCAGCACGGTTACACCAAGGGCACTGTGCGCGACCGCGAATACGGCGAACCGAGCGCCACGACAGTCGACTACGGACCGGACGCCAAGAGCGATGCACAAACGATCGCGGCGCTGCTGGGCGCCGAAGTGGCCGACCACAGTGATTCATCGCTGACCGCTGATCGCGTTCAAGTCTTCGTCGGCGACGACTACTCCGGGCCATCGCGCAACGAAACATCTTCTGCCACACCGATGGCCGGCTCCCATCACGGTTCACGCACCACCAGCGCCGAGCCGACCCCAGATCAGGGCGCACCCATCGACGGCGGGGGCGTTCCCTGCGTCAACTAGGCGCGCCCGTTAATGAGTGTGAACATAGGGCGGGATTTTCGAGATTTTCCCGCCCTGGGCTCACACTGAAAGCCCTGATTTCACACTCAACTTGCGCGTCGTCGCGCGGCGTCAACTAGACGCTTTACGTAGCAAGAACGCCAATACGACGTTCTCGAAAGCTTGCCTCGCTTCGATCATCGTCCAGTGCCCGCAGTTAGGGAATACGTGCAATTCGGCGTTTGGGATGGTGCGCATCGGGATCAGCGCCATGTCCAGCGGGCTGACCCGATCATCGCGGCCCCAAGTAATCAACGTCGGAGCCTTCACCCGATGCATCATCGCCCAGGGTTGCGGACCCTTGGACGACTCCATGGCCTGCATCATCTGCTCGAACGCTGCCCTGCTGTACATCCGGCGCGCACCGGCCAGCGTGGCGGGATCGGTGGCGTGCTGCCACCGCTCCTCGATCAGGTCCTCGGTCACCACTGCCGGGTCATACACCATCGAGTGCAGCCAACGGATCAGCCGTTCGCGGGTGGGCTCTTCGGTGAACTCCTGCAGCAGTCGGATGCCTTCTGCTGGACCGGGACTGAAGATGTTGCGCCCGACACCTCCGATGGTTACCAGTCGGCGTACCCGTTCGGGCTGGGCCATTGCGAAGTTGAGCGCGACACCCCCGCCCATTGAGTTGCCCACGATGTCCACGACGTCCAGACCGAGCGTGTCGACGAACCGCACCACAGCATCGAATGCGGTGACCATCGGATGCCCACCGAAGTCGTCGCTGACGCCGAACCCGGGGAATTCCAAGACGAGGCAGCGGAAGTGCTCGGCGAATGCGCCCAGCACGCCGCGGAAGTTGCGCCAGCCGGTAACCCCGGGTCCCGACCCATGCAACAGCAGCACCGGTGGTCCGTCGCCAGCCTCGTGGTAGCGCAGCACACCTGGCTCCGTGGAGATTTCGCGAATCGTGCCTTCGTACGTGATGTCTGTCATGCGTGGGTTCCGCCGTCGATGCGGATCTCAGTACCGGTGATGAACGCGCCGTCACCAGACACCAGCATGGCGATCACGCCGGCGACGGCGGAGGGGGCGGCCATCGGCGCCCCGCTGGATTCCTCTGTGGTGGGCATGATCGGTGACAACCTGCCGAACAGCGTCCAGTCCGCATCCGGCGGAATGAAACCACCAGTGGCGTCGGTGATTCCGGATTTGATGCTGCCCGGCGCCACGCACACGGCGCGCAAACCTTGCTTGGCGTACTCAAGCGCCAGCGCATGCGTAAACGACTGGACACCGCCCTTACTGGCCGCGTAGGCCGCCATGTAGGGGTGCGCGAAGGACGCCGAGGTCGAGCTGAAGTTGACGACCGCGCTGCGCGGGTTGCTCAGCAGCGTCGGCAACGCCTCGCGTACCACCAGAAACGTCCCGGTCAGGTTGACACCGATGATCTGGTTCCACAGGGCGCTCGTCATCTGATCGGTGTGCGCGGCACGCAGCATGCCGGCGGCATTGACCACCGAATCCAGGCCGCCGAGCGTGTCGACGGCCGACCGCACGCCGTCAACCACCGACCTCTCGTCGCCGACATTCATCTCCAGTGTGGTGAGGCGTTCGCCGACGCCCGCCTCCCCGGCCTGCGCACGGGTCTTGTCGAGTCCGTCGGCGGCGATATCCGCAGCGACGACGGCGGCGCCCTCGTCGAGCAGGCGCAGTGCGGTGGCCTGCCCGATACCTGACGCTGCCCCGGTCACCAGGATCCGGTTACCGTCCAGTCGTTTCATCAGACCTCCCGTCATGGCTGCTGTTTCAGCACATCTTTCACCAACAATGCATAGCAATACACGGCATGGTGGAGACCATGGAGATCGGATTCATCGGTTTAGGGAACATGGGCCGCGGTATGGCTGCCAACCTGATCGAGGCGGGGCACGCCGTCACCGTCTACAACCGCTCCCCCGCCAAGGCCGAGACGTTGGCTCAGCAAGGCGCGACGCACGCGCGCACGGTGGCCGACGCGTGCGGCGGGGACGTCGTCGTCACGATGCTTGCTGATGACCCGGCGGTCGAGGATGTGGTGTTCGGTGAGCACGGTGTGCTGTCGTCGTTGCGGGCCGGCGCCACTCACGTCTCGGCGAGCACCATCAGTGTCGAATTGTCCAAGCGCCTGACCGCCGCACACGCCGACGCCGGACAGCACTACGTCACCGCGCCGGTGTTCGGCCGCCCCGAAGCCGCAGCTGCTGCAAAGCTTTTCGTGGTCGCCGCCGGCCCACCGCAGGTGCTCGAGTCACTAGTCCCGTTGTTCGATGCGATCGGCCAGCGGACCTTCGTCGTGTCCGAGCAACAGCATGCCGCCAACCTGGTCAAGCTCTCCGGCAACTTTCTGATCGCATCGGTGATCGAGTCGATCGGCGAGGCTGTTGCACTGGTCGGCAAGGCTGGGGTCGACCCATTGCATTACGTCGACATTCTGACGTCGACGCTGTTCAGCGCGCCGGCCTACCAGACCTACGGCAAGCTGATCGCGAGCCAAGAGTTCGAGCCGGCCGGATTCGCCGCGACGCTGGGGCTCAAAGACATTCGACTGGTGCTTGCCGCCGCCGAGGAGTTGGCGGTACCGCTGCCGGTGGCAAGCCTGCTGCGCGACCGCTTCCTCACACTGCTGGCCAGCGGTGGCGGCCACTTGGATTGGTCGGCGATCGCCACGCTCGCCAGCCGAGACTCGGGCTCAGACCACTCCGCGTAATCCGTCAGCCCCGAACGCCGGTTCCAGCATCGCGGTGAAGTCGGGGCCGCGGCGCAACATGTGTCCGCCGTCGACGTTGATGATCTGGCCGGTGATCCAGCCGGCGGCGTCGCTGAGCAGAAACATCGCCATGTTGGCGATGTCTTCGACCTCGCCCACTCTGGGCAGCGGAGTGCACATCCGGTAGTCCTCGCTCAGCTCCGGCGATTCGGTGATCGCCGCGACGAGCTCGGTGCGAATCAGTCCGGGACGGATGCCGTTGACCCGCACCCACGACGGGCCAAGTTCGTCGGCAGCCAACATCATCAGGTGGTCGAGCGCCGACTTGGTCACCCCGTAGGCGCCGAACCAGCGGTGGGTATTGCTGGCCGCGATCGACGAGATCCCGACGAATGACCCGCCGCCGCCGCGGACCAGTTCGCGCGCGGCGTGTTTGAGCACGTACATGGTGCCGTTGACGTTGAGGTCGACGGTGCGCCGCCACGCGTCGGAGTCGACTTGGGTGATCGGCCCGATGGTCTGCGACCCACCGGCACAATGCACCACCCCGTGCAGGCGGCCATGCCAGGCGGTGGCGGCTTCGACGACCCGGACGGTTTGGTCCTCGTCGGTGATGTCGGCGGGCTCACATCGGATCTCACCGGCGCCGCCGGGCGGCGCGATCTCCTGGGCGGCGGTATCCAGCCTGTCGGGGTCGCGGCCCACGATCATGACCGCAGCCCCGGCGACTGCCAAGCCGGCGGCTACGCCCTTACCGATTCCGCTACCACCGCCGGTGACCAGGTAGGTACGGTCCTCGAACGAAAGCTGCACATTGGCTCCTCAGAATGAAGTGTTCTGCCGAGCGTCACGCCAGCGTGGCCGTGGCCGCCGAGCGTCACGCCAGCGTGGTGCTGGGTTCGAGTGGGACTACGGCTCGTCCCGGCGGGCCACTTTCGACGGCTTCGCGGTACGCCAGTCGTCGACATCGGGCGGCAGCCCGATGGGGTACCGGTTCTCGTTGTGCGCCGCCCAGTGCGCATGGCCCAGCTCGTGAATATGGAAGGCGTGCCGCAGCGCCTCGGTGAATCCCATCGCATCGGAGGCCGCGTTGACCGAATCCTTGATCAGCAGCGCCCCCATCGTGGGCCGTTCGGCGATCCGTCGCGCAAACTCCAACGTCTTGTCCTCGAGCTCGTCGCGTGGAAAGACTTTGGATACCATGCCCAGCCGGTAGGCCTCGTCGGCGTCCAACGAATCACCGGTCAGCAGTAGCTCTTTGGCTTTACGTGGACCGAATTCCCAGGGGTGAGCATAATATTCGACGCCCGGCATACCCATGCGGACGCCGACGACATCGCTGAACTTCGCGTTGTCGGCGGCGACGATCAGATCACAGGCCCAGATCAGCATCAGACCCGCGGAGATCGCGTTGCCCTGGACCGAGGCGATGGTGATCTTGCGCAGGTCGCGCCACCGGCAGGTGTTCTGGAAAAAGAAGTGCCACTCCTGCAAGTAGGTCTTCTCGGCGATCGGCTCCCGGGTCGCGCCGTACCCGCGGAACGTCGGGTGCTGACTCGGGCCGGGCTTACGCTCCAGCAACGCCGCCTCCGACCCCAAATCGTGACCGGCGGAGAAGTTCTTGCCACGCGCCGCCAGGATCACCACCCGAACGTCGTCGTCCGCCTCGGCGCGGGCGAACGCTTCATCGAGCTGGACCAGCAGAGTCCGGTTCTGCGCGTTGTGCGCGTCGGGCCGATTAAGCCAGATCCGGGCGATTCGGCCCTCGTCGAGAGTTTCGTAGGCCACCAGATCGGCGGATTCGCCGTTGACCGCGCTGGCGCCGGCATGATCCGGGCTCGTCATTGTGCCCACCTCGCTTGTTCTCGTTCCAGACGCTTTGCACATTACGGCCAGAACGTAACGCGTGCGGCGCCGGGTGCCACGTCGAACAATGCCTCCGCCAGCCCCGGCTGCCAGCGCGGCTGCGACGCAAAACACACTTCGCATACAGTTATGTCATGCCTGCCAAATCAGATACTGCCGAAATCGGCGATGTGGAACCCCTAGCTGACAGCACCGCACGCCAGGCCCGGCGGGTAGTCGCCGCCTACGCGAACGACGCCGACGAGTGCCGCATTTTCCTGTCGATGCTCGGTATTGGGCCAGCGAAAACCGAGAGTTAAATGGCTCCCGGGGGCGGCAAGAGCTCCAAAGACTCGGGCCCCGGGGATTCCGACTTCGTGGTGGTCGCCAATCGGCTGCCCATTGACATGGAGCGGCTTCCCGACGGGAGCACCACCTGGAAGCGCAGCCCGGGCGGGCTGGTCACGGCCCTGGAGCCGCTGCTGCGACGGCGGCGTGGCGCCTGGGTCGGTTGGCCGGGCATCACCGACGCCGACGAGGACCCGATCGAGGCGGAAGACCTGCGGCTTCATCCGGTACGGCTGTCCGCCGACGACGTCGCCGAGTACTACGAGGGGTTTTCCAACGCCACGCTGTGGCCGCTGTATCACGATGTCATCGTCAAGCCGATCTACCACCGGCAATGGTGGGACCGCTACGTCGACGTCAACCGCCGGTTCGCCGAAGCCGCCTCACGCGCTGCGGCCCGGGGTGCGACGGTGTGGGTGCAGGACTACCAGCTACAGCTCGTCCCCAAGATGCTGCGTGAGCTACGGCCGGACCTGACCATCGGGTTTTTCCTGCATATCCCGTTTCCGCCGGTGGAACTGTTCATGCAGATGCCGTGGCGCACCGAGATCGTCGAAGGGCTGCTTGGCGCCGACCTGGTCGGCTTCCATCTGGCCGGTGGGGCGCAGAATTTCTTGATTCTGTCCCGACGTCTGGTCGGTGCGAACACCTCTCGCGGATCAGTGGGCGTGCGGACGCGGTTCGGCCAGGTGGAAATGGATTCCCGCACCGTACGGGTGGGCGCCTTCCCAATCTCCATCGACGCGGGCGATCTGGACCACAAGGCCCGAGACCGCGCCATCCGGCGGCGCGCACGAGAGATCCGGGCCGAGATCGGCAACCCCCGCAAGGTGCTGCTCGGCGTCGACCGGCTGGACTACACCAAGGGCATCGACGTTCGGCTGAAGGCGTTCTCCGAACTTCTCGCCGAGGGCCGCGCCAAACGCGACGACACCGTGCTGCTGCAGCTGGCCACCCCCAGCCGCGAACGGGTCGAGAGCTATCAGATCCTGCGCAACGACATCGAACGCCAGGTCGGCCACATCAACGGCGAGTACGGCGAAGTCGGCCATCCGGTGGTGCATTATCTGCACCGTCCGGTCCCGCGCGACGAGCTCATCGCGTTTTTCACGGCCGCCGACGTCATGCTGGTCACACCGCTGCGCGACGGGATGAACCTGGTGGCCAAGGAGTACGTCGCCTGCCGCAGCGATCTCGGCGGCGCACTGGTTCTCAGCGAATTCACTGGCGCCGCAGCTGAACTCAAGCAGGCCTACCTGGTCAACCCGCACGACACGGAAGGCATCAAGGACGCAATCGAGGCTGCGCTCAACCAGTCCGAGGAGGATGGCCGGCGCCGGATGCGGGCCATGCGCCGTCAGGTGCTCGCCCACGATGTGGACCGCTGGGCCCGGTCGTTTCTCGATGCGCTTGCCGATGCGCGGCCCCAGAACAGCTGAATCGTTGCTTCCGGTGCAGCGACGCTGCGATACTCAACGCGTGAACATCTTCCGCGGCCTGAGCGCCGCTGCCGGCATGGCACTGGTGGCTGTGGGATCCGCGAGCCCCGCCCAGGCGCTGGGCCCGCCGCCCGACGGTATCTACACGTTCACCGAAGCGGGTGTGCCGGCGGGGACTTGGAAGATCACCGCGCTGTGTGACCCGATATCCCGCCAGCGTGCCATTCCCGACTTCACTGACCCCGTCATCGCCGCAGACCTTTGCGCACTTAATGTCTCGAGCACGACGCCGCGGGTCATCTCTATCGGCGAGAAGCGGGCGAACTACATCGGGCGGGCCCGGTTGACGAGCGATCTGTGGACATTCAAGGTGGGGAAGTCCAATGGCGTGTCGTGTCCGGACGGCACCACCGCGGCCTCCACGGACACCTACGCCTTCGACGACGTATCGCTGACGGGCACCCACACCAGCCTCCACGGCGCGGTGTGCGGCATGGAGCCGGCGATGACGAAAACACCGTTCACGCTGGCGCTCAAGGGACCGTTGCCCAACCCGGTCGAGCGCTACCCGCTGGAGTGTGACCCGATCGGCAGTTGCCGCTGAGCCGAACTGCCGCTGAGGGCTAAATCGGCGTGATGTAGTTGATCAGCCACTTGCCATCGACGCGCTTGTAGTCCACCCGCAATCGGCTGCCGTCGTAGACAGGTTGCCGGGATTTATCGGTCACCGTGCGGTTCAGATAGACCATGACCGATGCCGAATCACGTTTGGCTGCCATGACTCCCACACCGACCACGTTGGCCTGGACGACCACTTCGCGCTTTTTGGCTTCCGGGATGATCTGCTGGGTGGCGCTCTTTTCGAACTCTTGCCGATAGCCGGGCGTGAGCAGCTGATAAGTGGCGGTCAGACTGCGCTCGACCGTCTGGTAGTCGTAGCCGAACACCTGCGGTATCTCCTTGGCGGCCAACGGCGCCAGAACGGCTCGCGCCGACTGCTCGCCGTGAGCCTGCACCCGGTCCCAGTAGAACCAGCCACCGGCCGCGGCCAACCCGACGAAGGCGGTAGTCATCAGGCTGACGGCGGCGGCGATCAACCACCGCATCAATTGCCACCCTCCGGATACTTCAGGTCATAGCCAGTCATCCGTCCAGCGTCGTCCTGGTGCACGATGACTCGCATCCGGTAGGGCGACGACGGCTTGTTGACGCCGTCGAGGTCGGTGACGGTGACCCGCACCGATACCAGCACCGACGCGTTGTCGGTGACATCGTCGACGCCCTCCAACGCGGCGCCGTTGACGACCACTTCTGAGGTGGCGTCGGTGTGGCGGTACAGGGTCTTGATGTTCTCGGCGTTGCTGCTGAGCATGCCCCGCAACGGCCCACTGGTGCCGTCGACCGCTCGAGTCACGCTCTCGTCGATGGTCTCCTGGGTATAGCTGAACATATTGACCACCGTCTGGGTGGCGGTGTCGACGAAGCGCTGGTCTCGCGCCCGCTGGGCGTCGGCATCGCGCTGCTGGAAGAACAACAGGGCCACTCCGGCAGTCAGCGCTGCGATCCCAACCAGTCCGGCAGTCAGCGCGATTGCGCCCACCAGGCGGCGATGTGCGGGCCGGCGTGGCGGCGGTCCGAGCGGCGCGGCCCGCCGCTTGGCCGGTTCGGACGGTGTCTCTACGTGGACCGTGGTAGCGGTAGCCGTCTCACCGCCGGTCGGGCCGGCGGCGCGCGAAGCCCGCCGACGCGTGCGACGCTTCGTCGACTCGGCGTCGGACTCGGCCGCCGTCGGCTCGGCGCCGGGCTCGGCGTCGGTCACAACTGCCTCGGATCGCGCATGAGGTCCACCCAGTTCTCCGCGGTCGATGGTCTGCCGGGCGCGAAGATACCAGTGCCGCCTGACGGGTCCTGGAAAGTCCCGGTGGCCTGGTCATAGGTCGTGTAGGCCGCACCGCTGGCCTGCGGCACCGGTCCGGGCGGCGGGCCCCACGGCTTTTCCGGCGGCGGGCCTTGCGGCGGATTGATTCCGATCGGCGGCGGCGGCGGTGGTTGGTTCTTCGGGAACGGGATTTGCGGCGGCTGCGGCGGGTACGGCGCCGGCGGTATCCACGCCTGCCGGCCATCGGTGCCGCCGGTGTTGGGTGGCGGCGGCGTCGGGAACGGCTGGTGCGGAGCCGGGCCGGGTCCGGGGGCCACACCAGGCGGGGGCGGCCCCACTATCGGTATGCCCGGATCCGGGTCGGCGCCCGGCGGGATATACGGAAAATGGTTGGGCGGCAGGATGTTCAGCCCATTGGTCATCGGGGTGCCGTAGGGGATCGGCGGTCCGCGCCACGGGTTGGTGCCGATCGGCACGTAGCCACGCGGGTCGCGGCACAGTGCCACCGTCGGCGCCCGCTTGCCCGGGAACTCCTGGCAGGGATAGTTGCGCGCGCCGCGGACGGTGGACGCGTCGTTCTGGGCGGTCTTGCAGTACATATCGGTCGGGATTTCCCGCACCGTCTCGTCGGCGGGGGTTCGGATCATTGGCGGCGGGATGAAGCCGGTGTTGCAGGGCGGCGGGTCGATGTTGATTTTGAAGTCCAGCTTGGCGCCCTCGTCCTGGGGCGCACCGTTGGCGGAAGTGGTGATTGCGGCGAACAGCGCCGGCAACACCACCAGCAGCTGTTCGATCGACTTGTGGTAGATGACACCAACCCGCCCCAGGTTGGCCAGGCTGGCCGCCAGCATCGGGAACGACGGGCGGATACCCGAAAACGCCGTGTTGGCTTCGTCGGCCGCGGACGGAACCACCGCCAACAGCTCGCGAAGCTGTGGGTCGGCCTGCCGCACCTCGGACGTGAACCGTGCCAGCCCGTCGGCCAGCGACTTGATGTCGTCACCCGAGCGGATTTGGGCTTGCAAGAACGGACCCGCCTGATCAATCAACTGCGAGGTCTGCGGATAGAAGGCGTTGGCCTCATCCACCAGCAGCCGCGACGACTCGATCAGCCTTGCCAAATCCGGGCCAGTTCCGTTGAACGCCTTGAACGTCTCATGCAGCAGCTCGCGCAGCCGGGTGTCGGCCACACTGTTGACCAGCGTCTCGGACTGGCGCAGCAGGGTGGCGACGTCCTGGCCGATTCGGGTGTTCTGCTGGCCGATCCGAGATCCGTTGTGCAGCTTGGTCGCCGCCGGGTTGTCGCCGGGTACCAGGTCGACATACTGCTCACCGATGGCCGACACGCTCTTCACTGTGGCAGTCACATTCGACGGGACCGTAGTTCCACTGTTGAGCCGCATGACCGCATCGACGCCATGCGAGTTCAGCGTCACCGACTCCACCCGGCCGACCTCGACGCCGCGATAAGTGACGTTGGCGTTCTTGTACAAACCGCCACCGGCGACGAAGTCCGCGGTCACCCGGTAGGTACCGACGCCCAACGCAGCGGGCAACCGTAGGTAGAACGTCGCCATCACGGCAACCGTGATCACGGTGACCACCCCAAAGATGATCAGTTGCGTTCTGGTCAGCCGGTCGATCATCAGCTCTGCCCTCCGACCGCCCCGGGCGGAATCTTGAACGGGTCAGCCGCCTGGCCGGACAGGTTGGCCATCGAGCCGATCAGCCAGTCCGGCGGGTTGAGGATCTCGTCCATGTGACGCATATTCGGATCCAAAACCGATGTGGTGAAGAATGTTTCACCCAGCCGCCGCACTGTCAGGTCGAACGTGGTGAACACGTTGAGGTAGTCACCGCGCACCGCCTGCTTGATGCCGTAGTTCGGGAATGGGAACGTCAGCAATATCTGTAGCGAGCTGACGAATTCTTTCTTGGTGTCAGCGATCGCTTTGGTCGCCGAGTAGATGTATTTGACGTCCTCGGTGAAGTCGACCTTGGTCTGCGCGAGCACGTGCGAGGCTACCGTCGCCGTCTTCTTCAGCGCGGCGAACGCCTCGACGATGTGGTCCCGGTTCTTGTTGAGAACCAGCAACGCCTCCGGCAGCGAGTCCAGCGCCCGTCCGAGACTGTCCTTGTTGTGCGCCAGGATCGTCGAGAACCGGTCCAAGCCGTCGATGGCGGCGATGATGTCGTTGACTTGAGTGTTCAATCCCGCGGTCAACTCCGCGAGCCGCGGCACCAGGCCCTCGAATGCGCCTTCCCGGCCTGCCACCGCGCGATATGTCTCGTCGGTGATCTCTTGCAACGCACCGAGATTACCCTTGTTGACCACCACGCCCAGCGCCGAGAGCACCTCCTCGGTGGTGGGATAGCGACTGGTGTGCGACTCCTGGATGGTCGATCCGTCGGCCAGCCTGCCCGCCGGATTCTTCTTCGGAGCAGCCAGTTCGATGTGTTGGGAGCCCAGCAGCGAGGTCTGCGCCACCTTGGCGGTCGAATTGGCCGGCAGCACCACGTTGCGGTCCAGCGCCAACTTGACTGCGGCAAAGAAACTTCCGTCCGGGCGCTGCACCGCGTCGATTCCCGAGACACTGCCGACGGTGACGTCGTCGACCATGACCGGCGAGTTCTGCGGCAGCGTTGCCACGTCGGCCAAATCCACGGTGATCGAGTAAGCGCCAATGCCGTGACCGGCGGTGCCAGGCAGTGCGATGGAGTTCAAGCCGCCGAACTGACAGCCGGCGAGCAGCACGCTGCCCGCCCCGATTACTATGCCACGCAACACTTTTCGGCTCATCCGCCGGCTCCCTGCTCAGCGGGCAGCGGTCCGATCGGGGCGGCGGCGGGCGCCGGTGCGGGTCCGGGAGCCGAACCGCTGGGCGCGCTGGGGGCGGGTGGAACCAATAGCGCCTGCAAGTCGTCCGGGTTGGGCGGAATAACACCGGGCGCCGGTATCCAGGTCAGCTCCGGAATCGGCGTCTGCGCCTTGGCTTCGGTGGCCGGCGTGTCATAGATGATCTGACCCTTGTACGCGGTGATCGAATTGATCGGGTGAAACATCATCGGCGGGTAGTTCGCGGTCAATCGGCGTAGCGGCGGACCCAACCGCTCCCGGCAGATCTCGGAGCGCTTGTAGTAGTCCGGCGCCACCAGACCGGCAGCGGTGTCGAACGAGCCACCGCAGATGAACTGAACCGGGTTGGAGAATTCCGGAATCGACAACAGACCATTCAGCGTGCCCTGCGCAGGGTCATAGATGTTGTAGAAGTTGCTGATCCCCGGACCGGCAACGTGCATCACCTGTTCGATGTTCTCGCTCTGGTCGCTGAAGGTCTTGCTCAAGTCGCCCACCTTGTTGACCGTTCCGATCAACGTCGAGTTGTTCTCGTGCAAAAAGCCTTTGACATCGTTGAGCGCCTGGTTGAGCGTGCCGATGGTCTGATCGAGATGGTCCGAGCTGTGGGCGAGCACCTGCGACACCGAGGCCACATGCCCGGAGAACGCGACGATCTGTTCGTTGCTCGACGACAGCGCTTCGACCAACACCTGCAGGCTCTTTACCGCGCCGAAGATGTCGGTGCGCGAATCGCCCAACCGGCCGGCCGCTTGCGACAGTTCGGTTAGCGCGCTGTGAAACGAGTCGCCGGTGCCGTCGAAGGTGTCCGCGGCCTGGTTGATCACCTTGCCCAGCGGTCCCTGCATCTGTCCCGCTGCCGGACTGAGCCGGTTGGCCAGATCCGTCAGCGCTTCTTTGACCTCGTCCCATTCCACCGGCGCGGCGGTGCGAGACAAGTCGATGCTTGCCCCGTCGGGCATCGCCGGCCCGCCGGTGTAGGCGGGAGCGAGCTGAATGAAGCGCGCTGCCACCAGGTTCGGAGCCATGATGATCGCTCGGGCATCCTGGGGGACTTTGACGCCGCGGTCTACCGACATGGTGATCTTCACGTCCGCCGCGCGCGGTTCGATCGAGTCGATCTTGCCCACCGGCACCCCGACAATGCGGATTTGGTCTCCGGGATAGAGCCCGACAGCGGAGGTGAAGTAGCCGACGATCTTGTGACCGGTGCGGGCCGGCCAGACCAGGTAAGCGCCGGCCGCGATGAGAACCGCCAGCGTGACGACCAGCGTCAGTCGCAGGGCGCGACTGCGTTGTTGGAGGACAGAAAGGACGGTCATGGCGACTGCGGCCTTATGATCCACCGCTCCTGAATCAGCCCACGCAGGTAATCTGCCAAGCTGTCCGGGATCTTGCCGGGCTGGAAGACGGCGTCGAACATGATCCCGACGATCGGTGCCGGTATCACGCCGTAGACGTTCACGTTGAATCCGGGTCCCGAGCCAACCACCTCACCCAGCGTGGTCGCGTATGAGGGCAGTCGCTTGAGCGCCTCACTGATGTACTCGTGGCGCTCGTTGAGCTGATCGAGCACCAGGTTGAGTTTGGAGAGCGACGGGCCGAACTCTTTGCGGTTGTCGGCCACGAAACCGGAAAGCTGGTGGGAGACATCGTCGATCCCGCCGATCAATTGGCCCAGAGCAGCACGGCGCGCATCTAGCGCGGCGAACAATTGGTTACCGTCCAGGATCAGCTGGTTCACCTGGCCGGCGCGGTCAGCCAGGATGGCGGTCACCGACTTCGCGTGTGCCAGCAGGCTTCCCAACGCTTCGTCACGACGGTTGAGCGTGCGAGACAATGACGTCACGCCGTCCAGGGCACCGCGCAACTGCGGGGTGGCATCCCGTAGCGAATCGGTGAGAACCTGCAGCGACTTTTCGAACTGGTCCTTGTCCAAATCGCCGGAGTTGCGGCCCAGATCCTGCAGCGCGGAGTTGAGGGCATACGGCGTCGTCGTCCGGCTCAGCGGGATCGCCGTGGCGCTACCGCTGCCCGCAGGCGTCACCGAGATCGCTCGCTGACCGAGGATGGTGTCGGTCCGAATCGATGCCAGCGACTGACGGCCGACGGCGATGTGGCGGTCCACGGTGAAGGACACCTTGGCGGCGTCCCCGGCCAGCGCGACCGACTTCACCTGGCCCACTTTGATACCCGACACGTAGACGTCGTTGCCGGGCGTGATGCCGCCGGCGTCGGTGAAGTAGGCGTCGTAACCCCGGCCCTGCGGCCAGAACGGCAGCCCGGTGTAGCCGAATGCGACCAACACGATGCAGATCACCAGGGTCAGTCCGAAAATGCCGGTCCGCAGCGGATCGCGGCCTTCTGCTCTATTTGGCAAAAGCGCACCTCCCCTTGCTGGGGTCCGGCTGGCCGCCCATCGGGATCAGGATGTCGCTACCGGCCGGCCCGTTGATCTTGATCGACACCGTGCAGAAGTAGATGTTGAAGTACGCCCCGTACGCACCGAGCGCGGACAGCCGCAGATAGTCCTCGGCCAGCTGTTCGATGTCGTTGTTCACTTCGTCTTGGCGATCGTGAAGTTCGGTGGCGATGGGCCGAGTGTTTTCGATGACGCCCTGCAGCGGCCTGCGTGCGCCCTTGAGCAACTCGGTCAGATCTGCGGTCGTGGATGCCAGCGGGGGGATTGCACCGGCCACCGCGTCGCGGTTCTGCGCCAGCCCGGTGATCAATTGCTGCAGCTGATCGACGCTGGCCGAGAATTGTGCACCCTTGTCGTCGACGGTAGTCAGCACGGCGTTGAGGTTGGTGATCACGTCACCGATGACCTGGTCACGTGCGCCCAGCGCCGAGCTGAAGGCGTTGGTGTCGGCCAGCAGGTTGGACAGCGCTCCGCCCTGACCCTGCAGCAGTTGGATCACGTAGCCGCTGATCGTGTTGACCTTGTCGGCGTCCAAGCCTTTGACCACTGGGCGCAGGCCGCCGAGCAGCGCATCGAGATCGAGCGCCGGCTGGGTGTGGTTCCGGTCGATGGTCGCGCCCGCCGGCAACTTGCGCAGCTCGCCGGGACCGGAGGTGATCTCCAGGAACCGGTCGCCGACCAGGTTGTCGTAGCGGATCACCGCTCGGGTCGAGGAATACAGCGTGTAGCGCTTGTCGACGGTGAACGCCACGTCAACGCTGTTGTCGTGGTTGAGCTTGACGCCCTTCACCGCGCCGACCGGCACACCGGCGATGCGGACTTTCTGCCCGGACTTCAACTTCGTCGCGTCGGAGAAGTTGGCGTGATAGGAGTTCGACGGGCCGAACCGGAACTCACCGAAGATCACCACCAGCCCGAGGGCGACCAGCAGCATGGTCACGGTGAAGATGCCGACCTTCACCATCATCGAGCGGTGCGACTCGTGCCCGGCGGCCATCAGAAATCGTCCCGTTCTGCGAACGCGCCGTGGAACAGGAATTGCAGCGTCGAGGGCGCATCCACCTGCATTTCGGTGAACGGCTCGTACGGGATGTAGGCGTTGTCGGTGACCAGGAACGGTGACCGGAACCAGGAGCCGCCGGTCTGCTTGGTCGGAATGTCGGGTAGCCCACGGCAATTAGGGCCGCCGGAGGCGTTGACGATCGGCAGGCTCTCCGGATACGTGTACGACGGCGCGCCCAGAATAAAGCTCGACGAGGTGAACAGACCGGCCTTGTTCACGCCGAGCAGCGGCGCGAACTCGTCGAGACCCCGCTGGATTCCCTTGAACATGCAGCCGAACTCCGGCGAGTAGTCGCCGGCGACCTTCAGCGGAGCTCGCAGCCGCTTGATGCCGTCGATGAGGTCTTGCTCAGCGGGCGCCAGCGTGTCATAGATGTTGTTGGACAGGCCAATCGTCGCCAACAGCGTGTCATTCAAGTTGCCCTGCTGGTCCACGACGGTCTTGGCGATCGTCGGCGTGTTCTGAAAGACGGTGACGAGGTCGGGTGCAGCGGCCGCGTAGATGTTGGCCACCTCGGCCACCTTGGCGAAGTCCTGCCGCAGGGTCGGCAATTGCGGGTTTGCCTGTTGGGTGAGGGTATTCGTCCCCGCCAGCAGCGCGCCCAGGTCATCGCCGTGACCGCGCAGCCCCTCGGCGACGGCGCTCAGGGTGGCATTGAGGTCCACCGGGTCGATCTTGTGCAGCAGATCGATCAGCGACTGGAACAACGTGTTGACTTCCAACGAAACCGCGTCCGCCTTCAGGTGCGCTCCCGGACGAAGGGAAGTCGCCGACGGTGTCTGCGGCGGAATGAATTCCACCGACTTGGCCCCAAAGATGGTGTTGCTGGCGATGTGGACGGTTGCATTGGACGGAACGAAACGCAGCTCTCGGCTGTCGATAGCCAACTCGAGCTGGGCCTGCTCGTCGCTGTATCTGACGTTCTTGACCTTGCCGATCTGGATGCCGCGGTATTTCACTTTGTTGTCTCGGTCCATCACCAGCCCGGCGCGCGGCGCGGTCAGCGTGACGGTGTCGGTCGAGGAAAAGGCGGCGTTGTAGGACAGGTACGTCAACAGCGCAAAGCCCACTAATAGAGAGGCCAGCAGCGTTGCTGCCAGCCTGACATGTGTGCGCCGTGCGCCCGTGCTTGCCATCGCTCCCTCTACCGGATTCCCCGGCTTCGCTTGTTCGCTTCGCTTTGCATCGCTGCCTGCCTACCCGGAGAGGTTGAAGTTACCGGACGCGCCGTAAACAGCCAGCGAGATGAACAAAGTAATAACCACGACGACGATCAGCGACGTGCGCACCGCCTGGCCGACCGCTAGGCCGACGCCCACCGGGCCGCCAGAAGCGTTGTAGCCGTAATACGTATGGACCAGCATGACCGCAATCGACATCACGATGGCTTGCAGGAACGACCACAGCAGGTCGGTCGGATTCAGAAATGTATTGAAGTAATGGTCATACAGCCCCGCCGACTGACCGTTGATGAACACGGTGGTGAACCGAGCGGCGAAAAATGAGGCCAGCACGGCCAACGAATACAGCGGGATGATCGCGATCAGGCCGGCGATCAACCGGGTGGACACTAGATACGAAACCGAGTGCACGGCCATCGATTCGATCGCGTCGATCTCCTCGGCCACCCGCATGGCGCCGAGCTGTGCGGTGGTGCCGGCGCCGATAGTGGCGGCCAGCGCAATACCGGCCACCACGGGGGCGACGATGCGGACATTGAGAAACGCCGACAAAAACCCGGTCAGTGCCTCGATGCCGATATTGCCCAACGACTCGTAGCCCTGCACCGCGATGACACCGCCTGATGCCAGCGTCAGAAACGCTGCGACACCGACCGTTCCACCGATCAGCACCAACGCGCCGGTGCCCATCGTCATTTCGGCGATCAGCCGGATGGTCTCTTTGCGGTATCGGGTCAGCGCATTCGGGATATAGCGCATCGATTCGCCGTAGAACAGCGCCTGCTCGCCGAAGTTGTCGACCGGTTCGGCGAACCGGGAAACGAACCGGCGGAAGCGCAGCGTGGCGTCGTAACTCATCGGTTCACCGGGCCAACACTCGAACGCCGATCGCCGTCATGATCACGTTGATCACGAACAGGCAGATGAATGCGTAGACCACGGTTTCGTTGACGGCGACGCCAACCCCTTTCGGGCCACCCTTGACGGTCAGCCCCCGGTAGCAGCCGACCAGACCGGCCACGACACCGAACAACAGCGCCTTGACTTCGGAGAGGACCAGCTCGCCCAGGTGAGTGAGCACGGTCAGTCCGTTGACAAAGGCACCCGGGTTGACGCCCTGCAGCAACACCGAGAAGACGTACCCGCCGGCGATGCCGATCGCCGAGACCAGGCCGTTGAGCAACAGCGCGACGAACGTCGACGCCAACACTCTGGGGACTACTAGCCGCTGGATCGGGTCGAGACCCAAGACCCGCATAGCGTCGATTTCCTCGCGGATGGTCCGGGCGCCGAGGTCGGCGCAGATCGCGGTGGCGCCCGCGCCGGCCACCACCAGCACGGTGACGACGGGACCGAGTTGGGTAATGGTCCCGAAGGCGGTTCCCGCGCCGGATAGGTCGGCTGCACCGAGTTCGCGCAGCAGGATGTTGAGAGTAAACGCCACCAGAACCGTGAACGGGATCGCGACCAGAAGCGTCGGGATCAGCGAGACGCGGGGGATCATCCAGGTCTGGTCGAGAAACTCGCGGAATTGGAATGGGCGCCGGACCGTCTTGCTGAACGTCTCCAGGGACATTTCGACGAATCCGCCCACGGCCCGGGCCGGAACCGCAAGCTGTTGGATCAACCTGGTCCCTTTCTCCCGCGGCCGCCTGCAACTTGGAGCGAAGCTATACTTCTCCGGTCGGCGCCGTCAAAGCTTCCTTCTGAGCAGACGACGCTCCGCGTGAGCTGGATCATATTAACTAGAACAAGTTCGCAGTGTCAAAGAACTGCAAAATTAGGTCAAGATTAATTGTTTGACCAGGTCAGAAGCTATTGTGACGCAGGTCATTCTGGAACGTGTTCTAGCTCCGTCGAGCCGGGACGCCTGTCTCCCTCACCGGATCAGGACTCCATCAAGGTGGACGCGGAAAAGTTCACCTCGGGGTCGCGTTCAGCAAAGTAATCGTGCAGTGTTGCACTGAGCTTGTCGGGGTCCCACGCCTGCGCGTCCGAGGTGAACTGACGTTCTGCAGTCGGCGCCGCCACCAGCGTGACCCGGGGTCCGTAGACGATGAAAACCTGGCCGTTGACCGCTTCAGCCGCCGGAGAGGCCAGGAAACGGACCAGCGTGACGACGTGCTCGGGTGAGAGCGGGTCGATCTGGCCCGCGCCGACCTCAGGTGCCTCGCCGAAGACCTCGGCGGTCATCGCTGTGCGCGCTCTCGGGCAGATCGCATTGGCGCAGACGCCGTAGCGGCCCAGCGCCCGCGCGGCAGATAGGGTCAGCGCGGTAATGCCGGCTTTGGCCGCACCGTAGTTGGCTTGCCCGACCGGACCGACCAAACCTGCTTCCGACGATGTGTTGACGATCCGGCCGTAGACCGACCCACCGGCTTCCTTGGCCTTGGACCGCCAGTAGGTGGCCGCGTTGCGGGTAAGCAGGAAGTGACCGCGCAGGTGCACTGCGATGACCGCATCCCAGTCCTCGTCGGACATGTTGAACAGCATCCGATCGCGGGTGATCCCGGCGTTGTTGACCACGATGCTCAGGCCGCCCAGGCCGTCGGCGCAGCTGACCAGTTCGTCGGCGGTCGAGCGCTGGCTGATGTCGCCGGCCACCGCGACCGCCTTGGAGCCGGCGGCGCTGATTTCGTCGAGCACGTCGGATGCGTCCAGCGCGGTGGCGATGTCATTGACGACGACGCTGGCGCCGGCTCGGGCTAAGCCGATCGCCTCGGCGCGTCCCAAGCCAGCGGCCGCACCGGTGACCACCGCGACCTTCCCGGACAGATCGGTCGCGTTCGTGCTGCTAGTCAATTTATGAATACCTCTAGTCTGTCGGGCGGCGACCCGCTGCGCCCGGCTTCGCCGCGCTTGCGATCACCGCTAATCTTCGCGTTTCAGCGCCGCACGCGGGCATTCGGCGATGGCCTGCTCGGCCAGCACCTCCCGATCGGCAGGAATCGGATCGGTTTTGACCACGGCGTAATCCTCGTCGTCCAGTTCGAAGACATCCGGCGCGATTCCTACGCATATCGCGTTGCCCTCGCACCGATCGCGGTCCACTATCACTCGCACGGGATCCTCCTTGGGCGTTTCCGAGTGCCGGTATTCCCACCATACGACGGAAGGTTGGGCGAATCGGCCGCTGGACCCCCAGACTAGAACGTGTTACAACCAGGGAGGTAAACGGGATCCCGAAGGGACGGCCAATGCGCATCAGTTATACCCCGGAGCAGGAGGAACTGCGCCGCGAACTGCGGTCGTACTTCGCCAAGTTGATCACTCCCGAGCGCCGCGAGGCCCTGAGCTCCACGTCGGGCGAGGTCGGTGAAGGCAACGTCTACCGGGAGACCGTCGCACAGATGGGCAAGGACGGGTGGCTCACCCTGAACTGGCCGAAAGAGTACGGCGGCCAGGACCGCTCCTCGATGGACTCACTGATCTTCGCCGACGAGGCCGCGGTCGCCGGGGCTCCGGTGCCGTTTTTGACCATCAACAGCGTCGCGCCCACGATCATGGCGTTCGGCACCGAGGAACAGAAGAAGTTCTTCCTGCCCAAGATCGCATCCGGTGACCTGCATTTCGCTATCGGCTACTCCGAGCCCGGAGCGGGTACGGACCTGGCGAACCTGCGGACCTCTGCGGTGCGCGACGGTGACGACTACATCGTCAACGGGCAGAAGATGTGGACCAGCCTGATCGCCTACGCCGACTACGTGTGGCTGGCGGTGCGCACCAACACCGAAGCCAAGAAGCACCGAGGCATCTCGATGCTGATCGTCCCCACTGCCTCCGAGGGCTTCTCCTGGACACCGGTGCACACCATGGCGGGCGTGGACACCAGCGCCACCTACTACCAGGATGTCCGGGTACCGGTGGCCAATCGGGTCGGCGAGGAGAACGGCGGCTGGAAACTGGTCACCAATCAGCTCAACCACGAGCGCGTCGCGTTGGTGTCCGCGCAACCGATCATTTTGGCGCTCAACCAGGTCCGGGAATGGGCGCAGAACACCAAGGACGGCGGCGGGGCCCGGCTGATCGACTCCGAGTGGGTTCAACTCAACCTGGCGCGCGTGCACGCCAAAGTCGAGGTGCTCAAGCTGATCAACTGGGAGTTGGCGTCAGCAGCCGACGCCGCCCCGTCGCCGGCGGATGCGTCGGCCGCCAAGGTGTTCGGCACCGAGCTGGCCACCGAGGCCTACCGGCTGCTGATGGAGGTGCTCGGCACCGCCGCGACGGTGCGGCAGAACTCGCCCGGCGCGTTGCTGCGCGGTCGGGTCGAGCGGATGCACCGAGCCTGCCTGATTCTCACGTTCGGCGGCGGCACCAACGAAGTCCAGCGCGACATCATCGGCATGGTGGCGCTGGGTCTGCCTCGAGCCAACCGGTAAAGGATTCTGATGGATTTCTCGACAACAGAAGCAGCGCACGACCTCGGTGATTTGGCCGGCACGATCGTCGACGCCGTGTGCACGCCCGAGCACCAACGCGAATTAGACGGCCTGGACCAACGGTTCGACCGCGACCTTCTGCGCAAGCTCATCGAGGCCGACATTTTGAGCACCGCGGCACCGGAGTCGCTGGGCGGCGGCGGGTACGGGGTGCTGGAGCAGACCGCCGTGCTGGTTGCGCTGGGCCGGGGGCTGGCCGCGGTGCCGTATCTGGAGTCGGTGGTGCTGGCCGGTGGCGCGCTGGCCCGGTTCGGCTCCGCGGACCTCCAGCAGCAGTGGGGCGCGCCAGCGGTAAGCGGCGAGAAGATCCTCACCGTGGCGCTGGACGGTGAAATGGGCGACGGGCCGGTGCAGGCCACGCGTTCCGGTGCGGGCTACCGGCTGACCGGAACACGTACTCAAGTCTTTTACGGGCCGGTGGCCGATGCATTCTTGGTGCCAGCCGAAACCGATTCCGGCACAGCTGTTTTCGTAGTTACTGCTGAAGAGGCATCGGTGACCGCGCTGGAGACCACCGGTCTGGGCAGTGTGGGACATCTGCGGCTCGACGGGGTCGAGGTGGGTGATGCGCGGCGGGTCGGCGGCGACGACGTGGTTGCTTGGCTTTCCACGCATGCTGCGTTGGGTCGCAGCGCATTTCAGCTCGGTGCGCTGGATCGCGGGCTGCAGTTGACTGCCGAATATGCGCGCACCCGCGAACAATTCGATCGTCCGATCGGCAGCTTCCAGGCGGTGGCCCAACGGCTGGCGGACGGCTACATCGACGTCAAAGGTTTGCGGTTGACGCTCACTCAGGCAGCATGGCGGCTGACCGAGGACTTGCCTGCCGACACCGAGGTGGCAACCGCGGCATTCTGGGCTGCCGAGGCGGGACACCGGGTGGCGCACACCATTGTCCACGTGCACGGCGGTGTCGGTATCGATATCGACCACCCGGTACACCGCTACTTCCTGGCGGCCAAAGAGACCGAGTTCGCGCTGGGCAGCGCCACCGGGGCGCTGCGCAAGATAGGTCGTGAACTGGCGGACACGCCTGCGTGACGCAAGATCTCCCGACCGTCACCGACCTGCTCAAGCCGTTGGTCGACGTCGACGATCGTGGCATCTACTTCGAAGATTCGTTCACCAGTTGGCGTGAGCACCTTCGGCACGGCGCAGCGGTGGCCGCCGCGTTAGGCGAGCGACTCGACCCCGGGCGGCCACCCCACGTCGGGGTGCTATTGGAAAACACTCCGTTCTTCTCTGCCCTACTGGTCGCGGCCGGGCTATCGGGCCTCGTGCCAGTCGGGCTCAACCCCGTCCGCCGGGGAGCCGCGCTGGCCCGCGATGTCGACCACGCAGACTGCCAGCTGGTGTTGACCGATTCGAAATCTGCTGCGGCACTGGGTGGTGTGCCGCATATCGATGTTGACTCGACGGCCTGGGCCGACGAGGTGGCCGCACACGCGGATGCACCGGCGCAGTTCCGGTCCGCGACGGCCGCCGATCTATTCATGCTGATCTTCACCTCCGGCACCAGTGGTGATCCCAAAGCAGTGAAATGCAGTCAGGGCAAGGTCGCGATCGCCGGCGTGACGATGACCGAACGCTTCGGCCTGGGCCCCGACGACCGCTGCTATGTGTCCATGCCGTTGTTCCACTCCAACGCGGTGCTGGTCGGGTGGTCGGTAGCCGTCACGTGCCGCGGCTCAATGGTGTTGCGCCGTAAGTTCTCGGCTTCGGGATTCATACCCGATATCCGACGGTACGGCGTCACCTACGCCAACTATGTAGGCAAGCCGCTGTCGTATGTGCTCGCCACTCCCGAGCTGCCCGACGACGCCGACAACCCACTGAAAGTGGTGTATGGCAACGAGGGTGCACCGGCCGACGTGGAGCGGTTTGCCGGCAGATTCGGCTGTATCGCCGTCGACGGCTTCGGTTCTACCGAGGGCGGAGTCGCCATCGCCCGCACACCGGACACGCCCGAGGGCTCGTTGGGTCCGCTGCCCGATGGCATCGGGATCATCGACGTCGACACCGGCGACCCCTGCCCGCCGGGAGCGATCGGTGAGTTGGTGAACATCGCCGGCCCAGGCCGGTTCGAGGGTTACTACAACGACCCGGAGGCTGACGCGCAGCGGATGGCTGACGGTGTCTATCACAGCGGTGATTTGGCTTACCGCGACGAGAACGGGTACGTGTATTTTGCTGGGCGGCTCGGTGATTGGTTGCGGGTCGATGGGGAGAACCTCGGCACTGCGCCGATCGAGCGGGTACTGGCCCGCTACCCGGGGGTCAGCGAGGTCGCGGTGTACGCCGTGCCCGACCCGGCCGTCGGCGACCAGGTGATGGCCGCAGTGGTAATGGCCGCGGGCACGGAATTCGATGCCGACACGTTCCGCGCATTCCTGGCCGAGCAGCCCGATCTGGGGCCCAAGCAGTGGCCGTCCTACGTCCGCATCAGTACGGCGCTGCCGCGCACCGCGACGTTCAAGGTGCTCAAACGGGAGCTCTCCGGCGAAGGTGTCGAGTGCGCGGATCCGGTGTGGCCGATCAAACGCTAGTGGGCGCCACTGAGATCGACTTGGTGTCTAAGTAGCTCTCAATTCCTTCGCGGCCCAACTCCCGGCCGTAGCCGCTGGACTTGACGCCGCCGAACGGCGCGTAGGGGTCCATCGTGTAACCCTGGTTGACACCGAAGGTGCCGGTACGGATGCGCGCAGCCAACTCCACCCCGCGCTCGATGTCGTCGGTCCATACCGACCCTGCCAGACCGTAATCGGAGTCGTTGGCGATGTGCACCGCGTCGTCGTCGTCGCGGTAGCCGATGACGGTGAGCACTGGTCCGAAGATTTCTTCGCGGGCAATCCGCATGGTGTTGTCGGCGTCGGCGAACAGCGTGGGCCGGACGTACCATCCGCGCTCGACGCCGTCCGGCATCCCGGTTCCGCCGGTGATCAGCCGGGCGCCTTCGGCCTGGCCGGTCTGGATGTAGCCGGTCACCCGCTCGTGTTGCCGCCGCGCCACCAGGGGGCCCATCTGGGTCGCGGGATCGGTAGGGTCACCGACGACGATCGTCTGCATCTCGGTCGCCAGCGCGTCGATGAAACCGTCTCTTCGGCTGTCCGGCACGAGGATTCGGGTCAGCGCGTTGCAAATCTGCCCGCTGTTGGACAGGCTGGCTGACCGGATGCCGGCCGCCACCGCGCCCGGGTCGGCATCGTCGAGGACGATCGCCGCGGATTTGCCACCAAGCTCCAGGCTCACCCGTTTCAAACCGGCGGCGCAGGTTTCGGCTACCCGCCGGCCCGCAGCCGTCGATCCGGTGAACGACACCTTGTCCACGCCGGGATGGCCGACCAAGTACTCACCGGCGTCGGCGCCGCCGGGCAACACGCTGACCACACCGGGTGGCAGCTCGAGTTGCTCGATGAGCTCGGCGAGCAGCAGCGCGTCCAGCGGCGATTCCGGCGCCGGCTTGAGTACCACGCAACAACCGGCGAGCAGCGCCGGCACCAGCTTGGTGACGATCAGGAACTGCGGCATGTTCCACGGCACGATCGCGGCGACCACCCCGACTGGTTCGCGGCGAATGTGAATATCGGCGCCGTAGCGGCCGGCCCGAATCTCGTGCCACGACAGGCTTTCAGCCAGATCACAGAACGCGGTCATCATCATCCACGGCAGTCCGACCTGGGCGCGCTGGGCGAAGCTGATTGGAGCGCCGATCTCAGTGGTGATGAGCTCGGCCATTTCCGGGCGGCGCTCGCCGTAGCGTTCGACCAGTCGCCGTACCGCGGTAATGCGCTCGGCGGGATCGAGCCGCGGCCACGGCCCCTGGTCGAATGCCGCACGCGCAGCTGCGACGGCAGCGTCGACGTCGGCAGGTCCGGCTGACGCCACGCGCGCTACCGGAGCTTCGGTGGCCGGTGAGGTCACCTCGATCACCGCGTCGCTACGGGGTGATGACCAATTCCCACCGATGAACAGTGCGTCGTGTCGCTGCACGCAGACCTCCCCGCGGCTGAATATCAACTACTTGCGATTGCGGTCTCGAGCATATACGGTCAGCGCTGCACGCGGGTGGTCGTGAGCGACAGGAGTAGGCATGGCTCGTTTCCCCAAGCCGGCGGAAGGCAGCTGGACGCAGCACTACCCAGAGCTCGGAATCGGTCCGGTGTCATACGAGGACTCCATCTCAGCGGAGTTCTATGAGCTCGAGCGGGCCGCAATCTTCAAGCGGGCCTGGTTGAATGTCGGCCGCGTCGAGCAACTTCCGCGCAAAGGCAACTACTTCACCAAGGAGCTGAAGGTTGCCAACACTTCGATCATCGTGGTGCGCACCATGACCGGTGACATCAAAGCGTTCCACAACATTTGCCGCCACCGTGGCAACAAACTGGTGTGGAACGACATGCCGCAGGAGGAAACCAGCGGCTTTTGCCGCCAATTTCGGTGCAAGTACCACGCCTGGTGTTACGACCTGGACGGCAACCTCACCCATGTCCCGCAGGAAAACGAGTTCTTCGCCTTCGACAAGAACCGCCACGGGCTGGTGCCGGTGCACTGCGACGTCTGGGAAGGCTTCATCTTCGTCAGCTTCGCCGCCGAACCCGAGCAGTCGCTACGAGAGTTTCTGGGGCCGATGATCACCGACCTGGAGGGCTACCCGTTCGGGCAACTGACGTCGCGGTGGTGCTACCGCTCGGAAGTGAAGGCGAACTGGAAGCTTTACCTCGACGCGTTCCAGGAGTTCTATCACGCGCCGGTGTTGCACGCGAACCAGTCGCCGACCAAATACTCCAAGGCGGCGGCAGAAGCCGGCTTCGAGGCGCCGCACTACCGTATCGACGGCCCGCACCGGCTGGTGTCGACGTCGGGTGTGCGAGCCTGGGAGATGGATGCCGAGATGCGCAAACCCATCGAAGACATCTGCCGCAGCGGGCTTTTCGGGCCGTGGGACGGCCCCGATCTCGGCACGCTGCCTGCTGGCGTCAACCCGGCTAATTGCAACCCATGGGGACTGGACTCGTTTCAGATCTTCCCCAACTTCGTGATCCTGATCTGGGGACAGGGCTGGTATTTGACCTACCACTACTGGCCGACTTCGTATAACAGTCACGTCTTCGAGGGCACCCTGTACTTCCCGCCGCCGCGCACTCCGCGCGAACGCGTCGCCCAGGAGCTGGCGGCAGTGACCTTCAAGGAATTCGGTCTGCAGGACGCCAACACACTGGAGGCCACTCAGTCGATGATCGAATCGCGTGCGGTTGACCGATTCCTCCTCAACGACCAGGAGGTGCTGCTGCGGCACCTGCACCACGAGACCGCGGCGTGGGTCGAGAACTATCGGCGCAACTCGGTGGGGGTCTGATGTCGGCTAACCTGCCACCCGAATTCACAGACCTAAAACAGTTTTCCGATTGGTGTCTGGCACGCGAACCGCAGCGCTACCACAAGCGGCTCACCAGCACGATGGTCGAGATGCAGTCCTTCTACGATGCCATCACACCGCGTGCCGAGGACGCGCTGGCCTACTGCGACAAGTTCAGTCTTGACGACATGCCCGACGACGTCATGAACCTGATGTATCTGCTGTATTCGATGATCATGGTGTCTTTCCCGGTCGAATGCTGGAAGCAGCCGCGCATTCCCGATTCGGGCGCATCGACGTTGGATTGCGTCAGCGAACCCGTGCCGTGATCGTGCTGCGGGCCGCCCGCTGGGCGGATGTCGACTCCGGACAGGTGCACTCACCGGCGGTGGTCGTGATTGACGATGGGCGGATCGCCGCGGTCAATCCGTCTGAGCCGCCTCCAGATTCGGCGTCCGAGATCGACCTCGGCGATGTGACGCTGCTACCCGGGCTGATGGACATGGAACTCAACCTGCTCATCGGCGGCCCGGGCGGGCCGGAGGGACTGCCGTCGCCGATGCACGGTGTGCAGGACGACCCGGCCTACCGCACCCTGCGCGGTGCGGTGAACGCCCGCACCACCCTGGATGCGGGTTTCACCACTGTGCGCAATCTGGGTCTGATGGTCAAGACCGGCGGTTATTTGCTCGACGTGGCACTGGAACGCGCGATCGATCAGGGCTGGCATGCCGGTCCACGGATCGTGCCGGCCGGGCACGCCGTCACACCCTATGGCGGTCACCTGGATCCGACCGTCTTCCAACGCCTGGCCCCAGGCATCATGCCGCTGTCGGTAGCCGAAGGGATCGCCAATGGCGTGCCCGACGTACGCGCCTGCGTGCGCTACCAGATCCGCCACGGCGCCAAGGTGATCAAGGTGTCTGCCTCCGGCGGCGTCATGTCGCACAGCACCTCGCCGGGATCGCAGCAGTACTCCGACGAGGAGTTCGCCGCGATCGCAGACGAGGCCCACCGCGCCGGGATCCGGGTGGCCGCGCACGCGATCGGCGATAGCGCGATCCGGGCCTGCATCAACGCCGGAATCGACTGCATCGAACACGGTTTCCTGGCCAGCGACGACACCATCCAGATGATGGTCGACCACGGCACCTTCCTGGTTTCAACGACGTATCTCACCGAAGCGCTGGCCGTTGACCGCGTCGCACCCGAGCTTCGCAAGAAGGCGGCCGAGGTCTTCCCGCAAGCTAAAGCCATGCTGCCCAAAGCGATTGCGGCGGGAGTACGGATCGCATGCGGCACCGATGCGCCCGCAATCCCGCATGGCCAGAACGCCAAGGAACTCTGCGCACTGGTCGATCGCGGCATGACACCGATGCAGGCGATCCGCGCGGCAACCGTGACCAGCGCCGAGCTCATCGAAGCGGACCACGAACTCGGCCGGCTGGCAGCTGGCTATCTCGCCGACATCATCGCCGTACCAGGCGACCCGTCCCGCGACATCGCCACCACGCTGGACGTGTCGTTCGTCATGAAAGACGGTCGCGTTTACACGCGCGCCTAGGACACACCATGGAACTCACGGACAATATCTTGTGGCTGCTGAAGCAGGCCTTCCACTTTTCGCTCAAAACCGTCAATGACGCGATCAGCAGCCACGGGGTGACCACCGCACAGATCGGATTGATGCGTCAGTTGGCCAACGAACCCGGCCTGTCCGGGGCCGAGCTGGCCCGGCGGCTGCTGATCAGTCCGCAGGGCGTGCAGTTGGCGATCAACGCGCTGGAGAGCCGCGGCCTGGTGGAGCGCAAACAGGACCCGCAGCACGGCCGGATCCTGCAGTCCTATCTCACCGACCAGGGCCGCGCGGTGGTCTCGGCTGTACTCGCCGACGCGCTGACCGCCCACGAAAGGGTCTTCGGCGTACTGGACGCCGACGAGCGACAGCTGCTGCACGATCTGCTCGCCCGGGTGGTCGAACAGGGCACCGGCAATCCGCTCTTCACGGATCACCATGAATCAAGTACTTGATACCAATCGCAAGTACTTGATACTCTGCTTGGCGATGGAGCAGGCGACGAATGACGCTTTCACGGAGGAAGTGACGATTCAGCTGGACCGGCGCACCACCGTCGTGCCGTACCGCGACGGCAACACCGTTCTGCAGACCGCCCGGATGGCTGGCCTGGCCGCGCCGTCGTCATGCGAAACCGGCTCGTGTGCAACCTGTATGGCGCGCCTGGTACACGGCAGCGTGCGGATGCTCAACAACGACGCGCTGACCGAAGAAGAAGTTGACGACGGCTGGATCCTCACCTGCCAGTCGTTGCCGACCAGTCGTTCGGTGAGGGTGGTCTATGACTAGTCAACGAGTTGCGGCGGTGACCGGTGGCGCGTCGGGCATGGGTGAAGCCACCTGTCACGAGCTTGGCCGCCGCGGGCACAAGGTCGCCGTTCTCGATCTCAACGGCCAAGCGGCCCAGCGGGTTTGCGACGAGCTGCGAAACGATGGCGTCACCGCACTGGCGGCGGAGGTGGATGTCACCGATCGCCCCGCGGTCGAGGAGGCGTTCGCCAAGGTACACAGTGAGCTCGGCCCAGTAGGCATTTTGGTGACCAGCGCGGGCATGGTCGGTTTCGAGCCGTTCAGCGAGATTACTCCGGAGTCATGGCAGCGGATCATCGATGTCAACCTCACCGGTACGTTTCACTGCTGCCAGGTGGCGCTGCCCGACATGGTGGCCGCGGGCTGGGGCCGCATCGTGATGATCTCGTCGTCCAGCGCCCAGCGCGGATCACCGGGCATGGCGCACTATGCCGCTTCGAAAGGCGCGCTGATCACCCTGACCAAATCGCTGGCGCGTGAGTATGCCGGTGCCGGAATCACGGTCAACAACATTCCGCCGTCGGGTATCGAGACTCCGATGCAGCACCAATCACAAGCCGACGGAAACCTGCCGTCGAACGAGACGATGGCCGCTCAGATTCCGGTGGGACACCTCGGCACCGGTGACGACATCGCGGCGGCCGTCGGGTTCTTGTGCTCCCAAGAGGCGGGGTTTGTCACCGGACAGGTACTCGGCGTCAACGGCGGAGCAGTGATGTGACAGGAGGTTCACGTGGCGCGATGGCCTAAACCGGCGGAGGGCAGCTGGACCGGCCACTACCCGGATCTGGGCACCGGGCCGGTTTCCTTCCGAGATTCCACGTCACCGGAGTTCTATGCGGCCGAACAGGAGGCGATCTTCAAGCGCGCCTGGCTCAACGTCGGCCGCATCGAGGACGTCCCGCGCGTCGGCAGCTACTTCACCAAGGACATCGCGGCGGCAGGCACGTCGATCATCGTGGTCAAAGGCAAAGACAAAGTGGTGCGCGCCTTCCATAACATTTGCCGACACCGCGGAAACAAGTTGGTGTGGAACGACTTCCCCAATGCGGAAACCAAAGGTGCATGCCGGCAGTTCACCTGTAAATATCACGGCTGGCGCTATGACCTCGACGGTGCGTTGACATTCGTACAGCAGCCAGGAGAGTTCTTCGATCTCGACACCGACTCATACGGGCTGCGTTCGGTGCACTGTGACATCTGGAACGGCTTCATCTTCGTCAACTTCGATGCCGAGCCGCGGCAAAGTCTGCGGGAGTTTCTCGGACCGATGATCACCGGACTCGACGACTATCCGTTCCACAAGCTCACTGAACGCTACGACTGGGTGGCCGACAACAACAGCAACTGGAAGATCTTTGCCGACGCGTTCCAGGAGTACTACCACGTTCCCGCGCTGCACCCACAACAGGTTCCACCCGCGGTGCGCGACCCCAATGCCGGATTCGAATGCGCCCATTTTCAGATCGACGGACCACACCGCTTGGTGTCTACCGCCGGTACCCGCCGCTGGCTGATGGCACCGGAGTACATGTATCCGATCGAACGAGCCACCCGCAGCGGTCTTGTCGGGCCCTGGCGAACCCCGGATCTAGGTGACCTGCCCGCCGGGCTCAACCCCGGTGGCATCGATCCATGGGGCATCAGCAACTTCCAGATTTTCCCCAACCTGGAAATCCTGATCTACGGCGGCTGGTACCTGCTCTACCGGTATTGGCCGACGTCGCACAACACCCATCGGTTCGAGGCCTACACCGCGTTTCACCCTGCTCGCAGCGTGCGTGAGCGCATCGAACACGAAGTCGCCGCGGTGGTGCTCAAAGAGTTCGCGCTGCAAGACGCCGGCATGCTGGGCGGCACCCAGGCCGCATTGGAAACCGGCATCGTCGACGGCTTCCCACTCAACGATCAGGAAATCCTGGTCCGCCACCTGCACAAGACGGTCGGCGACTGGGTCGCCGAGTACCAACGCGAGCACGAACCGGCGGGGGCGGCCCATGTCTGACCCGCTTCTGCCCAGTGCCTTCGCCGAACTCGAGCCTTACGCCGAAACCTGGTGTCTACCGACGGAATCTGAGCGGTGGGATAGACGAATGGCCAGCAGCATGGCCGACATGCGGCAGTTTTACGACGCCTTTTTCCCGCGGCTGGAAGAGGCAATCGAATACTGCGACAAGTTCTCGCTCGACGACCTTCCCGACGACGCGCTGCATCTGCTGCACCTCATCTATTCGCTGATCCTGGTCGCCATGTCAGTGGAGGTCATGCATCAAATCAAACCCACCGACGCCGCCGACGCCGTCATGACACGAATCAGCGAACCGGTGCCATGAGGAAAGGACAGGCGATGAGTCTGCTTGCCATCAACAAGCTCACGACCACGGTGGGCGCCGAGGTCGACGGTATTGATCCCGATCGACTGGCCACCGACGACACCCTCGGGAAGGCGGTCCTCGACGCGCTGGAAGAAAACGGCGTGTTGGTCTTTCCCGGGCTGCACCTGAATCCTGAAGCACAGGTGGCGTTTTGCCGTCGGCTTGGCGAGGTTGACTACTCCTCAGACGGACACCATCGGGTGCCGGGAATCTATCCGATCACGCTGGATGTGTCGAAGAATTCCTCGGCAGCCTATCTGCGAGCCACCTTCGACTGGCATATCGACGGTTGCACCCCGATCGGCGACGAATGCCCGCAGAAAGCTACCGTGCTGACGGCCGTCCACGTCGCCGAACGCGGCGGCGAAACCGAGTTCGCCAGCTCATATGCCGCCTACGACGCGTTGAACAACGACGAGAGGCAGCGCTACGGGTCGTTGAAAGTTGTTCACTCCCTGGAAGCCTCGCAGCGGCGCGTCACGCCCGATCCCACACCCGAGCAGCTAGCGCGGTGGCGGGCGCGCCGCACCCACGAGCATCCGCTGGTGTGGACACATAGCAGCGGCCGCAAGTCGCTGGTGCTCGGCGCCTCCGCCGACTATGTCGTGGGTATGGATCTCGACGCGGGCCGCGAGTTGCTGGCCGAACTGCTCGACCGCGCCACAGTGCCCGCCAAGGTCTACAGCCACCGGTGGTCGGTCGGCGACACGGTGATCTGGGACAACCGCGGGGTACTGCACCGGGCTGCACCCTATGACCCGGACTCCCCACGAGAGATGCTGCGCACCACCGTGCTCGGTGACGAACCGATCCAGTAGCCCGTCATCCCAGCATTGAAGGCACTATCGCCTCGATGAGGTGCGGTCCGGTTTCGCTGAAGCTCACACGCAGTGCGTCGGCGAGCTCCTCAACGGTGCCGACCCGGCGCGCCGGTACCCCCATTCCCTCGGCGAGCTTGACGAAATCCATTCTTGGGCCGGTCAAGTCGAGTAGTTCGCGCGCTTTGGGGCCGGGTGCGCCCTCGGCTCCGACGCGCTGCAGTTCAAGCCGCAGAATGTCGTAGGCGCCGTTGCTGTAGATGACGGTGGTGACGTCGAGCTTCTCCCGCGCCTGAGTCCACAGGCCCGAAATGGTGTACATCGCCGAGCCGTCGGATTCCAGGCACAGCACCGGACGGTCCGGCGCAGCGACCGCGGCGCCCACCGCGGCGGGGATGCCGTAGCCGATCGCTCCCCCGGTCAGGGTGAGCCAATCGTGTGCCGGCGCCCCGGCCGTCGCAGCAGCCAGTGGCAGCCCGGAAGTGTTGGACTCGTCGACCACGATTGCGCGTTCCGGCATGAGCGCACCGATCACGTCGGCGGCCGAAGCGGCGGTCAACGCACCGGTGGGCAGCTGCGGGCGCGACAGCGCAGCAGCCTCGGCGACGGTGTCCGGCGCCACCTCGTCAGCCAGTGCCGCCAACGCGTCGGCGGCCCCGGTGCGGTGTGCGAGCACGTGGACTTCGCAGCCGTCCGGTACCAGGTCGCTGGGTTTGCCTGGATAGGCGAAAAACGATACCGGTGACGCCGCACCGGCCAGGATCAGATGCTTGGCGCCGTCGAGTTGCGCGGCAACGGCTTCGGCGAAGTAGGCGATGCGTTCGACCGCGGGAATGCCTGCACCGCGCTCCAGCCGGGTAGGGAATGTCTCGCAATACCAGCGGGCACCGGTCGTCGATGCGGCCCTGGCCGCCGCCTGCAGGCCGGGAGCTCGGGTGGCGTCGCCGCCGATCAGAATTACCGAGGGCTCGCCGGAACGCAGCACCTCGGCTACCAGCTTGACCGCGTCCGTGTCGACGGTTGACGTCGTTGACTGGGCAGGTGTCGGATGGCCGGTGTGTGTGACCTCGCTCCACGAAAGGTCCGCCGGCAGAATCAGGGTGGCAACCTGTTCCCCGCTTTGGCTAGCGGCGATAGCCTCCGCGGCGTCGGCCGCGACATCGCCGTCGGTTCGGCGCAGCCACCCGGAAACGCTACCGGCCACCGCGTCGATGTCGGATTCCAGTGGTGCGTCGTACTTTTTGTGATAGGTGGCGTGGTCGCCGACAACCACCACCATCGGCACCCTCGCCCGGCGCGCGTTGTGCAGGTTGGCCAGCCCGTTGCCCAGCCCCGGCCCGAGGTGCAGCAGCACCGCCGCGGGTCGGCCGGCGATGCGCGCATAGCCGTCGGCCGCTCCGGTGGCCACGCCTTCGAACAGGGCCAGCACCCCACGCATCCGCGGCACCGCGTCCAGTGCGGCCACGAAATGCATCTCGGAGGTGCCGGGGTTGGCGAAGCACACGTCGACCCCGCCGCCGACCAGAGTGTTGATCAGTACGTGAGCGCCATTCACACTCCGACTGTAAACGCATCAGGCCTTTACGTGATTGGCATGCCTGTCGTCGGCCGGCCTTGCCTCGGTCTGTTCCTTGGCCCAGCGGTAGTCGGGCTTGCCCGCGGGCGACCGCTTGACCTCGTCGACAAACCAAAGTGCCCGGGGGACTTTATATCCCGCGATCTCACTGCGCACGAACCGGTCGAGGTCGGTCAACGCCGGGCGTGTTCCGGGGCGTGGCTGTACGACGGCGGCCACGCACTGGCCGTAGCGCTCGTCGGGCACGCCGACCACCAGCGCGTCGAACACGTCAGCATGGCCCTTGAGTGCGGCCTCGACTTCCTCGGGGTAGATCTTTTCCCCACCGCTGTTGATCGACACCGAACCGCGGCCCAGCATGGTGACCGTTCCATCGGCCTCCACCTGTGCATAGTCCCCGGGGATCGCGTAACGCACACCGTTGATGGTTTTGAACGTCTCGGCGGTCTTCTTCTCGTCCTTGTAGTAGCCGACGGGGATGTTGCCCTTCTTCGCGATGATGCCGCGCACACCCGAGCCGGGCTTCACTTCGTTGCCGTCGTCGTCGAGTACGACCGTGCGATGGTCGATGGTGACCCGCGGCCCACCGGTGTGCGCCTCGCCTGCGGCCACGATGCTGGTGCCGCCGAAGCCGGTCTCCGACGAGCCAATCGAGTCGGTGATGACCCGGTTGGGCAGCAGCTCGAGAAGCTTCTCCTTGATGCTCGGTGAGAACAGCGCCGCAGTGCTGGCCAACAAGAACAGCGATGACAGGTCGTAGTCGTTGTCCTTCATGAGTGCGTCCAGTAGTGGGCGGGCCATCGCGTCACCGGTGAAGAACAACAGATTGACCTTGTGGTCATGGATTGTCCGCCACACTTCGTCGGCGTCGAATTCCGGTGCCAGAACGGTGGTTTGACCTGAGAACAGCGACATCCACGTGGCCGACTGAGTGGCGCCGTGGATCATCGGCGGGATCGGATAGCGGATCATCGGCGGATTCGCCGCGGCCTGCTTGGCCAGGTCGTACTCGTCCTTGACGAATTCGCCTGTCGCAAAGTCGGTCCCGCCGAAGAGCACGCGGTAAATGTCCTCGTGGCGCCACATCACGCCCTTCGGGAACCCGGTGGTGCCGCCGGTGTAGAGCAGGTAGATGTCGTCGGCGCTGCGCTCACCGAAGTCACGCTCCGGCGAGCCTTCTTCGAGCGCGGAGTAGAACTCCACCCCGCCATAGCGCTGGTAATCCGCGTCTGAGCCGTCTTCGACGACGAGCACCGTCTTGACGTTCGGGGTTTCCGGCAACACGTTGGCGACCCGGTCGGCGTACTGACGCTCATGGACCACCGCGACCATGTCGGAGTTTTCGAACAGATACCGCAGCTCACCCTCGACATAGCGGAAGTTGACGTTGACCAGGATGGCCCCGGCTTTCACGATGCCCAGCATCGCGATCACGATCTCGTTGCGGTTGCGGCAGTACAGGCCGACCTTGTCGTCCTTTTTGACGCCCTGGTCGATCAGGTAGTGCGCGAGACGGTTGGCCTTATCCTCCAGCTGCGCGTACGTGAGCTGGCCGTCGCCGCAGATCAGGGCGACACGGTCAGGCACGGCGTCGATGGCATGCTCGGCAAGGTCGGCAATGTTCAGGGCCACGGACCCAAACTAGAACGTGTTACATTTCTTGACAAGTTTGTGACAGCCGCGCAGAAAGGCAGACACCGGTGAGCGATGCTCATGCACTGATTGACCAGCGCGGACACACCCTGATCGTCACGCTGAATCGCCCCGACGCCCGCAATGCGCTCAGCGGCGAAATGATGCAGATCATGGTCGAGGCGTGGGACCGCGTCGACAACGATCCCGACATCCGCTGCTGCATCTTGACCGGAGCAGGCGGCTACTTCTGCGCCGGCATGGACCTCAAGGCGGCCACCGCCAAACCGCCCGGTGACTCGTTCAAAGACGGCAGCTACGACCCGTCGCGCATCGACGCTCTGCTCAAGGGCCGCCGGCTCACCAAACCGTTGATTGCCGCGGTCGAAGGCCCGGCCATCGCCGGGGGCACCGAGATCCTGCAGGGCACCGACATCCGGGTCGCCGGCGAAAGCGCCAAGTTCGGGATCTCCGAGGCCCGCTGGAGCCTGTATCCGATGGGCGGCTCAGCGGTGCGGCTGGTTCGGCAGATCCCCTACACGGTGGCGTGTGACCTGTTGTTGACCGGGCGGCACATCACCGCCGCCGAGGCCAAGGAGATGGGGCTGATCGGGCACGTCGTTCCGGACGGGCAGGCGCTGACCAAAGCGTTGGAGATTGCTGACGCGATCTCCAACAACGGGCCGCTGGCGGTGCAGGCGATCCTGCGGTCCATCCGGGAGACCGAGGGCCTGGCCGAAAACGACGCGTTCAAGATCGACACCCAGATCGGTATCAAGGTGTTCTTGTCCGACGACGCCAAAGAAGGCCCGCTGGCCTTCAAAGAGAAGCGCGCGCCGGTCTTCCGCGGCCGCTGACGCGTCCGCTCTTGGCGCCGAGCGTGAAACTGTTGCGAGTTTCGCGCGGTTTTTTCGCAACAGCTTCACTCTCGATGACGTGTCAGTCCTACACGGCACACTCCGGTCATGGAAGAGCCGTTTATCGGCAGTGAGGCCGTCGCATCCGGTGCCCTGACGCCGTATGCCCTACGGAGCAGACACGTTGCGATTCACCGGGACGTCTTCATGCCGCGCGGCACCGAGCTCACCGCGCTCAGCCGGGCCAAAGCGGCTTGGCTGTGGTCTCGGCGACGCGGCGTCGTAGCAGGCCGCTCCGCTTCGGCGCTGCACAGGGCCAAGTGGGTCGATGCCAACAATCCAGCAGAGATCATCTACGACAATCGCCATGCACCGTCATCGATCCGAACATGGTCCGACTGCATAGAAGACGACGAAGTCGCACCAGTCGACGGCATGAAGGTAACTACCCCAGCGCGCACCGCCTTGGACTTGGCGTGCCGATATCGCATCACTAGGAGCGTCGCAATGATCGACGCGCTGGCCCGCGCAACACACCTCAAAATGGCGGACGTGGAACTGCTTGCCGAGCGTTACAAAGGCCGTCGCGGCATCCGACGCGCGCGGATTGCACTGCCACTCGTTGACTCCGGTGCCGAATCACCGCGCGAAACGTGGCTGCGCCTGGTGCTGATCCGCGCGGGCTTCCCCCCACCCCAGACGCAGATCCCGGCCTACGACGAATACGGCCAACTCGTCGCCGTATTCGACATGGGCTGGGAGCACATCAAGCTGGCGGTGGACTGCGAGGGCGATCACCACCGGATGGATCGGCGGCAATTCAACCACGACATCAGGCGCGCCGAAGCCGTCGCAGAGTTGGGCTGGGTCGATATATGGGTGACGGCAGAGGACACCGAAGGCGGGGTGATCGGCCGGGTTTCAGCGGCCTGGGATCGTCGAACGTGAACCTGTTGCGAGGTTTTGGCTGTTTCTTCGCAACAGCTTCACGCTCGGTGCAGAGGCGCGCTGGGCGTGAACACGACCGGCATCGACTCGAGGCCGCTGACGAAGTTGGCCGGCCGCAGCGGCAAAGCTCCGTCGTGATAAGAGGCCAGCCGCAGATCAGGTAGACGCTGCAGAACACGCGACGTCATCAGCGAAAGCTCCAGGCGGGCCAGCTGATTGCCCAGACAGAAGTGCGTGCCGAAGCCAAAGGCCAGATGGCTGTTGGGGTCTCGCCGGATGTCGAACTGCTCGGGGTTTTCGAACACCGACTCGTCGAAGTTCGCCGACTCGAACAGCAGCATGATTTTCTCGCCCTCGCGAAGCGAGGTGCCGTGAAATTCGGTGTCGGCGGTCAACGTCCGGCACATGTTCTTCACCGGCGACGTCCACCGCAGCATCTCCTCGATGGCGCCTCCTAGCAACAGCGACGACGGGTCAGCCGCCAGCTGGTCCCATTGGTCGCGGTGGCGCAGCAGTTGTTCGGTGCCGCCGGACAGCGTGTGCCGGGTGGTCTCGTCGCCGCCGATGAGGATCAGCAGGGTCTCGAAGACGATCTCGTCATCCGACATCCGCTGTCCCTCAACCTCGGCGTTGACCAGGATGGAGAACAGGTCATCGGTCGGCTCGGCCCGACGCTTGGTGATGATGCCCATCGTGAATTCGGTATAGGCCGCAAACGCGTCCATGACCGCCTGGAACTCTGCCGACGTCGGGTCGATGTGCGAGCTCAGCCCGGTGACCAGGTCATCAGACCACTTGAGCAGCATCCCCCGCTCTTCGGGCAGCACGCCCAGCATGTCGCCGATCACGGCCATCGGCAGCGGAGCTGCGATGTCACGGACAAAGTCACACTGGCCGCGCTCACAGACCGCGTCGATCAGCGTGTCGCAGAGCCGCGCAATCGACGGCTCCTTCTCGCGGACGCGCTTGCGGGTGAAGCCGGCGTTGACGAGCTTGCGCCGCAACAGGTGTGCGGGGTCGTCCATGTCGATCATGTACGGCATGCCGGGCTGGTCGGGACGAATCCCCCCGGTGCTGGAGAACAGCTCTGGGTTGCGCTCGGCGTCGATGATTGCCTGATAGGTCGTGGCCGCGGCGAGCCCGTTGCGATCCCGAAACACCGGCTGGTTGGCGCGCATCCAGCGATACGCCTCCCGGGCTTGCCGGCCGTCGGCGTAGAACGTGCCGTCTGTCAAATCGACATCGGGAATCGTGACTGTCATGGACTAACCTCCAGATATGCCTGAATCACAACACACCATCGCCGGAACGGTACTGACTATGCCGGTGCGGGTTCGGAAGGCAGACGTGCACACGGCGATGTTCTCGGTGGACGCCGAGGCGGCCCAGCGGCTCATCGACTACAGCGGCCTGCAGGTCTGCCAACACCGCCCCGGCCGCGCCGTGGTCAATCTGATGCTGGCGCGCTACATCGACGGCGACCTCGGGCAGTACCACGAATTCGGCACCTGCGTGATGGTCAATCCGCCCGGCTCGCAGGCCCACGGCTGGCGGGCGCTGCAGGACGCGGCAGCGTTCATCCACCACCTGCCGGTCGACCAGAGCTTCACGTTGGAGGCCGGGCGCACCATCTGGGGATTTCCGAAGATCATGGCGGACTTCAGCGTTCGTGAAGACGGCAACTTCGGGTTCGACGTCAGCGTCGAAGGCTCGCACATCGCGGGCATCGATTTCCGCCGCGGTCTGCCCGTTCCGTCGCTGTTCACGACGAAACCGCAGGTGCTCAAGACCTACACCTACGCCGAGGGCACTACCCGCGAGGTGCCGTGGGAGATGAAGGTCAGCGGGTTGCGCGGCCGGATCGGCGGGGCGGCCGTGCGATTGGGCGATCACCCCTACGCCGCGGAGTTGGCGTCGCTGGGCCTGCCGAAGCGAGCGATGGTGTCGGGATCGGTCGCCAATGTGGAAATGTCGTTCGGCGACGCCCACGCGCTCGGCTGAGCGGGTCATCCGGCCAATCTAACGTAGTGGCGACCCGCTGCGCCCGGCTCCGCCGCGCTTGCGATCGCCACGCTAGAACGTGTTCTAACCGCGTGACAAGAAGTCGTGCCGACAAGGCGCGGGAACTACACCAAAGCGGCGAGCTCGCGGACCTGCTCTATGCTGCGCGCCGAGACCACCATCATCGTCACGCCTGCGGCCTCCCAGACCGTGATCTGCTTACGCACGTAGTCGATGTCGCCAACGATCACCGCGTCATCGACGAGTTCATCGGGAATGATTTTGGCGGCCTCGTCCTTGCGGTTACCGCGAAACAGTGCGGTGACCTCGTCGACGACCTCGGCGTAGCCCATCCGTCGGTAGACGTCAGCGTGGAAGTTGGTGTCCTCGGCACCCATGCCGCCCATGTAGAGCGCCAGGAACGGCTTGATGCCGGCGAACGCCGCGGGCCGATCGTCGGTGATGACCACCTGGGCGGTCGCGCAGACCTCGAAATCCTCGCGACTGCGACGGGCCCCCGGGCGGGCGAAACCTTCGTCGAGCCATTCGTTGTACATGTCGGCCAGTCGCGGGGTGTAGAAGATCGGCAGCCAGCCGTCGCAGATCTCGGCGGCCAGTGCCACGTTCTTCGGGCCTTCCGCGCCCAACATGATCGGGATGTCGGACCGCAGCGGATGGGTGATGGGTTTGAGCGCCTTGCCCAGACCCGTTGTGCCGTCACCTGTTAGCGGCAGCGGATAGTGCGGGCCGTCGCTGGTGACCGGCTTCTCCCGGGCCCATACCTGCCGGATGATGTCGATGTATTCCCGGGTGCGGGCCAGCGGCTTGGGGAATTTCTGCCCGTACCAGCCTTCGACCACCTGCGGACCGGACACACCCAGGCCCAGCAGGTGGCGCCCGCCGGAAAGGTGATCCAGGGTCAGCGCCGCCATCGCGCACGCGGTCGGGGTGCGCGCAGACAGTTGCACCACCGAGGTGCCCAGCCGCAGCCGGCTCGTCGACGCTCCCCACCAGGCCAGTGGCGTGTAGGCATCCGAGCCCCAGGCCTCCGCGGTGAACACCGCGTCGAAGCCGGCGTCTTCGGCCGCCGCCACCAGCTCAGCCGCGTTCTCCGGCGGCTGTGCGCCCCAGTAACCCAGTTGCAGTCCCAGCTTCATTCCCGGCTCCTTGCTCAGATTCTTAGAACCTGTTCTACTCGTTGCTGTGACCACCAGCCAAAGCAGCCCGGTGCAGATCGATACCGATCAGCGGCCTCTCGCGGCACCTCTGAAGCTGTCCTTCGACTACACCCGTTCGGTCGGACCTACCCTCAGCCAGTTCTTCACCGCCCTGCGTGAGCGACGCATCGTCGGTGTCCGGGGCTCGGACGGCCGGGTTTACGTCCCGCCCGCCGAGTTCGACCCCGTGACCTATGAACGATTGACCGAGATCGTACCGGTGGCCAGTGTCGGGACCGTGCTGTCGTGGACCTGGCAGCCCGCGCCTCTGCAGGGGCAGCCGCTGGACCGGCCGTTCGCCTGGGCACTGATCAAGCTCGACGGTGCCGACGTCGGCCTGCTACACGCCGTCGATGTTGGATCGTCCGACGCGAGCATTACCGGGGCCCGCGTGCATGCGCACTGGGTCGACCAGCCGGTGGGCGCGATCACCGATATCGCCTACTTCGCGCTCGGCGAGCAGACCGAACCCAGTAACCAAACTGCCGAAACGACCGACGACCGTGACCCGGTGACCGTCCAGGAAACGCCTAGCAGCATCGAAATCCAGCACACCGCTTCACTTCCCGAGACCGCGTTTCTGCGTGCCCTTGAAGAGGGCAAGCTGCTCGGCGCCCGCACCGGCGAGGACGGGAAGGTGTATTTCCCGCCGAAGGAGGCAGATCCAGCAACGGGCCGCGAACTCGACAACTTCGTCGAACTGCCCGACAAGGGCACAGTGACGACGTTCGCGATCATCAACATCCCGTTCGCCGGCCAGCGCATCAAACCGCCGTACGTCGCCGCTTACGTCCTCCTCGACGGCGCCGACATCGCCTTCCTGCACCTGATTCAGGAGATCGACGCCGCCGAGGTGCGGATGGGCATGCGGGTGCAAGCGGTGTGGAAGCCTCAGGAGGAATGGGGCCTGGGCATCGACAACATCGAATACTTCAAGCCGACCGGCGAACCCGACGCCGACTACGACACCTACAAACACCACCTGTAAGAGGGATAACGTGACCGATCGCGATGTAGCTGTCGTCGGATTCGCCCATGCGCCGCATGTGCGCCGCACCGACGGCACCACCAACGGCGTCGAAATGTTGATGCCGTGCTTCCATGCACTTTATGACGAACTCGGGCTTGAGCAGACCGACATCGGCTTCTGGTGCTCCGGCTCGTCGGATTACCTTGCGGGTCGGGCATTTTCGTTTATCTCCGCAATCGACTCGATCGGGGCGGTGCCCCCGATCAACGAGTCGCACGTGGAAATGGACGCCGCATGGGCGCTTTACGAGGCCTACATCAAGCTGCTGACCGGTGAGGTCGACACCGCGCTGGTTTACGGCTTCGGCAAGTCCTCCGCGGGCACGCTGCGCCGGGTGCTTGCGATGCAGACCGATCCGTACACCGTCGCGCCGCTGTGGCCGGACGCAGTGTCGATGGCGGGGCTGCAGGCCCGTTTCGGCTTGGACGCCGGCAAGTGGACTGCCGAGCAGATGGCGCAAGTGGCGCTGGACTCGTTCGCGGCTGCCGAGCGCACCGATTCGGAAAAGCCGGCGAAGAGCATCGACGAACTGCTGGCCCGGCCGTTCTTCGCCGATCCCCTTCGGCGCCACGACATTGCGCCGATCACCGACGGCGCGTCGGCGATCGTGCTGGCTGCCGGCGACAAAGCCCGCGAGCTGCGGGAGAACCCAGCCTGGATCACCGGGTTCGAGCACCGCATCGAGACCCCGATCCTCGGCGCCCGCGACCTGACCACCTCGCCGTCAACAGAGGCGTCAGCCAAGGCCGCGACGGGCGGAGATACCAGCTCGATCGAGGTGGCCGAGATCTACGCGCCGTTCACCCATCAGCAACTGATCCTGACCGAGGCGATCGGCCTGCCGTCGTCAACGAAGGTCAACCCGTCGGGCGGCACGCTGGCCGCCAACCCGATGTTCTCCGCAGGATTGGAGCGCATCGGCTTTGCAGCACAACACATTTTCGACCGTTCGGCAGGCCGGGTGCTGGCGCACGCCACCAGCGGCCCAGTGTTGCAACAGAATCTCGTCGCCGTGCTGGAAGGGAAATAAGATGGCAGGCCAGCTTGCGGCGGTGCTCGGCACCGGCCAGACGAAGTACGTCGCCAAGCGCCAGGACGTCTCGATGAACGGGCTGGTTCGCGAGGCCATCGACAAGGCATTGTCCGACTCCGGGTCGACCATGGAAGACATCGACGCCGTGGTGGTCGGCAAGGCGCCCGACTTCTTTGAGGGCGTGATGATGCCGGAGCTGTTCATGGCCGACGCCGTCGGCGCGACGGGCAAGCCGCTGATCCGGGTGCACACCGCGGGTTCGGTCGGCGGGTCTACTGGTGTGGTGGCGGCCAGCCTGGTGCAGTCGGGCAAGTACCGGCGGGTGCTGGCGATGGCCTGGGAAAAGCAGTCCGAGTCAAATGCCATGTGGGCGTTGAGCATTCCAGTGCCATTCACCAAGCCTGTCGGCGCCGGCGCGGGCGGCTACTTCGCTCCGCACGTGCGCTCCTACATCCGCCGATCCGGCGCACCAACGCACATCGGTGCCATGGTGGCGGTCAAAGACCGGCTCAACGGCGCCAAAAACCCGTTGGCGCATCTGCATCAACCGGACATCACGCTGGACAAGGTGATGTCGTCGCAGATGCTGTGGGACCCCATCCGTTTCGACGAGACGTGCCCGTCGTCCGACGGCGCCTGCGCGGTGGTGATCGGCAACGAAGACGCCGCCGACAAGCGGGTCGCCGACGGCCATCCGGTGGCATGGATCCACGCCACCGCGTTGCGCACCGAACCGCTGGCGTACTCCGGCCGCGACCAGGTCAACCCGCAGGCCGGGCGCGACGCCGCCAAGGCGCTGTGGAAGGCGGCCGGCATCACCAGCCCGATCGACGAAATCGACGCCGCCGAGATCTACGTGCCGTTCTCGTGGTTCGAGCCGATGTGGCTGGAGAACCTCGGGTTTGCCCCCGAGGGCGAGGGGTGGAAGCTCACCGAAGCCGGCGAAACCGCGATCGGCGGGCGCATCCCGCTCAACGCCTCCGGCGGCGTGCTGTCGTCTAACCCAATCGGCGCCTCGGGTTTGATCCGGTTCGCCGAAGCCGCCATCCAGGTGATGGGCAAAGCAGGCGATCACCAAGTACCTAACGCCCGGAAGGCACTCGGACACGCCTACGGCGGTGGTTCGCAGTATTACTCGATGTGGGTGGTGGGGGCAGACAAGCCATGAAGTACACCTGCAGCGTCGCGATGGGGCCGATCGACCAGCTGACCGAGCTGGCCAGAACCGCCGAGGAGGTGGGGTTCGACGCGATCGCGCTGCCAGACTCGCTGTTCTACATGGAAAAAGCCGCGGCCGACTATCCCTACACCCCGGACGGCTCGCGGATGTGGGACGAGAACACGCCGTGGGTGGACCCGCTGATCGCCGCCGGTGCGATGGGCGCAGTGACCTCGACACTGCGGTTCTACACCAACGTGATGAAACTCGGCTCCCGCAATCCGCTGCTGCTGGCTCGCCAGGTCGGCTCGGTGGCCAACCTGACCGGCAACCGGTTCGGCTTCGGTGTCGGGATCGGCTGGGCGCCGGAGGAATTTGAGTGGTGCGGGGTGCCCTACAAGCGCCGCGGCGCACGCGTCGACGAAATGATCGAAGTCATCAAACTGGTACTGGGCGGTGGGATGGTCGAATTCCACGGCGAGTTCTACGACTTCGACCGACTGCAGATGAGCCCGGCCCCCAGCCAGCCGGTGCCGTTCTACGTCGGTGGCCACACCGACGTCGCACTCAAGCGCGCGGCGCGCGTCAGCGACGGCTGGACCAGCGCCATGATGACCGCTGACCAACTCGCCGAAACCATCGGCAAGCTCAATGCTTTGCGCGCCGAATACGGCGGTGCCGACCAGCCTTTCGAGTTCCAGGCGGTATGCATCGACAAGTTTGGGGTCGATGGCCACCGCGAGCTCGCCGACATCGGCGTCACCGACAACATCGTGATCCCTTGGGTGTTCGACGGACTGGGCTTCGACGCGCCGCTCGACAAGAAGAAGGATTCGCTGAAGCGTTTCGCCGACACCTATATCCACTCGGGATGGCAACAGTGACAGACTCGCCCGCACACCTGGCCGGCAAGCGTTCCCGCGACGCGGTGATCGCCCGCGACAAGGCGGCCTGGCTGGAGGTTTTCGCCGACGACGCGAGCGTCGAAGACCCCATCGGTCCATCTCACTTCGATCCGGAAGGCAAGGGCCATCGCGGCCGCGACGCCATCTCGGCGTTCTGGGACAAGGCGATCGCCCCGACCGACAAGATCGAGTTCAACTTTGTCGACACGTTCCAGTGCGGCAACGAGGAAGCCAACGTCGGCAACATTGTGATCACCATGGGTGGGTACCGGATCACCACCGACGGCGTCTTCACCTACAAGGCCGACGACGACGGCAGACTGGTGGCACTGCGCGCGTACTGGGAGGTCGACCGCGCAACGGCGTCGGCGCGCAAAATCTAGAGCGGTTCCAAGCCGGTGAGGTAACGGCGGCCCAGGTCCTGATAGGCCTGCGGGTTGGCCTTCACCCACATCTCGGCCCCGGTGCCCGCGATCGGCCCCTTCACAGTGGCCGGTGCGCCCACCACCAGCACCTCGTCGGGGATCTTCGTGCCACCGAGCACCAGAGCACCGGCTGCGACCATGCTGCGTGCGCCGATCACCGCCCCGTCCAGGACGGTGGCGTGGTTGGCGATCAGCGCCTCGGCCCCGACGTGCACACCGTGGATGGTGCACATGTGCGCCACCGTGGCCCCCGGGCCGATGTCGACCGGGATGCCTGGCGGTGAATGGAGCACCGATCCGTCCTGAACATTGGCGCCCTCGCGCACGACGACCGGCCCGTAGTCGGCGCGCAGTACGGCGTTGAACCACACTGACGCGCCGGCTTCGATCGTCACGTCACCGATCAAGGTCGCGGTGGGCGCAACGAAGGCGGTGGGATCGATCTTCGGCGCGCGGCCTTCGAAGGAAAACAACGGCATCGTTCAGATATACCTCAGAGCGGGTAGGCCCTAGTGAGAGCGGCCATGATTGCGCGATCCGATAGAAAAACTGTAACGTGTTCTAGTTAGAAGCTGACAAAGTTGGAGGCGTGGCATGGCTACCGAGACGGCCGGCATTCGCGAGATCGACACAGGCACCCTGCCCGACAGGTACGCCCGGGGCTGGCACTGCTTGGGCCCGGTCAAGGACTTCCTGGACGGGCAGCCCCACGGCATCGAAATCTTCGGCACCCACCTCGTCGTGTTCGCCGACTCGCAGGGCGGACTGAACGTCCTCGACGGCTATTGCCGGCACATGGGCGGCAACCTGGCGCAGGGCACCATCAAAGGCGACGAACTCGCCTGCCCATTCCACGACTGGCGCTGGGGCGGCGACGGCAAGTGCAAGCTGGTGCCCTACGCCAAGCGCACGCCGCGGCTGGCCCGCACCCGTGCCTGGACCACCGATGTCCGCGGCGGACTGCTGTTCGTCTGGCACGACCATGAGGGCAACCCGCCGCCGGACGAGGTACGGATCCCGGAGATCCCCGAGTGGTCCGGCGGTGAGTGGACCGACTGGCGGTGGAACAGCATGGAGATCAACTCCAACTGCCGCGACATCATCGACAACGTCACCGACATGGCGCACTTTTTCTACATCCACTACGGGCTGCCCACGTATTTCAAGAACGTGTTCGAGGGCCACATCGCCTCGCAGTACCTACACAACGTCGGCCGACCCGACGTGAACGACATGGGCACCACCTACGGGGAGGCACACCTGGATTCGGAGGCCAGTTACTTCGGACCGTCGTTCATGATCAACTGGCTGCACAACAGCTACGGCGGCTACAAGGCCGAATCCATCCTGATCAACTGCCACTACCCGGTGACACAGGAAAAGTTCGTCCTGCAGTGGGGTGTGATCGTCGAAAAGCCCAAGGGCATGGACGAAGCGATGACCGAGAAGCTCGCGGATGCGATGACCGACGGAGTCAGCAAGGGCTTTCTGCAGGACGTCGAAATCTGGAAACACAAGACCCGCATCGACAATCCGCTACTGGTCGAGGAGGACGGCGCGGTCTACCAGATGCGGCGCTGGTATCAACAGTTCTATGTCGATGCCGCCGATGTCACCGCGGAGATGACCGATCGCTTCGAAATCGAGGTGGACACCACTGTGGCCAACGAGAAGTGGCACGTCGAAGTGGAAGAGAACCTCAAACGGCAGGCCGAGGAAGAAAAGGCCGACCAGGCGTCGTCATGACCGGCAGCGAGCAGCCGCCCAACGTCGACCAACTTGCCCGGTCGATGTTGGCCCTGCACGGCCCACACGACGACCATGACCATGCGCCGTCCGGCGATCCCGCCGGCGGACGCTGGGCGAAGGCACCGGATTTCGCGAACGACCCTCAGCGGGCCGCCGCTATCGCCGAATCCTCCCGCGCCGACCGCGAGCGTTACCTCTCAGCGGGCCTGGTGCCGGTGGACTGCCGGTTCTGCCACGCAACCGTTGCCGTCAAGAAGCTCGGACCGGGACACACTGCGGTGCAGTGGAATTCCGAGGCGGCGCAGCGCTGCGCATTCTTCGCCGACCTGCGCGCCGAAGGCGGACACAGCAGCCGCGCCCGGTCATGCCCCAAGCTGGCCGACAGCATCAAACACGCAGTCGCCGAAGGCTGTCTGGAGGAAGAGTCCAGCGCACCGGCCCCCGGCGACGGCTAGCGATCACAGCCCGGCGAAGCGTTCCCTGACCGCCTCGGCAGTCAGCCCGTAATCGGCCAGCGAATACGTATGTTTGGGCGCGCGCGGGCCGGTCTGGCTTTCGGCGTGGCTGAGTTCCATCGCGGCCCGCGCCTCATCGGTGAGCGTCAAGCCGAAGTGCCGGTACACACCTTCTGCGGTGCCGACTGGGTCCGCGACGAAGTCTGCGTAGTCCACATCGCAGAACTGTGCCGGATCGTACTCAGCCCGTGCCGCATTGAACCGCTCCAGCCCGCGTGACCACGTATCCATCGAGTCGTGTCCGATCTGAGCGCCGGTGTACGTGTTCGACCAGCCCTCGGCGGTGTGCTGGGCCAGCGAGCACATCGACGCCATGATCGTCTCGACCGGGCGATGCGTCTGCACCACCAGCGCGTCGGGATAGGTGGCCATCAGCGCGTCCAAGGCGAACAGATGGCTGGGATTCTTGAGCACCCAGCGTTTTCCGGGATCGTTGAGTCCGATCAACTGAAGGTTCTTGCGGTGCCGTCGATATGCCGGGCCCCAATCTTGGCCCGACAGCCATTTCGCGTAGCTGGGCAGGTGCGCCAGCGTCTCGTAGGACACCGAATGAAATGACTGCCGCAGCAACTGCCAGCATTCCTCCAATTCGTCGGCGGCCATGAAGTGCAGCCCCGTGTAGTCCGGGTTCTCGTTGTGGTGCTGGGTGAACCGGGCGTCGATTTCTCGGTGGATGGGGTTGGAGTCCCAGGTTTCCCGCGGCGGACGTGGCTGCGGGTATTCGGCCAGCCACATTTGCAAGCCTTGATGCGCGGGGTCGGCGCCGAGCAGGCGGTGTAGCGCAGTGGTTCCCGTGCGCACCAGCCCGGTGACGAAGATCGGCCGCTGGATCACAACGTCGGCATGCCTGGGGTATTGCTGCCAGGCGGCTTGGGACAGCAAGCGGGCCACCAGCGCGCCACGCAAAAAGAACCGGTTCATCTTGCTGCCCAGTTCGGTGAGGTTGGCCTCCCGCTGATAAGACTCGAGCAATACGCCCAGTGCTTCCCGATAGTTGTCGTCGTCGGTGCCGAAATCGTCCAGCCCAACCAACTTGGTCGCCGAGGCGTGCAAGTCGTCGACGGTTGCGACGTCGGTTCGCGAGGTCATCAGGCCTTGTACTCTCCGCAGTTGACGTCGAGCGTCTGTCCGGTGATGCCACTGGACAGGTCGCTGGCGAAAAACAGGATCGCCGACGCGACCTCGTCCTCGGTGGGCAGCCGCTTCAGGTCGGAGTTCGTGGCGGTGGCGGCGTAAATCTGATCCACCGTCGTCCCGTATTTGCCAGCCTGATGCGTGAAGTATCCCTTGAGGGTGTCGCCCCAGATATAGCCTGGTGCAACTGAATTGACTCGAATTCCGTCGTCACCGAGCTCGGTGGCCAGCGACTGGGACATCGCCAGCAACGCGGACTTGGCCATTTTGTAAGCGCCGTATTTGGCCTGCGAGTGCCGAATCACCATCGAATTGACGTTGACGATCGAGCCGCTCGACTCGGCGAGCGCGGGCGTGAATCGCTGGATGAGCCGCAACGCGCCGAGCACAGTGAGTTCGATGGCATCGCGGATATGTTGAAACGTGGTGCCGGCCAACGGTTTCATCGACGGCACCCGAAAAGCGTTGTTGATCAACACGTCGACTTTGCCGTAGGCGGCCAGCGAAGCTTCCACCAGGTTAGCCACCTGATCGTCGTCGGTGATGTCGGTGGAGACCGCCACCGCGCGCCGGCCGGTGTCGGTGATCTGGTTGGCGACGTCGTCGAGGCGTTCGACCGTGCGCGCCGCCAACACCAGGTCGGCGCCATCTTCGGCACAGCGCCGGGCCAGCGTGGTGCCGAGGGCAGGGCCCACGCCGCTGATCACCACGACCTTGCCGTCGAGCATTCCTGGCATCACTACCCCAGCATTCTGTTGGCGATTTGGTTTTGGCGCTGGGCGATTCGCGCGCGCCAGCCGTCCTCGGAGATCTTGTTGTGCTCGTAATGCGGCAGCGCGGCCGGGACGGCGTCGAAGTCGACGAGCTCGACGCTGGGTCCGTCCGCCTCGGCGAGCTGGCGTGAGACCCGTTGCCAGCGGAACTGTAGGAATCCGCGACGGTGCCCCAGTGTTTCGACCCAGTTGGTGACGCCGGGGTTCTGGTCGGCGACGACGATGCGGATCTTGCCGTCGGGATCTGCCTGAGCCTGAGCGGCATTCAGCGAGGTTTGGTGGTTGATGTAGTCCAGCGAGATGTACCACATGCTGCCCAGTTGGAAGCCGAGATACGGCGCGTCCGTCACCGGCAACGTGATGATCAGGGCCTGGTCGGGCCGTAGGTCGAAATGCCCGGCGGACGAGTACTGGGTTGACAAGCCGCCCGGCGTCAGCCGCGGTGAGACCATGGTGTTGACCGGGATGTTCAGATAGAACCACTGTGGGAACTGGATCCAGGTCTTTATTCGGTTGACGAGTTGCTTTCCTGCTGTGCTGTAACGCTTTTCGATAGTGGCGCGGGTCAGCGGCGGCGGCGCGGTACCCGCGGTGTCCAGGCGGGTGATCGCCACGGTGCCGCGCTGCTGCGACCAATCGCCGTAGACCTCGCGAATCACCAGCTGTGCGGGACCCGTCGGCCGCACCCGCCACTCGAAACTGCCGTCGTCGGCGATCTCGAGCTCGCGGTCGTCGAACGCGGCCTGGCTGGCCGGCACATTGTCGTCGGTGTATTCGCCGCCGAGCAATTGGAAGCTCAAATCCGTCGTGGTGCCGCGCGTGCCGGTGACCAGGTAGTCGTGGTTGGCATGCACCCGGCAGCCGAAGTAGAGGGTGTCCGGATTGTCCAAACCCATCTTGGTGAACGGACCCGTGCCAGAGAGCAGGAATGGGTGGTCGCGCTCATAGTCGAACGCCAGGTGCGTGCAGGCGGCGATACAGCCAGCCAGGTATTGCAGTCCTTCGAGCAGGTCGGCTTCGGTCTCGATGTGCGGCGCGGCCACCACGAGTTCCTCGGCCTCGGCGATGGCGTCGATGAGCGGCTGGGAGAACACGCCTAGACGCTAGAACGTGTTCTAGTTTTCGTCAATGGGCGAACATTCCGGGGCGTCGGCCGCGGCGTTCAACGACGAGCGCGACTCACTACGGCGCGCACTGCTGCGACAGGTCGATCAGATGCTGCCGCACATCGGGATGCCGGTTCAGGTAGTCGATGGCGCTGCCGTTACCGCCCTCGGCCCGCGATTTGGCTTGCAGTTGCGCGTGGAGGTCAGGGTGCCGCTGCAGGTACGCGTCGATGGAATTACCGACGGTCTGATCGCACGCGGGTTCCGCGTTGGCTGTGCCCGCCAAGGGCAGCGCGATCACGGCCGCAGCGGCTGCACTTAGTAGCCCCCCGGCGAGCAGGCCGTGCGGTCTGCGGCGAATGTGGTTGGAAGCGGTCATCGGCTCGGTCCTTTTGTGCGGTATTCCATCGCTCTATGTCTGCTAATCGAGGGTACTCGCGACAGCGTTAGCGCAGCTGGGCCTGGCAGGCCGGGAAATGCACCTGCGCCTGGCGTATCGAGCTGCAGGGGCTCGGCGCGGAGTGCGCAGCGGGCACCATGGCCACCACCCCGGCCGTCAGTAGCGCGCCGGCAAACATTCCGTAAAGCCCACGACGAAGGGCCGTCGCTGACATGTGCATCGGACTGCTCCTCGCTGTTAGCAAGATCCCCACCCGCCCACAACCATTGCCCGATGCGCCGCAGGCCAAACATGGATCGGTTGAGCGGTCGGCGTGAAACGACGACGCGGCGGGCGGTCGGCGTCGCCGGTGGCGTCATAAAGTTATGCGCGACAGGCGATGTGCAACGACGCGCTAGCGGCATCACGTCCGCCGGGTAGGAGGAGACATGCCGATATCGCCACAGATCTCGCTTCAGCTGCGCACCTTTACCGATGATCAGGACCACGCGTGGACTTCGACGCTGGCGTTGGGGCAGGCCATGGATGCTGCGGGCGTAGACCGCGTCGTGGTCTCTGACCACGTCGTGTTCGGCGAAAATCCGGACGCGTACAGCAACCCGGCGCTGGGTGGGATCGCCGGCGGCCGCCAACCGACAGGCCCCGATGGTCAGTGGCTCGAGCCGCTGACAGTGCTCACTGCGCTGGCGGCGATGACGACCCGCATCCGGCTCGGCACAGCGGTGCTGCTGGCGGCGCTGCGCCGCCCTGCTGTCCTTGCCAAGCAGGTCTCGACCCTGGACGTGTTGTCAGGCGGCCGGGTTGATCTGGGTGTGGGTGTGGGCTGGCAGCGCGAGGAGTACGAGGCAGCAGGCTTGCCGTTCGAGCGCCGGGGAAGGCTGCTCGATCACACGCTGGAAGTGTGCAATGCACTGTGGACACAGCAGCGCAGTTCCTATCGGTCACCCGAATTGTCGTTCGACAAGATTCACCAGATGCCCAAACCAGTTCAGGTTGGCGGAGTACCGATCTGGGTCAGTGGAACGGTGAACGACGCCGTCGCACGCCGGTTGAGCAAATTCGGTCGCGGCTGGATCCCGTGGGGCCCCGCCGTGAGCGATCCTGCGGGAGCGATCGCAGCAATGAAGGACAAGATCGCCGACCTCGGTGGCGACCCCGTTGACCTGCAGGTCCTCGGTCATGCGACCACCGTCAAGCGACCCGACCGTTCGGTCGACATAGCTGCGACCGTGGCATCGGCTGCGCCGCTGATCTCAGCCGGTGTGACCGATGTGCGGGTCACCATGTCGCTGCCGCGTGAGGTCAGCCGCGCGACTGATCTGCTGACCGGACTCGTCGAAGCGTTCCGCGCGGTTACGTGCTAGCAGCTTCTTCGCGCTTGATCTCCAGTGCGATGTCGATCAGCTGGTCTTCCTGGCCGCCGATGAGTTTGCGCTGACCGGCCCGGTGCAGCAGTTCGTGGGCGGGCACGCCGTAGCGTTCGGATTGCCGGATGGCGTGCTTGAGGAAGCTGGAATACACCCCCGAATAGCCCATGATCAGCGCGTTGCGGTCGAGCAGACATTCCGCGGGCATCGCCGGACGCACCACGTCTTCGGCGGCGTCGGCGATATCGAAGAAGTCGATGCCGGTCTTGACGCCGATCTTGTCGAACACCCCGATCAGCGCCTCGACCGGCGCGTTGCCGGCGCCGGCGCCGAAGCGCCGCACCGACCCGTCGATCTGCTTGGCTCCGGCACGGACCGCCTCGACGCTGTTGGCCACCCCGAGCCCGAGGTTTTCGTGCCCGTGAAAGCCGACCTGGGCGTCGTCGCCGAGTTCGGCGACCAGCGCGGCAACCCGGTCGCGCACGCCTTCGAGCACCAGCGCGCCCGCCGAATCGACCACGTAAACACATTGGCAGCCGGCGTCAGCCATGATCCGGGCCTGTTTGGCCAGCTTCTCCGGCGGAATGGTGTGGGCCATCATCAAGAACCCGACGGTTTCCAGACCCAACTCGCGGGCCAGGCCGAAGTGCTGGATGGATACGTCGGCCTCGGTGCAGTGGGTGGCGATCCGGCAGATCGACCCGCCGTTGTTCTGGGCTTCTTTGATGTCCTCTTTGGTGCCGACACCGGGCAGCATCAAGAAGGCGATCTTGGCTTCGCTGGCGGTCTCGGCGGCCAGTTTGATCAGCTCTTGCTCGGGGGTTTTGGAGAACCCGTAGTTGAAGCTCGACCCGCCCAATCCGTCGCCGTGGGTCACCTCGATCACCGGCACGCCGGCGGCGTCGATCGCCGCGACAATGGCGCCGACCTCCTCTTTGGTGAACTGGTGGCGTTTGTGGTGGCTGCCGTCGCGCAGGCTGGTGTCGGTGATGCGGACGTCCCACACCGGATTGAAGAAGACATCGGTGCTCATCGGGTGCCTCCTGCAGTGGCTGATAGTGATTCCTTGGCGATTTCCTCGCCGACCTTGGTTGCGGCAGCAGTCATGATGTCGAGGTTGCCGGCGTAGGGCGGCAGGTAATCACCGGCGCCTTCGACTTCGACGAAGGTGGTGACCAGCGCCTGCCCGCCGGAGTTCATCGACGGGTCGTCGAACTGCGGTTCGTTGAGCAACCGGTAGCCGGGCACATAGGTCTGGACCTCGGCCACCACGTCGCGAATGGACTGCGCGATCGCGTCACGGTCGGCGTCTTCGGGGATGGCGCAGAAGATGGTGTCGCGCATGATCATCGGCGGATCGGCAGGGTTGAGGATGATGATCGCCTTGCCGCGCTTGGCGCCGCCGATCGTCTCCACCCCCTTGGACGTGGTCTTGGTGAACTCGTCGATGTTGGCCCGGGTGCCCGGCCCGGCCGACACTGACGCCACCGACGCCACGATCTCGGCATAGGGCACGTCGACCACCCGCGACACCGCGTACACGATCGGGATGGTGGCCTGCCCGCCGCAGGTGATCATGTTGACGTTGGGGGCGTCCAGGTGCTCGCGCAGGTTCGCCGGGGGAATCACCGCCGGTCCGACGGCGGCCGGGGTCAGATCGATGGCCCGGATCCCGGCCTCGGCATAGCGCGGGGCCGCGTCGCGGTGGACATAAGCGCTGGTGGCCTCGAACACCAGGTCGGGCTTTTCGTCCTGCGCCAGCAGCCAGTCCACTCCTTCGTGGGTGGTCTCCAGGCCCAGTTTGCGGGCCCGGGCCAGACCCTCGGACTCCGCATCGATGCCGACCATCCAGCGCGGCTCCAGCCATTCCGAGCGCAGAAGCTTGTACAGCAGGTCGGTGCTGATATTGCCCGATCCGACAATGGCGACGGTTGCCTTGGACGGCATGTTTGCTCCTCTTATTCGAACGTCAGCCGGACGGACCCCAGTCCGGCGAAATCGGCGACGAAATCGTCGCCCGGCCGCGCATCGATGGCCCGGGTGCATGAGCCCGGCAACACGATGTCGCCGGCCCGCAGGCGCACCCCGAAACTTTCCACCTTGCGCGCCAGCCACGCCACCGCGGTGACCGGGTTGCCCAGCACCGCGTCGCTGCGGCCCTTGGCCACCACTTCCCCGCGTCGGGTCAACACCGCGTCGATCGTCGTGATGTCGATGTCGGCCGGTGACACCCGCGCCTGGCCCAACACGAAGCCGGCCGACGATGCGTTATCGGCGATGGTGTCGCACAGTTTGATCTGCCAGTTGGTGATGCGGGTGTCGATCAACTCGATCGACGGCACAAACGCCTCGGTGGCGGCCAGTACGTCGTCCTCAGTGCAGTCGGCCCCAGGGAGGTCGGCGGCCAGGATGAATCCCACTTCGACCTCCACCCGCGGGTAGAGATAATTCGCCGCGGTGACGGGCTGGTCTTCGAAGACCTGCATTTCATCGAGCAGGTGGCCGTAGTCCGGTTCGTCGACACCCATCATCTGCTGCATCGCCAGCGACGACAGCCCCACCTTGTGGCCCACGATGCGGGCCCCCTCGGCCACCCGCTGACGGATGTTGATCAGCTGGATCTCATAGGCGTCGACGACGTCGATCTCCGGGTGCGCGGCCGTCAACGGCGAAATCGACTCACGACTCCGCTCAGCCTGCGCCAGGTCGGCGGCCAGCTCGTCACGGGTGGCAACCGGGATCATTGACCGAAGTCCCCTCGTCGGTGTGACCGGGTCGGTAGCGCCCAGCCAGGGCAATTCTATAACGTGTTCTACATGACAGCTCAGGAGTACGACGTCGTCGTAGTCGGCAGCGGTGGCGCGGGCATGGTTGCTGCCCTCACCGCCGCTCACCGGGGTCTCTCGACACTAGTCGTCGAGAAGGCCGCACACTACGGCGGTTCGACCGCTCGCTCGGGGGGTGGCGTCTGGATTCCCAACAACGAGGTTCTCAAGCGCGACGGTGTCACTGACTCCGCCGAAGCGGCACGCAAATACCTGCACGGAATCGTCGGCGACGTCGTCGAGCCCGAACGCATCGACACCTATCTGCAGCGCGGACCCGAAATGCTGTCGTTCGTTCTCGAGCACACACCGCTGAAAATGTGCTGGGTACCGGCCTACTCCGACTATTACCCGGAGGCGCCTGGCGGGCGTCCCGGCGGCCGTTCCATCGAGCCAAAGCCGTTCAACGCCAACAAGCTCGGACCTGATCTGCCCGGGCTGGAGCCGCCGTACGGCAAGGTTCCACTCAATGTCGTTGTGATGCAGCAGGACTACGTCCGACTGAACCAGTTGAAGCGACACCCGCGCGGCGTGCTGCGCAGCCTGAAAGTCGGTGCCCGCACGATGTGGGCCAAAGCAACCGGTAAGAACCTCGTCGGTATGGGGCGCGCGCTGATCGGGCCGCTGCGAATCGGGTTGCAGCAGGCCGGTGTTCCGGTGCTTCTCAACACCGCGTTGACGGATCTCTACGTCGAGGACGGCGTGGTGCGCGGCGTGTATGTCGTCGACAGCGCTTCCGACGCGGCGGAGCCCACCCTGATCACGGCGCGACGCGGCGTGATCCTCGCAAGCGGCGGCTTCGAGCACAACGAGCAGATGCGGGTGAAGTATCAGCGGGCGCCGATCACCACCGAGTGGACGGTAGGCGCCAAAGCGAACACCGGTGACGGTATCCTCGCCGCCGAAAAGCTGGGCGCCACATTGGAACTGATGGAAGACGCCTGGTGGGGGCCGACGGTGCCACTGGTCGGCGCACCATGGTTTGCGCTGTCGGAGCGCAACTCCCCCGGTTCGATCATCGTCAACATGTCGGGCAAGCGGTTCATGAACGAATCGATGCCCTACGTCGAGGCATGCCATCACATGTACGGCGGAGAGCACGGCCAGGGACCCGGGCCGGGCGAGAACATTCCGGCGTGGCTAGTGTTCGACCAGCAATACCGCGACCGTTATATTTTCGCGGGATTGCAGCCTGGACAACGTATTCCACGCAAGTGGATGGAATCCGGCGTGATCATCCAGGCCGACACGCTCGAGCGGCTCGCCGAGAAGGCGGGCCTGCCCGTCGACGAGTTCACCGCGACCGTACGGCATTTCAACGGCTTTGCGCGCTCCGGCGTCGACGAGGACTACGGCCGCGGGGAGAGCGCCTACGACCGCTACTACGGCGACCCGACCAACAAGCCCAATCCAAACCTCGGCGAGATCAGCCACCCGCCCTTCTATGCGGCCAAGATGGTCCCCGGCGATCTGGGCACCAAGGGCGGTATCCGTACCGACGTTCACGGCCGCGCGCTGCGCGACGACGGCAGCGTCATCGATGGACTGTATGCGGCGGGCAACGTCAGCGCCCCGGTGATGGGCCACACCTATCCCGGGCCGGGTGGCACCATCGGGCCCGCGATGACATTCGGCTACCTGGCGGCGCTGCACATCGCAGGGGAGAAGTAGAGATGCCAATCAACCCGGAAGTCGCGCTTGCTGCCGAGCTGGATCCGATCGAATTCTCCTGGAGCAGCAGCGATGTACAGCTCTACCACTTGGGTTTGGGCGCCGGCGCCGATCCGATGGATCCCCGCGAGCTGCGCTATCTGATCGACGAGACGCCGCAGGTACTGCCGACGTTCGGCAACGTGGCCGCCACCTTCCACGCCACCAAACCGCCGACCGTGCAGTTTCCCGGCATCGACATCGAGCTGAGCAAGGTGCTGCACGCCAGCGAACAAGTTTCGGCGCCGGCGCCGTTGCCGCCGTCCGGCTCGGCGCGCGCCGTCACCCGGTTCACCGATATCTGGGACAAGGGCAAGGCCGCGGTGATCTGGTCCGAAACCACGGTGACCGCACCGGACGGCACCCTGCTGTGGACGCAGCGGCGGTCGATCTTCGCCCGCGGTGAAGGCGGGTTCGGCGGTGAGCGGGGCCCGTCGACGTCGACGGCCGCACCGGATCGGGCGCCCGACGTCGAGCTGGAGATACCGATCCTGCCGCAGCAGGCGCTGCTCTACCGGCTGTGCGGAGACCGCAATCCGCTGCATTCTGATCCTGAATTCGCCGCTGCCGCAGGCTTTGACCGTCCTATCCTGCACGGCCTCTGCACCTATGGCATGACGTGCAAGGCCATCGTCGATGCGCTGCTGGACGCCGACGTCGCGGCCGTCGGCTCCTATGGCGCCCGCTTCGCCGGTGTGGCGTTTCCCGGCGAGACGTTACGAGCCGACGTCTGGAAGGAAGACGGGCGCATGCTGGCCAGCGTGGTCGCGCCGTCGCGGGAGAACGCCGTCGTGCTGTCTGGCGTGGAGTTGGTGCCGGCGTAGCGGCTTCCCCGCGAGCAGACGCAAAAGCCTCCAATTTCTGGGCGTGTCGGGGACTTTTGCGTCTGCTCGCGCTGGCCTTGCTAGCCCAGGATCAGGCCGGATGTCGGCACGCCGGTGCCGGCGGTGACCAGGACGTGTTCCACATTCGGCACCGGGTTCACCGACGTTCCCCGCAGTTGCCGTACGCCTTCGGCGATCCCGTTCATGCCGTGGATGTAGGCCTCGCCGAGCTGTCCACCGTGCGTGTTGATCGGCAGCCGCCCGCCGATCTCGATCGCTCCATCGGCGATGAAGTCCTTAGCCTCGCCCCAACCGCAGAATCCCAACTCCTCCAATTGGATCAGCGTGAACGGGGTGAAGTGGTCATACAACACCGCGGTTTGGATGTCGGTGGGCTTTAGGCCGGACTGTTGCCAGAGTTGCTTGCCGACCAGCCCCATCTCCGGCAGGCCGTCGAGCTCGGGCCGGTAATAGCTGACCATCGAATACTGGTCCGGACTCGAGCCCTGGGCCGCGGCCTCGACGACGGCGGGCCGGTTCTTCAGATCCTTGGCCCGCTCCACCGAGGTGACGACGAGCGCCACCGCACCGTCGGTCTCCTGGCAGCAGTCCAGCAGCCGTAGCGGTTCGGCGATCCACCGTGAACTCTGGTGATCCTCGATCGTGATCGGCTTCTCGTAGAAGTACGCCTTGGGGTTTTTGGCAGCGTGCTTGCGATCGGCTACCGAGATCGCGCCGAAGTCGCGGCTGGTCGCGCCGGACAGGTGCATGTAGCGCTTGGCGATCATTGCCACCTGCGCGGCCGGCGTGGAAAGACCGTGCGGATACGAAAACGAGTTGTCGACCCCCGTCGAGTCCGCGTTTTCCACCAGTCGGGTCTGCACCTGCCCGAACCGCATGCCCGATCGTTCGTTGAAAGCCCGATACGCCACAACGCAATCCGCGACGCCGGTTGCCACGGCGATGGCTGCCTGCTGGATGGTGGCGCACGCTGCTCCCCCACCATGATGGATCTTGGAGAAGAACTTCAGGTCCCCGATTCCGGTGGCCCGGGCAATCGCGACCTCGGTGTTGGAGTCCATCGTGAAGGTGACCATGCCGTCGACGTCGGCCGGTGTCAGGCCCGCGTCGTCAAGCGCGTCGAGGACGGCCTCAGCGGCCAACCGCAACTCGCTGCGGCCCGAGTCCTTCGAGAAGTCGGTGGCACCGATGCCGGCAATCGCGGCTTTACCCGAGAGCATCAGGCATCTCCGATCGTCAACGTCGCATTCGCGATGACGTGGTCGCCAAGACTGTTGCTGCCCACGACCTTCAACGTGATCAAGCCATCGTCGATCGCGGTCACCTCACCGGAGAATGTCACCGTGTCGTAGGCGTACCACGGCACACCCAGCCGCAGCCCGATCGACTTGATGATCGCGGTCGGTCCGGCCCAGTCGGTGATGTAGCGCTGCACCAAACCGGTGTCGGTCAGGATGTTGACGAAGATGTCCTTGGATCCCTTGGCTTGCGCCTTGTCCCGGTCGTGGTGCACGTCCTGGTAGTCGCGGGTGGCGATCGCCGTCGAGACGATGAAGGTTGGATCGCCGTACAGTTTGAGCTCTGGCAGCATCGTGCCGACCTCAACAACTGGCGCGCTCATGCGTCGGGCTCCCACGCATACAGCGTCCACGCCGGACCCACCTCGTTGGCGGGAAAGTCGATATACGTTGCGCGTACAGGCATTCCGATCTCCACCGATGCGGGGTCTACGTTGCGGAGCTCGCCGAGCATCCGCACGCCTTCTTCGAGTTCGACGAGCGCAATGACGAATGGCAACGTGCGGCCGGGCACCTTCGGGGCGTGGTGCACAACGAAGCTGAACACCGCGCCCTTGCCGCTGGCGACGACGTAGTCGATCGACGCTTGTTTGTCCTGCCAGATCGCCGGTACCGGCGGATGCTGCAGGCTGCCATCGCCCCGCTTCTGGATGCGTAACTCATGGGCGTTGACGCCGTCCCAGAAGAACTTGGTATCGCGCGAGGACGCCGGCCGCATCATCTTGTCGGCCTCGAGGTCCTCGGGTACCGGCGCAGCGGCCGACTGCTGGTCGCGCGGAATGAACTTCAAGATCCGCCAGTTCATTTCGGCGACGTCCTCGTCGCCCACCTGCCAGGTGATGTGCTGGTTGATGAAATAGCCCTCGCCCAGCGCGGTCTGCTTGGGGCCGACGACATCGGTCAACTCAGCGGTCACGCTGACCTCCTCGCCCGGGCGGAGGTAGCGGTGGTAGGTCTGCTCGCAATTGGTGGCGACCACCCCGACGTAGCCGGCGTTGTCGAAGAGCTCGATGATCTTGCCGAGCGGATCGTCGTCCGGGCGAGATCCGCCGAGCCCCATCATGGTCCAGACCTGGATCATTGCCGGCGGCGCGACAATCCCGGGGTGGCCGGCCGCTTTGGCCGCCGCCTCCTCGACGTAGATCGGGTTCTGGTCGCCGATGGCGTCGACCCAGTGGTGAATCATGGACTGGTTCACCGGATCGCGGCCGAGCCGCGGCTTGCTCTTGCCCGCCGCCTTGACTTGCTCGATGGCAGTTTGCAGATCGCTCATCGCGGTACCCTCGGCACCTTGAGCCCAGCGGCCGCGATCATCTCACGCATGACCTCGTTGACCCCGCCGCCGAAGGTGATCACCAGATTGCGCTTGGTCTGGGAATCCAGCCACTCCAGCAGCTCGGCGGTCTCCGACTCGGCGGGGTTGCCGTACTTGCCGACGATCTCCTCGGCAAGCCGGCCCACGTACTGGACACGCTCGGTGCCAAGCACTTTCGTGGCCGCAGCATCCGCCACGTTGATGTCCTCACCCGCGGCGGCGACCTGCCAGTTGAGTAACTCGTTGATCCGCCAGATCGAATGGATTTCACCGAGCGCGCGTTTGACGTCGTCATGATCGATCGGAGTGACACCGTCGCTACCAGGCTTGGAGGCCCATGCGTGCACCCGATCGTAGATGCTGGCAAAGCGGCCGGCGGGGCCGAGCATCACCCGCTCATTGTTGAGCTGGGTGGTGATCAGCCGCCAGCCGCCGTTTTCCTCACCGACCAGCATGTCCGCGGGCACCCGAACGTCGTTGTAGTAGGTGGCATTGGTGTGGTGAGCACCGTCAGCCAGGATCATCGGCGTCCACGAGTAGCCGGGATCTTTGGTGTCGACGATCAGGATTGAAATCCCCTTGTGCTTCACGGCGTCGGGGTCGGTGCGGCAGGCCAGCCAGATGTAGTCGGCATCATGGGCACCGGTGGTGAACACTTTCTGCCCATTGACGATGTACTCGTCGCCATGGCGCACGGCGGTGGTCCGCAACGACGCGAGGTCGGTGCCGGCTTCCGGCTCCGTGTAGCCGATCGCGAAGTGCACCTCACCGGCCAGGATCGCCGGCAGGAACTTCTTCTTCTGCATCTCGCTGCCATACACCTGCAGGGTGGGGCCCACCGTCTGCAGTGTCACGGCAGGCAACGGCACGTCGGCTCGATGAGCTTCGTTGACGAAGATCTGCTGTTCGATCGGGCCGAAACCCAGGCCGCCGAACTCTTTTGGCCACCCGACGCCGAGCTTGCGGTCCTGACCCATTCGCCGGATCACCGCACGATAAGCCTCATTGTGCCGGTCGGATTCCATCGCCTTGGCTTCATCTGAGCTGATCAGATTCGTAAAGTACTGCCGCAGTTCGGCTTGCAGCTGTCGCTGCTCCGGCGTCAGGTCGATGAACATTGCGCTCCCACCAGGTCGAGACGATGCGACGGCCCGCCCAGCAGTCGGGTCAGGTCTTTGATCGTGGAGTAGTAGCGGTGCATCGGGTAGTCGATGTCCATCCCCATCCCGCCGTGCAAATGGTGGCATATCTGCATCACCGGCGGCGCCTGCGAGGTGATCCAGTAGCCGAGCACGTCGAGGTCGTCGTCGGCGTCCCGGCCTTCGGTTAATCGCCACACCACCGACGTCGACGCCAAATCGATGGTCCGCGAAGCGATGTAGACCTCGGCAAGCTGTGCGGCCACCGTCTGAAAGGTCGACAGCGGTTTACCGAATTGCTCGCGACTGCCCACGTAGTCGGCGGTCAGCCGAAGTGCACCGGCGACCAACCCAGCGGCGTAGGCGCCGATCATCGCCAGCGCGAGTTGGTTGACGCGATGAGCGCTCGCTCCGTCCAGCACCCCGTCCACCTCGGCGTCGGAAAATGTCACCACGTACTCGTCAGAGCCATTGGACGTCGGGGTTTTCACCACCTGCACGCCATCGGCCTTCGGCGACACCACGACGACCCCGCTGTCAGCGGTGACCAGCATCCACTCGGCTTGTTCGGCATATCCGACAGCGACTTTGGCGCCGGAGAGCCGATTGTTGGCAATAGTGGTGGCCGGCCGCTCAGGCAGCGCCGCGCCGGGCTCGTTCAGCGCGGCGGTGATCAGCGAGCCCTTGGCCAGCCCGCCGAGATAGCGGTCCTGCTGATCGTCGGAGGCCAGGTCCAGCAGCGGCACCGCGGCAAGTCCGAGGACGGCGAGCGCCGGCCCGACGAGGCCGTGGCGACCGATCTCGGTCAGTGCCGTCGCCACCTCAGGCAGACCGACACCGTCGCCGCCAAGACGTTCCGGCACCGGCAGCGCGGTCACTCCGCCCGCGACTAACGCGTCAAAACTATTGTCCCGGTCCAGCACCGAGGTGACCACATCGGCGACAGCCTGTTGTGCCGGGTCCGGACTGAAATCCACCCGAATCCTCCTTGATTCACTTACCCGCAGTCTGCGATCAGTGCGCGACGGGGCACTTTCCGCTGTAGTCGACCTGCCAGTGCTTGATGCCGTTGAGCCACCCCGACCGTAGCCGCTCGGGCTGCGCCAGCGGCAGCATGTCCGGCGCATGGTCGGCTACCGCGTTGAAGATCAGGTCGATCGTCAACCGGGCCAGGTGGGTGCCGATGCAGTAGTGCGCGCCGGTGCCGCCGAAACCCACATGCGGATTAGGGTCGCGCAGAATGTTGAAGGTGAACGGGTCGTCGAAGACTTCCTCGTCGAAGTTGGCCGAGCGGTAGAACATCACCACCCGCTGCCCCTTCTTAATTTGCACACCGGACAACTCATAGTCCTCCAGCGCAGTGCGCTGGAAACAGGTGACGGGCGTTGCCCAGCGGACGATTTCGTCAGCGGTGGTTGCTGGGCGCTCTTTTTTGAACAGCTCCCACTGGTCGGGGTGCTCGGAGAACGCGATCATGCCGTGGGTGATCGAGTTGCGAGTGGTCTCGTTGCCGGCTACAGCCAGCATCACCACGAAAAACCCGAACTCGTCGTCGGAGAGTTTCTCGCCCTCGATGTCGGCGTTGATCAGCGTGGTGACGATGTCTTCACCAGGATTTTCCGTCTTGGCGGCGGCCAGTTGCATGGCGTACTGGATCAGCTCGACCGACGACATCTGCGGGTCGATGTCTGCGTATTCGGGGTCTTCGCTGCCGGTCATCTCGTTGGACCAGCGGAACAGCTTGTCGCGATCTTCCAACGGAACGCCGAGTAGGCCGGCGATGGCCTGTAGCGGCAGCTCGCACGACACCTGTTCGACGAAATCGCCGGTCCCGGCCGACGCGGCCGCTTTGACGATGTTTTGCGCACGTTCGTTGAGCTCGTCACGCAGCCGTTCGATGTTCCGCGGAGTGAAGCCGCGGGAGATGATGCGGCGCAGCCGGGTGTGGTGCGGTGCGTCCATGTTGAGCATGACGAACCGCTGAACCTCGATGTTCTCCCGTGCCATGTCGTCTTCGAACCGCGGAATCACGCAGTTCTCGTAACTGGAGAAGACCTCGCTGCGCAGCGACACTTCCTTGACGTCCTTGTGCTTGGTGATCGCCCAATAGCCGCCGTCGTTGAAGCCACCACCCTTGCCCGGGGCCTGCTCGATCCAGTGGATCGGCGCGAGGCGACGCAACTCGGCGAACTCCTCGACCGGAAGACCCTCGACATTGATGTCAGGGTTGAGGAAATCGAACCCTGCGGGCAGATTGGGGGTTGGCATGTTGTGCGCTCCTCAATGCAACGTGTTCTAGTGCCAGTAAAACACGGCTTCACCGCAGACAAAAGGCGGGAACGCATCCTCGCTTGTCAGAGTAATGAAACGTGTTCTAGCCTGGCCGCATGGGTAATCCTGTCATTGTTGAAGCCACCCGCAGCCCGATCGGCAAACGCAACGGATGGTTGTCGGGGCTACATGCCACCGAGCTGCTCGGCGCCGTGCAAAAGGCGCTGGTCGACAAGGCCGGCATCGACGCGGGCGATGTCGAACAGGTCATCGGCGGGTGCGTAACCCAGTACGGCGAGCAGTCGAACAACATCACCCGGGTGGGCTGGTTGACGGCGGGCCTGCCGGAGCACGTGGGCGCCACCACCGTGGACTGCCAGTGCGGCAGTGGACAGCAGGCTAACCACCTGGTGGCGGGATTGATCGCCGCCGGCGCCATCGACATCGGGATCGCCTGCGGCATCGAGGCGATGAGCAGGGTCGGGCTGGGCGCCAACGCCGGCCCGGACCGTGGCGCCATCCGCGCCGAATCGTGGGACATCGACATGCCCAACCAGTTCGAGGCCGCCGAGCGCATTGCCAAGCGCCGCGGCATCACCCGAGAGGACATCGACGAGTTCGGCTTGGCATCGCAGCGCCATGCCAAGCAGGCCTGGGACGAGGGTCGCTTCGACCGCGAGATCTCACCCATCGAAGCACCAGTACTCGACGAGCAGAAGCAGCCAACCGCCGAGCGGCACATGGTCGGTCGTGACCAGGGTCTGCGCGACACCACGCTGGAAGGCCTGGCCCAGTTGAAGCCGGTGCTCGACGGCGGTATCCACACCGCGGGCACGTCGTCGCAGATCTCCGACGGTGCCGCGGCGGTGCTGTGGATGGATGAAGACAAAGCTAAAGCTATCGGTTTGCGGCCGCGGGCCCGAATCGTCAGCCAAGCACTCGTCGGCGCGGAGCCCTACTACCACCTGGACGGCCCGGTGCAGTCCACCGCGAAGGTGCTGGAGAAGGCCGGCATGAAGATGGGTGATATCGACCTCGTCGAGATCAACGAGGCATTCGCGTCGGTGGTGCTGTCCTGGGCGCGGGTACACAACCCTGACATGGCCCGGGTCAACGTCAACGGCGGCGCGATCGCGCTGGGGCATCCGGTGGGTTGCACCGGCAGCCGGTTGATCACCACCGCGCTGCACGAACTGGAGCGCACCGACCAGAGCACCGCGCTGATCACGATGTGTGCCGGCGGCGCCCTGTCGACCGGCACCATCATCGAGCGGATCTAGGTGAGTCAGGTTTCCGACGCCGAGCGGATCGCGGCCGCGCAGTCGTATATCGACGCGCTGGCCACCCACCGCGCAGATGCTGTTCCGTTCGCGCCGAACTGTGTCCGGATCGAGGCCGGGCTCAAGACCGGCTTTTCCGGAAACCACCTGCGGCGCAGCCTTAATCGTGGACTGCAGTACCGGGTGATCGCGGCGACCACCACTCCGGAGTTCAGCGTCGACGGCGATCAGGTGCGGGCGCGGTTCGACGTGATCACCAAGCCGTCGTTCGCGGGGCGCCGGGTGTGCGCGCACGTCGACGAGACGTTTCTCATCCCGGATGGCACGATCCATCACATCCGGGCTCACCTTCGCCCGTTCATTCGACGTTAGGTAACACCGCCGATGGCAAATCCACCGCGCGCGCTCAACTCTGCCGGCACCGGCACTTTCATCAAATGGATGTCGCGCATCAACTCGCAGTTGTATAAGGCGACCGGCGGCAGGGTCGGCGGCAAGTTCCTGCAGGGCGCGCCGGTGGCGCTGTTGACCACCACCGGTCGCAAGACCGGGCAGCCGCGGGTCAGCCCCCTGCTGTTCCTGCGCGACGGTGACCGCGTGGTGCTGGTGGCGTCGCAGGGCGGCCGCACCAACAACCCGATGTGGTACCTGAATCTCAAAGCCAACCCGCGAGTGCAGGTGCAGATCAAAAAGGAAATGCTGCATTTGACGGCGCGCGACGCCACCGACGACGAGCGTGCACAGTACTGGCCCCGGCTTGTCGAGATGTACTCCTCGTTTGACGACTACCAGTCCTGGACCGACCGGGTTATACCGGTCGTCATCTGCGACCCGTAACTTCTATTCTGGGTTGTGTGACGCAGCAACGCTGGATTCGCAACTCACGGTTCCTGGCCCTGTTGCTCAAATACTTCGCCCGCGCCCACATTTGGGTGTATCGCCGCACCAATGGCCGACTCGGTGCGAAATTGTTGTGGTTTCCGGCGGCGCTGCTGACCACGACCGGCCGCAAATCGGGTGAGCCACGGACCACGCCGACGCTGTATCTGCGCGACGGCAATCGGGTGATCGTGCCGGCTTCTTTCGGTGGCCGCGCCGAGAACCCCACCTGGTACCTCAATCTCCAAACCAATCCGATCGTCGAGGTGCAGATCCGCGCCGAGCGGTTACAACTTGCCGCCCGCGACGCCACCGACGAGGAGCGGGACCGCTACTGGCCGCCGCTCACCAGGATTTATCCGCCCTACCGCGGGTACCGCGACGCCACCGATCGGGTGATCCCGTTGGTGGTCTGCGAACCCGCATAGCCCACCGTTGACCGCGGATCAGCCGCGCAGCCTACCGATTTGGCGCAGCCCGAAAAAAGTGTCGGCCAACGTCTCGCGCGGGTCGCGGTAAGTGATGCCGAGGTCTTGCTCGCTCGGTGTGTCATCTGACGGCGGCATCTGCGTGTAGTACTGCATTGCCGCCTCGCTGATCGGCGTATCGAAGGGCAGATACCCGCCGACCGCGTCGAATGCCCGGCCGATGCCCCGCAACAGAATGTCCGGCAGCGGGTACACCCGAAGCGGGCGGCCTGCCGCCGAACCGATCATCGATGCCAAGTCGACGATCGGAACGCGTTGGCCTCCCGCCATATATCGCCGCGGGCCCTTGCCGGGCGTGAGCAGCGCCGCGTGCAGCGCCGCGAGATCACGAACGTCGACGATGGTCCAAGCGGCGCCGCGCCCGGGCAGGCCGCGCATCTGGATCGCCGCCTGCACGCCGTCGGCCGCCTCGCCGAACTGGCTTCCGGCAGGTGGGCCGAGCACCATTCCCGGATAGGTAATGGCCACCGGCGCTCCCGACTCCTGCAGCGACCGCGCATAAGTCTCCACCGCTGCCTTGGACCGGCCATAGCCGTCGGTTCCGCCGACGACCGGGAGCTGGGCGCGGAGCATTTTGAGCCCTGGCCGAAACAGCGCAGTAAAACTCGACACATGCACCACCGGGTCCAGGCCGCGCTCCACCGCCGCGCCGAGCACATGCCGACCGCCGTCGAGGTTCGTTCGCAGCATCGCATCAGCCTGGTGTGGGTCAGTGGAAACCATGGCAGCGCAGTGGATCACCGCATCGCAGCCATCCAGAGCAAAACCGGTCGCCTCGGCGTCGGCAATGTCGCCGACGACATAGTCTGCGGTGTCGACCCCGAGCAGCGCGACGCTGGTCGCCAGCCGCGCCGGGTCGCGGACAAGAAACCGCACCTGATGACCGGCATCAGCCACGGCCTTCGCCGTCCAGGCGCCGACGAAACCGGTTCCACCGGTCACCAGAACTTTCACCGCTGGCTGCTCTCAGGCTCCGTAGACCGGCACCGGTGGCCGCGACTTTGCCAACAGGTCGGTGACTACCGGCCCGAGCTCAGCCGGATCCCACTTCGCGCCCTTGTCGACCTGCGGCCCATGCGCCCAACCCTCAGCGACGCGGATCTTGCCACCCTCGACTTCAAAAACCTTGCCCGTCACATCCTTTGATTCGCTGCTACCCAGCCAGACCACTAACGGCGAGATGTTCTCCGGCGCCATCGCGTCGAAATCGTCGTCCTGGGTTGCCATCATCTCCGCGAAGACGGTCTCGGTCATCCGGGTGCGGGCCGACGGTGCGATCGCGTTGACGGTGACGCCGTACCGACCCATCTCGGCGGCACCGATGAGCGTCATGGCCGCGATGCCGGCCTTGGCGGCACTGTAGTTCCCCTGGCCGACGCTGCCTTGCAGGCCCGCACCAGAACTGGTGTTGATGATCCGCGCATCAACGGTTTTGCCCTCTTTCGACAGTCCGCGCCAATACGAGGCGGCGTGGCGCATCGTGGCGAAGTGTCCTTTGAGGTGCACGGCGATGACGGCGTCGAACTCCTCCTCGCTGGTGTTGGCCATCATCCGGTCCCGCACGATGCCGGCGTTGTTGACCAGAACGTCCAGGCCACCGAATGTCTCGACCGCAGTCTGAACCAGGGCGGCCGCCTGGTCCCAGTCGGCAACGTTGGATCCGTTGGCGACGGCTTCGCCGCCGGCTGCGGTGATCTCGTCGACCACGCTTTGCGCGGCGCTGCCGCCGCCCGCCGGCGAGCCATCCAGCCCAACCCCGATGTCGTTGACCACGACACGCGCACCCTCGGCCGCGAAGGCCAGCGCGTGCGCGCGTCCGATGCCGCCGCCCGCTCCGGTGACGATGACCACCCGGCCGTCGGCTATGCCCATATCGTTGACTCCTCTACTTGATCGCATTCGTTGTGGCCAGATAGTGCGGCGGCTCTCCGCCACCGTGCACTTCCAACGCGGCGCCACTGATATAGGAGGCCGCATCCGACGCCAGAAATGCTGCCGCCCAACCGATATCGTCCGGCTTGGCAAGGCGGCCGAGCGGGACGTTCTTCGAAATCGCCGCGATCGACTCGGCGTCGCCGTAGAACAAGTCGGCCTGCTCGGTTTCCACCATGCCGACCACCAACGCGTTCACCCTGACCTTCGGCGCCCACTCCACCGCCAACGTCTGCGTGAGACTCTCCACACCCGCCTTGGCCGCGCCGTAGGCGGCAGTGCCCGGAGTCGGCCGTCGCCCGCTGACACTGGTGATGTTGACGATCGAACCGCCGCCCGGCTGATGTTGCATCTTGTCGTTTGCATGTTGTGAAACCGACAGCGCACCGAGGAGATTGAGTTCGATGATCTTACGGTTGAACTTGGCGCTGGAATCCGCGGTGAGCACGTACGGCGAACCGCCGGCATTGTTGACGACAACGTCCAGTCTGCCGTGTCGGTCGACGACAGCGTCGATCATCGCCTTGACGGCGTCGTCGTCGCGGATATCGCACGAGTGAAACTCATAGGGCAGGCCCTCGACGGCTCGGCGCGCACAGGTGATTACCGTGGCGCCCTGTCCGGCGAAAACTGCACTGATGCCAGCGCCGACCCCCCGAACGCCGCCGGTCACCAGCACCACCCGCCCGGCCAGACCCAGATTGATCGCAGGGTCTCCTTCGGTGCGGGTCACTGTGCTAGCGTACCAAGCAAGTGCTTGCTTAGGTAGCCGACCCCAGGGAGTGCCAATTGACGATCACATCTGCCGTCAAAGAACCGGGCATCGTCGCGGTCACCGTCGACTTTCCGCCGGTTAACGCCATTCCGTCGGGCGGTTGGTTCGAACTGGCCGACGCGTTGACCGCCGCCGGCCAAGACGCGGAGACCCACGCGGTGATCCTGCGCGCCGAGGGCCGCGGCTTCAACGCCGGCGTCGATATCAAGGAAATGCAGCGCACCGAGGGATTCACCGCGCTGATTGACGCCAACCGCGGTTGCTTCGCCGCATTCCGGGCGGTCTACGAATGCGCGGTCCCCGTGATCGCGGCGGTCAACGGATTCTGTGTCGGCGGCGGGATCGGGCTGGTCGGCAACGCCGACGTCATCGTCGCGTCGGACGATGCCACGTTCGGTCTACCCGAGGTGGAGCGCGGGGCGCTGGGCGCGGCCACCCACCTGTCCCGGTTGGTGCCGCAGCACATGATGCGGCGGCTCTTCTTCACCGCGGCCACCGTCGATGCCGCCACCCTGCACCACTTCGGCTCGGTGCACGAAGTGGTGCCGCGAGATCAGTTGGACGAGGCCGCGTTACGGGTTGCCCGTGACATCGCGGCCAAGGACACCCGGGTGATCCGGGCAGCCAAGGAAGCGCTGAACCTCATCGACGTGCAGCGAGTCAATTCCAGTTACCGCATGGAGCAAGGCTTTACCTTCGAACTCAACCTGGCCGGCGTTTCCGACGAGCATCGCGATGCATTTGCCGGCACCGCCAAGTCTTCGGAGAAGAAATCATGAGCGATAAGCGGACCACCTTCGACGACGTCGTCGCGCAGTTGCGCAGCGGGATGACCATCGGGATCGGTGGCTGGGGGTCGCGGCGCAAGCCGATGGCGTTCGTTCGTGCGATCCTGCGTTCGGATGTCAAGGATTTGACTGTCGTCACCTACGGCGGCCCGGATATCGGACTTCTGTGCTCGGCAGGCAAAGTGCGCCGCGTCTACTACGGCTTCGTCTCACTGGACTCGCCGCCGTTCTACGACCCGTGGTTCGCCAAAGCGCGCACCAGCGGCGCGATCGAAGCCCGGGAAATGGACGAGGGCATGCTGCGCTGTGGGCTGCAGGCCGCGGCGCAGCGGCTACCGTTCCTGCCGATCCGCGCCGGGCTGGGCAGTTCCGTGCTCGACTTCTTCGAGGGCGAGTTGGCCACGGTCCGCTCGCCGTATCCGGCGCCGGACGGGCGGCACGAGACGCTGATCGCAATGCCGGCACTGCGCTTGGACGCCGCATTTGTACACCTCAATCTCGGCGATGCCCAGGGCAATGCCGCATACACCGGCATCGATCCGTACTTCGACGACTTGTATCTGATGGCCGCCGAGAAGCGTTACCTGTCCGTAGAGCACCTGGTCTCGACCGAGGAGCTCGTCAAGTCGGTGCCGCCGCAGGCCCTGCTGGTGAACCGGATGATGGTCGACGCTGTTGTGGAAGCCCCGCGCGGCGCCCACTTCACCACCGCTGCACCTGACTACGGGCGCGACGAGAAATTTCAACGCCACTACGCCGAGGCTGCTGCGTCGGAAGAGACCTGGCAACAGTTCGTCGACACCTATCTGTCCGGCAGCGAAGCCGACTATCAAACGGCCGTGCGCAAGTTCGAGGAGTCCGCATGATCACCCGAGCCGAAGTTTGCGTGATGGCCTGCGCCGAGCTGTTCCGCGACGCCGGCGAGATCATGATCAGCCCGATGACCACAGTGGCCTCGGTCGGCGCGAGGCTGGCCCGGTTGACGTTTTCCCCCGACATCCTGATTACCGACGGGGAGGCACAACTCCTGGCGGATACCCCAACGCTGGGCGCCACCGGCGCCGTCGAGGGGTGGATGCCGTTCGGGCGCGTGTTCGAGACGCTGGCCTGGGGCCGACGGCACGTGGTGATGGGTGCCAATCAGGTTGACCGCTATGGCAATCAAAACCTGTCCGCGTTCGGCCCGCTGCAGCACCCGACCCGGCAGATGTTCGGCGTCCGGGGCGCACCCGGCAACACGATCAACCACGCCACCAGCTACTGGGTCGGCAACCACTCCAAGCGGGTGTTCTGCGACACCGTCGACGTAGTGTCGGGGATCGGCTACGACAAAGTCGACCCGGACAACCCGGCGTTCCGGCTCGTCGACGTGCACCGGGTGATCTCCAACCTCGGCGTGTTCGACTTCGGCGGTCCCGACCGCACCATGCGGGTACTGACCCTGCACCCGGGCGTATCCGCTGAGGACGTGCAGGAGGCCACCTCGTTCGAGGTACACGGCTTGTCTGATGCGCAAGAGACCCCGCCACCGGGCGAGGACGAGCTACGGTTGATCCGCGAGGTCATCGATCCGAAGTCGTTGCGCGACAAAGAGGTGCGGGCATGAGATTGCGGACGCCGCTGACCGAGTTAGTCGGCGTCCAGCACCCGGTCGTGCAAACCGGGATGGGTTGGGTGGCCGGGGCGCGACTGGTCTCGGCCACCGCGAACGCCGGCGGTCTGGGGATCCTGGCATCGGCGACGATGACCGTCGACGAGTTGGCGACTGCGATCGGGAAAGTCAAGGCCGCCACCGATAAACCGTTCGGTGTCAACATCCGCGCCGATGCCGCCGACGCCGGCGACCGGGTGGATTTGATGATCCGCGAAGGTGTGAAAGTGGCGTCGTTCGCGTTGGCGCCCAAGCAGGAACTGATCAACCGGCTCAAAGACGCCGGCTCGGTGGTGATTCCGTCGGTTGGCGCCGCCAAACACGCACGCAAGGTGGCCTCCTGGGGTGCCGACGCGGTGATCGTGCAGGGCGGCGAAGGCGGCGGGCACACCGGCCCGGTTGCGACGACGCTGCTGCTGCCGTCGGTGCTGGACGCCGTGGACATCCCGGTGATCGCAGCCGGCGGCTTTTTCGACGGCCGTGGGCTGGCCGCGGCGCTGAGTTACGGTGCGGCCGGGGTGGCGATGGGCACCCGGTTTCTGCTCACCTCGGATTCCACCGTTCCCGACGCGGTCAAACAGCGCTATCTGAAGTCCGCGTTGAACGGGACGGTGGTCACCACCCGTGTCGACGGCATGCCCCACCGGGTGCTGCGGACGGGACTGGTCGAGAAGCTGGAAAGCGGTTCGCGGGCAAGGGGTTTTACCGCCGCGATCCGCAACGCGGGGAAATTCAAGAAGATGTCGCAGATGACATGGCCATCGATGATCCGCGACGGCCTGGCGATGCGCCACGGCAAGGATCTGACGTGGTCGCAGGTGGTGATGGCTGCCAATACACCGATGTTGCTGAAAGCCGGTCTGGTGGAGGGCAACACCGATGCCGGCGTATTGGCCTCCGGTCAGGTGGCCGGCATCCTCGAAGATCTGCCGTCGTGCGCAGAGCTGATCCAGACGATCGTGGCCGACGCCGTCAAACACCTGCAGGCGGCATCCGCGCTGGTTGAGTAGCTGTGTGCGTCGGGCCCGGCCTTGGAGCCACCTGCACCACGTCGTCGATCAGTCGGGTCGGATAGACCGGCACCGCGACAGCGGGATCGTCGAGGCAGCGGCCATCATCGAGGGCGAAAGCCTGTTTACCGATGGGTGATTGAATAACTGCGCATCCGGCGCGATCGCCGGTAAGGCCGCGTGACAGCACCGCGGCGCGCGAGAACGGGTCAATGTTGCCGATGGCATGCAGCGAACCGTCGTCGAGCCGGAAGAGCGCCACCTGCGATCCGTCGTCGAGCAGCACGCCCACCCCGCGGCCAGGGATGAGGTAGTCGTAGTCGCACGCTGTGGTCCAGCTCTCCTTACCGGACACCGGCAGCACCGCTCACGGTGTCGCCCGTCCCACCACGAGCGGGCGGACGACCCGCGGCACGCCGCGCCACACGGCGTCGTCGGCTGCGACCCTAAAGCCGCAGGCCCGCATCAGCTCGATGGTCTGCCGGTTGCAGCAGCAGCCGCCTGCGAAGCGACGCCATGGTTGGAGCAGGCTGTCTTGGCACGCCGCGAGGAAGCGAGAGCTCGCCCGCACGTGTTCGATGAACAGCAACTGCCCGTCCGGCCGGAGCACGCGTGCGATCTCACGAAGCGCGCGTGCGGGATCGTCGACGGTGCAAAGGACGAGCGTCGAGACGACGGTGTCCACGGAAGCGTCGGCCAGCGGCAGCCGCTCGGCAGATGCGTCGACGATCCGCCCGATGCGCGCGTGGCGCTGCAGACGACGCGCAAGCCGTTGGCGCATCCCCGGCTCGGGCTCGGCGAGCACGAGCTCGGTGAGGCCGTCGGGATAGTGCGCGATGTTCAGCCCAGTGCCGGCGCCGATTTCGACGACGCGTCCGCGGGCGCCGCCCAGCAGCGTCCTGCGCCGGCGGCGCATGCCCGCTATCTCGCCCAGCGAGAGGAGCGGGTCGTAGATCAGCGCGAATATCCGCAGCCACGTTGCAGATTGCGTTCCCGCCGGGAGCTCGGTGTTTGATTCGGTGCTCGCGATATCCGTCATCCAGCGAACGTACGAGTGGTCGCATCGTGGGCGCATCGCTCAACGCGGCCATCTTCCGCAGATGGCCCTTTTCGGCTATCTCACAGCAGTCCGAGATGCGCCGCCTCCGCGACCGCGGCCGTCCGTGAGGTGCGACCCATCTTGCGACGGATGTTTGCGACATGGCGGTGAACGGTATGCGGGCTCAAGACGAGCTGCTCTGCGATCTCGCGATCGCTGAGGCCGCGTGCGACGCAGGCGAGGATCTCACGCTCACGACTGGACAGCAGGACAGACTCTTGCTCGCTCGCGTGATGCGCCGGCGACTGCACCGGTGCCAGCGCTTCGCGGCAGGCGCGCACAACGGAGTCGACGTCACCGAGCCAGGGAAAGTGCGCGCTGCCCTGCAGCGGGATAAACGTCGCACCTGGGATCGCGGCGGCGACCTCACGCCCGAGCCGGTAAGGGACGGCGCGGTCGTCGCGGCGATGCACGACCCATACCGGCGGATGGACGAGCGGAAGCTGCGCGCGGACATCGAGGCGATAGACGAGATCCAGCAAAGCTGCAGCGGTCTCGGCACTCGCCGCCTCCCGCTGGAACCGCGCGAAACGTTCCTGCTCCGCAGAGTCGGCACCTCCGAGGAATAAGTCACTCAGCAGGCGCGACCCTAGTCCCCAATGCGCGCGTACCGCCGCGAGGATCGCGGTCCCGACGCCTGGGGCCGTAATCGCCGCGCCATCGGGATAGGACCCGTAGAGCACCAGGTGCTCGACGCGCTCGGGGAACGCTGCGGCAAACGCAATCGCGGTGCAGCTTCCGGATGAGCCGCCGAACAGCGACACTCGGTCGAGCTCAAGCTCGTCGAGAAGCGCGCACAGCGTCGCGACTTCCCCGTCGAGATTCAGATCCGACTCTTGCACCGTGCGGTCCGACATGCCGACGCCGAGCCGGTCGTAACGGATTAGTGCGTAGCCAGCCGCGACTTCTTCCCAGAATCGCCGAAAACCCGCGCTCTGCCAGTCGAGTTCGAGGTGACTCAGCCACCACGCGGGAGCCACGAGCGGTGGACCGTCCCCACGTATCTCGTACGCCACGCGGCCGGCGCCGCGGGGGAGGAACCGAATCTCGGACTTCGCCAGCATCGCATGAGTTTACGGCCCTCGCCCTTATGCCGCGACCGTGCGTGTCCCCGGACAACACGCCGCTGATTGTCGCGGGATTGCGCACGCTCGCGGACGACGGGTCAGATTCGTTAGGCGCCGTAGGCGCGCGCGATCTCCTCTGAGCTTGCCCACCCGCTGTAAGTGGGACGTTGGGGCCAGCCGTCCGGTGAATCCTGCCACTCTTCCTGGCGCCCGTACGGCAATATGTCGATCAATGCGAACGAGTGACTAAGCTGCTCAGTCCCGCGCCCGTTGGTATGCCAGGTGCGATACACCCGAACCCCGTCGCGCAGAAAGACATTCACCGCGAACCCGCCGCTCGGCGGAGCTCCGACATCGGCCCCGAACGAGCTATTGGCAGTCGAGTACCACGTCATCCGGTTACCCACCCGCCGCTTGTACGCAAGCGCTTCGTCGATAGGCCCCTGCGTGACAATGACAAACCGTGCGTCGTAGCTATCCAGGAACTCCAGGCGGGTGAACTGCGAGGTGAACCCGGTGCAGCCGGGGCACTGCCATTCCTCACCCGGGAACCACATGTGGTTGTACACGATCAGCTGCTGCTTGTCTTCGAATATGTCGACTAGCCGAGCCGGTCCGTTCTCCCCTGCCAGCACGTAGTCTGGCATCTCGATCATCGGCAGACGTCGTCTCTGCGCGGCGATTGCGTCGAGCTCCCGGGTGGCTGCCTTCTCCCGAGCGCGCAACGCATCCAGTTCACGCTGCCAGGTTTCTTGGTCGACCACGGGGGGTAAAGCTGCGGTCATCACGACGATCTCCCTTCATCATCAATGCCAAGGGGCGCCGCGGAAGCCGCGGCAGCATCGGCGGCAAGCTCGCCGAGATTGTGTAACGAGTTCTTCAGGTGATCGAGGGGGAACGGCGGAAATTGGATGTGCTCACGTAGCGTGGCCGGCACCGCCGACCAGTCGTAGGTCAACACGACCTGCGTCTCCGACGGACCCAATGGTGTCACGTCGTATCGCCAGATCCATCCACCGAATTCGATATTGCCGTCGCCGGCGAGGTCTTGTCCTGGTTTCCACGCGATGGCGCGCGGAGGCTCGTAGGCGACCACCTGATTTGCCATCTCGTAGGTTCGCACCGGGTGATTGTCGTGATACATCGCCATCCGGAAGATCTGGCCCACGTCATTCAACTGCAGCCCGTCGAGCGATTCGCGGACCCAACCGGTTCCGTCGATGGCTGCATGCGCTGTCGGGTCGGCGAGGATACGAAACACGGACGCGGCCGACGCATCGATGGTGGCGACCTCACTGACTACATCGTCGGTCATGGTGGCTCCTGGTGCTACTGGTATCGGACTAGATGTTCACGCCGTCCACATTTGGTGTAATGTTCACACCGTACACTTGAGCCTGAGGAGGGTCAAGAGTTGGCCGACTTGAAGACCGCTTATCACCATGGGGATCTGCAGGACGCATTGATCGACGCGGGCCTCGAACTCACTCGTTCCAGCGGGCCGGACGCACTGACCATCCGGGAAGCGACTCGGCGGGTTGGTGTTTCGCCTAACGCCGCATACCGTCACTTTGCCGACCGTGAAGCATTGCTACGGGCGGTTGCCACCGCCATCCAGCACCGGATGGCGACGCAGATGCACACCTCGATGCACCGCCGCGGTTCTTACGAACTGCAGGCAGGTGACCGGCTGCGAGCGGTCGGGCTGGGCTACATCAGGTTTGCGCTTGACGAGCCAGGGTGGTTTTCGACGGCTTTCTTCGGCGCCGATCTAACCGACAATTGGAACGAAACTGATATTGCCCCACCGTATCTCGCGCTGGTCGACGCACTTGACGCCATGGTAAAGGCGGGCGTGCTGACCGCCCAACGACGCGCCGACGCCGAATGGCCCTGCTGGTCGGCGGTGCACGGATTCGCCGAACTGGTCCTCCGTGGACCGCTAAGGCGGGCGAATCGCCGTGAGGTCAACGCGCTGGCGAGGCGCACAGTCGACGACATCATTGCCGGCTTGTCACGATGACGGCTCGCGTTCATGCCGCGAGGGTGCGTGTTCCCGCGACACGCCCCGGCGTGTCGGCCGGGGACACGCACGCTCGCGCAAAAGAGGGGGTTAGAGGCGTTCGATGATTGTGACGTTGGCGGTACCACCGCCCTCACACATCGTCTGCAAGCCGTACCGGCCGCCGGTGCGCTCCAACTCGTTGAGCATGGTGGCGAACAGCTTGGCCCCGGTAGCGCCGAGCGGATGACCCAGCGCGATCGCGCCGCCGTTGGGATTCACCTTCTCCGGGTCGGCCTTGATCTCCTTGAGCCAGGCCAATACGACGGGTGCGAACGCCTCGTTGATCTCGACCACGTCGATGTCCTCGATCGACAGCCCCGTCTTCTCCAGCGCATAGCGGGTCGCCGGAATGGGGCCGGTCAGCATGAACACCGGGTCGGCGCCGCGGGCGCTGATGTGGTGGATGCGGGCCCGCGGCGTGAGCTTGTGATCCTTGACGGCCTGCTCGGACGCCAACAGCACCGCGCTGGCGCCGTCGGAGATCTGGCTGGCCACCGCTGCGGTCAACCGGCCTCCCTCGGACAGGGTCTTCAGTGACGCCATCTTCTCCAGCGACGTCTCACGCGGGCCCTCGTCGATCCGGAACCCGTCGACCTCGACGATCTCGTTGTCGAAGTGCCCGCCATGAATCGCTGCCAGCGCCCGCTGGTGGCTGCTCAGCGCGAACTGCTCCATTTCCTCACGGGAGAGGTTCCACTTCTCGGCGATCAATTCCGCGCCGCGGAACTGCGAGATTTCCTGGTCACCGTAGCGGTGCAGCCAGTTCTTAGACTCACTTGTGGGAGAGGTGAATCCGAACTCCTTGCCGACCACCATTGCTGACGCGATCGGGATCTGGCTCATGTTCTGCATGCCACCGGCCAGAATCACATCCGCGGTGCCCGACATGATCGCTTGCGCGCCAAAAGAAATCGCCTGCTGGCTGGATCCGCACTGCCGGTCGACGGTGACGCCTGGGACCTCTTCGGGGTAGCCGGCCGCCAGCCAGGCGTTGCGGCCGATGTTTCCGGCCTGCCCGCCCAGCGCGTCCACACAGCCCACGACGACATCGTCGACGGCCGCGGGGTCCACGTCGACGCGGTCGAACAACCCGTGAAATACGGCTACCCCCAAGTCGATTGGGTGCACACCAGCCAGCGATCCGTTGCGCTTGCCGACCGCCGTCCGCACAGCGTCGATGATGTACGCGTCAGTCATTTCAGACTCCTTCTCTATTTGCGGTGATTCCGCCCAGGACTATCGCGAGGTATTGCTGACCCACTTGTTGAGCGGTGAGCGGTCCGCCGGGCTGATACCAGCGCACCGACACCCAGGTGGTGTCGCGGATGAATCGGTAGACCAGGTCGACGTCGAGATCGGGCCGCAAGTAGCCCTCCTCCATCCCCTGGTGTAGCACGTCGACCCACATCTTGCGCTGCCGTTTGTTGAGGTCTGCGACGTAGGAGAACCGAGGCTGCGACGAGAGCCGCTTGACCTCGTCCTGATAGATGACGACTTGCGCGTGACGATGTTCGATCGCGTCGAATGACGCCATGAACAGGCCCTTGAGTCGCTCCAACGGATTGGGTTCGCTGTCGATGATTTCCTGGTAGCGGTCAAACAGCCAGTCCAGAAAGCCACGCAGCACTTCATCGACCATCTCCTCCTTGGAGGAAAAGTGGTGATACAGGCTGCCGGACAGAATGCCTGCGCCGTCGGCGATATCGCGGACAGTCGTCGCGCGCAGGCCGCGCTCGGCCATCATCGTCGCGGCGAGCTCCAGGAGTTCTTCACGCCGGGTCATGGATGCTGGCTCGATACCGAAATCACTTCTCCGGTCAGGTAACTGGAGTAATCGCTGGCCAAGAACGCGATCGTGGCGGCCACCTCCCACGGCTCGGCGGCGCGGCCGAATGCTTCGTCGGCCGACAACCGGTCGAGTAGTTCGGCCGAGGTGGTCTTGTCGAGGAATTTGTGCCGGGCGATACTGGGCGACACCGCGTTGATCCGCACGCCGTATTCGACGGCCTCGACAGCGGCACAGCGGGTCAGCGCCATCACCCCGGCTTTCGCTGCGGCATAGTGCGATTGGGAGTGCTGGGCGCGCCAGCCCAGGACGCTGGCGTTGTTGACAATCGCACCGCCGTGGCCGGCATCGCGGAAGTAGCGCAGCGCCGCCCGGGTGGCGCGGAACACCGATGTCAGGGTGACGTCGAGCACGCGGTCCCATTCGTCATCGGTCATGTCGGCCACCGGGGTTTGCCCACCCAAGCCGGCGTTGTTGATCAGGACGTCGACTCGGCCTAACCGTGCGGTGGCAGAAGCGATCAGCGCGTCGATTTGTGCGGTGGAGGTGACATCGCAGAGCACGTGCTCGACGCGGCCCAGCCCCAGTGCCGACAGTTCGCCGGCGGTCTCGCCCAGTCGTCGTTCATGGTGGTCGGAGACGACGACGTCGGCCCCCTCCAGCAGCGCACGCCGCGCAGTCGCCGATCCGATGCCGGTGCCTGCGGCGGCGGTGACGACCACGACTTTGCCGGTCAAAAGGCCGTGTCCGTCAATCTCTTTCGGTGCGCTGGCAAGCGTCATCCCTTGATCTCCCGGGGCAGGCCGAGCACCCGCTCGGCGATGATGTTGCGCTGGATTTCATTGGAGCCGCCGTAGATGGTGTCGGCCCGGGTGAACAAGTACAGGCGCTGCCATTCGTCGAAGTCACCGTCGGTCAGCGCCATACCCGCCTTGCCCCGCACGTCCATCGCGATCTCGCCCAACTCGCGATGCCAGTTGGCCCACAACAGCTTCGACACGTTATCTTTTCCGGCGGCCCGGCCGCCCCCCTCGGCGTCCATGGTGGCCAGGGCATAGCTGCGCATCGCCCGCAGGCCGGCCCAGGACCTGGTCAGTCGTTCCCGGATCAACGGATCGTCTGCGGCACCGGTGCGCTTGGCGAGCTCGACGACGCCGTCGAGTTCGCGTGCGTAGACGATCTGCTGCCCGAGCGTCGACACACCTCGCTCGAATGTCAGCGTTCCCATCGCGACCCGCCAGCCGTCACCGGGGGCGCCGACAATCAGATCGGCGTCGGTACGGGCGTCGTCGAAGAAGACCTCGTTGAATTCCGAGTCACCGGTGAGCTGGACGATCGGGCGGATCTGCACCCCGGCCTGGTCGAGAGGCACCAGCAGATAGGACAATCCGGCGTGCCGCTTGGAGCCCTTTTCGGTGCGCGCGATGACGAAGCACCACTGCGCCCAATGTGCCAGCGACGTCCACACCTTCTGGCCGTTGATCACCCACTGGTCGCCGTCGAGCACCGCGGTCGTGGACACGTTGGCCAGGTCGCTTCCGGCGCCGGGCTCGGAATAGCCCTGGGACCACAGTTCGGTGACGTCGAGGATCGTGGGTAAAAACCGCTGCTGTTGCTCGGGGGTGCCGAACTCGATCAACGTCGGCCCGAGCAGTTCCTCACCGAAGTGGTTGACCTTGGCGGGCGCGTTGGCGATCGCGTACTCCTCGTAGAACGCCACCCGGTGAGCGACGGACAGACCTCGCCCGCCGTGTTCGACCGGCCACCCCAGGCAGGTCAGCCCCGCTGCCGCCAAATGCTGGTTCCAGGCCCGTCGCTCCTCGAAGGCCTCATGCTCACGGCCGGGGCCGCCGAGCCCCTTGAGCGCGGCGAACTCCCCAGTCAGGTTCGCGGCCAGCCAGTCGCGGACCTCGGCCCGGAACTCCTCGACGTCCTGCACCCCTGTAGGCTAACCTACCAAGCACTTGCTTTGTTAGCCCCTGGGTCATTTCGGTCGGCGTGGGGCGAAGTTAGAGGAGCGTCGATGTCGAGCGATCCGCAGACCATTCCTGCGGTGTTGGATCGCATCGCTCGCGACCTACCCGACCGTGCTGCGCTGGTCACCCCGGACCGCAACCTCACCTTCGGTGAGTTGCGCGACGAGGTGCGCAAAGCCGCGGCGGCGATGATCGGCCTTGGCCTCGGCGCCGGGGATCGGGTGGCGATCTGGTCGCCGAACACCTGGCACTGGGTGGTCGCCTGCCTGGCTACCCACTATGCCGGCGGCACCGTGGTACCGCTGAATACCCGCTACACCGCGGCCGAGGCCACCGACATTCTGGCCCGGACCGACGCCCCACTGCTGGTGGCGATGGGGGAGTTCCTCGGCGCGGACAAAGTGGCCGAGCTGCGCCGCGAGGCGCTGCCTGCGTTGCGTCATATCGTGCGGGTGCCGATCGAGGCGGACGACGGCACCTGGGACGAATTCGTCGCGCGCGGCAGCGACGTCGCCGCCGCCGACGAACGGGCCGCCGCGGTGCGCCCCGATGATGTTTCCGACGTGCTGTTCACGTCCGGCACCACGGGTCGCAGCAAAGGCGTGTTGTGCGCCCATCGCCAATCGCTGGCGGGGTCGGCGGCGTGGGCGGCCTGCGGCAAGATCACCACCGACGACCGCTACCTGTGCATCAACCCGTTCTTCCACAACTTCGGCTACAAGGCCGGCATTTTGGCGTGCCTACAGACCGGCGCCACGCTGTATCCGCAGCTGACTTTCGACCCGGAGCGGGCGATGCGGGCGGTGGCCGAGCACCGCATCACCGTGCTGCCCGGCCCGCCAACCATCTACCAGACGCTGCTGGACCATCCGCGCCGCGGCAGCTATGACCTGAGCTCGTTGCGGTTCGCGGTCACCGGCGCCGCGACCGTGCCGGTGGTGCTGATCGAGCGGATGCAGACCGAGTTGGACATCGACATCGTGCTGACCGCCTACGGCCTGACCGAATCCAATGGGTTTGGCACCATGTGCCGCGCCGACGATGGCGCCGCCACCGTGGCCACGACCTGTGGGCGCCCGATCGCCGGCTTCGAGCTCCGGATCGGTGAGCAAGGTGAGGTGCTGCTGCGCGGGCCCAACGTGATGCTCGGCTACCTCGACGACCCGGAGGCCACTGCGGCGACGGTGGACGCTGAGGGCTGGCTGCACACCGGTGACATCGGAAAGCTCGATGCCGCAGGAAATTTGCAGATCACCGACCGGCTCAAGGACATGTACATCTGCGGCGGGTTCAACGTCTATCCCGCGGAGGTCGAGCAGGTGCTGGCCCGGCTGGACGGCGTGCTCGACGCCTCGGTGATCGGCGTCCCCGATGAGCGACTCGGCGAGGTGGGTCGCGCGTTCCTGGTGACGCGACCGGGATGCGGTCTCGACGAGCAGGCGGTGATCGCCCATACCCGTGAACATCTGGCGAATTTCAAAACCCCCCGTTCGGTGAGGTTTGTCGACACGCTGCCCCGCAATCCGGGCGGCAAGGTGGTCAAACCGCTATTGCGAGAGATGTCGTAGATGGACCTTGATTTCGACGATGCGACGCTGGAATTCCAGCGTGAGGTGCGCGAGTTCCTCGCCGCGAACAAAGCGTCATTCCCGACCAAGTCTTACGATACGGCCGAGGGCTTTGAGCAGCATCGACGGTGGGACAAGGTACTTTTCGATGCCGGCTTTTCGGTGATCAGCTGGCCGCAGCGCTACGGCGGGCGGGACGCGACGCTGTTGCAGTGGGTGATCTTCGAAGAAGAGTATTTCCGGGCCGGTGCTCCCGGGCGCGCCAGCGCCAACGGCACCTCGATGCTCGCACCCACATTGTTCGCACACGGCACCGAGGAGCAGCTGGACCGCATACTGCCCAAGATGGCCAGCGGCGAGGAGATTTGGGCGCAAGCCTGGTCGGAGCCTGAATCCGGCAGCGACCTGGCGTCGTTGAGATCAACCGCTACCAAGACGGACGGCGGCTGGCTGCTCAACGGTCAGAAGATCTGGAGTTCTCGGGCACCGTTCGGCGAGAAGGGGTTCGGACTTTTCCGTTCTGATCCCCAAGCCGAGCGCCACCGCGGCCTGACCTATTTCATGTTCGACCTGAAGGCTGACGGGATCACCGTGCGCCCGATCGCCCAACTCGGCGGCGACACCGGCTTCGGCGAGATCTTCCTGGACGACGTCTTCGTGCCGGACGTCGACGTGATCGGCACCGTGCACGACGGCTGGCGGGCCGCGATGAGCACGTCGAGCAACGAACGCGGCATGTCGCTGCGCAGCCCGGCTCGCTTTCTGGCCGCCGCCGAGCGGCTGGCGCAGCTGTGGAAAGACCATGGCGACAGCACTTTCGGCGATCAGGTGGCCGACGCATGGATCAAGGCGCAAGCGTATCGACTGCACACCCTCGGCACCGTGACCCGATTGACCGACGGCGGCGAACTCGGCGCCGAATCGTCGGTGACCAAAGTGTTCTGGTCCGATTTGGATGTCGCAATCCACCAGACCGCGCTGGACATCCGCGGCGCCGACGGCGAGCTCGCCGACCCCTGGACCGACGGGTTATTGTTCGCGTTGGGCGGCCCGATCTACGCCGGTACCAACGAGATTCAGCGCAACATTATCGCCGAGCGGCTGCTGGGCCTGCCCCGGGAGAAAGCCAAATGAGATTTGACCTCGACGCGCAGCAGCGCGACTTTGCGGCCAGCATCGATGCCGCGCTTGCGGCGGCCGACGTGCCGGGTACGGTCCGCGCCTGGGCCGCCGGCGACACCACGCCGGGCCGCAAAGTGTGGACGCAGTTAGCCGACCTGGGTGTCACCGCGTTGCTGGTGCCCGAACGGTTCGACGGCCTCGACGCACATCCGGTCGACCTGGTCGTCGCGCTGGAACGGCTCGGACGCTGGTGCGTACCCGGGCCGGTTACCGAATCCATTGCGGTAGCGCCGCTTCTGCTGGGTGACGACGAGCGCTGCGCGGCGCTGGCGGCCGGAGAGCTGATCGCCACGGTCGCCCTGCCGCCACAGGTGCCGCGCGCCGTGGACGCCGATACGGCCGGGCTGGTATTGCTGGCAGACAACCGGGTGAGCGCGGCCGAAGTCGGGCAGTGCCACGAGTGCGTCGACCCCAGCCGTCGCCTGTTCGACGTCACCGCCACCGGCACGGCGTGGGATGCTGACGTCGCGCGCGCCTACGAATTCGGCGCACTGGCCACCGCTGCGCAACTGGTCGGCGCCGGGCAGGCCCTACTGGACGCGGCGGTCGACTACGCCAAGCAACGCGCCCAGTTCGGCCGGGTGATCGGCTCTTACCAGGCGATCAAACACAAGCTGGCCGACGCGCATATCGCCGTCGAGCTGGCCCGGCCGTTGGTTTACGGCGCCGCGCTGTCGCTGGCCACCGACTCCCCTGACACCGTCCGCGATGTCAGCGCCGCCAAGGCCGGGTCATCCGACGCCGCCCTGCTGGCGGCCCGCGCCGCGCTGCAGACGCACGGCGCCATCGGCTTCACCGCCGAACACGACCTGTCGTTGTGGCTACTGCGGGTGCAGGCGCTGCGGCCCGCCTGGGGTGGCGCCGCTGCGCATCGCCGACGGGTACTGGAGGCACTGTCGTGACTGATGAACGGGAACTGCTGCGCGAGACCGTCGCCGCGCTGGTGAACAAGCACGCCTCGCCCGAGGCGGTGCGCGTGGCGATGGAATCGGACCGCGGTTACGACGAATCGCTGTGGCGGCTGCTGTGCGAGCAAGTCGGCGCGGCGGCGCTGCTGGTGCCCGAGGAATACGGCGGTGCCGGCGGCAGTTTGGGTGACGCTGCCGTCGTCCTGGAGGAGCTCGGCAAGGGTTTGGTGCCCACTCCGCTGCTGGGAACCACACTGGCTGAGCTGGCGCTGCTCGCTGCCGACGAGCCGGACGCCGACACTTTGGAGCAACTGGCCGAGGGCGCGACAATCGGGGCGGTGGTGTTCGACCCCGATTATGTGGTCAACGGTGATATCGCCGACGTCGTGGTCAGCGCCGCGGACGGCAAGCTCAACCGGTGGACCGAGTTCACCGCCGAGCCCGTCGCCCCGATGGATCCCACGCGCCGGCTTGCCCGCGTCGAGGCGCAGAGCAGCACGCCACTGGGCGCCGACCCCGGCATGGCCGACACCGCGGCCATCCTGCTGGCCGTCGAGCAGATCGGTGCAGCAGCACGCTGCCTGGACCTGACTGTCGACTACACCAAGGAGCGGGTGCAGTTCGGTCGGCCGATCGGCAGCTTCCAGGCGCTCAAGCACCGGATGGCCGACCTGTACGTCGCAGTGCAATCGGCCCGTGCGGTCGTCAACGACGCGGTGGCCGAGCCGTCGCCGACAACGGCCGCGCTGGCCCGCATCGCGGCAAGCGAGGCGTTCAGCGCGGTGGCCGCCGACGGCATTCAGCTGCATGGCGGTATCGCGATCACTTGGGAACACGACATGCAGCTGTACTTCAAACGCGCGCATGGCAGTTCACAGTTGCTCGGTCCGCCTCGCGAGCACTTGCGGCGGCTCGAGTCACAGGTGCTCTAACCTGGGCGCATGACCGATCGCGTCGCGCTGCGTGCCGGCGTCCCGCCGTTCTACGTGATGGACGTGTGGCTGGCGGCCGCCGAGCGGCAACGCACCCATGGCGATTTGGTCAACCTGTCGGCGGGGCAGCCCAGTGCCGGAGCCCCCGAGCCGGTGCGCGCCGCCGCGGCCGAGGCGCTACACCGCAACCAGTTGGGCTACACGGTGGCACTCGGTATTCCGGAGCTGCGCGCGGCGATCGCCGCCGCGTACTTGAGCCGGCACGGACTGGAAGTCGACGCCGATGACGTGGTGGTGACGACCGGGTCGTCGGGCGGGTTTCTGCTCACCTTTCTGGCCTGCTTCGACGTCGGCGATCGGGTGGCGGTCAGCAGCCCCGGCTACCCGTGCTACCGCAACATTCTCGCGGCGCTCGGTTGCGAGGTCGTCGAGATCCCATGCGGACCGGATACCCGATTTCAGCCCACCGCGCAGATGCTCGCCGAGATCGACCCGCCGCTGGCCGGCGTGATCGTGGCAAGCCCGGCCAACCCGACCGGGACCGTCATCCCGCCGGCCGAGTTGGCGGCGATCGCGTCCTGGTGCGACGCCGCCGGAGTGCGACTGATCAGCGATGAGGTCTACCACGGACTGGTCTACGACGGCGCACCGCAGACCAGCTGCGCTTGGCGGACATCACGGAATGCGGTGGTGGTCAACAGCTTTTCCAAGTATTTCGCGATGACGGGCTGGCGGCTGGGCTGGCTGCTGGTACCGACCGAGTTGCGCCGGGCAGTGGACCGCCTGACCGGCAACTTCACCATCTGCCCGCCGGTGCTCTCGCAGTACGCCGCCGTCGCCGCGTTCACCCCGGCATCCGCCGCCGAAGCCGACGGGCATCTGCATCAGTACGCGATCAACCGCAGGCGATTACTTGACGGCCTGCGCGACATCGGGATCGATCGATTGGCACCCACCGACGGTGCGTTCTACGTTTATGCCGACGTCTCGGACTTCACCACCGACTCGATGAAGTTCTGCTCGAAGCTCTTGGCGGACACCGGTGTAGCGATCGCACCTGGCATCGACTTCGACACTGCCGCGGGCGGCTCCTTCGTCCGGCTGTCGTTCGCCGGGCCCGCGTCGGATATCGAGGAGGCGCTGGGCCGCATCGAGCCGTGGCTGCGGCGGTGAGCCTCGTCATTTCCGAGCACGAGCGGGCTGCGCTGGCCGAGGCGTCGCAGTTCTCGCTGTTCGCCGCAATCACCGGGCGGCGGTCACGTCGGTTCCCGGTCGGCGGCGCGATCCCTGCCGGCGCTTTGGCTTTCACCAGTAGCCGACCGGTCCAACCGCTATCCGAAGTTGAACGGGCGCTGGTGGTTTCGATGGCAGCCGGTGTCACCGGCTGGCACAGCGGCATCACACACCATCCCGGCTATGCGCCATCACTACCGAATTACTCGGGCAGCGCGACCGGTCGCACTTTCCCGTCGGCGGCCGGCTTCCACACCAGCCAGCTGTTCTTCACCGACGACACCGGCTGCTACCTGTTGCCGACCCGCGACGAGCAACCACGCGAGTCCCACAGCATCGAGGAATGGATCAGTCACACCGCGGCGTCCTACGTTCGGATTTCAGCCACCCGCCTCGAACTGCCGCGCGTGGAGCCACATATGGAGGGCCACAACATTTGGATCGGCAACCATCGGGGCAGTCTGCTGGCGTTCCCGGTGGCCGACCTCGCCGAACACTTGATGGAAAACCTGTGGTTCTTCGCTGCCAACGGCTACCCGATCGTCGACGACATCACCGGGCGCACAATCCCCGGCATCGAACAGTTTTCGTCGCTCGGGCATGCCGACGACCCGGTTCCGCTGTCATTCGTCGAGCAATACACGCTCACCGAGGCCAGCGCGGAACTCGCCATCGCCGCCAACAACGGGATGCTGGCGCTGCAGGCGATGGGCCTCGGCGGCTGGATCTACGACGGACTGAATCGGTTGTCGGTGCTCGACGGGTTGGGCTTTGCTGCCGACGATGATCAGCGGTGGCCATTCCCGAATGTCACCGGGCTATCCGGATATTTCGAGACCCTCAGCCCACCGCATGTCTCCTCGGTAGCAGCGGGCGTCGAGAAGCTCGTTGCGCGAAAGTTCGGCCCGGGCGGTCCTTTCGACGCCGATACGCCAGGGCCGTGGTCGGATTCTCCGAAGGTGCGCGGGTCCGCGTTACCGCCGGCGCGCATTCAAGAAATCGTCACCGTAGAGGCGTCCCACATCTACGACACCTTCGGCAAGCTACCCGGCACCGTGCCGACCGTGCACGTGTTGATGTATCTGCAGGCGCAACATCTCGACACCGACTTCTACGACGAGTTCTTTCTGCCGGGCGCCTACCTGCAGACCCATGCCGACCACCAGGATCGCTGGCACGGGCACTAGTCGGCTTACGATCCGAAGCATGATGGACTTCTCAGACCTGGCACAGCAGGATCAACAGGCGATCGGCAAGACGCTGCTGGCATTGCTGCGCGGGTTCGATGATCGCGACGCCGACGCGCTGGGCGCGGTGTATTCCGACGACGCCGACTGGGTCAACGCCTTCGGCACAGTCAAACGGGGACGCGATGAAATCGTCGACTACCTGAGCGGCCTGTTTCAGGATGAGAACTTCAACCGGGGCGAACTTGTCGATGCACCGGAGACGACGTTCCGCGTGTTGACAGCAGAAGTCGTTCTGGTGTCTGCGCATCTCAAAATCCGAGGACAGGGTCTGGTGGGCGGCGGGACCTTGGACCGGGACAACTTCTCGTTGCGAGCCCTGCAGCGTCAAGATGATGGATCTTGGCTCATCGTGTCGGAGATGTTTCAGGACGCCAACACCGAAACCACTTACGAGCACTGATACCACGACGAGTGTCGACAGCCTGTGCGCCTGACTGCACGAACCGCGCCTACAGCCAGGTGTCCTGGGTGGTGGTCGTCAGGAACGCCTCGAGGTCGTCGCGCCACTGGGCCGGGGTGGTCTTGTCCGGTTCGATGCCGGTGTAGTCGCCGCGGTAGAACAGCAGCGGCCTGGGTTTGATCGTCGGCACTTCGGAAAGCGACTGCACCGCGCCGAACACCACGAAATGGTCACCGCCGTCATGCACCGACGAGACCGTGCAATCGATATAAGCCAGCGAGCCGTCGATGACGGGCGAACCCAGTTGCGATGGCGTCCAATCGATCCCGGTGAACTTGTCCGGCTCCTTGGACCCGAACCTCGCGCAGACGTCCTTTTGGGATTCGGTCAGGACGTTGACGCAGAACTTCCCGCTGGCCTCGATGGCCTGCCACGAGCGTGACACCTTGGTCGGGCAGAACAACACCAACGGCGGCTCCAACGACAGCGCCGCGAATGACTGACAGGCGAACCCGACCGGAACGTCGTCGTGCACGGTGGTGATGATGGTGATCCCCGTGCAGAACTGGCCCAGCGCCTGCCGGAAGGCGCGCGGGTCAATCGGCGCGATATTCAAGCGCCGCTCCTCCTCATCGCTACGCTCTGCATCGTCGCCGGCGCGAGTCATTACTGTTCGCGCGCGCCGACCGTGAAGTCATGCCCCCACAGGCTCACGGCGGTGCTCTCCCGGGCGATCCAATCCTGGTCGTCGACTTGTCTGCCCTCGCAACCGAATTCGACGTCGAATCCGCCCGGAGTCTTCATGTAGAACGACAGCATCAGGTCGTTGACGTGCCGCCCCAGCGTGGCCGACATCGGCACCTTGCGGCGCAGCGCGCGGTCCAGGCACAGCCCCACGTCGTCGGCGTTCTCCACTTCCACCATCAGGTGCACGATGCCGCTCGGCGTGGGCAGTGGCAGAAACGCCAGGCTGTGGTGGCGTGGATTGCAGCCGAAGAACCGCAGCCAGGCCGGCGCCCCGTCGGCGGGCCGGCCGACCAGTTGCGGCGGCATCCGCATCGAGTCGCGCAGTTTGAAGCCGAGCACGTCGCGGTAGAAGTGCAGCGCCTCGGCGTCGTCGCGGGTGGAGAGCACCACATGGCCCAGTCCCTGCTCCCCGGTGACGAACTTGTGTCCGTACGGGCTGACGACTCGGCGGTGCTCCAGCGCGGCGCCGTGGAAGACCTCCAGGCAGTTGCCCGAGGGATCCTGGAACTGGATCATCTCGTCGACGCGCCGGTCCGCCAGCTCGGCGGCGGTGGCTTCCTTGTACGGGGTACCCTCCACGTCGAGGCGGCCCCGGATTTCTTGCAGACCTTCGGCATTCGCGCATTCCCAGCCCGCCACCGAGAGCCGGTCGTGTTCACCGGGCACAATCACCAGCCGCGCCGGGAAATCGTCCATCCGCAGATACAGTGCGCCCTCGACATTGCCTTTGCCCTCGACCATGCCCAGAACCTTGAGCCCGTACTCGCGCCAGGCGGCCATGTCAGTGGCCTCGATGCGCAGATAACCCAGTGAGCGGATGCTCATCACGCACCTCCCAGGAAATCAATCGTCAGTTTGTTGAACTCGTCGAACTTCTCCACCTGTGCCCAGTGTCCACACTGCCCGAAGACGTGCAGTTGCACACGTGGAATCGTCTTCACCGCGACCAGCGCCCCGTCCAGCGGGTTGACCCGGTCTTCGCGCCCCCAGATCAGCAGCACCGGCTGGCGCAACCGGTAGGCCTCGCGCCACATCATGCCCAGCTCGAAGTCACCCGACGAGAACGATTTACCCATCGCCTGGGTGGCCGCCAGCGACTCCGGCGTGCTCGCCAGCTCGAACCGCTGGTCGATCAGTTCGTCGGTGATCAGCTTCTGGTTGTAGACCATCACCCGCAGGAAGGACTCGAGGTTCTCCCGGGTCGGCGTCATCGAGAACTTCGACAGCCGTTTCACGCCCTCGGTGGGATCCGGTGCGAACAGGTTGACGCTCAATCCACCGGGGCCCATCAGCACCAGTCGCCCGGCCCGGTCCGGGTAGTCCAGTGCGAACCGGACCGCGGTGCCGCCGCCGAGCGAATTACCCACCAGCGGAACACGTTCCAGTCCCAGCTGGTCGAAGAGGCCCTTGAGCGCCCTGGCCGCATACCGGTTGAACTGCCCATGCTCTGGCCGTTTGTCGGAGTGGCCGTAGCCGGGCTGATCGACGGCCAGGACGTGAAACCGTTCGGCGAGTACCGCGATGTTGCGGGACCAGTTGGTCCAGCTCGACGCACCCGGGCCGCCGCCGTGCAGCAGCACCACAGTTTGCGGATTGCCCACGCCGGCCTCGTGGTAGTGCAGTTTCAGCGGTCCGTCGACGTCGACGTCGACGTAACGCGACGTGGATTCGAACGTCAGCTCGTCGGTTGCGGTCATCAGACCATCGTGTCGCCGGGGGGCAGCCCGAACTCGTGGTTTCCGAAGATGACGTAGGCGCGCTCGGGGTCGTTGGCCGCATGCACCCGGCCGGCGTGCGCGTCGCGCCAGAACCGCTGCACCGGAGCGTCATTGGCCAGCGCCGTAGCGCCCGAGGCCTCGAACAGCCGGTCGATCGACGAGATCGCCCGGCCGGTGGCGCGGACCTGGTCTCGCCGCGCCCGCGCCCGCAGCTCGAACGGGATCTCCTTGCCGGCGGTCAAACACGCGTACTCGTCGCTGACGTTGCCGATCAGCTGGCGCCACGCCGCGTCGATGTCGCTGGCGGCCTCGGCGATGCGGACCTTGGCGAACGGATCGTCTTTGGCCTTCTCGCCGGCGAACGCCGCCCGCACCCGCTTTCCCTGATGCTCGACGTGCGCATCGTAAGCGCCGTAGGCCATCCCGACGATCGGCGCCGAAATAGTTGTGGGATGCACCGTGCCCCAAGGCATCTTGTAGACCGGCGCGGTGTTGGTCTCATACCCGCCCGCACTACCGTCGTTCATCGCCTTGTAGGACAAAAACCGGTGCCGCGGCACGAAGACGTCCTTGGCGACGACGGTGTTACTGCCGGTGCCGCGCAGCCCGACCACATGCCACACGTCGTTGATCTCGTATTCGCTGCGGGGGATCAAAAAGCTGCCGAAGTCGACCGGCCGGCCGTCTTTGATGACCGGACCGCCCAAAAAGGCCCAGGTGGCGTGGTCGCAGCCCGACGACCAGTTCCACGAGCCGTTGACCAGATAGCCGCCGTCGACCACGGTGCCCGCCCCCATCGGAGCGTAGGACGACGAAATCCGCACCGTCGGGTCGTCGCCCCAAACCTCCTCCTGGGCTTTCTGGTCGAACAGCGCCAGATGCCAGTTGTGCACGCCGATGATCGAGCCCACCCAGCCGGTCGAGCCGCACGCGCTGGCCAGCCGTCGCGCCGCCTCGTAGAACAAGGCCGGGTCGCACTGCAGGCCGCCCCACTGCTCGGGTTGCAGCAGCGTGAAGAAGCCCACGTCGTCGAGCGCCTTGACGGTCTCCTCGGGCAACCGGCGCAGATCCTCGGTCGCCTGGGCCCGCTCCCGCAGCTGCGGAAGCAGGTCGTCGATGCCGGCTAGGACCGACTGCGCGTCACGCTGTTGAATGGACGTCACTGCTGATGCCTCCTGGGAGTGCTGACTTACCACAGAGACTAGAACACGTTCCGATTTGTGTCGAGCAGGGTATTCCTGCGGCTGGTAGCGATAGGTGGCCAGGTTTCTGTAACCTGTTCTAGTTACGACAGAAGGAGGGCCGGGTGACGACGACGGACACCGTTCCCGACGAGCCGCTCGGCAGCCACGTCCTCGAACTGCAGATCGCTGACGTCGTCGCCGAGACCGACGATGCGCGATCGCTGGTGTTCGCGGCACCCGACGACATCCCGGCTGACCGGCTGCGCTATGCGCCCGGCCAGTTCCTGACCCTGCGGATTCCCAGCGAGCGCACCGGCTCGGTGGCACGCTGCTACTCGCTGTGTAGCTCTCCGTTCACCGACGAAGCGCTCACCGTGACCGTCAAGCGCGACAAGGACGGCTACGCGTCGAATTGGCTGTGCGACCACGCCCACGCCGGGATGCGGATCCATGTGCTGGCTCCGTCGGGCAACTTCGTGCCCAAGACGCTCGACGCCGACTTCCTGCTGCTGGCCGCCGGCAGCGGGATCACCCCGATCATGTCGATCTGCAAGTCGGCGCTGTCCGAAGGCAGCGGGCAGGTAGTGCTGTTCTACGCCAACCGCGACGACCGCTCGGTGATCTTCGGCGATGCGCTGCGAGAGCTCGCCGCGAAATACCCCGACCGGCTGACCGTCGTGCACTGGCTGGAGTCGCTGCAGGGGCTGCCCAGCACGACGGCGCTGGCGCAGTTGGCTGCGCCCTACACCGACCGGCAAGCGTTCATTTGCGGGCCCGGGCCGTTCATGCAGGCCGCCCGCGAGGCGCTGCAGTCTCTGGACGTGCCCGGCGGCCAGGTGCATCTCGAGGTGTTCAAGTCCCTGGACTCCGATCCGTTCGCGGCGGTGACAGTCGAGGATGACGGCGACGAGCCGCCGGCCACCGCCGTCGTCGAGCTCGACGGTGAAACGCACACCGTGTCGTGGCCGCGCGGCGCCAAGCTGCTCGACGTGTTGTTGGACGCCGGCCTCGACGCGCCGTTCTCCTGCCGGGAGGGCCACTGCGGGGCGTGTGCCTGCAGTCTGCGCAAGGGCAAGGTGAACATGGAGGTCAACGATGTCCTGGAGCAGCAGGACCTCGACGAGGGGCTGATCCTGGCCTGTCAGTCCCGTCCGGAGACCGATTCGGTCGAAGTCACCTACGACGAGTGATCGCGGGCGTTAGGTTCTGCTCATGAGCAAACATCTGGTGGCGGCAGTGACGGGCGTTGCACTGGCTTTGGTGATGGCGCCGCCGTCGTCGGCGGCAAGCAACACGGCCACCACCCTCATGCCGGTCGACGAGGGCACCCAGCTGGAAACCCGCGCTCTGCTCGACTGCCATGGCGCTACGGGCAGCTGCGACTTCACCGTCGGCGCCAACCTTCGCACTCCGGAGGGAGCGGCCGGATTTCCGTCGGGCCTGTGGGCCCGGCAGAGCACCGAATTCCGCACGTTGAACCGGCTGGTCTACCTCGACGTCCATGCCGACGGTCAGAACGAGCGGATCCAGAAGCAGGGCGGGACCGACGTGATGACCGACATCTACATGGGTGAGGGCCCGCCGGAGAAATACCAAAGCACCGGCCGGATCGACGCAACGGATTGGCGTACCGGGCAACCGAAGACCGACGTAAACGTCATCATGTGTACACACATTCAAGTGGTCTACAGCGGAGTGAATCTCACGTCGCCGAGCACCTGCGCACAAACTGGCTTTTCCTAAGCGCCGAGCGTCGAGTTGTTGGGCGAAATCTGGCAATTGAGCCCAACAAGTCGACGTTGGGCCGATGTCGGCGGGTCAGCGCGGCAGGCCCAACAGCCGCTCGGCGGCCAAGGTCAGCAAAATTTGTTCGGTGCCGCCGGCGATGGTCAAACAGCGGGTGTTGAGGAAGTCGTGCACCGTCTTGTTCTCCACCACGCCCCGGCCGTCGGATAACTCCATCCGGAATTCGGACAGCGCCTGACGGTAGCGGACTCCGATCAGCTTGCGGGCGCTGGACTCCGCGCCGGGATCCTGACCGCCCACGGCCAACTGCGCAATACGCTGATCCAGCAGCGAACCCACCTGGGCCGAGAGAATCAGCGCACCAAGCCGGTCCTGCTCGCTGACGTCAAGATCAAGCGCGGCGACGGTGCGCAGTACCTCTTCCATGGGATTGTCCAGCGCGGTGCCCGCCGCCATCGCCACTCGTTCGTTGGCCAGCGTGGTGCGGGCCAGCCGCCAGCCGTCATTGACCGCGCCGACCACCATGTCGTCGGGAACGAACACGTCCTCCAGAAAAACCTCGTTGAACAAGTCGTCGCCGGTGATCTCGCGCAGCGGCCGGATGTCGACCCCGGGCGAGGACATCTCGACCAGGAAATAGGTGATGCCTTTGTGTTTCGGCGCGTCGGGGTCGGTGCGTGCCAGGCACACTCCCCACTGCGCCTTGTGCGCCGCCGACGTCCACACCTTCTGCCCGGTCAGCCGCCAGCCGCCGTCTACGCGGACGGCTTTGGTTCGCAGCGACGCCAGGTCCGAGCCGGCGCCCGGCTCGGAAAACAGTTGGCACCAGAGGATTTCACCGTTCAGGGTGGCCGGAATGAAGCGCTCGATCTGCTGCGGTGTGCCGTGTTCGAGAATCGTCGGCGCAGCCCACCAGCCGATCACCAGATCTGGCCGCTCCACGCCAGCCGCCGCCATCTCCTGGTCGATCAGCAGCTGCTCGGCCGGTGAAGCGTTGCGCCCGTAGGGCGTCGGCCAGTGCGGTGCCTGCAGTCCGGCCTCCGCCAGCGCCCGCCGGCGCTTCTCGACAGGCAGCGCGGCGACCTCCGTGACCGCAGCGCTGATGTCGGGGCGCAGATGCGCCACCGAATCCAAGTCGATGTGCAGCTCGCGCCGAATGCCCTGCTGCGTCAACGTTGCAACCCGACGCAGCCAGCGTGCCCGGCCGCCGAGGAACTGGCCGATGCCGTAGGCACGGCGCAGGTACAGATGCGCGTCGTGCTCCCAAGTGATGCCGATGCCGCCGAGCACCTGGATGCAGTCTTTGACGTTGGCCCTGGCGGCCTCGATGCCCGTCGCGGCGGCGACCGCGGCGGCAATGGACAGCTGCTGATCACTGGCGTCGGTGGCGGCTGCCGTCGCTGCATCACTGGCGGCGATCGATGCCTGCTCGGCCCGCAACAACATTTCCGCGCACAGGTGCTTGATCGCCTGAAAGCTGCCGATCGGCTTGCCGAATTGCTCGCGCACCTTTGCGTACTCGGTGGCAGTGTCCAGCGCCCACCGCGCGACGCCGGCGGCCTCGGCTGCCAGCACGGTGGCGGCGAGGTCTTCCGCGCGCTGTGCCGCTACCGGAAGCATCGCCGCGGCCGCGGAGTCCAGCGTCACGCGCGCTAAGGGCCGGGAGAAGTCCGTGGCACCCAGCGGCTCGACCGTGACGCCGTCGGCCGCAGCGTCGATGACCAGCCAGCCATCGGCGGCCGGCACCAGCAGCACACCGGCCGGGTCGGCCCCCAGCACGTAGTCGGCGCTGCCCGACGCCCGGTCGTTGTCCAACCGGACATCGGCCGACAACGCGACACCCGCGGTGCGCTCCCCCGACGCCAACGACTCGAGCAGCGCGCCATCGGTGACGAGCAGGGTGGCCAGCGCGGTAGTTGCCACCGGACCCGGGACCAGGGCTTTCGCGGCCTCGTCGACCATGGCGCAGAGGTCATCGGTGCTGCCACCGGCGCCACCGCAGTCCTCGGAAATCGCGACCCCGAACAGCCCCAGACCGGCCAGACCGTCGAAAACCGGCCGCCAGGCCTCGGGCTTGCCCTGCTCGCTGTCGCGGATCGCGGCCTTGGAACTAGACCCGGCTGCCCAATCGCGCACCAACTGACGCGCCGCGAACTGTTCGTCAGTGGTGGTCGCTGGCACGATCGGCTCCTAATTCGGTGTAACAAGGGCGCTAAGCAACACTAGAACGTGTTCTAATAGTGCCAGCGATCGACCGTCAAGTCGAACGCCATCGCAGCAGGACACCCCGGTGTCCCGGCCGCACGGAGGTGGGAAATTCGCGTTCGGCATGCGTATCGTTTGACAGCGAAACGCACGAAGAAGGAGCTGCCCGTCAGATGTCGTCGCCAGCGAACAGCGGCTCGGGCCGCGCGTCGGATGCGCAGCCTCGTGAGGTCATGAACGTGGCGGTACTGGCCGAGTCCGAACTCGGGTCCGAAGCGCAGCGGGAGCGCCGCAAACGCATCCTGGACGCGACGATGGCGATCGCCTCCAAGGGCGGTTACGAGGCAGTTCAGATGCGGGCGGTGGCTGACCGCGCCGACGTGGCGGTGGGCACGCTGTACCGGTATTTCCCGTCCAAGGTGCATCTGCTGGTGTCGGCGTTGGGCCGGGAATTCGAACGCATCGATGCCAAGACCGACCGGTCCACGTTGACCGGCGGGACACCTTTCCAGCGGCTGAACTTCATGGTCAGCAAACTCAACCGGGCAATGCAGCGCAACCCGCTGCTGACCGAGGCCATGACCCGGGCCTACGTGTTCGCCGACGCCTCGGCGGCCGGCGAAGTCGACCATGTCGAGAAGCTCATCGATTCCATGTTCGCCCGCGCGATGAGCGACGGCGAACCGACCGAAGATCAGTACCACATTGCCCGGGTGATCTCGGATGTGTGGCTGTCCAACCTGCTGGCCTGGCTCACCCGGCGGGCCTCGGCGACGGATGTGAGCAAACGACTGGACCTGGCGGTGCGACTGCTGATCGGCGATCAGGAGGGGCCGGCGAGCTAGCTCGGCGGCCCGGCTGTGCGGCCGCGGATCAGCTCGGTGTCCAATATTTCCACGGACGGCTGAATATCGTTGCGGTGCAACAGTTCGCCGGCGCGACGGCCTTTCTGCAGGCTCGGCTGGGCTACCGTGGTCAGTCCGCGCCGCCGCGCCTCCGGCACCCCGTCGAAGCCGGTGACGGTCATCTGGCCCGGGACGTAGATGCCGCGCCCGCGCAAGTAATCCATGGCCGACAACGCCAGTACATCAGCAGTACACATCAGTGCGGTGATCCGCGGGTTGGCCGCCAATGCGACCTCGGCGGCGATACCGCCCGCGGTCGGCGTGTGGTCGTAGCTTTCCACCACCGTCAGCGCGTCTGGGTTCAATCCGGCCGCGGCCATTGCCTCGCGGATACCAGTTACGCGTTCGCCCTGCACCTGAAACATCGCTGACTGCAGGCGCTCGGCGCCGACCAGGCCCTGGCGACGCTCACGGTGCAGCCGCATCGTCAGCACACCGATTTCGCGGTGGCCCAGATTCAGCACGTGGTCGGCAAGCTGACGCATCGCCGCCCGGTCGTCGATGCCCACCTGGGACGCGCCGGCGACGTTCTTGGGCTGGTCGACCACGACGACAGGCAGCCGTCGCTGCAGCGCGACCTGCAGATAGGGGTCGTCCACCGCCACCGAGTACACCACGAAGCCGTCGACTCCGGCGGCGAGCACCGACGCCGTCCCCTCGGCAACCGTCCGGCTCGGACCGACCGCCACCAACATCAGCCCCTGCCCCAGCTCTTCGCACGACTGTGCCAGTCCTGCAACGAAATCCAGCGCTGCGGGATCACGAAAGGAATAGGTCAGCGGTTCGGTGCTCACCAGACCGACCGCCCCGGCCTTGCGGGTACGCAACGACCTTGCCACCGGGTCCGGTCCGGGGTACCCCAACCGCTTCGCCGCGGCGAGCACCCGCTCACGCAACTCGGCAGAGAGTTGGTCGGGCCGGTTATAGGCATTCGAAACGGTGGTCCGCGACACCTTGAGTTCCGCGGCCACCGAGGCCAGGGTCGCCCGCCGGCGCGGCGTGGGACTCCTGGACATGCTCACTGACGGTACAACGATCCCGGCCTTAAGCTAGCGACCGTGGCCTGTGTGGATCTCAACGCCGACTTGGGCGAGGGGTTCGGTGTTTGGCGACTCGGCGACGACGACGCCATGCTCGGTATCGTCACCAGCGCCAACGTGGCCTGCGGTTTCCATGCCGGCGACCCGGCCGGGCTGTTACGGGTCTGCCGGGCGGCTGCCGCACGGGGCGTGCGCATCGGCGCCCAGGTCGGCTACCGCGACCTGGCCGGATTCGGCCGCCGTTACATCGACGAGACGCCCGAGGACCTGCTCGCCGACGTCGTCTATCAGATCGGCGCGCTACAGGGGCTTGCAGGAGCCGCCGGCTCGTCGGTGTCGTACGTCAAACCCCATGGCGCGCTGTACAACACGATCATGTCGAACCGGGTACAGGCGGCCGCCGTCGCCGAGGCGGTGCGCATTGTGGACGCCGACCTGCCGGTGCTAGGCCTGGCGGAGTCGATGTTTTTCGACGAGGCCGGCCGGCGAGGGGTGCGTACCGTCCCGGAGGCTTTCGCCGATCGCGCTTACCGGCCGGACGGCCAGTTGGTGTCCCGACGCGAACCCGGCGCCGTGTTGCACGACCCGACGGCCATCGCCGAGCGGGTGGTGACGATGGTGACAACCGGACAAGTCACCGCGGTCGACGGGACAGTGGTCACGCTGCAGGCCGAATCGGTCTGTGTCCATGGCGATTCACCGAACGCGGTGCAAATCGCCACCGCGGTGCGGGAACGGTTGACAGCGGACGGTATCGACGTGAAAGCGTTCAGCTGATGCGGCTACGCCCCGGCCGGCCCGACATCGCACGGTATTCGCACCGGTTCACCGTCCCGCCCGCCAAAACCGATGCGCCGCTGACGGTGACGTGGATGGGAGTATCGACGCTGCTGTTCGACGACGGCTCTGCAGCGCTGATGACCGACGGCTACTTCTCCCGGCCCAGTCTGTCGCGGGTGGCGCTGCGCAAGGTTTCGCCGTCGCCGGCCCGGGTGGACGGGTGCCTGGCCCGGGCCAAAGTGGCCCGACTGGCGGCCGTGGTACCGGTGCATACGCACATCGACCATGCATTGGACTCGCCGCTGGTGGCTGATCGCACCGGCGCGCAACTGGTCGGAGGCGAATCAGCGGCCAATATCGGCCTCGGCTACGGCCTTGCCGAGGACCGCTTGATGGTGGCCACACCGGGTAAGCCAATTGCGCTGGATCCCTTCGAGATCACGCTGATCGAGTCGCACCACTGCCCGCCGGACCGGTTTCCCGGCGCGGTCACCGCGCCGGTGGTTCCCCCGGTGAAGGCGTCGGCCTACCGCTGCGGGGAGGCGTGGTCGACTTTTATCGAACACCGCCCCTCGGGTCGGCGAGCATTGGTCCAAGGCAGTGCCGGATTCGTGAAAGGCGCCCTGGCCGGGCAGCGCGCCGACGTGGTCTACCTCGGCGTCGGTCAGCTCGGCTTGCAGCCAAAGACCTACCTCGTCGACTATTGGACGGAAACGGTGCGCGCGGTCGGCGCACGCCGGGTGGTGCTGATCCATTGGGATGATTTCTTCCGCCCGCTCTCAAAGCCATTGCGGGCGTTTCCATATGCGGTTGACGACTTGGATGCTTCCATCCGCATCCTCGACGGGCTGGCCGCGGCGGACGGCGTCCCGCTGGATATGCCGACCGCCTGGCAGCGCGAAGATCCCTGGGCCTGAAATCCGTTGTCGCTATTCCTCGCGCTGCTGCTGCTTGCCGTCGTGCTCGGCTTTGCCGTCGCACGCCCGCGGGGCTGGCCCGAGGCGTTCGCGGCGATACCAGCCGTCGCGGTGCTGATCGGGGCCGGCACGATATCGGTGCACCAGGCCGCCGCCGAAGCGGCCAGCCTGGCCCGGGTAGTCGCGTTTCTGGGCGCGGTACTGGTGCTGGCCAAACTGTGTGACGACGAAGGCCTGTTCGAGGCGGCCGGAGCGGCGATGGCCCGGGCCCGATTCGGTTCGCAACGGCTGCTGCGGCAGGTGTTCGTCATCGCCGCCGTCATCACCGCCGTGCTGAGTTTGGACGCGACGGTGGTGCTGTTGACCCCAGTCGTACTGGCCACGGTCCGCTGGCTGCGGGCGCCGGTCCGGCCGCATGCTTATGCCAGCGCGCACTTGGCCAACGCCGCCTCACTGTTGCTGCCGGTGTCGAATCTGACCAATCTGCTCGCCTTCCACATCGCCGATCTGTCGTTCATCAAATTCACTGCGGTGATGGCGTTGCCATGGCTAGCCGCGGTCGGCACCGTATACCTGGTCTTCCGCTGGTTCTTCGCACGCGATCTGGATGTGTCGCCGGAACGACAGGAAATCGGGCCCCCACCGCGCCCGCCGCTATTCGTGCTGGCGGTAGTGGGTTTGACACTGGCTGGGTTCGCCATCACCGAGGCACTGGGTGTGGCACCGGCCTGGGCTGCAATTGCCGGCGCATCGGTGCTGGGTATCCGCAGTCTTCGGCACCGCCACACCACAGTGGTGGAGCTGGTGCGCGCGGTCAACGTGCCGTTCTTGGTGTTCGTGTTGGCGTTGGGCATTGTGGTAGAGGCCGTGATGCTCAACGGCGTGGCCGACGGCATGCGGGCGGTGTTGCCATCGGGCTCGAGCTTGCCTGCGCTGCTGGGTATTGCCACGGTTGCCGCCGTGCTGGCCAATCTCGTCAACAACCTGCCCGCGACGCTGGTACTGCTGCCGCTGGCCGCAAGCAGTGGGCCGGCGGCGATTTTGGCGGTGTTGATCGGAGTGAACATCGGACCCAACTTGACCTACGTCGGGTCGCTCTCCAACCTGCTGTGGCGGCGGGTCCTGCGTCGGCACAACGTGCCGGCGAGTATCGGCGAATACACCCGGCTGGGGCTGTGCACCGTGCCCACCGCGTTGGTGGCGGCGGTGCTGGCATTGTGGGTCAGCGTGCGGCTGCTGGGGGTTTGATACAGCGAGCAGGCAACGGCATGCCGAGATCAGCCATCACCGCCCGCAATTGGGCGGGCTGGTCGGTGATGATGCCGTCGACGCCGTCGGCAATCAGGGCGCGCATGGCCTCGGTGTCGTTGACAGTCCACGGAAGGACCTTGATCCCCAACGCATGTGCCCTGTCGACCAAAGCGCTGTCGACCAACGAATAGGCTGGCGAGACGATGCTGGCGCCGACCATCGCGGCAGCAACGACCGGATCACCGACGACGGTCGGGTCGATCCCCGCCAGCCACGAAGACCCGGGTCGCCATGTCATCTGGTTCCACAACGCCACCACGGGAATCGACGGCTCGACTTGCCGCACCATCGGCAGTATTCGCCAATCGAAGCTCTGAATCTCGACGCGGTCGGTCTTGCCCGCCGCCCGAACGGCGGCGAGGATCACCTCGACGAACTCGTGCGGAGTGGCTGTCGCGGACGGCGCGTCGGGATCCACCTTGGTCTCGATGTCGTAGCGCACGTCGGCCCGATAGGAGTCGGTGAGCGCAAAGATCTCCGGTAGCGTCGCGATCCGGTCGCCGCAGTCGAGCGTGCGGAGCTGCGCCAGCGTGAGCTCGTGTACGAGCTTCCCAACGTAGGGATACTGCGGGTCCGTGGCCGACGCGGGCGCGGTGTCAGCGCATTTTTCCAGCTGGATGTCCTGGTCGTGCCATACCACGGGCTGGCGGTCCTTGGTTATGCCGATGTCGAACTCCAGTGTGCTGACGCCTATTTCGAGTGCAGCTGCGCCGCCACGGTGCGCCACCAGGTCGAAGCTGGATGGTTGTGCGCTGGCCGGCGGCGGACCGGGAACGACGAGAACCGCCAGAACCAGTGCGGCCAGGCGAAAACGCATGCCTGGTTAACGCCTGCGTTGACGCGCGATGTCGGCGAGCACCACCCCGGCAGCCACCGAGGCGTTCAACGATTCAGCGGAACCGGCCATCGGGATCGACACCACCGCGTCGCAGCTCTGCCGCACCAGCCGCGAGAGTCCCTTGCCCTCGGATCCGACCACCACCACCACCGGCCCGGATGCGTCCAAGTCGTCGAGCGTGGTGTCACCCTCGGCATCCAACCCGACCAACTGGACACCGCGGGCGGCCCAATCTTTCAGGGCGCGGGTCAGATTCGTGGCCCGGGCGATCGGCACCCGGGCCGCCGCGCCGGCGCTGGTCCGCCAGGCCACAGCAGTCACCGAGGCCGAGCGCCGCTGCGGGATCAACACCCCGTGGCCGCCGAAGGCTGCCACCGATCGCACGATCGCACCCAGGTTGCGCGGGTCGGAGACGTTGTCCAAGGCGACCAGCAGCGCCGGCGGGGTGTCCAGAGCGGCCGAAAGTAGATCGTCGGGATGGGCGTAGTCGTACGGGGGAACCTGCAGCGCGATGCCCTGGTGCAGGCCGTTGGTGGTCATCCGGTCCAGATCGCTACGCGGAACCTCCAGAATCGCGATACCGGAATCGGCCGCCCGGGTAACGGATTCGGTGAGCCGCTCGTCGGCCTGACCACCGAGGGCAACATATAGCGCGGTGGCCGGAACACCGGCACGCAGGCATTCCAGCACCGGATTGCGGCCCAGCACGGTCTCGGTCTCATCCTCGGTGCGCTTAACCGGCCGACGCGGCTGCGACCGCAGCCGCTTGGACGCGGGATGGTTGGGCCGCATATGGGCGGGCGGCGTGGCGCCGCGGCCCTCCAGACCCCGGCGACGGACACCGCCCGACCCGACGGTGGGACCTTTCTTGGTGCCGGGCTTGCGTATCGCCCCGCGCCGGCGCGAGTTGCCGGCCATCTACTTGGCTTCCAGCGACCACTGGGGTCCGTCGGCGGTATCGGTGACCTCGATGCCGGCGTCCTTGAGGCGGTCGCGGATCTGGTCGGCCAGCGCCCAGTCGCGCTGTTCGCGGGCCTGCTCACGTCGCTCCAATTCGGCGCGTACCAGCACATCGACAGCGGCCAATGCGGCCGAGGTCTCGTCGTGGGATTCCCAGCGCTCGTCGAGCGGATCGCAGCCGAGGATGCCCATCATTGCCCGGATCGCGCCGGCGCTGGCCAATGCGCCGTCGTGGTCGCCGGCATCCAGCGCCCGGTTGCCTTCCGCGCGGGTGTGGTGCACCTCGGCGAGCGCGATCGGCACCGCCAGGTCGTCGTCGAGCGCCTCGGCGAACCGCGGCGTCCATTCTCCGGGAACGACGGCGCCGACCCGATTGCGCACCCGATGCAAGAAGTCCTCGATGCCGAGATAGGCGTTGACTGCGTCTTGCAGCGCGCTCTCGGAGAACTCCAGCATCGAGCGGTAATGGGCGCTGCCCAGGTAATAGCGCAATTCGGCAGGCCGGACCCGTTGCAGCACAGCGGGAATCGCCAGCACGTTGCCCAGCGACTTGCTCATCTTTTCGCCACCCATGGTCACCCAGCCGTTGTGCAACCAATAACGGGCGAAGCCGTCTCCCGCCGCGCGGCTCTGAGCGATCTCGTTCTCATGGTGCGGGAACACCAAATCCATGCCGCCGCAATGGATATCGAACTCGGGCCCTAGGTAGGTGCGGGCCATCGCCGAGCATTCCAGATGCCAGCCTGGACGCCCGCGACCCCACGGGGTCGGCCACGACGGTTCGCCGGGCTTGGCGCCCTTCCACAACGTGAAGTCACGCTGATCGCGCTTACCGGTGGCCACTCCCTCGCCCTGGTGCACATCGTCGATTCGGTGTCCGGACAGCTGCCCGTACTCCGGGTAACTCAGGACGTCGAAGTACACATCGCCGTTGCCGGCGTAGGCGTGGTCGGTGCAGATCAGCCGCTCGATCAACTCGATCATCTGGGTGATGTGCCCAGTGGCGCGCGGCTCGGCCGACGGCGGCAACACACCCAGCGCGTCGTAGGCGGCGGTGAACGCGCGCTCGTAGGTGGCCGCCCATTCCCACCAGGGCCGGTGGGCCGCCGCGGCCTTGTTGAGGATCTTGTCGTCGATGTCGGTGACGTTGCGGACAAACGCGACGTCATAGCCGCGCGCCATCAGCCAGCGCCGCAGGATGTCGAAGGCCACGCCGCTGCGCACGTGCCCGATGTGCGGCAGGCCCTGCACGGTGGCGCCGCACAGATAGATGGAGACGTGCCCAGGCCGCAGCGGGACGAAATCACGCACGGCACCGCTCGCCGTGTCGTGTAGCCGCAGTTGGGCGCGATCGGTCACGACGTGCCAGCTTACCGGGGCGACTCGTCCCGTCTCACCGCGAGCGTGCGCAGATCCGGGAATTTGCGCGCGTGTCGGCCGGGGACACGCACTCTCACGCTATAAAGCGACCACCAGCGCAGTGGCTATCGCCGCAATACCTTCGCCGCGACCGGTCAAGCCCAGACCGTCAGTCGTAGTGGCCGACACCGCCACCGGCGCGTCGAGTAGCGCGGACAGCAATTCTTGCGCCTCGGCGCGTCGCGGTCCGATCTTGGGTCGGTTACCGACGACCTGCACGGCCGCATTGCCGACGCGGTAGCCATGTTCTGAAATCAGTTCGACGACGACGCGCAGCATGTCGGCTCCGCTGGCATCTGCCCAGCGGGGATCGTCGACGCCGAACACGCTGCCGACATCGCCAAGCCCGGTAGCCGACAGCAGGGCGTCGCACAATGCGTGCGCGGCGACGTCACCGTCGGAGTGGCCGGCGCAGCCGTCGGCGTCCGGAAACAGCAGGCCCAGCAGCCAGCACGGCCGCCCCGGCTCAATGGCATGCACATCGGTGCCCAGACCGACCCGAACGTTCATTGCTTAACGATGGCCTGGGCCAGCAATAAGTCCAACGGGGTGGTGATCTTGAAGGCCAGCGGATCGCCCTCGACCACCTGGACCTGGCCGCCGATGTGCTCGACCATCGACGCGTCGTCGGTGAATTCGACGTTCGAGGCGCGCTGGTAGGCGCGATGCAGTAGTTCGGTCGCAAAGCCCTGCGGGGTTTGCACCGCGCGCAGGCCGGAGCGCTCGGGTGTCCCCAGCACGACTCCGTTGGCGTCGACGGCCTTGATGGTGTCCGGTACCGGCAGCGCAGGCACGACGGCCGGATGTCCCGCCTGCAGCGCCTCGACGACGCGGACCACCAAACCCGGCGGCGTCAGGGGCCGCGCTGCATCGTGCACCAGTACGAAGTCCGGTTCTCCGGCGGCGGTCAACGCTCGAGCGACCGACTCTGTGCGATTGGCGCCGCCGGCCACAACCGCGGCGTCGCGTCCGAGTATCAGCTTGGCTTGGTCGGTGCGGTCGGCAGGCACCGCCACGACCACGCGATCGACGACTCCGGACTCCAGCAGAGCGGTTACGACGCGTTCGACCAGCGTGCGTCCGTCGAGATGAAAAAACGCTTTGGGAACACCGGCCGCCAGCCGTTCACCCGACCCCGCGGCCGGGACGACCGCGACCGTGCCCGCCACAGTCAGGACGCGGCGGCCAAAACCTCGTCGAGGATTGTCTCGGCCTTGGCGTCGTCGGTGCTTTCAGCCAGCGCCAACTCACCCACCAGGATCTGGCGTGCCTTGGCCAGCATCCGCTTCTCCCCGGCCGACAGGCCGCGTTCCTGGTCGCGACGCCACAGGTCACGCACCACCTCGGCAACCTTGTTCACATCACCGGAGGCAAGTTTCTCGAGGTTGGCCTTGTAGCGGCGCGACCAGTTGGTCGGTTCCTCGGTGTGCGGGGCACGCAGCACCTGAAAGACTTTGTCCAGACCTTCTTGCCCGACCACATCACGCACGCCCACATACTCAGCGTTGTCGGCAGGCACTCGAACTGTCAGGTCCCCCTGCGCCACCTTCAAGACGAGATACTCTTTTTGTTCCCCTTTGATGGTCCGGGTTTCGATCGCCTCGATTAACGCAGCACCGTGGTGTGGATAGACAACGGTGTCTCCGACCTTGAAGATCATCTGGTTCGAGCCCCTTTCGTTACTGCAATTCTAGCACGGTGCGTCGACAGGCGTGGTCCAACGGTGCAGGTCAGGGGCATCGCACAGGAAGCGTAGGGGTTGACAGACTGGTGAATTCGTGCATGGCACCGACCTTTTGATAACCCGGCTGGGGACCCTCGGGGCCCCGCCGACAACTTGCGCCGGACCCCTGAACAAGGGCATTGAAGATCGTACTGCGCTGCCCTGTGTACGCTGCCGGCGCCCTCGACTACCAGCCGTCGGATCTGACCTACTACTGTGCATAGTCGAACCGTCACGGGCGAGCAGGAGGCTTTGAGTGAAACGCTTGGACAATCGCCGCTCGACCACCCTCGCCGCACTGGCCGCCGGGAGCGTTCTCGGCGCTCTCACACTCACCGGCTGCGGCAGCGGTCAGCTCTCGCAGACCGCCGCCCAGGTACCTGCCGTCAACGGCACCGGGACGGTGATCAACAACGTGGCGCTGCGCAACGTTCACATTCAGGCCACGCAGACCGGCGACTTCCTGGAGCCGGGCAAAACCGTGGACCTGGTCCTGGTGGCGGTCAACGACTCCGTGGATGTCGCCGACAAACTTCTCGGCATCACCTCGGACATCGGCCCGGTGACGGTGTCCGGCGATACCGCACTGGCGCCGGGTGGAACGTTGTTCGTCGGCACCGCCGACGGCCAGAGCAAGAAAGCCGTCGAGGCCATCGAGCCCGCAGGGACCGCGAAGGCGATCGTGGCGTTGAACAAGCCGATCACCAACGGCCTCCTCTACAACTTCACCTTCGACTTCGAAAAGGCCGGGCGCACCAGCTTGACCGTGCCGATTTCCGCGGGGCTGGCTCCCCGCCAGGAAGAAACGCCCGCCCCGGCCGAATAGCCCTGAGCTGTCATACCGGCCCGATACCGTTCCGGTGTGGCCAAGACACGCTCGCAATACCGCTGTTCGGAGTGCCGGCACGTCACCGCTAAATGGGTAGGACGCTGCCTCGAGTGCGCCACCTGGGGAACGGTCGAGGAAGTGGCGGTGCTATCCGCCGTCAACGGCCGGACCCCACGCTCAATAGCCTCGGCGGCCCCGACGTCGCCGGCGGTGCCCATCAGTTCTATCGAGCCGCATAGCGCGCGTCACTGTCCCACTGGTGTCGACGAACTCGACCGAGTGCTGGGCGGCGGTGTGGTGCCCGGCTCGGTGACACTGCTCGCCGGCGAGCCGGGGGTCGGTAAGTCGACATTGCTCCTCCGGGTCGCCCATCAGTGGGCCCGGTCCGGTCGACGCGCGTTGTACGTCTCCGGTGAGGAGTCCCTCGGCCAGATCCGGCTGCGCGCCGACCGGACCGACTGCAGCCACGACGAGGTGTTCCTGGCTGCCGAATCCGACCTGGGCGCGGTGCTCGGTCATATCGAGGCCGTGCGGCCCACGCTGGTCGTGGTCGATTCCGTACAGACGATGTCCACCACCGAGGCCGACGGTGTCACCGGCGGGGTCACCCAGGTGCGGGCGGTGACCACCGCGCTGACGGCCGCAGCGAAAGCGGACGACGTGGCGATGATCCTCGTTGGCCATGTCACCAAGGACGGCGCCATCGCCGGACCGCGTTCCCTTGAGCATCTCGTGGACGTGGTGCTGCATTTCGAGGGGGACCGCAGCTGCACCTTGCGCATGGTCCGTGGCGTCAAGAACCGATTCGGGGCCGCCGACGAGGTCGGCTGTTTCCAGCTCCACGAGGGCGGCATCGAAGGTGTCGCTGACCCGTCCGGGCTGTTCCTGGACCAGCGGCCGCGGCCGGTCCCCGGAACCGCGATCACGGTGACGCTGGACGGTAAGCGACCCCTGGTCGGCGAGGTTCAGGCGCTGCTGGCCAGCCCGTCGGACGGGCGCCCGCGCCGCGCCGTCAGCGGCATCGACCACGCCCGCGCCGCGATGATCACCGCCGTACTGGAAAAGCATGCCGGGCTGGCACTTTCGCCCGTCGACATCTTCCTATCCACCGTCGGAGGCATGCGGTTGGCCGATCCGTCGTCGGATCTGACGGTGGCGATTGCTTTGGCGTCCGCCTACGCGAATCTTCCGCTGCCCACTACCGCCGTGATGATCGGTGAAGTCGGATTGGCCGGCGATCTGCGGCGGGTCAGCGGAATGGAGCGCCGGCTGGCCGAAGCCGCCCGGCAGGGCTTCACCACCGCGCTGGTTCCAGCCGGATGCGACGCGTCGCCGACGGGCTTGCGGGTCCGCCAGGCGGCCACCATCGTCGCGGCGTTGCAGCACATGCTCGACATTGCGGAGCACTGCAGCAACACGCCAGCGCCACCGCACCGGCTCGACCCGCCTCCGGCGGAGCAGAATGGCGGGTAATGACTGCGAGCAAAGCCAGGAGAATCGGCCCGGTACCGACGCCGCGGCCCACCCTGCGTGAGTCCGTCGGGCGACTGGCGCCGGGAACTGCGCTGCGCGACGGTCTGGAGCGCATCCTGCGCGGCCGTACCGGTGCGCTGATCGTGCTGGGCTACGACGACAGCGTGGAAACCATCTGCGACGGCGGCTTCTCTCTGGACGTGCGGTACGCGCCGACGAGGTTACGTGAGCTGTGCAAGATGGACGGGGCAGTAGTGCTGTCCACCGACGGGAGCCGCATCCTGCGCGCCAACGTCCAGCTGGTTCCCGACCCGTCGATCCCCACTGATGAATCCGGCACTCGGCACCGCTCGGCCGAGCGGGCCGCCATCCAGACCGGTTACCCGGTGATCTCGGTCAGCCACTCGATGAACATCGTGACCGTCTATGTGGCGGGGGACCGCCACGTGCTCGCCGACTCGGCGACCATCTTGTCGCGGGCCAACCAGGCCATCGCCACGTTGGAGCGCTACAAGATCAGGCTCGACGAGGTCAGCAGACAACTCTCGCGGGCCGAGATCGAAGACTTCGTCATACTGCGCGACGTCTTGACAGTGGTGCAGCGGCTGGAATTGGTTCGCCGGATCGGTCTGGTGATCGACTACGACGCTGTCGAATTGGGCACCGACGGGCGCCAACTGCGACTGCAGCTGGAGGAGTTGCTCGGTGGCAACGACCTCGCCCGGGAACTGATCGTGCGCGACTACCACGCCAACCCCGAGCCGCTGACCAAAACCGAAGTCACCGCCACGCTCGACGAGCTGGATGCCCTGTCGGACGCCGAGTTGCTCGATTTCACCGTGCTGGCAAAGGTTTTCGGATACCCGTCGACGACCGAAGCCCAGGACAGTGCGATGAGCTCGCGCGGCTACCGCGCGATGTCGGGTATCCCGCGACTGCAGTTCGCTCATGTCGACCGGCTGGTTCGCGAATTCGGCTCACTGCAGGGTCTACTGGCCGCCAGCGCCGGCGACCTGCAGTCGGTGGAGGGTATCGGCGAGATGTGGGCTCGGCACGTGCGCGAAGGACTGTCGCAGCTGGCCGAGTCGACGATCGCCGACTCAGTCAGCTGAGGCGCCGGGCGATCCTGCTCAGTTACCGCCGGGAGCCTGCGCTGGACCGGGCGGTGGTCCGAGTTCGCCGGGTGCCGGCAGCCCGGGCTGGGGCGCACCCGGCCCTGCCGCCGGTGGGGCACCCGGCGGTGCGGCATCAGCCAAGATGAACGGCACCGGCGCCGAGCGCAGGTTGCCCAGTTGCACGACGAGGTTGTAGGTGCCGGCGCCAATCGGCTGTCGCGGCAGTGGGCACTGCGGCGCCGATCCCATACCGGTCCACGTCACGGCCGTGGTCACCTGCTCGCCGGGCGTGAACGTCTTGACCAGGGTTTCGTTGGACGGCGCGCAATCCAGGTTGGACCACAACCGCTTGTTGTCCAGTGAGTAGACGTAGGCCGCCAGCACCGCTGCTCCGACATTGCGTTTGCAGGCCACCAGCCCGATATTGGTGACGACCATGGTGAATTTCGGCTGGTCACCGATCACGTACTGGGGTGCGTTGGTCAGGCCTTTGACGGCCAGTGTCGAATCCGGACAGTCGTCGCCCTCCTTGAGCACCGGTGGCGGCTGCACAGCCGCGGTCGGGGTCTCGGTCGGGAGTTGGTTCTCCCCGGCGGGCGGCACTACCGGCGTCTTGACTTCGGGCTGCGCGCCGGAGGCCGCGGCCGGGGGACTCGACGGCTTATCGGCCGCGGCAGGTTTGGCGTCGGCGTTTCCGCTCAGCAGAGCGACAACGGTCGCGACCACGATTCCGACCACGACAACCGCGATACCGATCGCCAGTCCCCTGCGTCGCCAGTAAATCTCCGGCGGTAACGGGCCATGCGGTTCCAGATCCAGCACATTCACACGGTAAGCCCAGGTCACTGCAACCTGTCCGACCGCTCTCGGCGTGTCGCGATGCTGGTCCCGCGCGGTCATCCGCCGCGCTGCTCGCGTTAGGGCTCGTCGCCGACGTTGCCGATGTGGTTGCGCAGGACCGCCCGTCCGTCGGCGAGGTGGTAGGTGACGCCCACGATCGCCAGGTCACCCGAACCGACCCGCTCAGCGATGGCTGTCGAACGGGCCATCAGCTGCGCGCCGGTCTCGGCCACATGTCGCGCTTCGAACTCGTCGACCCGAGTCAAGCCCTCGCGGCGACCGAGCAGGATCGACGGCGTAACCCGCTCGACCAGGTCCCGCACATACCCTCCGGGTAGCACGCCGTCGTCCAGTGCGGACAGTGTGGCCTTCACCGCGCCGCAGCTGTCATGGCCCAAGATCACGATCAGCGGCACATCGAGGACCGACACCCCGAATTCGATCGAGCCCAGCACCGCCGAGTCGATCACGTGGCCGGCGGTGCGGACCACGAACATGTCGCCCAAACCCTGATCGAAGATGATCTCGGCGGCCACCCGACTGTCGCCGCACCCGAACAGCACAGCGGTGGGTTTTTGTCCCTCGGTGAGACTCGCTCGGTGATCGATGCTCTGGCTGGGATGTTGGGGCTTGCCGGCGACGAAGCGCTCGTTACCCTCTTTGAGTGCCTTCCATGCGGAGATCGGATTGGTATTGGGCATGGCCGACATTCTGCCGCACCCGCCGATGAGCCTGTCGGCGGAGGAGCTTCTCGACTGGTATGACCGTTCGCGGCGCGATCTGCCGTGGCGCAAGCCCGGTGTCCCGCCGTGGCAGATCCTGGTCAGCGAATTCATGCTGCAGCAGACTCCGGTGGCGCGGGTGCTGCCGATTTGGCAGGAGTGGGTCACCCGGTGGCCGTCGGCGTCGGCTACCGCAGCGGCGAGTGTGGCCGATGTGCTGCGGGCATGGGGCAAGTTAGGTTATCCGCGGCGAGCCAAGCGCCTGCACGAATGCGCCACGGTGATCGCGCGTGAGTATGCCGACGTGGTCCCCTGCGACGTCGACACGCTGGTCACACTGCCGGGGGTCGGCAGCTACACCGCACGCGCAGTCGCCTGCTTCGCTTACCGTCAGCCGGTTCCGGTGGTGGACACCAACGTGCGCCGGGTGGTTGCCCGGGTCGTCCACGGACGCGCCGAAGCGGGCGCGCCCTCGGCTGTCCGCGACCACGCCGACGTGTCCGCGCTGCTGCCGAGCGACGATAGCGCGCACCGGTTTTCAGCTGCGCTGATGGAATTGGGCGCGACGGTGTGCACCGCCCGCAGTCCACAATGCGGCCTGTGTCCGCTCAGTCGGTGTAGCTGGCGGCAGGCCGGATACCCGGCGGCGGAGGCGCCCGCTCGGCGTCCGCAGCGCTACGCCGGAACCGACCGCCAGGTCCGCGGATTGCTATTGGATGTGTTGCGCCTCAGCGACTTCCCGGTCAGCCGCGCCGAGCTCGACGTGGCCTGGCTGACCGATACAGAGCAGCGGGACCGGGCGCTGAATTCTCTGCTTGCCGACGGCTTGGTGGAACAGACGATCGACGGAATGTACGCCCTGGCGGGTGAAGAATTTTAACGTGCACCCAAGAATGACTCCACCGCATTGCGGTACGTCTGCGGCGCGTCGTCGTGAATCAGATGGCCGGCGTCAGCAACACGCAAGTAACTTGTTTGGCAGCCGGTTTCATTCATCACCTGCATTTGGCCGGCTGGCGTGACCGAGTTGCCGGCTTCGATGAGCAACGCCGGTGACCGCACCGCCCGCCACTGCTCCCAGTAATCACGGGTCCCCCATTCGGCAGCAATCTCGATCCACCGCGCGGTGTGACCATGCAGCCGCCAACCGGTCGCCGTGCGATCAAATGCATCCAGGAAGTACTGCCCGGCAACCTGTCCGAATTCATCGAATATCTGCTTCTCAGAAGAGAATTCGACCGGCAGGTTATGCAGCCACGGTTCCCAGGGGCCGGTTGTACGGCCACGAAAGTCTGGCGCCATATCCTCGATCACCAACGCCGACACCAAGTCTGGGCGCTCTGCGGCCAGGCACCACGAGTGCAGACCACCCATCGAATGCCCGACCAGCCGCGCCGGTTCGCCCAGGGCGCCCACCGCGTCGCCCAGGTCGGCCACGAAGCGTTCGGTGCTGATCGGGTATGGGTCAGCGACGTCGCGACCGCGGTGCCACGGTGCATCGTAGGTGTACACGGCGCCCAGTCGGGTCAGCCACGGCAACTGGCGCGACCACGTGCTTCCCCGCCCCATCAGGCCGTGCACCAGTACCACCGGCTGCCCGCGTCCCCCACGGGGAGTCAGCAGCTCGGCAGTCACGTCGGGCACGGTAGCCTAGGCCCATGCCAGTGGTGAAGATCAACGCAATCGAGGTGCCTGCGGATGCCGGCCCCGAGCTGGAGAAGCGGTTCGCCCATCGCGCGCATGCGGTCGAGAATTCGCCCGGCTTTTTGGGCTTTCAGCTGCTTCGCCCGGTCAAGGGCGAGGACCGCTACTTCGTGGTGACGCAGTGGGAGTCCGAGGAAGCCTTCCAGGCATGGGCGACCGGCCCGGCCATCGAAGCCCACGCCGGCCACCGGGCCAACCCCGTGGCGACCGGCGCGTCGCTGCTGGAATTCGAGGTTGTGTTAGACGTTGCCGGTAGCGGCTCGACGGCGTAGCCCACACCGGGCGCGGCACCGCGCGCTGGCAGTGGCTGTGGTCGCCGCCTTGGTGGCCGCGTCGGCGCCCGGCTGTGCTTCACCACCCACACCGGCTGCGCACGCGGCCGATACCGGTGTGCGGATCGACATCAGGACGCCGCCGGGGCTGCGGGCTCAGCAGACCCTGGACATGCTCAACTCGGATTGGCCGATCGGTCCGATCGGTGTCGGCACCCTGGCGTCGCCCGAGGCGGCCAAGCAGGTCGAGAACACCATGGAAGCGCTGTGGTGGGACCGCCCGTTCCGCCTCGACGCGATCGACATCAGCGCGGGCGCGGCCACCCTCAAACTCATCACGTCCTACGGCGCACGACAGTCCATCCGCATTCACACCAATGACGACACCCTGGTGGACAGCTTCGACCTCACCACGCAGCCACCAACCATCTCCTCGTGGCGTGACGTCGATGACACGTTGACCAGGACCGGCGCGCGGTATTCCTGGCAGGTCGCCAAAGTCGATAACGGCCACTGTGATCCAGTGGCAGGCACCAACACCGCGCTATCCCTGCCATTGGCCTCCATTTTCAAGCTCTACGTGCTGTATGCCGTCGCGGCAGGGGTCAAGAACGGCACCGTGTCCTGGAGTGACCAGCTGACCATCACCGACAAGGGCAAGGCGGTCGGTTCAGGTTTGGAACTGCCTGTCGGAGCTCATGTTTCAGTCCGTACCGCCGCCGAGAAGATGATTGCCACCAGCGACAACATGGCGACCGACCTGTTGATCGGGCGGGTGGGGCCGCAGGCCGTCGTGAATGCGCTCATCGCGGCCGACCACCACGACCCGGCCAGCATGACACCGTTCCCGACCATGTACGAGCTGTTCTCGGTCGCGTGGGGTGAGCCGGACCTGCGAACACAATGGAAGCAGGCCGATCCGCAAATCCGCGCACAGCTATTGCAGCAGGCCAATTCCCGCCCATACGAACCGGATCCGACCCGGGCCCACACCCCAGCATCTGAATACGGTGCGGAATGGTATGGCAGCGCCGAGGACATCTGCCGGATACACGCCGCGCTACAGGAAGGTGCCGTCGGCAAGGCGGCACCAGTGAAACAGATTTTGTCCGCCGTCCCCGGCGTCGACCTGAACCGACGCGAGTGGCCCTACATCGGGGCCAAAGCCGGTGGGCTGCCGGGTGACCTCACGTTCAGCTGGTATGCCGTCGACAACATGGGTCAGCCGTGGGTGGTCAGCTTCCAGTTGAACTGGACACGCGATCACGGGCCCAGCATCACCGGCTGGATGCTTCAAATCGCCAAGCAGGTATTCGCGCTGCTGCCCTCGCAGCGCTAGTTCGTCAGCAGCGTCCACGCATGTCCGCGGAAACGCATCACGGTCACGCTTGCCGGTGCAATATCCATGCGCCAGAACGACTTTGCCGGTGCATCCAACGTCACCAGGATCGCGGCGCGGATCACCGACGGATGTGTGACGGCGATCAGCCGCGACCGGGTGCTGGTCAACGAGTTCAGCCACGCGCGCACCCGCTCCACCAGGTCGACCACCGACTCGCCGCCGTGCGGAGCACGGGTGGGATCGGTGAGCCAGACCGCCAGTTCAGCCGGCCGCACTCCGCCGAGCACGTGGCCGCGCCACCGGCCACAGTCCAAGTCGGCCAGTTGCGGTTCGATCCTGGGCGCCAAGCCGAGCAATTCCGCCGTTTGCCTGGTTCGCTTCTCGGGCCCGGCGAGTGCGACGTCGGCGACGCCCAGATCGATCGACGCGTCGACTTGCCGGTGCCCGGCGCCGTTGAGCGGCTCATCGGTGGGGAAACGTCCGGCCGCCAGCGCCTCGGTCATTGCATGCGATACCAGCGTCAGCCGGATGATTTCGCCCCTGGCGCTCCGACCGTCGACCCGACCCAACATCATGATCATTATCGCGGTCACCCCAAAGCCCGGTCACGGCGGGTTTGAAAAGCGTTGTCACTGCGCTGTGCTCACACCGGCACGGTCAGTTGCCAGGCCGATGCAGGCGGTATAGCGTCTTTCGCGATAGTCATGTGACGGCGAGGAAACCGGTGCATATTCCGGTGCGGTCGCGCCACTGTGACCAGCGTTTCGACGCTGGGAGCCAGACCTTCCCGCACATCTCGGATGGGAACGCGAAAATTCCCGGGAGGCGGTCTTATGTCAGTTCCGGCATCCGCTGCTCGATCAGCCGGTCTCGGCGCGAGCATCCGCAGGCTGACATCGACGTGGGATCGCCGCGATCGCATCGAAATCGGTGCCCTGCTGGGCGTGATCGTGCTGATGCACGTCCTCGGATTCGCGACGCTGATTCTGTTCATCGCGCCACACCGGTATCAGGCCGGAACCCAAATCTTCGGTGTCGGGCTCGGTGTCACCGCCTATTTGTTCGGGCTCCGGCATGCGTTCGACGCCGACCATATCGCGGCCATCGACAACACCACGCGCAAGCTGATGAGCGACGGGCAGAAACCGAAGTCGGTCGGATTCTGGTTCGCGATGGGCCATTCCACGATCGTGCTGGCAATGGCGGTCCTGGTCGTGCTCGGCGCCCACGCGGTGGGCGCTCTGGTAGACGACGGCTCGCCGGCCCGGCATGCACTCGGCTTCGCCGGCACGCTGGCCTCCGGGCTGTTCCTGTATCTCATCGCCATCATGAACATCATCGCGCTGAGCGGAATAGTCCGCGCTTTCACCAAACTTCGGGGCGGGACATACTCCGACGAGGAACTCGAAGTAGCCCTCAACGACCGCGGTTTCCTGGCGCGGCTGTTGCGTCCGATCATGAACCGCATCAAACGGCCGGTGCAGCTTTATCCCGTCGGCGTGCTGTTCGGGCTTGGCTTCGACACCGCAACTGAAGTCGCGCTGCTGGCGTTGGCGGGCACCGGTGCGGCGGCCGGCCTGCCGTGGTACGCGGTCTTGGTCCTGCCCTTACTGTTCGCCGCCGGCATGAGCCTGATGGACACGTTGGACGGCCTGCTGATGACCGCGGCCTACGACTGGGCGTTCATGCAGCCGGCCCGCAAGATCTACTACAACCTGACGGTCACCGGACTGTCGATCGCGGTCGCGCTACTGATCGGGTCGATCGAGCTCGTGTCGATCCTGCACGACGACCTCGGCTGGGTCGACCCGGTCACCAGTTGGATCGCCGGCATCAACCTGAACAATGCCGGTCTGGCGATTGTCGTGCTCTTCGCGGTGACGTGGATCGGCGCGATCGGCTATTGGAAGCTGGCCAACGTCGAAGCGCGCTGGCAGCCGGTCAAGCCGGACTGAGACCGGCTGCCTTGCGCTTTCGCTACTCGGCGCTGTGCGCACCACCGGCGCTGTGGGCTCCGGCCTTGGCCAGATCTTCTTCAGCCGGCTCGGCCGGCTTGCGGGTTCCGGTGAACGTGAACACCGCATCCTCGCCGGCGCCTTCGCCGTCCCAGTTGTCCACGTCGACGGTGACGACCTGACCCGGACCGATCTCCTCGAACAGAATCTTCTCCGAGAGTTGGTCTTCGATCTCGCGCTGAATGGTTCGCCGCAGCGGACGCGCACCCAGCACCGGATCGAAGCCCCGCTTGGCCAGCAGCGACTTGGCCTTCTCGGTCAGCTCCAGCGCCATGTCCTTGGTCTTGAGCTGCTTCTCGACCCGGGTGACCATCAGATCGACCATCCGGATGATCTCGTCGCGAGTCAACTGGTGGAAGACGATGATGTCGTCGATGCGGTTGAGGAACTCCGGCCGGAAGTGCTTCTTCAGCTCGTCGTTGACCTTCTGCTTCATCCGCTCGTAGTCGTTCTCGCCGCCGCCCTGGGTGAAGCCCAGGCCGACCGCTTTGGAAATGTCGGCGGTGCCGAGGTTGGACGTGAAGATCAGCACGGTGTTCTTGAAGTCGACCGTGCGGCCCTGCCCGTCGGTGAGCCGGCCATCCTCGAGGACCTGCAACAGGCTGTTGTAGATCTCCTGGTGCGCCTTCTCGATCTCGTCGAACAGCACCACGGAAAACGGCTTGCGCCGGACCTTCTCGGTGAGCTGACCGCCCTCCTCGTAGCCGACGTATCCAGGCGGTGCGCCGAACAACCGCGACGCGGTGAACCGGTCGTGGAACTCACCCATGTCGATCTGGATGAGCGCGTCGTCGTCACCGAACAGGAAGTTGGCCAGCGCCTTGGACAGCTCGGTCTTACCCACACCGGACGGGCCGGCGAAGATGAACGAACCGGACGGACGCTTGGGGTCCTTCAGGCCCGCGCGGGTACGGCGGATCGCCTTCGAAACCGCCTTGACCGCGTCCTCCTGGCCGATGATGCGCTTGTGGATCTCATCCTCCATGCGCAGCAGGCGAGTGGTCTCGGCCTCGGTGAGCTTGAACACCGGGATACCGGTCCAGTTGCCCAGCACCTCGGCGATCTGCTCGTCGTCGACCTCGGCAACTACGTCGAGATCACCTGAACGCCACTGCTTTTCGCGCTCGGCCCGCTGGGCAACCAGTTGCTTCTCCCGGTCGCGCAGGCTGGCCGCCTTCTCGAAGTCCTGCGCATCGATCGCCGACTCCTTTTCGCGGCGCGCGTCGGCGATCTTCTCGTCGAACTCACGCAGGTCCGGCGGCGCGGTCATCCGGCGGATCCGCATCCGGGCACCCGCCTCGTCGATCAGGTCGATGGCCTTGTCCGGCAGGAACCGGTCGTTGATGTAACGGTCGGCCAGGGTGGCGGCGGCCACGATCGCGGAGTCGGAAATCGACACCCGGTGGTGCGCTTCGTAGCGGTCCCGCAGACCCTTGAGGATCTCGATGGTGTGCTCCACCGTCGGCTCCCCGACCTGCACCGGCTGGAAGCGGCGTTCCAGGGCGGCATCCTTCTCGATGTACTTGCGGTACTCGTCGAGCGTGGTGGCGCCGATGGTCTGTAGCTCGCCGCGGGCCAGCTTGGGTTTCAGGATCGACGCGGCGTCGATCGCGCCCTCTGCGGCCCCGGCGCCGACCAACGTGTGCAGCTCGTCGATGAACAGGATGATGTCGCCGCGGGTGTTGATTTCCTTGAGCACCTTCTTCAGGCGCTCTTCGAAGTCACCGCGGTAGCGGCTGCCGGCGACCAGCGAACCCAGATCCAGGGTGTAGAGCTGCTTGTCCTTCAGTGTCTCGGGGACGTCGCCGTGCACGATGTTCTGGGCCAGGCCCTCGACGACGGCGGTCTTGCCGACGCCGGGCTCGCCGATCAGTACCGGGTTGTTCTTGGTACGACGGGAGAGCACCTGCATCACCCGCTCGATTTCCTTCTCGCGACCGATGACGGGGTCGAGCTTGCCTTCCATCGCTGCGGCGGTCAGGTTGCGACCGAACTGGTCGAGCACCAACGACGTCGAAGGGGAGCCGGACTCTCCGCCCCGGCCGCCGGTGCCGGCCTCGGCGGTCTCCTTGCCCTGGTAGCCCGACAGCAGCTGAATGACCTGCTGACGCACCCGCGTCAATTCGGCGCCGAGCTTCACCAGCACCTGGGCGGCCACACCCTCGCCCTCACGGATCAGCCCGAGCAGAATGTGCTCGGTGCCGATGTAGTTGTGGCCCAGCTGCAGGGCTTCCCGCAAGGAAAGCTCCAGCACCTTCTTGGCGCGCGGGGTGAACGGGATGTGCCCCGATGGCGCCTGCTGGCCCTGGCCGATGATCTCCTCGACCTGGCTGCGAACGCCTTCCAGCGAGATCCCCAACGACTCCAACGACTTAGCGGCGACACCTTCGCCCTCGTGAATCAGTCCCAGCAGGATGTGCTCGGTGCCGATGTAGTTGTGGTTGAGCATCCGGGCCTCTTCTTGCGCCAGGACGACGACCCTGCGGGCACGGTCGGTAAATCTCTCGAACATTGGTGGTTACCTGCTCTCCCTCACCATCGGTACAACGACGGGCATTAGGTCGGTCCCTGCGTACCTGGCATCCACTGTAGTGGTCGACTGGCCGGGGTTCCTACCTCACGGTCAGCACAACAAGGCAACGCCGAGAATGCCCGAAACGTTTCCCGTATTAACGGGTGATCAGTTCGCCACCAGCGAAAGTGCTCCTAATATCAGGTGGCGGCGTGGAATGCGTCGATGACGTCGGCCGGGATACGGCCCCGCGTCGACACGTTGTGTCCGTTCCGACGAGCCCATTCCCGGATGGCCGCGCTCTGCTCGCGGTCGATGGCGCCACGGCCACGACCCGACCCGGAACGTCCACGGCGCCGGCCACCGACGCGACGGCCGGCTTCCACCCATTGCTTCAGGTCGTTGCGCAGTTTTGTTGCATTTTTGGTTGAAAGATCAATCTCATAGGTCACGCCGTCGAGGCCGAATTCGACTGTTTCATCGGCGGCACCCTCACCGTCGAAATCATCGACCAAGGTGACGGTAACTTTCTTCGCCATTAGCTCCCACCCTCGACTTTCCTGTGCACTTGGTGTGCAAGTTTTCGTTGAACACCCCTTGGCATCAATCTGCCATACAAAGGTACGGTATTCAATACCGGCGCCGCGGCGAGATAGTTCAGTTGCCGTGTGGACGAACAATCGGGAACAAAACAGTCTCCCTAATTGACAGGCCGGTCAAAGCCATCAACAACCGATCGATACCCATTCCGGTTCCGGTGCACGGCGGCATACCATACTCGAGTGCAGTAAGAAAATCTTCGTCGAGCGCCATCGCCTCGTCGTCGCCGGCAGCCGCCGCACGCGCTTGGGCCGCGAATCTTTCCCGCTGTATCACTGGGTCGATCAATTCGGAATAGCCGGTGGCCAGTTCGACACCGCGCACGTAGAGATCCCACTTCTCGGTGACACCCGCGATGCTGCGGTGCTGGCGCGTCAATGGTGTTGTCTCAACCGGGAAGTCCCGCACGAAGGTCGGTGCGGTCAAGCCGGCGCCGACGGTATGCTCCCACAGTTCCTCGACCAGTTTGCCGTGTCCGTAACCGCGGTCGGCGGGAATTTCGACGCCGAGCGCCTCGGCGAGGCGCAGTAAGCGATCGACGCTAGTATCCGGCGTGATCTCTTCACCGACCGCGGCGGATAGGGACGGATACATTTGTATCGAGGTCCATTCTCCGTCGATATCATAGACACTGCCGTCGGGCAGTGGCAGTTGACGAGTGCCTATCGCCTCGTCGGCCACCTGCTGAATGAGTTCGCGAGTGACAACCGCCGAATCATCGTAGGTTCCATAGGCTTGATAGGTCTCCAGCATGGAAAACTCAGGGGAATGCGTGGAATCAGCCCCTTCGTTTCGGAACACCCGATTAAGTTCAAAGACCTTGTCAAACCCGCCCACCACACAGCGCTTCAGGAACAGTTCCGGCGCGATCCGAAGGTACAGATCCATGTCAAGTGCATTGGAGTGTGTGACAAACGGCCGGGCCGCCGCACCGCCGGCCAAAGTTTGCAACATCGGCGTCTCGACCTCAAAAAACCCGCGCTGTTCCAGCGCCGTCCTTATCGCGCGGATGACGGCGATTCGCTGACGGGCAACGTCGCGGGCCTGCGGGCGAACGATCAAGTCGACGTAGCGCTGACGTACCCGCGACTCTTCGTTCATCTCTTTGTGCGCGACCGGCAGCGGCCGCAGCGCCTTCGACGCGATCTGCCAGGAGTCGCCAAGCACCGACAGCTCGCCGCGACGTGAGCTGATCACCTCGCCGTGCACGTAGACGATGTCGCCGATGTCGACGTCGGCCTTCCACGCGTCGAGCGCGTCCTGCCCGACGCCGGCGAGGCTGATCATCACCTGCAATTGGGTGCCGTCGCCCTCCTGCAGCGTCGCAAAGCACAATTTTCCGGAATTGCGAATGAATATCACTCGGCCTGCGACACCCACGAAGTCACCGGTCGCCGAATCCGTCGGAAGATCGGGATATGCGGCACGGACCTGGGCCAGGGTGTGGGTCCGATCGAGAACGACCGGGTAGGGATCGCGGCCTTCCGCCAACAGCCGAGCACGCTTGTCCCGGCGGATCCGATACTGCTCGGGGATGTCCTCGGCGGAGCTCACGACCAGCCAGCTTAGAGGAGCGTGTGACTGGGCCGTCGAAGCGTGCTGAGGCCGCGAAACAGAAGCCGCGGTCGTAATCTTTGCCCGATCGCAGCCCTGGCTTCTGTTTCGCGAAAAATCAGCGCGCGGTCTTGAGCCGGCCGCGCTGGCTGTCGCGGTTGCGTTCGAACACCAGGTGCAGGCCCTGCAAGGTCAGGTGCTGGTCGTAATGGTCGACGGAGTCCAGTTCGGCTAACAACAGCGGCGCGGTGTGCCCGGTGGCCACCACGGTGACGTCGTCACCGTCGAACCCGTCCACATCGTCGCGGATGCGCTGCACGAGGCCGTCGACCAGCCCGGCGAAGCCGAACACCGCGCCGGACTGCATGCATTCGACGGTGTTCTTGCCGACCACCGAGCGGGGCCGGGCCAGTTCGACGCGTCGCAACGCCGCCGACCGCGCGGCCGCGGCATCCGAGGACACCTGCACCCCGGGCGCGATCGCGCCACCGAGGAATTCGCCCTTGGCCGACACCACATCCACACAGATCGACGAACCGAAATCGAGGACGATGGCCGCGGACTTGTACTTGTGAAAAGCCGCCAGGCAGTTGACGATCCGGTCGGCTCCCACTTCTTTGGGGTTGTCGACCAGCAGCGGGATGCCCGTGCGTACACCGGGCTCGATCAGTACATGCGGCACCGACGGCCAGTACTGCTCGAGCATGATCCGCACCTCGTGCAGCACCGACGGAACGGTGGACAGCGCCGACGCGCCGGTGAGCCGTTCAGAATCGTCACCGATCAGCCCGTCGATGGTCAGCGCCAACTCGTCGGCGGTGACTTCCGATTCTGTGCGTATCCGCCACTGCTGCACCACCTTCGTGTGCTCTTTGGACCCGGAGAGCAGTCCTACGACGGTGTGCGTGTTACGAACGTCGATCGCGAGCAGCACGGCTATCGCGGGGAAAGCAGGTCGGAGGCATCGTCGGGCACGAATGCCGGGTCGTGCCCAAGATCGATCGGACGGTTGTCGGCGTCGACGAAAACGATCCGCGGCCGGTAGGCGCGGGCCTCCGCGTCATCCATGGTCGCGTAGGCGATCAGGATCACCAGGTCACCGGGATGAACCAGGTGCGCGGCGGCGCCGTTGATTCCGATCACACCGCTGCCGCGTTCGCCGGTGATCGCGTAGGTGACGAGTCGGGCGCCGTTGTCGATGTCGACGATCGTCACCTGTTCGCCTTCGAGCAAGTCGGCCGCGTCCATCAGATCGGCGTCGATGGTCACCGAGCCGACGTAATGCAGATCCGCCTGGGTGACGGTGGCCCGGTGGATCTTTGACTTGAGCATTGTCCGTAACATCAGTTCCTCCAAGATGTTTGGTGATGCATAGCGGGCCCTCGCCCGTCGATGCCGACGGTGGTTCCGATTTCGATAGCGATGTTGTCCAAGAGTCGGGTCGTACCGAGTCTGGCGGCGACCAGCAGTCGACCGGGGCCGTGGGCCGGCGCCGCTCCGAGTGCGGGGTCGCGGACCTGTAGGTAGTCGACCTCGATCGCCGGTAGCTCCGAGAGCACGGCGCCTGCCGCCGCCAGTGCGGCGTCCGCTCCGCCGGGCGCCGCGTGCATACCGGCCACCAGCGCCGCCGACAGTGCGACGGCCAGCTCGCGCTGGTCCGGATCGAGGTAGCGGTTACGCGATGACATTGCCAGCCCGTCGGTTTCACGCACGATCGGTACGCCCACCACCGCTACCCCGACGTTGAGATCGGCGACCATTTGCCGTACCAGCACCAGCTGCTGATAGTCCTTCTCGCCGAAAAACACCCGATCGGGCCGCACGATCTGCAGCAGTTTCAGCACGACGGTCAGCATGCCAGCGAAATGCGTTGGCCGGGAAGCGCCTTCGAGTTCCGCCGCCAACGGCCCCGGGTGTACGGAAGTGCGGGGGCCGTCGGGATACATCGCCGCGACACTGGGCGTGAACGCGACTTCGACACCTTCGCCGCGCAGCAGTGCCAGATCGTCCTCAAGGTTGCGCGGGTAGGCCTCGAGATCTTCGCCGGCGCCGAACTGCAACGGGTTGACGAAGATCGACACCACGACCACCGCCCCGGGCACCCGCTTGGCGGCACGGACCAGGGCCAGGTGCCCCTCGTGCAGCGCCCCCATGGTCGGCACCAGCATCACCCGCCGCCCGGTGTGGCGCAGCGCGCGGGTGACGTCGCTGACATCACCGGGCGTGGAATACACGTTGAGTTCGTCGGGCCGAAACGCCGGCATCTTGCGGTTGATCATTGAGCCAGCGCCTCGAATACGTGCTCGGGCGCACGCGCCCGTTCGGCGGTGCGCAGTGCGTTCACCCGGTAGGCCTGCGCCAGTCGCGGATCAAGCGCACTCAGAGCGGACAGATGGCCGGCAAGTGCGTTGGCGTCACCCCGGGCGACCGGCCCGGTCAGCGCGGCCTGACCGCGTTGCAAAGTGCTCTCCAGCGCTGCCCGGGCCAGCGGGCCAAGGACACGTTCGGCAAGTCCACCGGGCTGGTCGTCGATCAGCTGTTGCCCGAGGAGTTCCTGCCCGGACAACGAGGACCGCAAAGCGTCCAGGGCATCGCCGAGCACCGTCACGATGTGGTTGCCGGCGTGGGCCAGCGCGGCGTGATAGAGCGTCCGCGCGTCCTCGCGAACCCGGAACGGCTCACCGCCGATTTCCAGGACCAGCGACTGCGCGATCGCATAGCCGATGTCGTCTGCGGCGGTGATCCCGAAACAGGTGTCCGCCAGCCGGCCGATGTCCTCGTCGGATCCGGTGAACGTCATCGCCGGGTGAATGGCCAGCGGAATGCAGTCCTGCTCGGCCAGCGGTGTCAGCACGCTGATGCCGTTCGCGCCGGAAGTGTGCGCCACGATGGTGCCGGGTCGGACCGCCGAGGTAGCGGCCAGGCCGGCCGCCAACCCGGGCAACTCGGTGTCCGGAACGGCCAACAGCAGCAGCTCAGCGGAGCCGGCGACTTCGGGCACTGGGGATACCGTGGTGTCCGCCAACCAGCGCTCGGCTCGCTGCCGGGATGCCCGGGAGACTGCGCTGCATGCCACCACGACATGGTCGACGCGCTCCAGCGCGACTCCTAACGCAGTGCCAACCCGGCCCGCGGAGATGATTCCCACTTTGAGCCGGGCCGGGCGCAATCCGTCGAACTGCACCATCGCAGACGACCCTCACAAGTTCGTTAGTTCGTTCCAGTCCCGCGATGCGGGTACCGGACGGTCAGCAAAACTCTACCGTGATGCGGACCGGTGACGCGACGTGGCGTGCGCCACGCTCAGTCTTCGCGGCGACGTCGCCGGCCACCTCCACTGGGGCTGGCCTGCAGCCGCGCGAGTAGTTCGGCGACCGATTGGCCGCCGGTGTGCAAGCCGTCGGTATCCGACGACGAGTCGGCGCCGCGGTGCCGAGCGGCGGGCTGCGGTGGCGGCGACATGGCCGGCGCCGGTTGGCCATGCGGTGGCGTCGGGCCGATATCTCCGGCGGCTTCCACAGCATGGCGCGCTCTGGCTCGACGATCCGATTCACCGAATTCCCAACCGCTGTCGGCCTCGCCGGGTTGGGTCGTCACCGGCTGGCCCGGGCTGGAATGCCGGCCGTGACGCTCAGCCGGCGGTGGTGCTGCCAGTGTGGGCTCGCGGACCGTGCTGTCCTCGGTCACCGCGCTACTGCCAGGCGCGGAACCGGATGCCCAATTGCTGCCGGGCGCCCCCGGCGGCAGCCACTGACCCTCCGCACCGACGGGCTGCCAGTCGCTGGCCGCAGCGGGCGGCGCAGGCTCCTCGACCGGAGGCGACCAGGCCGGCCGCGGCTCTTCCGGTTGCGGCGGTTGCGGCGGTTGCGGCATCGGCGGAGGTTCGAACCGCGGCTCGCCGGGCGGCGGCTGGAACGCGTATCGCCGGCGGGCACGCTGCCGCGGTTGCGGTTCGTCGTGTTCCTCGGCGTCTGACCAGCCGCCTCGCGACTGTGGTTCTGACGGTGCCCAGCCGGCGCCCGACGGCTGCTGGCCGGGTGGCGGCTGGCCCCGAGACTCGCCCTGTTGCCAGTGCGAACCGCGGTAACCCGGCGGCTCGAAATGTTCGGCGTCTCGGTACGCGTCGGGCGTCTGGTAGGCGTAGGCACTCTGTCGCGGCGGGGGCGCCAACGGCTCCTCGGGAACGTCGATAATCGAATTGTCCTCGGCCCGTTGCGCGGCCTGTTCGGCGCGGACCGAGGTCACTCGGTTGATCCGATCCCGTGGGCTCTCGTCTTCTCGCTCCCAGTCGCTGTAGCCGCGCACGGTTTTGCGTTCGGTCTCCAACGCCGGCCGGTTGTCGAGCTCCGCATCGAAGAGGATCTCGAGGTTGGTGCGCAACGCCGACAGCTCGGCCCGCAGCGCAGCGACCTCATCGGCTGCCTGGGCACGCAATTCAGAGGCCAGCTCGCGACGCAGCTGGGACTCCACTGTCAGCTCGTACTCGCGGCGCGCCGAAATCTCCCGATCCAACTGCAGGTCGTAAACGAGTTTCAAGTCTCGCGCCCGCGCCTGATCCACATCGCTTTGCCGCCGGTAGATCACCGACACGAACGCGGCGACCACGGCAGCCCACAGCGCCAGGATCACCGCGAGTTTGAGAAGCTCGACCCGATTGGTGAAAACCAGTGCGGAACTGGCCCCGATCGCGAGAACCAGCAACGCCGTCAACAACGGCCAACCCGGCCTGCGGCCGCCGCGCCGGACCCGGGCGCCGCGGGACAGAACGGTCATGGCCCCGACTGTACCGGGCCGAGGTCACTCCGCGTGTCGCCGCACTCCGGCGATTCTCACCTGGACTAATTGCCCGGCTCCTGCTCACCCCGCTCCGCGGGCCCCATGGTCGCCGGGCCCGTTAATTTTGCGCGCCCTCGCCGTGTTCGGTCGGGTCGTGAGGTGACTTGCAGCAATGTTGTAGCCACAGCGCGGCAACCATCAGCGCCAGCGCGCTGAGGGCCGCCACCGCAGTGCCCGCAGTGTCGTCGCCGGCCACTCGAAGCCACGATCGCTTCGGCACCAGGTACACCAGGACCCCGACCCACCAACCCAGCATCAAGGCGCCGACCCACGCCGAGGCCTTGGCGATCACCAGGCTGCGGGCCACCGCCAGCGGATGCAGCCGACCCGACCCGTCGCCGATCTCGCCGTCGCTGATCTTGGCCCGCACATAACGTCCCCACAGCGCTTCGGCGACGGCGACGGCCAGCAGCGACAGCCCGGTCCACACCGTGATCGGCGGAAACCATCGGTATAGCAGCACCACCACCAGGTATCCGGCTACCGCCGCGCCGATCACCGCGGCCGTCAGGTCACGTTTGCGGGTAGGTCCCATCAGGGTCCCGGAGGCGTCAGCGCGAAATCGGTCAGTCGCACACCGGCGCGGTCGGCAGGATCCAGCTCAGCGAGCAACTTGGCGATCGGCCGCTTATCGCCGGCCACGGTCAGTTCCGCGTCCGGTTCGACCGCCAGCCAGGGCACCATCACGAATGCGCGCAGATGCGCCAACGGATGCGGCAGCGTCAGGCCGTTGTCCCGGGAGAACAGCTCGGTGCCGTCGTCGTAGCAGGCGATCAGATCGACGTCGAGGGTGCGTGGTCCCCACCGCTGGCCGCGTACCCGCTCAGCGGCCTGCTCCATTTCCTGAGCACAGCGCAACCAGCCCTGGCCGTCGAGCATCGGGTCGTCGGCGATCAGCACCGCGTTGAGGAAAGGTCCCTGTTCGACACCACCCCAGGCCGCGGTCTCGTACACCGGTGAAATGGCGTGCACGTTCTCGCCGAGTCGGTCGAGCACCGACTGCAACCGGGCCAGCCGGTCACCGAGATTGGAACCGATCGACAAGACGACGCGCGTCACGGGCGTCGCCCTCCAGCCGGAATCACGGCGCCGCGGCTGTTGCGTCGTGAGCGCCGAGCCACCACCGCCACATCGTCGAAGGTCTGCGGGATCGGGGCCTGCGGCTTGTGCATGGTCACCTCGACAGCGTGCACTCGCTTGTCGTTCATCACGTCCTCGGCGATCTCGGCGGCGACGGTTTCGATCAAGTTGCGGGCCGGCCCGCCGACGATGTCGGCCGCGCGCCGGGCCAGTGCGCCATAGTCATAGGTGTCGGTCAAGTCGTCGCTGGCCGCCGCGTCGACCAGGTCGATCCACACGATGATATCGACGACGAAGTCCTGCCCGTCGGTTCGTTCGTGTTCGAAGACACCGTGGTGGCCGCGAACGGTCAAGCCGCGCAACTCGATCCGATCAGCCATTGGTCCCAGCCTGTTCCCAGGCGGCCAGCACGTTGAGCGCGTCGACCGACGCTTGCACGTTGTGCACCCGCACCCCCCACGCGCCGTGCAGCGCGGCAAGCGCCGACACCACCGCGGTCGCAGTCTCACGCCCGTCGGGTGGCCGCACCGCACCGTCCGGGTCGGCCAACAAAGTGCCGAGAAATCGTTTGCGCGAAGCTCCCACCAAAACCGGCACCCCGGTCGCCACCAACTGCGGCAGCGCGTGAAGCAGCGCCCAATTGTGTTGCCCGGTCTTGGCGAATCCCAGCCCTGGGTCGATGATCAGTTTCGCCGGGTCGACGCCGGCGGTCACCGCGTTGTCGACACTGGCAAGTAGTTCAGCGCGCACGTCGGCCACCACGTCGTCGTAGCGCGGCACCTGATGCGAGACCGATCGCCAGTGCATCAAGACCCACGGCACGCCGGCTTCCACCAACAGCGGCGCCATCGCGGGATCGGCGCGCCCACCGGACACGTCGTTGACGATCCGCGCGCCATTGTCCAGCGCCGCCTGCGCCACACCGGCGTGCATGGTGTCAATGCTGACTGTAACTCCTTCTGCTGCAAGTGCTTTCACTACCGGCACCACCCTGGCCGCCTCGACTCGGGCGTCCAGCCTGATCGAGCCGGGACGGGTCGACTCTCCGCCGACATCGATGATCGATGCGCCTTGGGCGGCCATGGCCAGGCCGTGTTCGACGGCGCGGTCAGCATCGAGATAGCGGCCGCCATCGGAGAACGAGTCGTCGGTGACGTTCACCACTCCCATGACTTGGACGCGTGTTGTGCTCACTTGCGCAAGATGAGCTCGAGCGCTTCGGCTCGAGATGCCTGGTTGGTCTTGAACAGACCACGCACGGCCGACGTGGTGGTGATCGCGCCGGGCTTGCGCACCCCGCGCATCGACATACACAGGTGCTCAGCCTCGATCACCACGATCGCGCCGCGCGGATCGAGCTTTCGCATTAGCGCGTCTGCGATTTGGGCGGTGAGCCGCTCCTGCACCTGCGGCCGCTTGGCGTACAGGTCCACCAGTCGGGCGATCTTGGACAGCCCGGTCACCCGCCCGTCGGATCCGGGGATGTAGCCCACGTGCGCCACCCCGTGAAATGCCACCAGGTGGTGCTCGCAGGTCGAGTACAGCGGAATCTCCTTGACCATCACCAACTCGTCGTGCTGTTCGTCGAAGGTGGTGTCCAGCACCGAATCGGGGTCGGTGTAGAGCCCGGCGAACATCTCTTGGTAGCTGCGGGCCACCCGGGCAGGGGTGTCCTCCAAGCCGTGGCGATCCGGATCCTCGCCGATCGCACAGAGCAATTCGCGGACCGCGGCCTCGGCACGCGCCTGGTCGAACTTCGGTGTGTGCAGGTTGGCGATACGGGAATTCGGCTGCGCCATCGAAGCCTCCGTTTTGTCAGCCGCGCGCCGGCGGGTTGGACCGACTCGGGTCCCCGCCCTGCTGCTCGGGGGGCGGCCCGGTCTCCGGAGTTGGTTTACCAGGCGGCGGATACGGAGGGTAGGGCGGATACGGTTGACCCGGGTGGCCCGCGTAGTGCTGCGGTGGCGACCAATGCGGCGGCGGCGACGGCGGTGACGGGTATCGATAGCCCGGCGGCTGCTGCGGGGGCGGCCAGCCGGGCGCGTGCCAACCCGCCGGCGCGCCGTAATCGGGTTGGGTCGGGCGCGCAGCAACGGCGTCGTCCGGGCCGTGCGAACCATTGGTTCCGTTGGTGCCTCGATCGGTCTCGGCCTGCGCGGCTTCCCGGGTCGCTTGCGCGATCGCGGCTTTGAATGCCGGCTCGGGTGCGGGCTGGGGCCACGGCTCGCCACGCTCGATGGCCAACTCACCCGGTGTTTTGATCGGCGGTTTGTCCGACGGAATACGGCCGCCGAAGTCGTCGAACATGGTCAGTCGCGGGCGCTTTTCGACGTCGGCGAAGATCGCCTCGAGTTCGGCGCGGTGCAGGGTCTCCTTCTCCAGCAGCTCGCCGGCCAAGGTGTCGAGCACGTCCCGGTATTCGGTGAGGATCTCCCACGCCTCGGTGTGCGCGGCCTCGATGAGTTTGCGGATCTCCTCGTCGATTTCGCGGGCCACCTCATGCGAGTAGTCCGGCTGGGTACCCATGGTCCGGCCCAGGAACGGGTCGCCGTGTTCGGTGCCGTACTTGACCGCGCCCAGCCGCGAGCTCATCCCGAACTCGGTGACCATCGCGCGGGCGACCTGGGTGGCCTTCTCGATGTCGGACACCGCGCCCGTCGTCGGCTCGCGGAACACCAGCTCCTCGGCGGCGCGACCACCCATCGCGAACACCAACTGCGCGATCATCTCCGAGCGGGTCCGCAGCCCCTTGTCGTCCTCGGGTACTGCCACCGCATGCCCGCCGGTGCGCCCGCGGGCCAGGATCGTCACCTTGTAGACCGGGTCGATGTCCGGCATCGCCCAGGCCGCCAGCGTGTGCCCGCCCTCGTGGTAGGCGGTGATCTTCTTCTCCTGCTCGCTGATGATCCGGCCCTTACGGCGCGGCCCACCGATCACCCGGTCGACCGCCTCCTCCAGAGCGGCGGCGGTGATCACGGTGCCGTTCTCCCGGGCGGTCAGCAACGCGGCCTCGTTGATGACGTTGGCCAGATCGGCGCCGGTCATACCCACGGTCCGCTTGGCCAGCCCGTCGAGGTCGGCATCGGGCCCGATCGGCTTGCCCTTGGAATGCACGCGCAGCACCGCGCGCCGGCCGGCCAGGTCGGGGTTGGAAACCGGGATCTGGCGGTCGAAGCGGCCGGGGCGCAGCAACGCCGGGTCGAGGATGTCGGGCCGGTTGGTGGCCGCGATCAGGATGACGCCGGCGCGTTCACCGAAACCGTCCATCTCGACCAGCAGCTGGTTCAGCGTCTGCTCACGTTCGTCGTGGCCGCCGCCGAGTCCGGCGCCGCGCTGGCGGCCCACCGCGTCGATCTCGTCGACGAAAATGATGCACGGGTTGTTCTGCTTGGCCTGCTCGAACAGATCACGGACCCGGGAGGCACCCACCCCGACGAACATCTCGACGAAGTCCGACCCGGAGATGGTGAAAAACGGGACGCCGGCCTCGCCCGCGACGGCGCGCGCCAGCAGCGTCTTACCAGTCCCCGGCGGTCCGTAGAGCAGCACGCCCTTGGGGATCTTGGCGCCCAGCGCCTGGTAGCGCGCCGGGTTCTGAAGGAAGTCCTTGATCTCGTAGAGCTCCTCGACCGCCTCGTCGACACCGGCCACGTCGGCGAAGGTGGTCTTGGGCATGTCCTTGGAGAGCTGCTTGGCCCGCGACTTGCCGAAGCCGAAGCCCATCCGCGCCCCGCCCTGCATGCGGGAAAACATCACGAACAGGCCGACCAGCAGTAGCAGCGGCAGCACATATATCAGTAGTGAGCCCAGGATGTTGCCCTGGTTGACCACGGTGCTGACTTTGGTGTTTTTGCTGCTCAGTGAATCGAACAGCGGGACGGCGTAGCCGGTGGGGTACTTGGTGATGACCTTGTCGGAGCCCTCGGTGTCACTGTCGGCCTTTTTCAAGGTCAACCGCAGTTGCTGCTCGCGGTCGTCGATCTGGGCGCTCTTGACGTTGTCGGCCTTGATCTGGGCCACCGCCACCGAGGTGTCGACGGGCTGGTAGCCGCGGGTGTCGTCACTGAAATAGAAGAATGACCAGCCCAGCAGCAGCACGACAGCGATCGCCGTGAGGGTGCGGATCACGTTTTTCCGGTTCATCAATCATCGGCCGTGCCGGCCAGGTCCTTCCCCGATACACGCAGCTCGAATAGTCCAGGCTACCGCCCCGGCCCTACGCCAGCGCGGCGGCGCCGGACGTGGCAGGTCGTCACCGTCCTGTCCAAATTCAACGAATGGCAGTTCCCGGCTGCCGTCGCGGCCGCTTCTCCGACCCTTCCGGGCAGGCCGGGCGTGTGCTTTGGTGAGACACGTGCCTGATACCGCCCACTCGACTGAACGGCTCATCGAAACCAATGGTGTGCGATTGCACACCATCGAAGCGGGCGAGCGCGGCGCGCCCGTCGTGCTGCTGGCCCACGGATTTCCCGAACTGGCCTACTCCTGGCGGCACCAAATCCCGGCGCTGGCCGCCGCCGGTTACCACGTACTGGCCCCTGATCAGCGCGGCTACGGCCGTTCCAGTCAGCCCCCGAACGTCGCCGACTACAACGTCGCCGAGCTGTCCGCCGACCTGATCGGTCTGCTCGACGACGTCGGGGCCGAGCGGGCCGTGTTCATCGGTCACGACTGGGGTGCCCCGGTGGCCTGGGGTTCCGCACAGCTACACCCCGACCGGGTGGCTGCCGTCGTCGGGTTGAGCGTCCCGGCGGTGCCCCGGGCCCAGGTTCCGCCGACCCAGGCGTTCCGCAAGCTCTTCGGCGACAACTTCTTTTACATGCTCTATTTTCAGGAGCCCGGGGTAGCCGACGCCGACCTTGGGGCCGACCCGGCAAAGTTCTTGCGCCGGATGATGGGTGGTTTGCAGCCCCGGGGCGACCAGGCGGCCGCGGCACGGATGATCCGGCCGGGTCCGGAAGGCTTCGTCGAGCGGCTGCCCGATCCCGATGGCCTGCCGAGTTGGATCAGCGCCACCGAACTCGACCATTACATCTCCGAGTTCACCCGCACCGGGTTCACCGGCGGCCTGAACTGGTACCGCAACCTGGACCGCAACTGGGAGATTCTGGCCAACCCGGTGGCCGCCACCATCGCGGTGCCGGCGATGTTCGTCGCGGGCGCCGACGACCCGGTGTTGGGGTTCACCCGCCGCGACCGCGCCGCCGAGGTTGTGACCGGGCCCTACCGCGAGGTGCTGATCGAGGGCGCCGGGCACTGGCTGCAACAGGAACGCCCTGACGAGGTCAACGAGGTGCTGCTGGACTTTCTCACCGGATTGGAGCTGTCATGAACCGTCCACTGAACTTCGGTGTCTTCATCACGCCGTTTCACCCGACCGGCCAATCGCCCACGACCGCACTCGAATACGACATGGAGCGGGTCGTCGCGCTGGATCGGCTGGGATTCGACGAGGCCTGGTTCGGTGAGCATCACTCCGGCGGCTACGAGTTGATCGCCTGCCCCGAGGTGTTTATCGCCGCGGCAGCCGAGCGGACCAAGCACCTTCGACTGGGCACCGGAGTGGTGTCGCTGCCCTACCACCATCCGCTGATGGTCGCCGACCGCTGGGTGCTGCTGGATCATCTGACCCGCGGCCGGGTGATGTTCGGTACCGGTCCGGGCGCGCTGCCGTCGGACGCCTACATGATGGGCATCGACCCGGTCGAGCAGCGCCGGATGATGCAGGAATCCCTGGAGGCGATCTTGGCGCTGTTCCGCGCCGCACCCGGGGAGCGGATCGACCGGCACTCCGACTGGTTCACCCTGCGCGATGCACAGTTGCACATCCGCCCCTACAGCTGGCCATATCCGGAAATCTCCACCGCTGCAATGATTTCACCGTCCGGGCCACGGCTGGCAGGTGCGTTGGGTACGTCGTTGCTGTCGCTGTCGATGTCGGTGCCGGGAGGCTATGCGGCGCTGGAAAACACCTGGGAGGTGGTCCGCGAGCAGGCGGACAAAGCCGGGCGCGACGAGCCCGACCGCACCGGCTGGCGGGTACTGGGCATCGTGCATCTGGCCGACAGCCGCGACCAGGCGATCGATGACTGTACGTACGGACTCCAAGATTTCGCCAAGTACTTCGGTGCTGCCGGGTTTGTGCCGCTGGCGAACCTGGTCGATGGCGCGCAGTCCCCGCGCGAGTTCGTCGAAGACTATGCCGCCAAAGGCAATTGCTGTATCGGCACCCCAGAAGATTGCATCGGCTATATCGAGGATCTGATGGACCGGTCCGGCGGCTTCGGCACCTTCCTGATGCTCGGACATGACTGGGCGTCGCCCCAGGCGACGTATCACTCCTATGAACTGTTCGCGCGCAAGGTCATTCCGCACTTCAAGGGACAACTGGAAGCGCCACGAGCTTCTCACGAATGGGCTCGAGGTATGCGGGAACAGCTGTTAGGCCGCGCCGGGGAGGCGGTGGTGAAGGCGATCAGCCAGCACACCGATGAACTCAAGTTGGAAAGCGAGCAGAACTAGTGCGGGCCGCGGTGCTGCGCGACGGCCGCATGGTGTACCGCGACGATGTTCCGGAACCGGTGCCCGGACCGGGCCAGGTGCTGGTCGCCGTGCGAACATGCGGGATCTGCGGCTCCGACTTGCATTTCGCTGCGCACGGCGCCGAGATGTTGGCGCTGACCGAGCAAATGGGCGCGGGTACCGGCGGCATGCAGATCGACTTGGACCGCGACGTCTTTATGGGCCACGAGTTCAGCGCGGAGGTGCTCGAAGCCGGGCCCGACACCGACACGCATCCGCCCGGAACGCTCGTTACGTCGCTACCGGTACTGCTATCCACTAGCGGAGTCGAACCGATCTTCCAGTCCAACAACACGATCGGTGGCTATGCGGAACGCATGCTGCTGTCCGCGCCGCTGCTGCTGCCGATTGGCAACGGGTTGGATCCGCGACATGCCGCCCTGACGGAGCCGATGGCCGTCGGGCTGCACGCGGTCAACAAGTCGGGCGTCCAGCTCGACGAGCCGGTACTGGTGCTCGGCTGCGGCCCGATAGGCATCGCCATCATTGCGGCACTGCACATGCGGAGCGTCGAAACCATTGTGGCATCTGACTTCTCGCCACGACGGCGAGAGCTCGCCACCACGATGGGCGCACATCAGACGATCGACCCTGCGGCGGGTTCACCGTTCGATTCAGTCAAGCCGAAAGTGGTGTTCGAGGCGGTCGGGGTGCCCGGAATCATCGACGATGTCATGCGGCGGGCCCAGCCGGGTACCCGTCTGGTCGTCGCCGGCGTCTGCATGGAAACCGACGCGGTGCATCCGGTCTTCGGGATTGCCAAAGAGATCAACGTGCAGTTCGTTCTCGCTTACGATCCGACAGAATTCGCCGAGTCGCTGCGAGCGATTTCCGAAGGTGACATCGACGTGAGCCCACTGATCACCGGCGAGGTCGGCCTGGACGGAGTCGGGGCGGCGTTCGATGACCTGGCCGATCCCGAGCGGCACTGCAAGATTCTCGTCACGCCGTAGCGTAACGGCAGTGGACACTGCCATCCCTGACGGCGACCGGTGGAACTCGAACATTCATTACCACGATCTACTGGTCGACTCGTTGGACAGCAGCGCCCGGGACGTTCTCGACGTCGGTTGCGGCGAGGGCATGCTATGCCGTCGGTTACACGCGACGGGGCGCCGCGTAACCGGCATCGATTCGGATCCAGCCAGCATCGAACTGGCGCGTTCGCAATCACCTGCGCCATCCGATGACGTGACCTATGTGTGCGGCGACTTCCTCACCAACGCCTTTTCACCGTCGTCATTCGACGCGGTGTTGTCTGTGGCAGCCCTCCACCACATGGATCCGGGTGCGGCGCTGAGCAAGATGAAACAGCTACTGCGCCCGGGAGGAACGCTCGCTATCGTCGGCCTGGCCCGCAGTCGGTTTCCCCATGACCTGCCCTTCGACGTGCTTTCCGCTGCGGTGTTCACCTATTACCGGCTTGTCAGGAAGCGCTGGGAGCATCCATCGCCGACGGTGTGGCCGCCACCGCAGACCTACACCGATATGCGTCGGATCGCCGCGACGATCCTGCCCGGTGCCACCTACCGTCGGCGCCTGCAGTGGCGCTACTCCCTCGTCTGGCGCAAACCGGAGCCGCCGGATTGGACGCCTGATGAACCTGAACTGGAACCCTTGCCCGACGACCCACCGTTCTGAGCCGCTTGATCACCGGTTGATCTGCGCAGCAAGGTCTTGCGGACCAGCAGGCGGGTATCCGCCCGCCGTTTGCAGCTGTCGTGACCACGCGCCGACGAGGTTGACCAACTCGTCGAGGCCGTCGCCCAACGCAGTGCTGATCGGCGCGCACCCCTCGTCGGTGGCCACCTCGATCGCCTCCCGGGCCGTCCGCCCGGCGTCGGTGAGCGCGCCATCGCGGATCAGCCCGCGTGATTGCAGCCGATCCTCGGCCGCAGCGAGGTCTTCGTCGGTCCAAGCCCTCGTCCGTATATAGCTGCGCAATGGCAACCCCCAGTAGAGCTCGGTGATCAAGCCGATCTCTACCGCATCGAAACCGGCGGTGGTCCAAGCGTTCACGTGGACATCGCCGCGGAACTCACGCAGCTCGTCGGCGAGGCGCCAGGCATCACCGAGCGCTTCACCGGGCAGACCCCGCGCGACGAGACCTGCAAAGAGCGGCTTGCCCGCCAATGGCAACTGTTCGGTCGCCCGTCGGAGTAGCTCCAACGCACGGTCGAGGCCGTCCGGGTGGGCGCCGAGCACACGGTGCAGCTGGCGTATCGCGCCATCGGTTCGTGCCGCGCAGATCGTGGGGGCGTCCGTCAGTGTCCACCCGTGGGCGACCGCCGGCACCACGATCGCTGGATTGAAAACCGCGAAGGCTGCGGCGATCACCTCACCGGGCACCTGTCCCAGCACCGAGCCGCGACTGCACAAGTAGGCCGGGCCGTCGGGCATCGCGACCTCGCCCGACTTCGCCGGACTGGGCCCGAACCCAAGTACCTCATAGTTGCCGTGGCATTCCGGGGAGAAATACACCTGACCCGAGAAGGGTTCGATCGCGATGGCGAGCGCTCTCGCCGGGGTGACGGTCATGTGTGGCAATCCTCGCATAGGGTGCCAGTCATGCTGCGTCTCGTATTCGCATTGGGGATCGTCGCGGTCGCGCTGTCGGCATGCGATCGCAGCCCCGGCCCGGTCGGGGACAATCCGCGTCAGGTGACGGTCGTCGGCGCCGGCCACATCCAAGGCGTCCCGGACACGCTCACGGCCGATGTCGGCATCGAGTTCATCGCGCCGGACGTCACCGCGGCGATGGACCAGACCAACGACCGTCAACAGGCAGTCATCAATGCGGTCACCGACGCGGGGGTCGATGCCAAGGACATCAGCACCACCAACGTCAGCGTGCAGCCCCAGTACGGCGGCAGCACCGACAACATCACCGGCTACCGCGCCGGCAACTCGATCCGGGTCAAGATCCGCAAGCTGGACACCGCATCGCACGTGCTGGCCGTCATCGTCGACACCGGCGGCGACGCGACCCGGATCAACTCGGTGAGCTACTCCATCGAGGACGACTCACAGCTCGTCAAGGACGCACGGGCGCGGGCATTCCAGGATGCCAAGGACCGCGCCGGCCAATACGCGCAGCTCTCCGGACTCAGCCTGGGCAAGGTGATCTCGATCTCGGAGGCATCGGGCGCGCCGCCCACGCCGACGCCGATGCCGCGAGCGCCGATGGCGGCCGAAGTGCCACTGCAGCCCGGCCAGCAGACGGTCAGCTTCTCGGTGACCGCAGTCTGGGAGCTGCGCTAGTCCTGGTAGATCCGCGGATCGAGTGTTCCAATGTAGGACAGGTCGCGGTAGCGCTCGTCGTAGTCCAGCCCGTATCCCACGACGAACTCGTTGGGAATGTCGAAGCCCACGTACGCGATTTCGACGTTTGCGCGCACGGCGTCCGGCTTGCGCAGCAGCGTGCACACCCGCAGCGACCGTGGCCGCCGGGTGGCCAGGTTGCGCCGCAGCCACGACAACGTCAGGCCGGAGTCGACAACATCCTCGACGATCAGCACGTCACGATCGTTGATGTCACGGTCGAGGTCTTTGAGGATGCGCACCACTCCCGACGACGACGTCGACGAGCCGTAAGAGCTGACCGCCATGAATTCGAACTGGGTCGGCAGCGGAATCGCACGCGCCAGGTCGGTGACGAACATGACGGCACCCTTGAGCACCGTGATCAGCAGCAGGTCCTGGCGCTCGCCGGTGGTCACGTCGCGGTAGTCGTCGCCGATCTGCGCCCCGAGCTCGGCGGTGCGGGTCTGGATCTGTTCCCCGGTGAGCAGCACCGACTTGATGTCGCCCGAGTACAGCTCGGCCGAGTCGCCTGTCACCACCACCACAGCCTAATGGGAGTCGGGTGGCGACCCGCTAGACCGGCTCCTGTTGCATGGTCAACACCCCACCGCAGCGGCCGGCGACCAGCCGTTGACCGCGCAGCGTCGAACCGACCGCCACCCCGCCCTGCCCTCGCCAAGCGGTGACCAGTGCGTCCACCCCGCGGATCTGCTTGTCGGTCAATCCGATTGCTCCGCCGGCCAATAGCCAACTGCGAATGACTCCGCGGCGAATCGGGTCGGGCAACGCCGTCAACGCCTTCGCGTCCAGACCCTCGCCTTCCGTCGACGTGGCCAGCGCTTGCACGATCAACGCGTCGATCAGCTCGGTGTCTTCACGCAACGCCGTCGCAGTGCGCGCCAGCGCTTCGGCCACCCCCCCGCCAAGCACCTCCTCCAGCAGCGGCAGCACCTCGTGCCGCAGACGTGTCCGGGTGAATCGACGGTCGGAATTGTGCGGGTCCTGCCACGCCGACAGCCCCAGTTGACCGCATGCGGCGTGTGTCAGGCGCCGCCGCACCCCCAGTAGGGGCCGACACCAGGGCGGGTCGTGCGCCCGCATTCCAGCGATCGAACGAGCACCCGAACCGCGGCCGAACCCCAGCAGCACGGTTTCGGCTTGATCGTCGAGGGTGTGGCCCAGCAGCACCGCACAATCACCGCGGGCAGCATCCAGCGCACGGTAGCGTGCGCTGCGCGCTGCGGCTTCCGGCCCACCGTCGCCCGTGACCTGTACGGAAAGCACTTTGGCCTCAACGCATCCCGCCTCGAGCGCTTGAGCGCGGGCAGCAGCGGCCACTTCAGCGGAGCCGGTCTGCAGGCCGTGGTCGACGATGAGCGCGGTGGTCGGTAGCACGTCAGCGGCAACAGCGGTGAGCGCCAAGGAATCCGGGCCACCGGAAAGCGCCACACACCAGCGCTCCGTATCTGCGAGGTAGGTCTTGGCGAACGCCGCGACTGCCGCGTACAGCGCGCCTACAGCACCCGATCGATCCATCGCCCAGGGTCTTCGATCTCGGTCGGCAGCGGCATCGTCTCGGGGCCGGTCCAGATCGTGTTGAACCGCTCCATCCCCACCCGGCCCACCACATGATCGACAAAGGCCTTGCCCCGGGTGTACTGACTGATCTTGGCGTCGATGCCCAGTAACGCACGCAAAAGCCGTTGCAGCGGGGGCTGTTTGCGGTGTCGGCGGTCGTCGAACCGGCTCCGGATCGTCGCCACGGACGGCACCACCACCGGTCCGACCGCGTCCATTACGTGATCGGCGTGGCCCTCCAGCACGGTGACGAGCATCAATAGTTGATCCAGGGCCTGGCGCTGCGGCTCAGATTGCACCGCCCGCATCAGTCCCAGCACACCCGAAGCGTGGGCATCAGAACCGCCGTCCGACGATTCGCCGCGGCCGCGAACGAAATCGGCGAGCCGGGCCACAACTTGGCCGACGTCGTCGCTGCTTTCTTGGGTGAGCACGCCAAGCGCCTGGGCCATGTAGCCCGATAGCCACGGGTTGGCAGTGAACTGCACTCGATGGGTGACCTCGTGCAGGCATACCCAAAGCCGGAAATCGGCCGGTTCCACGCGCAATTGGCGCTCGACCGCGAGCACGTTGGGGTACACCAACAGTAGGCAACCGGTGTCACCGACGAATGGGTCGAACTGGCCGAGGATGGCGGATGCTGCGAACGCCAACACGGCACCGGTCTGCGCGCCGGCGACCCGGCCGGTGACGAACCCTCGCGGCTTGTCGGTTCCCCCCGTCATGATCCGCATCGACTCGGCCGCCGCCCGGACCCACGCAGGGCGGTCCACAATCCGGGCCTCGGGCACCACGTCGCTGGTCTGCAGACCGGTCACGTCGCGCACCGGAGGTTCGGCCGCCTTGGCAGCACCGGTCAGATCGTCGATGACCTGGCGACGGGTGTAGTCGGTGGCGGGCGGGCCGGGGCGCGCCAGCCATTCGCCGACGGTGGCCGCGAACTGCCAGTCCACGGCGCGCCCGACGGTCAGCTCCGGTGAGGTAGTCACGCCGCGCATCCACATGACCATAGGGCGGCGGCCAGGGTGTCGATCGCAATGCGGCCGGTCGGGCCGGCCTCGTTGGAGATCAGGGCGAACGTCAGCACGCGTCCGCTCCTGTCGGTGATCACTCCGGCCAGGGCATTGGTGGCGGTCAGTGAGCCCGTTTTGGCGCGCAGCCAGCCGGCCGCCGGGCCGGGTCTGAAGGTGGGATCCAGAAAACGGTCGGCCAGCGTGCCGCTGCCACCGGCGATCGGCAACACATCCAGCAGCGGCCGCAGCCCGGGTTGGTCGGGGCCGGCAGCGGCCTGTACGACGGCGTCAAGGGCTTTGGCCGTCAGCCGGTCGTCGACCGATAACCCGCTGGAATCCTGCAACGACGCCCCGGCGATGTCGATATGCGCGGTTCTCAGTCGATTGGTCACCGCGTCCACCGCGCCGGCGAAGCTGAGTGGCCGGTGCAGGGCTGCCGCGACTTCGCGGCCGATGCATTCGGCCATCACGTTGTCGGAAGCGTTCATCATCTCGTACAGCCGTGGGATCAGCGGCGCCGACTGCACGGCGGCCAGCTGCTGTGCGCCGGCCGGTGCCGGGTGGGCGGCGATCGTCACCTTGGCCGGGTCGACCCCGAGCGCGACGGCCAGCGCATGGCCCGCGTCCAGCGCCGGGCTGTGAGACCGGCTCGAGTCGGTGGTCGCCGGTTGCACGCGTCCGGCGTCGAGCATCACCGACTCGATCGGGGCGACATCACCGCCTTCGATGTCGCCGGGATCCCAGCCCGGTGCCACTTTCGGGCCGCTGAACATCGAGGTGTCGACCTTCACTGCTGTCGGTGTCACGCCGCTGCGACGGACCTGATCGGCCAGATCACTGATGCGGGCCGCGCCGTGATACCACGTCTCCTGGCCGGGCTGCACCGCCGAGAGTGTCGGATCGCCGCCGCCGACCAGTATCACGACCCCCGGCTGGCCGGCCGTGACCACCCGGGTGGTGACCCGGGCCGCACGGTCCAGCGAGAGCAGCGCGGCCGCGGCGGTAAGCGTTTTGTTGGTCGACGCCGGTTGCAACGGCAAACTGTCCTGCTGCTGCCAAAGTTCCTTGGCCGTGATCGCGTCGGTGACCCGGCCGCCCAGCCGCCCCAGATTCGGGTCGGCCAATGCGGCCGCCAGCGCAGCGGACAGCCCCCCGGCGGTGGGCATCGCGGCGGTATCGGCCACCGGCACCACACCGGGTTGCGCGGTCACCGCGGGTGGCGGCGGCGGGATGCGGGCACCACTGGCGCCGCGACCGCTCGCGGTGAACAACGCGGCTGCCGCCACCACGAGGGCAACTACCGCCAACACGGCCGCCCCCACGATCAGGTGGGTGGATCGCCGCCACTGTGTGGGACGCATGACTCTCCTGACTCTTCCGGTCCTATTCTGCCCAACCGCTCACAGACCGACCGGGCCCGATCGGGTCTGGGCGCGCTGCATTAGGGTTACTCCGACGTCAGCCGACGACCAGTTGACCCCACGAAGGAGCCAAGCCGGTGCAATTCGACGTGATTATCGAGATCCCGAAGGGCCAGCGAAACAAGTACGAGGTCGATCACGAGACGGGTCGGATTCGGCTGGACCGCTACCTCTACACCTCGATGGCGTACCCGACTGACTACGGCTTCATCGACGACACCCTCGGCGAGGACGGCGACCCGCTCGACGCGATGGTCTTGCTACCCGAGCCGCTGTTTCCCGGTGTATTGGTGGAGGCCCGGCCGGTGGGGATGTTCCGGATGACCGACGAAGCCGGCGGCGACGACAAAGTGCTGTGTGTCCCCGCGAAGGACCATCGGTGGGATCAGATCAACGACATCGACGACGTCCCCGCCTTCGAGTTAGACGCCATCAAGCACTTCTTCTCGCAGTACAAGGCGCTAGAGCCGGGCAAGTTCGTCAAGACGGCCGACTGGGTTGGGCGCGGCGAGGCTGAAGCTGAGGTGCAGCGCTCGATCGAGCGGTTCAAGGCCAGCGGGCACTAGTGGCCCCATTTGGCGGCTTCGAGACTGCGCTGGTGGCGCCGAGACTGCGCGCAGGGTGAGTCCAGGCGCGTCGAACCCGCGCTGGGCGCAGGCTCGATTACCTGGCCTCAGTCTCGATATCTAGCCGCCCCATTTGGCGGCTTCGGCTTGGTCGCGGGCCAGCATGGCCATGGTGTTGGTCTCATGGGTGCCCGCCATTGCGTGATAGGCCCGCACCAACTCTTCCATCGCCTGATTCCACTGCGCCTGCCACGCCTGATAGGTCATCCCGGTATCACCTTGCCAAGCACCCGACAACGCGGCCTGCTCACTGGAGATATCGGCACCCAACCCCTGCATGGTCGCCGCATAGGAAGCCATATCCCCGGCATGCGCCAACATCGCCGGGTAGTTGTACATAATCTGCGACATTGCGTTACCCCTTCGCCTCAGAACCCGCTATAACCACTGGCCGCAGCCGCATCAGCCGCCACATACGTGCCCGCGGCATCACCCAAATTGGCCTGGGCGATATCCAACAACGCATTCACCTTGGCCGCCACCTCCACAAACCGGGCATGCGAAGCCTGAAACGCCGCCGAAGACTCCCCGACATGAAACGCCTGCGCCGACAAAGCCTCCTGCTCAGCCTGCCCAATCGTGGACCGCATCAACCCCGCCTTAGCCCCAAACGCCGACTGCGACGCCACCAACTGCGGAATATGGGCATCCAACAAACTCATCGTCTTTCCTTTCTTCGACTATCGATGACCGACACATCGCTTAGTTGTTCCAGGGTGTCTCCCCTCCGAGGTCCTCGCCCCAGCTTTCCGGCAGCATCGGCACACTGGGACCACCACCGAATTCGTCACCGGTCAACGTGGCCAGCCCCGCTGCCTGCGCGCCCGACTTCGGCAGGGTTCCGGTGAACCCGAGTGGTCCGCTACTTCGATCGGAAGGCACTGGCCGATCCGTCAGCGGTGTGCCAGGCTCAGCGGCACTGTCGTCCGCGTCGAGGTATTCGTAGCGGTGCCCGCGGTCGATGACCGACCCGCGCCGTCGGCGCGCCCGCTCCTGCTGCCCGCGGACCGCTGTCGCGGCTGCCACAGCCGCGGCGCCCTGGGCTGCCGGCTCCTTGGCCTTGGACTGACTGGACAGCGTGGCTTCACGCTTGAGACCGGCCAGACCCACCATGTAACCGAAACCCTCCGCACCCGTCACCGGGATGGGGGGGACGGGCGGAGCCGCGGGCGACGCCGCGACGGTAGCCGCGGCCGGCGCCGTTGCCGTCGGAGTCGCCGGCGCCACCGAGCTCGTCGGAACCGCTGCGGACGGCGCCCCGGTCATGGGCACCGCCGCCGGCGAGGGCAGAGCCAACGCTGCCGGTTGCGGCAGCGGCGCGGCGGCGGATACCGGGGCCTGCGCCAGGCCGGCCAGGGCCCCGAGCCCGACCAGACTTCCCACCGAGCCCAGGTTAGTGATCGCCATGCTCATACCCACCGACACCAACAGCGGCAGTTCCTGGATCAGGAACCGCAACGTGCGCAGTGTCCAGTTGACGATCCGGTAGACCTGCCACGCGATGAAGTAGCTAATGAAATCCGGTCTGGCCCAATTCGTCGGATCCAGAAGGTACTGAATAGCTTTCAGGTTGCCGTTGAAAAAGTTGCCGATGTTCTGCAAATACTGCATCGGGGTCCAGTTGGGCTGCCCCTGGCCGGGGATTTGCTCCCCGTCCGGGCCGAAGAGCATCTGCCAAATCTCGCCAGGCGTGGGCAGTTGAAACGACCCGGTGCCGCCGCCACCGCCGCCGCCACCGCCGCCACCGCCGCCTCCCCCGCCGCCGGCTCCTGCGCCGCTCCCGGCACCGCTGCCCGCGCCAGCACCACTACCCGCGCCAGCACCACTACCCGCCCCGGCACCACTACCGGCGCCAGCACCACTACCCGCCCCGGCACCACTACCGGCGCCAGCACCACTACCCGCGCCGGCACCGCTGCCCGCGCCAGCGCCAGCACCGCTTCCCGCCCCGGCACCGCTACCAGCGCCCTTGGAGCCTTGGGCCGCTTGGGTGGTGGCCTGATAGGTGCTCATCGTAGTGGCCGCCTGAGTCCACATGCGCGCGTAGTCGGCCTCGTTGAGCGCAATCGGAATCGTGTTGATCCCAAAGAAATTCGTCGCCACCAACACCCCGTGAATGGCATGGTTGGCGGCCAGTTCCGGCAGCGTCGGCATCGCCGCCAACGCCGCCGTGTAGGCGCCCGCAACCGTCTCGTGCTGGGCGGCAGCCTCGGCACTCAGCGTGCTCGCCAAGCCCAACCACGCCAGATACGGCATATGCGCGGCCACGTACTGCTCGGCAGTCGGACCTTCCCACACCGCCTGCGCACCGGTCAGTACCGCCGTCAACTCCGTTGCCGCGGTCTGATATTCGGTGCTCAACGCCGTCCAGGTGCCCGCCGCCGCCAGTAGCGGCCCCGGCCCGGGACCGCTACTCAGCAGCGTCGAATGCACCTCGGGCGGTAATGCCATCCACACCGGCGCGGTCATCCTCAGCTGCCCGCACCGAGATACGTCGAGGCCGCCGCGGCGTCACCGACCGTGTAGTTGGTACCGGCCAGGCCCACACCCGTCCCGGCACGGCCCAACACCTCGACACCTTTGGCCGCTGCCGCGGTATGTTGGCTGCCCTGCGCACTGAAAACCGCCGCGGCCTGCAGCGACACCGGATCAGCTGCCGGGGGTACCACCATCGAGACCACCGGGCCCGCGCCCGCGTGCGCAGCCGCCAGCTGTGCGGTGATCGCCTCAACCGCAGCACTTGTCGCGGCCAGCCCCTCGGGAACAACTCGCAACGTCACGACACTTACTCCTTCCGACGGATCCCGCCCGCCATCTCCATGCCAAACACCATGGCCAACGCCAGCACCCCGGCAATCAGCCCGAAAATCAGATGAAACGCCACTCGCTCGGCCATCCCGACCGTGCCGAAGGCGAATACTTGCCCGCGACCAAGCAGTGCGAAGACCGAACCCGCCAGCGCAACCAGGTGGATCGGGGCTGCGCTTAGCGCCAGTAACCACCGCTGTCGACGCACTGCGGGCACAGTGGCCACGACGTACAACAGGACCGCGGCGGCGACATACCGTCCGCCATGCCAGGGGCCCCCCGGTGCATCCATGACCGACGTCGCCAACGTCGAAGCCGCCCCGACCGCGATGACCGTCTCACGGCTGCTGGTCACCAAGGCGACCATGACCAGCAGGGTCAGCCAGACCAGTCCGCGGTGCCCGGGCAGTCCGAGCGGAACCCGGACGTCGCGGTAGGCAACGATCAGAGCGACGGCAAGCAGAGGAAAAGCGACCTCTCGGGCCAGTACCAGGCTGTGAGCGGATTGCCCTACCACACCGATCAGCGCACGAGAGGCCGAACCGGCACCCGCATACAACCGCACGTGCGGATACTACCTGGAATACAGTCCTTGAATACGCCATATCGCCCCTCATAGGGTGGGGACATGCGGTCCTTCACCGCGCGGCTGTCCGCGGCGGCCCTGACGGCGGTGGTCTTAGGTACCGGGCTCGGTGCATGCGGCAGGTCCGCAAACGACGATGCGCTCGTCGTACAAGAACAAAGCCGAATTCTCGCCCGCTTCACGCTGCCGCAGTTGAACGGCCTCCCGCAGGTCGAGATCACCACGCCGCAGTCACGCGGCGCGCAGACCCAGACAGGCCCCGCCGTGCGGTCAATTCTGCAGGCGGCTCGCGCCGCCGACGTCACCATCGTGCGCGTCGAAGGGCGCGACCCGGCCCAGACACTGACCGCCGCCGAGCTCACCGGAGAAGTCATCTTGAACGTCACCAAACGCGGCACCCTGAAGCTCACCGGCGGCCAGCTCGATCGCGCCCGGTGGGTTCGCGACGTCACCAGCTTGGTGGTCAACCCGTGACGACCGCTGCCGCGCTGGCCGGTGTGGATCTACTCGTCGGCATCGACGACACCGACAACGACTGGAGTCCGGGCACAGGTCGCCGGGCCCGGGCGCTGCTGCGCGACCTGGCATCGGCGGGGCTCGGCACTCCGGCGGGCGCGACCCGGCACCAGCTGCTTGTGGATGACCGGATCCCCTACACCTCGCACAATTCCAGCGCCTGTCTGGCGTGGCGCAGCCCCGACGGCGATCCGGACGCGGTGCGAACCGAAATCATCGAACTCGCCGCACAGTTCCTGGAACGGGTCTGCCCACCCGACGCCGACCCAGGGCTGGCAGTGGCCATTCCTGGCGAGCTCACCGACACGGCATCGCAGCTGGTGGAATTCGGACAACGAGCCAAACGAGAGGTGTTGCGCCCCAGCCAAGCTCGCGATCTCGCCGCCGCCACCGGCGTGCACTTATCTGGCCACGGCGGGACCCGGGACGGAGTGCTCGGCGCGCTGGCGGCGGTTGGTCTGCACCTGTCCGGCAACGACGGGTTGTTCATCACCTTGCCCGGAATCGAAGAGTTACCACACCAAGCCACCATCGAAGCGGTGCAATCGCTTGCCCCCATCGATCTCGCCCGCGACGGCATGCACCGCCAACCCGAATCAGGTGAGGTCATCGAGTTGGGTGACTGGGTACGCCCAGTGCTGCTCGACGGCCGGGCCGTGCTACTGCTGGAGCCGCCGCGCCAACAGTCGAACGGGGATCGGATGTGGCGAACCGCGCCGCGCGCCGTCGTCAAACAGTACTGAGCGTCAGTCGAGCCGCTCGACGGCGAGCTGAATAGCGGCGAAGGTTGGACTACCCGCTGGGATTACTAGCTACACCGACGACACGGGTCTTGTAGAGGCTGGCCACCGCGGTGATGACGAGCGTGAAGACGATGACCGCCAGGCTGAGTAAGGCCGGGATCGCCGGCAGATTGACATGTTCACCACCGTTGATGAACGGCACCTCGTTTTTCCGCAACGCATGCCACACCAGCTTCACCCCGATGAACAGCAAAATGGCGGAAAGTCCCCGCGACAGGTAGACCAGCCGTTCCAACAGACCACCGAGCAGGAAGTACAACTGTCGCAGGCCCATCAACGCAAAAATGTTGGCGGCCAACACTAAATAAGGCTGGCGGGTCAGCCCGTAGATGGCGGGGATGGAGTCGACGGCGAAGATCAGGTCGGTGGTACCCAGCGCCAGGATCACCAGAAACATCGGGGTCATCAAACGCGTCGAGCCGTCCTTGACATAGAGCTTGAGGCCATCCCAGCTGTCGGTGGTCTGCAAGTGACTGCGGGCAAAGCGAACAACGGCATTGTCCGCATCGCCGTCGTTGTCGAGGCCGCGAGCCAGCTTGAAGCCGGTGTACACCAGGAAAGCGCCGAACAGATAAAACACCCATGAGAATTGCTGAATGGCAACTGCGCCAAGCGCAATGAAGACGCCACGAAAGAGCAGCGCAATCACGATTCCGACGAACAGGGCTTCTTGCTGGTACATCTTGGGCACGTTGAAGCTCGCCATGATGACCATGAAAATGAACAGATTGTCGATCGAGAGGCTGTACTCGGTGAGCCATCCGGCAAAAAACTCCAGCCCGCGCTCTCCGCCGTGAGCCCACCACACCCAGGCCCCAAAGATTGCCGCCAGCCCGATATAGATCGATAACGCGATCGCGCATTCGCGCGTCGTCGGTTCATGGGGTCGGCGGGCGATCACCACGACGTCGAACAACAGCACGGCCATCGTCACGCCGAGGGTGACGATCCATTCGAGCGCGGAGACGTGCAATGAGAACTCCGGTCAGCAGCAGTGGTCCGCGGCTCAGGTCGTCGGTTGGCGAACGACGTGATGGTGACACCGCGGCAAAGGAACACTCCTTTTGTCTTCAGTCTGTCAGCTCAGGGTTGCGAACTGATGACCAGCGCGTGATCGGCCGTAGGTATTTTCGAACCGTGCTCTCACCGGAGGTCCGCCCCCGACGACTGTCGTCGTTGTGACCGAGGTCGGCGGCACCGCAGCGGCCACCGGGCCGATCGCACGCAGCAGCGTCGCCCGGGTCGGCGCCGCGACTGCACTGACCGCCCTGTGCGGTTACGCGGTGATCTACCTGGCCGCCCGCGACCTGGCTCCGGCCGGCTTCTCGGTGTTCGCCGTGTTCTGGGGTGCGTTCGGGCTGGTCAGCGGGGCCGCCAATGGTCTGCTCCAGGAAGCTACCCGCGAGGTGCGCTCCGCCCGCTATGCCGGTCCCATCGCCATGCCGCGGGGCACCGACACCCATCCACTTCGGGTGGCGGCGCTGGTCGGGGTGGTCGCGGCGGCGGCGATCGCCGGCAGTTCACCGCTGTGGAGCTCACAGGTGTTCGTCGACGCCCGCTGGCTTTCGGTGGGGCTGCTCAGTGTCGGGCTGGCCGGGTTCTGCCTGCATGCCACGCTGCTGGGCACGCTCGCCGGCGCTGACCGCTGGACCCAATACGGGGCGCTGATGGTGACCGATGCGGTGATTCGGGTGGCGGTCGCAGTGGCGACCTTCGTGGTCAGCTGGGGTCTGGTGGGATATTTGTGGGCCACGGTCGCGGGCGCGGGGGCGTGGCTGATCATGCTGATTGTCTCGCCGACGACGCGGGCCGCGGCCCGGCTGCTGACCCGCGGGGGCGCTGCGACATTTCTGCGCGGTGCCGCCCACTCGATCACCGCGGCCGGCGCCAGCGCGATTCTGGTGATGGGTTTTCCGGTGTTACTCAAGGCCACCTCCACCGAGCTGGGTGCAGCGGGTGGCGTGGTGATCCTGGCGGTCACGCTGACCCGGGCGCCGCTGCTGGTGCCGCTCAACGCGATGCAGGGCAACCTGATCGCGCATTTCGTCGATGAGCGCGCCCAGCGGCTGCGGGCGCTGATCGCGCCGGCGCTGCTGATCGGTGGAATCGGCGCAATCGGCGTGCTGGCCGCGGGTCTGGTCGGCCCGTGGATCCTGCGGGCGGCGTTCGGACCCGATTACGACGCCGGCAGTGCGCTGCTGGCGTGGTTGACGGCCGCGGCGGTGGCGATCGCCCTGCTGACGCTGACCGGCGCGGCCGCCGTCGCGGCGGCGCTGCATCGCGCGTATGCGCTGGGTTGGGTGGGCGCGACGCTGGCGGCGACGTTGTTGCTGTTGTTGCCGCTGCCGCTGGAGACCCGCACCATCGTGGGCCTGATGTGCGGGCCGCTGGTGGGCATCGGGGTGCATCTGGCCGCGCTAGCGCGTCCCGCCGGGTGATCTGCGGTAACTTGTGGACTCGAAATGGGTTATCCCGATGTGTGGATCGTCGTTCCCGCCTTCAACGAAGCCACCGTCATCGGCGAGGTCGTCGCCGATGTCCGCTCGGTCTTCGATCACGTCGTCTGCGTGGACGACGGCAGCCACGACGGCACGGGTGAAAAGGCGTTGCGGGCCGGCGCTCACCTGGTACGCCACCCGGTGAACCTGGGCCAGGGCGCAGCCATCCAGACCGGTGTCGAGTACGCCCGCGGCCAAGCCGGCGCGCAGGTCTTCGTGACATTCGACGGCGACGGTCAGCATCGCATCAAAGACGTGGTGACGATGGTCGAGAGACTGGGCCGCGGCGACGTCGACATTGTGATCGGAACCCGGTTCGGGACAGGGGTCAGCCGGCCACCGTTGCTCAAGCGCATTGTGCTGCGCACCGCCGTGTGGCTGAGTCCACGCGGCCGGCGTCTGGGCCTGACCGACACGAACAACGGTCTTCGAGTGTTCAACAAGACCGTTGCCGACGGCCTGGACATCACGATGAGCGGAATGAGTCACGCCACCGAGTTCGTCATGTTGATCAGCGAAAACCATTGGCGGGTAACCGAAGAGCCGGTCGAGGTGCTCTACACCGACTACTCCAAGTCCAAGGGGCAGCCGCTGCTGAACGGCGTGAACATCATCTTCGACGGATTTCTGCGAGGAAGGACGCCGCGGTGAACTGGATCCAGATGCTGCTGATCTTTTCGATCATTGCCTTGCTGCTCTATCTGTTGCGCTCCCGGCGCAGCGCGCAGTCGCGGGCCTGGGTCAAGGTGGGCTACGTACTGTTCGTCTTCGCCGCCGGCTACGCGATTTTGCGGCCGAACGACACCACGGTGGTGGCGCACTGGCTGGGGGTGGCCCGCGGTGCCGACCTGATGCTGTACGGGTTGATCATCGCGTTCGTTTTCACGACGCTGAGCGCATACCTGCGGTTCAAGGATCTCGAACTGCGCTACACCCGACTGGCTCGCGCCATCGCACTGGAGAGCGCACAGCTACCCGACCAGCGCTAGCCGGTGTGCATCCGCCGAAAGTACTCCACGGTGCGGCGCACACCGTCGTTCAACTGAACCTGCGGGTGCCAGTCGAAAACGCGCTTCGCCAAACCGATATCGAGACACGACCGCTTAAGGTCACCCAGCCGAGGTGGATGAAACTCTGGATCGTCGGGTGCGCCGACGGCGGCCGCCACCGCTGAATGTAGTTGGCGGTCGGAGGTTTCCACGCCGGTGCCGATGTTGAACCGCTGTCCACCGCCTGCGGGGCCGGCGGCCCTGACGAACGCCTCCACAACGTCGTCGACGTACACGTAGTCACGGGTGTTGCTGCCGTCACCGAATACCTTGGTGGGCTTACCCGCCAGCAGCGCCTGCGCGAAGATCGCCACCACACCGGCCTCGCCGTGCGGATCCTGGCGCGGGCCATAGACATTGGCCGGCGCGATATGCGAACACTCCAGGCCGTAGAGGTGCCGGAACGTGTTGAGGTAGATCTCTCCGGCCACCTTGCCCGCGGCATACGGTGACGCCGGATCGGTCGGTACCGTCTCAGCGGTCGGATACGTCGGTGGAATGCCGTAAATGGAGCCGCCCGACGAGGTATGCACAACCTTGCGCACCCCTGCACAGCGTGCCGCCTCGGCCAGCCGGACCGTGCCGACGACATTGACTTCGGTGTCGAACTGCGGGTCGGCCACCGAGTGCCGCACATCGATCTGGGCGGCCAGGTGAAACACCACCTCCGGCCGGTGCTCCTCGAGAATCGCGTGCAGGTCCGCGGTGACGATATCCGCCTCGACGAAGACGAACTCGGGCGTATCGGCCAGATGCTCGAGGTTGGTCGCGCGACCGCTGGCGAAGTTGTCCAGGCCCACCACTGTGTGCTGATCGGCGATCAAACGGTCGACTAGCGTCGACCCGATGAAACCGGCTGCCCCGGTGACCAGTGCGTGCACCGGCCCACCATACCGACGGGCTTCCGGGGTCGCCGCGGTCGCCGTCGCGCTGGTCGCGGTGCAACTGGTGATACGGAGTGTGCTGGCGTTTCGCGGCTACTTCTATTGGGACGACCTGATCCTGGTCGGCCGGGCCGGCACCCACAACCTGCTGTCGGTGGTGTACCTGTTCGACGACCACGACGGCCACGTCATGCCCGCCGCCTATCTGGTGGCCGGGGCCATCACCAGGCTGGCGCCGCTGAACTGGACCGGCCCTGCGATCAGCCTGGTGGTGTTGCAACTGCTGGCGTCGCTGGCGTTGTTGCGGGCCCTGCGCGTGATTCTGGGGTGGCGGCCGGTGCTGCTGATCCCGCTGACGTTCGCGCTGTTCACACCGCTGGGCGTGCCGGGTTTCGCCTGGTGGGCCGCGGCGCTGAATTCGCTGCCGATGCTGGCCGCGCTGGCCTGGGTGTGCGGCGACGCGATCTTGCTGGTCCGCACCGGCAACCAGCGCTACACGGTGACCGGTGCGCTGGTTTACCTCGGCGGCCTGTTGTTTTTCGAGAAGGCCGCGGTGATCCCGTTCGTCGCGTTCGCGGTCACTGCGCTGCTGGGCCACGTGCAGGGTGATCGAGGCGCGCTGAGCACGGTGTGGCGCGCCGGCCTTCGGTTGTGGTCCGCGTCGTTCGCGCTGACCGCCGCCTGGATCGTGGTTTACCTGATCGTGGTGGACCAGCAGCGGTGGAGCACCGACCTGGCGATGACGTGGGACTTGTTACGTCGCTCGGTGTCGCACGGCATCGTGCCGGGGCTGGCCGGCGGGCCGTGGGCCTGGGACCGCTGGGCGCCGGCCTCGCCGTGGGCCGTTCCGCCGCCGACTGTGCGGATACTGGGCTGGTTGGTGCTGGCCGCGGTGCTGGCGATCACGCTGCTCCGCAAACGCCACATCGCACCGGTGTGGCTGACCGCGGCCGGATACGTCGTGGCCTGCCAGGTGCCGATCTATCTCATGCGCTCGTCGCGGTTCACGGCGTTGGAGCTGGCTCAGACGTTGCGGTATTTCCCCGACCTGGTCGTCGTGCTGGCGCTGCTGGCCGCGGTCGGGTTCTGCGCGCCCAACCGCACGTCATCGCGGTGGCTGGACGCCTCGGCACCCCGCGCCCTGGTGACGACGGGGTTGGCCGTGCTGTTCGTTGCCAGCAGCTGGTATTCGACCGCGACGTTTCTGACCTCGTGGCGGGAAAACCCCGCACAGCCCTACCTGCAAAACGCGCGCCGGGGTTTGGCCGCCGCCCATGCTTCGTCGGCTGCGCCGCTACTGGACCAGGAAGTCGACCCGCTGGTGCTGCAACGGGTGGCCTGGCCGGAAAACCTGGCCAGCCACATGTTCGCGCTGCTGTTGGATCGACCGGAATTCGCCACGGCCACAAGACAACTGCGAGCATTGGATAGCTCAGGGCGAATGGTCGACGCGCGGGTGGCCTGGATCCGCACGATCGCGCCGGGCCCGGCGCCGCAGTGCGGGTACTTCGTGCAGCCCGACCACCCGGTGACGCTTCCGCTCGACGGCCCGCTGCTGCCGGCGGACTGGACCGCCGAGATCAACTACCTGGCCAACAGCGACGGCTCGATGACGATGTCGCTCTCGGAGGGGTCGCACGTCAAGGTTCCGGTGCGTCCCGGGCTCAACCGCGTCTACGTACGGCTGCCCGGCGCCGGCAATGCGATCGCGGTGCGGGCCGACACCGCCGCCCTTGCGGTGTGCATCGCGGCCGGGCCGGTGGGGTATGTGGTGCCGGTCTGACGAGCGTGCGCGATCCCGCGGATTACCGCGGCGTGTCGGCCGGGGACACGCACGCTCGCCATCGAAAAAGCGGAGCCACCTAGGAGAATCGAACTCCTGACCTGCTCATTACGAGTGAGCCGCTCTGCCGACTGAGCTAAGGTGGCGTGCCCTGCCGGGCGGCACGAGTCTACGGCAGGCCGGCTGGCCTGCCCAAGTCAGCGCAGGGCCTGGCCGATGGTCGCGACCATGGCGTCGACGGCGAATTTGGGCTTGACGTTGATCGCGAGCGCTTCGCGACACTCCAGCACCGCTTCGATGCAGCGCAGCAGCTGCTGGGGCGGGGCGTGGGCGGCCATCGCGCTTACCCGCTCGGCCATGTCCGGATGGTTGGCCCGCACCTCGCCGGCCCCGGCGGCCACCAACAGCGCATCGCGGAAGTAGGTCGCCAGGTCGATCAGCGCCCGGTCCAGCGCATCCCGCGACGCCCGCGTCTGCCGCGACTTCTGCCGTCGCTCAAGGTCTTTGATCGCGCCAGTCGCTCCACGCAGCGCACCAGCGGTCCCTTTGCCGGTGCCGCCGGCGCCCAGCGCGGTTCGAAGTTCTTCAGTTTCAGCCTCGTCGCGTTCGGCGGTCAGCACCTTTGCTTCGGCCTCGGCCGCGGCCACCAGTTCCTCCGCGGCGGCGTAAGCCCGCGACGGCGTGGCCGCGTCGCGGGCCAAACTCAGCGCCCGCTGCCGGCGCTCACGCGCGTCGGGGTCGATGGCCAATCGCCGCGCCCGGCCGACGTGTCCGCCGCTGACCGACGCCGCCCAGTCCGCCGTGTCGGCCGCCAGCCCGTCGCTGTCGACGAGCACCTGGGCGATCGCGGCCGCCGACGGAGTCACCAGCGCAATATGCCGGCAGCGCGACCGCAGCGTGACCGCGATGTCCTCGGGGTCCACCGAGGGTGCGCACAACACGAACACCGTCGACGGCGGTGGTTCCTCGACAACCTTGAGCAGGGCGTTGGCTGCGCCTTCGGTGAGCCGGTCGGCGTCCTCGATCAACACGATCTGCCAGCGCCCGGTGCTGGGCCGCCGCGAGGCAACCTGCACGATGGCCCGCATGTCGTCCACACCGATGGACAACCCTTCGGGGATGACCCGGCGCACGTCGGCGTGGGTCCCTGCCATCGTCGTCGTGCACGCACGGCACTGCCCGCAGCCAGGCAACTCCGCAGCGGTGCACTGCAACGCCGCCGCGAAACACAACGCGGCGACCGAGCGACCAGAACCGGGTGGACCAGTGATCAGCCAGGCGTGTGTCATCGCTCCTTCAAAAGTGGCGCTGTGAGCCGAATCACCGCGGGCGGCCAGCGCAGCGGCGACCAGTTCCGCTTCCACCGACTCTTGGCCCACCAGCCGCGCAAACACACCGGACATCAGGGGCAACAGTAGTGGTCAGTGCTGACACAGTGATCCTGCCGGCGGCCGCAGACCGGCGTTTTTCGCTATTTTTTGGTCCCCACCGACCGATACGGTGGGCTGGTGAGCACCGCGACCGCACTGCCTGGGCGGATCAGTGGATTCCTCCAGTGGGTGGTGCGCACCCCGTGGCCGGTGTTCTTGTTGAGCGTTCTGCAGGCCGACATCATTGGCGCCTTGCTCGTGTTCGGCTTCCTGCGCTACGGATTGCCGCCCGAAGACCGCATCCAACTGCAGGACCTGCCGGGCGTCAACCTCGCGTCGTTCGCGGCGGCGCTGGTGGTGTTGTTCGGGTGCGGGTCAATGCTGAGCTTCCGGCTGCTGGTGCCGGTGTTTCGTTGGCAGCGCCGCGACGGCCTGCTCGCCGACACCGACCCCGCTGCCACCGAGGTAGCCCGCAGCCGGGCGCTGCGGATGCCGTTCTACCGCACGCTGATCACCCTGGGCTACTGGTCGATCGGCGGCACGGTCTTCATCATCGCCAGCTGGCGCGAAACCAGTCACCTGGCACCGGTGGTGGGGGTCGCCGTGGCTCTGGGCGCCGCGGCCACCGCGATCATCGGCTACCTGCAGTCCGAGCGGGTACTGCGACCGGTGGCGGTCGCCGCACTGCGCGGCGGGCTGCCGGAAAACATCCGGGCATCGGGTGTCATCGGGCGACAGATGCTGGCCTGGACACTATCCACCGCGGTGCCGCTACTGGCGATCGTGCTGGCGGTGGTGGCCGACAAGGCGTCGTTCCTGCACGCGCCGCCGGAGAAGTTGTTCAACCCGATCCTGTTGCTGGCGTTGGCGGCGCTCGGGATCGGGTTATTCGGCACGCTGCTGGTCGCCATGTCGATCGCCGATCCGCTACGTCAGCTGCGCTGGGCGCTCGGCGAGGTGCAGCGCGGTAACTACAACGCGCACATGCAGATCTACGACGCCAGCGAGCTGGGCCTGCTGCAGGCCGGCTTCAACGACATGGTGCGCGACCTGGCTGAACGGCAACGACTGCGTGACCTGTTCGGCCGCTATGTGGGCGAAGACGTGGCACGGCGCGCGCTGGAGCGCGGCACCGAACTAGGCGGCCAGGAGCGCGATGTCGCAGTGTTGTTCGTGGACATGGTTGGCTCGACTCAGCTTGCGGCAACGCGACCGCCCGCCGAGGTGGTCAGCCTGCTCAACGAGTTCTTCCGGGTGGTAGTCGACACCGTGGGCCGGCACGGCGGTTTCGTCAACAAGTTCCAGGGCGACGCCGCACTGGCGATCTTCGGCGCGCCCATCGAACACCCGGACGCGTCGGGTGGCGCGCTGGCGGCCGCGCGTGAGCTGCACGACGAACTCCTGCCGGTGCTGGGCACTTTGGAGTTCGGCATCGGCGTCTCTGCCGGCCGTGCCATCGCCGGCCATATCGGCGCGCAGGCGAGGTTCGAATACACGGTGATCGGCGACCCGGTCAACGAGGCCGCGCGGTTGACCGAGTTGGCCAAGCTCGAGGAAGGCCACGTGCTGGCCTCGGCAATCGCGGTCAGCGGCGCCCTCGACGCGGAAGCGCTGTGCTGGGACGTTGGCGAAGTTGTCTCGCTGCGCGGCCGCTCCGCGCCTACTCAGCTGGCCCGGCCGTTGAATCTGGCTGCGCCCGAAGAGGTTTCCCTGTAACGGTCGCCGAGTGGCCACTTAATATACGTGTTTTTCGAAATCATGTGTGCTAACTGGCCACTCGGCGATTGACCGAGGTCGGCAGCTAGCCGCGCTTGGCGGTTTTCTTTGCCGGCGCCTTGCGGGCACCTCGCTTGGTGGTCCGCTTGACCGGGCCGCGCGCTCGCCGGTCGGCCAGCAGTTCGGCGGCACGGTCGTCGGTGATCGACAACACGTCGTCGCCTTTGCGCAGACTCGCGTTGGTCTCGCCGTCGGTGACGTACGGCCCGAACCGGCCGTCCTTGATGACCATCGGCTTGCCGGACGCCGGATCGGTGCCCAGCTCACGCAGCGGCGGCGCGGCAGCGCCTTGGCGGCCGCGGCGCTTGGGCTCGGCGTAGATCTTCAGCGCTTCGTCGAGCGTGATCTCGAAGATCTGGTCCTCGGTAGCCAGCGAGCGAGAATCGGTGCCGCGCTTCAGATATGGACCATAGCGTCCGTTCTGCGCGGTGATCTCCTCACCGGATTGGGGATCCACACCGACTACCCGGGGCAGCGACAGCAGCTTCAGCGCATCGTCGAGCGTGACGGTCTGCAAACTCATGCTCCGCAGCAGCGAACCGGTGCGGGGCTTGGGACCGGTGGGCTTTTTGCCCTTCTTGGCCGGCGCGCCGTCGTCGTCGTCCGGTGGTGGGGGCAGAATCTCGGTGACGTAGGGGCCGTAGCGACCGTCTTTGGCGACGATCTCGTGACCGGTCTGCGGATCCATCCCAAGTGGCCGGCCCTCTTGCGGTGTGGCGAAAAGCTCCTCGGCCACGTCGAGAGTCAACTCGTCGGGCGTGAGGGTGTCGTTGAGGTTGGCCCGCTGCGGAGCGAGTTCGCCGTCGTCACCGGCCACCATGCGCTCGAGGTAGGGCCCGTTCTTGCCGACGCGCACATAGATGGGGCGTCCCTGTGCATCATCGAACACCTTGATGGAGTTGACTTCTCGGGCATCGATGCCCTCCAAGTTGACACCGACAAGCTTTTTCAGGCCGCCAGAGCGGGCCACCGAGTCGGGCACACCGTGGTCACCACCGAAGTAGAAGTGGCTGAGCCAGGTGGTGCGGCTCTCGTTGCCGGATGCAATCGCGTCGAGCTCGTCTTCCATCGCCGCGGTGAAACCGTAATCGACCAGCCGGCCGAAATGCTGTTCCAACAAACCGATCACGGCGAACGCCACCCACGACGGCACCAGGGCGCTGCCCTTCTTGTACACGTAGCCGCGGTCCTGGATGGTTTTGATGATCGAGGAGTACGTCGACGGACGGCCGATACCCAGCTCTTCGAGCGCCTTGACCAGTGACGCCTCGGTGTAGCGGGCCGGCGGGTTGGTGGCGTGGCCATCGGGGGTCAGCTCGGTGGCGTCTACCCGTTGCCCCTCGCTCAGCTGCGGCAGCCGGCGCTCGGCGTCGTCGGCCTCACCGCCGGCCAGCTCGTCGACGGTTTCGACATAGGCCTTGAGGAAGCCCGGGAACGTCAGCGTGCGTCCGCTGGCCGAGAACACCACCTGCTGCTCACCGGACGCACCCGCGATCCGCAGGCTCAGCGTGGTGCCGCGGGCGTCGGCCATCTGCGAGGCGACCGTGCGCTGCCAGATCAGCTCGTAGAGCCGGAATTCGTCGCCGTCGAGTTCACGACGCACCGCGTCCGGCGTCGCGAACGTCTCACCGGCCGGCCGGATCGCCTCGTGGGCTTCCTGGGCGTTTTTCACCTTGCGGGTGTACTGGCGCGGTGAGGGATAGACGTACTCCTCGCCGTAGAGCTGGCGCGCCTGAGTGCGGGCGGCGTTGATGGCCGACTCCGACAGCGTCGTGGAGTCGGTGCGCATATAGGTGATGTAGCCGTTCTCGTAGAGTCGCTGCGCGATGCGCATCGTGCGTTCCGAGGAGAACCGCAGCTTGCGCCCAGCCTCCTGCTGCAGCGTCGACGTCATGAACGGTGGGTACGGCTTGCGGGTGTAGGGCTTTTCCTCCACCGACGCCACGGACAGCTGCGAGCCGCGCAACCCGTCGGCCAGCACACCGGCACGGGCTTCGTCGAGCACTATGACTTCTTCGGGCTTCCGTACGGCGCCCAGCGAGTCGAAGTCCCGGCCGGCGGCCACCCGCAGGCCGTCGACACTGGTCAGCCGGGCGGTGAAGGTGGGCGGAGAGGCTTTGGGGTCGGAGACGCTGGCGTCCAGTTCGGCGACCACGTCCCAGTAGGCGGCGCTGCGAAACGCCATCCGCTCGCGTTCGCGCGCCACGATGATGCGGGTGGCCACCGACTGCACCCGGCCCGCGGACAGTTTGGGCGCGACCTTCTTCCACAACACCGGGCTGACTTCATACCCGTACAGCCGGTCCAGGATGCGCCGGGTCTCCTGGGCGTCGACCAGATCGATGTCCAGGTCGCGGGGGTGTTCGGCGGCGGCACGGATCGCCGGTTCGGTGATCTCGTGGAAAACCATCCGCTTGACCGGGATGTTGGGTTTCAGAGTCTCCAGCAGATGCCAGGCGATGGCTTCGCCTTCACGGTCACCATCAGTGGCCAGATAGAGTTCGTCGACGTCCTTGAGCAGGCCCTTGAGCTCGCTGACCGTGCTCTTCTTCTCGGGACTGATGATGTAGAGCGGTTCGAAGTCAGCGTCGACGTTGACCCCGAGCCGGGCCCACGGCTCCGATTTGTATTTCGCGGGGACGTCGGCGGCATTGCGCGGCAGGTCGCGGATGTGCCCTCGCGACGATTCAACGACGTAGTTGGAGCCCAGGTAGCCGGCCAATTTGCGCGCCTTGGTCGGCGACTCGACGATAACGAGTCGCCGCGCGCTGCCATTTCCCCTGTTTAACGGGGTGCCGCTGTCGCCGTTAGCCAACTGCGCTTACACTCACTCTCTTTTTGGCCCTGGGCCTTTTCCGCTCCCGAGCCGGTTCCGCCCCATAAATCGGCCGGTACCGGCATCGTCGCCGGTCTCCCCCGAGCCTGTGGACAACTGACAATGTGACACCCGGAACGAGCCGACGCAAACTGACCCCCCGTAAATAGCCCTCCCGATCGCCGCTAAACCCGCGGCCAGCTTCCCTTGGCCTCGACAGCATCGGGGGGTTCTCCCACATTTTCTACCAGGCGCGATAGCCGGCGTCGGCCGCTGATCCGCAGAGCCGGGCGATTGCCTCGCGTACCGATCAAGGTGGGCGCGATCCCGACCCGCATCAACGCCGACGCCAGCGGCGAATGTGTGTCCGGGGCATGCGGGTCGAGTCCCAGCAGATAACGATCGGCCTCCGGGCTGCCCGCCGCCAGCGTCCAGGCCCGCAGCTCCCGCGGTCCGGGCAGCCACAGCGGAGGCACCGTTTTGACCGCGCCGCGGGTCCACTCCGCAGCGATCGCACGCAGGCGTGCGTCCACCGCCGTGCGCACCAGCGGGGTGTCCTCCTCGGTCCGGGTGAGCTGCGATGCCAAGCCGGCGTCGTCGATCATCTGGGCCAGCGCCTCGGCGCGCCAGAGGTCATCGACGACCACCGACAGCCGGGCGCCGCCGCCGACGCTCACTATCTGTCCAGGCGCTGCCAACATCCCAGTGAGATCGGTGACCGCGGGCGGCACCGACTCAGCGGAAAAGAAGGACAGCTGGCTCACGTCACCGACAGTAGGTCACGCCGTGCAATGTCCGTCCTGCATACGACGAGCGTGGCGCTCGCGTCATGGTCGGGCGCCGCCCCCCTAGACAACCGAAACCCCCCGGCCGGCCCGTTGGAGGGCGAGCGCGGGGGGTTTGGTCAGGAGTTGCTCAGATGGAGCGGACGCCGGTGGCCTGGGGACCCTTGGGGCTCTGGCCAACCTCGAACTCGACTCGCTGGTTCTCCTCAAGGGTGCGGAAGCCCGAACCCTGAATCTCCGTGTAGTGGACAAACACGTCGGCCGAACCGTCCTCGGGTGCGATGAAGCCAAACCCCTTCTCCGCGTTGAACCACTTCACAGTTCCCTGTGGCATTTCTCGATCTTTCCTTTACTACTCGGGTGCGGTGCACCGCCTTCCGGCGCCCCGGGCCCGCTGTGACCGCCATACCTCGCGGAGTTGCCGGAACTTCACCCGAGCTAAAACCTCGCAGGAACCGCGGCCGCAACGTCGATCCTGCGAAAGTTTGACACGAACACAGAAGCTGCGACCGTGCATTAGTCAATCACGTTCGTCGCGTCCGCGACAGCCTCCGGTGATCAATTGAGCAACAAGTCGGTGAACAATTCAGAGGGAAACCGGCTTGAAGAGGTGCGCAGTGGTGACATTCGGCAGTGAATTGCTTGCCGTTGCGGTGGCCGGCGCCGAGCCGGGCGAGAACCCGCTGCGGCATGTCGCCGAACTGCCGCCGCGCGAAGGCCGGCCGTATGCCTGGCCGCAATGGGCCGAACCGGAAGTGGTGCGCGCGTTCACCGACCGCGGCATCAGCGCGCCGTGGTCGCATCAATTCGAGGCCGCCGAGTTGGCCCACGCCGGTCGCCACGTTGTGGTCAGCACCGGCACCGCGTCGGGAAAATCACTGGCCTATCAACTTCCGATTCTCAATGCGCTGGCAACCGACCGACGTGCCCGGGTGCTGTACCTGTCGCCAACCAAAGCGCTAGGCCACGACCAGTTGCGCACCGCGCATGCCCTCACCGCGGCCATCCCGCAGCTGCACGACGTCGCGCCCACCGCCTATGACGGCGACAGCCCGGTCGAGGTGCGGCGCTTTGCGCGGGAGCGTTCTCGATGGTTGTTCTCCAATCCGGATATGGTGCACCTGGCGATGCTGCGCAACCATGCCCGGTGGGCGGTGTTTCTGCGTCGCCTTCGCTATTTGGTGGTCGATGAATGTCATTACTACCGGGGCGTTTTCGGTTCGAATGTGGCGATGGTGCTGCGCCGGCTATTGCGGCTGTGCGACCGCTATTCGGGCGCACCGACCGTGATTTTCGCCAGCGCGACGACGGCATCGCCCGGCACGACGGCCGCTGAGCTCATCGGCCGGCCGGTGGCCGAAGTCACCGAAGACGGCTCGCCGCAGGGCGCACGCACGGTGGCGTTGTGGGAGCCGGCCCTGCGCGCCGATCTCGTCGGCGAGAACGGCGCCCCGGTGCGGCGGTCCGCCGGCGCGGAAGCGGCGCGATTGATGGCCGATCTGATCGCTGAAGGGGCTCGCACCCTGACCTTTGTCCGGTCACGTCGCGGCGCGGAATTGACGGCGATGGCCGCCCGCGTACGGCTAGATGACATCGCTCCCGAACTGGCCGAGAAGGTGGCATCCTACCGCGCGGGTTATCTGCCCGAGGACCGTAGCGCACTGGAGCACGCGCTGGCCGACGGGCAACTGCGCGGCCTGGCCACCACCAATGCACTGGAGCTGGGCGTGGATATCGCCGGGCTGGACGCTGTTGTGCTGGCCGGCTTTCCCGGGACGGTCACCTCGTTTTGGCAGCAGGCCGGCAGGTCCGGACGACGCGGTCAGGGCGCGCTGATCGTGCTGGTCGCCCGCGACGATCCACTGGACACCTATCTGGTCCACCACCCCGCGGCGCTCTTGGACAAGCCGATCGAGCGTGTCGTGATCGATCCGGCCAACCCCTACCTTCTTGGGCCTCAACTACTCTGTGCGGCAACCGAGTTGCCACTCGAAGATGCCGAGATCCGGGCGTTGGGCGCCGAGGCGCTCGCCGGCAAGCTGGCCGATGACGGGCTGCTGCGACGGCGGTCGGGCAAGTACTATCCGGCGCCCGGCGTCGACCCGCATCCGGCTGTGGACATCCGCGGGCCGACGGGCGGCCAGATCGTGATCGTCGAGGCCGAAACCGGGCGGTTGCTGGGCACCGCGGGTGTCGGCCAGGCCCCCGCCTCGGTACACCCCGGAGCGGTATACCTCCACCAAGGCGAGACGTATGTGGTCGATTCGCTCGACTTCGAGGAGGGCCTGGCATTCGTCCATGCCGCCGATCCCGGATACACCACATTCGCACGGGAACTCACCGACATCGCCGTCACGGGGACAGGCGAACGGACGGCCTTCGGTCCGGTCACGCTGGGGCTGGTCCCGGTCACGGTCACCAGTCGGGTCGTCGGGTATTTGCGGCGCCGACTGTCCGGGGAGGTAATCGATTTCGTCGAACTGGAAATGCCGACGCAAGCCTTGAGCACTACTGCCGCGATGTACACGATCACACCGGACGCGTTGGATCGCAACGGGATCGACGCGTTACAGCTCCCCGGATCGCTGCATGCCGCTGAGCACGCGGCGATCGGGTTGCTGCCGCTGGTGGCCAGCTGCGATCGCGGCGACATCGGCGGTCTGTCGACCGCGGTGGGCCCCGAGTCCGACCGGCTGCCCAGCGTATTCGTCTACGACGGCTACCCCGGCGGGGCCGGGTTCGCCGAGCGTGGATTCCGCCAGGCCAGCGCGTGGCTGGGCGCCACCGCCGCGGCTATCGAAGCGTGCGAATGCACGCGGGGATGCCCGTCGTGCGTGCAGTCGCCGAAATGCGGCAGCGGTAACCAACCGCTGGACAAGGCGGGAGCTGTGCGGGTGTTGCGCTTGGTGCTTGCTGAGGTGGCTAACGGTTCATCCTGAGGCATGGCTGACGACCGACCCCTCGACGGTCGACCACCACACATCGTGGCGCGAAAGCACTTCCTCGCTGCTGAAGAAGGCGGGCGTGCCGAATCGTGACGAACGGCGCAACGAACGGCCGGACTACGCGAGCCGTTCTCATGCCCAAGGGGCGCAGCAGCAAAATAACCCGGCTGCTCACTCGCGTGCAAGTTATTGACCAACACGGCGAGCGCACATGCGTTTTGACAGAAGTCAAGTCAGGACTACGCCGGCGATGCCAAAACGAGCTAACGCGTCGTTACTCGTCGGTAAAGTGTGGTCATGGCCCACGATTGGCTGCTGGTGGAGACGCTGGGCAAAGAGCCGGCCGTGGTGGCGCTCGGCCGTCAGCAGCGCAATCTCGTCCCGGTCACTGCGTTTCTGCGACGCAATCCCCATCTTGCCGCTATCCGGTCGGCGATCGGCGAGTCGATGAAGACCGGCCAAAGCCTGGTCAGCATTACACCCAAGAGCGACAGGGTAATCCGGACCGAGCCGGTGTTGATGTCGGACGGCCGGATGCATGGCGTGCATGTCTGGAGTGGACCGGCCACCGTCGAGCCGCCCGAGCGGCCGCTGCCCGGTCCGATGAAGTGGGACCTGACCACCGGCGTGGCCGTCGACACGCGTGAGTCGCTGCTCAACAGCGGCAAAAACCCCGACGTCGAGGAAACGGAAGGCCGCGCGTTTGCCGAGAACTGGCCATCGCGCAGCATCAAACACAACGAAAGCAAGGTGCTCGCGCTCGCCATCAAAGCCGAACCCAACCAGACGCTTTGGTCCACCTGGGACGGCACCGACTGGCAGGGCAACCCGATCAGGGTGAGTTTCGTCGCGCGCAGCGCACTAGAGCCCGGACCGGACGGCCGCGACCACTTGATCGGGCGCGGCATGAATTGGCGCGCCGACCCGGCCGCCCCGGTGGATCCGCCCGACCGGCTGGCACAACGGATTCTGCGTGGACTGGCTCAGCCGGGAGTACACCGGGCGCTGGTCGATCTCAACAACTGGACGCTACTCAAATGGCTCGACGAGCCGTGCCCGTTCTACGACTGGCGGCGCAGTGCGCGAAATGCGCCGCGGGTACATCCCGCCGACGAGCCAAAGTTGGCGGCGATGACCGCCGAATTCGCTGACGGCGCCGCGACCATGGTGCTGCGGATGCCCGGCTACGGCGACACATGGGTGCCGGTCCACGTCACCTGCACCCAGGTCGAGCTCGATGAGAAGGCCTTCGCCGGGCTCATCTTGCTGCGGCTACCCACCGATGCGGAGCTCGCCGAAGCAGGCCTGTCCACGACCGACACCGGCTAGTCCGGGCCGGCGCGGGCGGCGGCCCGGGCCCTGCTCCATCCGCCGAGCGGGACGGCAAGCTCGACCGTGACGACGACGTCCAGGCCGTGCACTGTGCAGTCGATGTCGCTGATCCGCAACTCGTGGGCCACCGCCCTCGCCCGCCCGCACGCGGTGTCCGCGCCGGCGGGTAGCCGCGCGGCGCCGGCCAGGGCGGCCAGATCCGCCGCGGCCTGGGCACGATGCCGCGCCACCACGGCCGAACCCAGGTAGGCGCCCCCGCACGCAATACTCAGCAGCACCGCGACCATCGCGGCGGCGGCGACGGTGGCCGAGCCGCGCTCATCGCTGCTCCACTGCCGAGACGCCGGTGGCGCCGATGCCCAGCGCCGGTAGCAGGCGTGAGCGGGCGGAGACCGTCGCGACGATGAACTCGCCGTCGCGACGCACCTGCACCACCGCTCCGCCGGGCGCGAGATGCCGCGCGACATCGACGGCCGAGCGCTCGTCGCCGCGCGCGGCGAGCCGGGCAGCCTCCCGAGCCGCGTCCACGCAGCGCACCTGCATCGACGCCGCGGTGATACCGGCGACGCAAAGCACCAGCACCGCGACCAGCGTGGCGAGCGCCAGCGCCGCCTCGACGGTGCTGGCGCCGGCAGTTGAGCGGACACGACTGACTACACCTTGGTATTCAAGGCCCGCCCGATGATGTTGGTGAGCGCCGCGACGATGGAATCGCCGGTGACGACGGTGTACAGGATCGCACCGAACGCCGCCGCTGCGATCGTCCCGATGGCGTACTCCACGGTGGACATACCTGAGTCGTCGGTCGCCAATAGGGTCAACCGCACTTGTAGTCGCCGAAACATGTTGACTCCCCTCATCTTCCCCTTCTCGTTCGCCCGCGATGCGGCTGTTGGAGCTCACAGCAGGCCCGACTGCAGGACGTCACCGGCCAGTCCGGCTACCACCGGGACGATGCCCAGACATACGAATGCCGGCAGGAAGCACATTCCGAGCGGGCCGGCGATCAGCACCGCTGCGCGCTCGGCGGCGGCGGTCGCGGTGTGCGCAGCCTCCTGGCGGCACTGGGCGGCCAGGTCCGACACGCTCTCGGCGAGCGCCGCACCAGAGGATGCCGACCGCCGCGCCAATCGCAACAGCGCGTCGGTCTGTGTGCCGATCGATGCGGCCGGCATGTCTGGCGGCGCCGACCATGCAACGGCCGGGTCGGCGCCCAGCGTGAGCAGATCGGCGGCGCGCCGCAACACCCGGCCCAGCGCCGGCGGCGCGGACGGCGCGGTGATCGCCGCGGCGGTGGAGACCGCCATGCCCGAGACCAGACACACCGCCAGCACATCCAAACTCGATGCGACCGCCAACGGGTCGGTTCGGCGCGGCGACAGCCGCGCACCGCGGCGGGTGCAGCCCGTCGTCCCGGCCCGGGCCCGGACCGTCGACGGCGCGACACCACACAGCAACGCCGCCGCCAACAGGATCGTCGCCGTCATCATCGCGTCACCCGATCGGTGATGTGGTCTGACCACAGCAGGCCGGCACACGCCAGCGTCACTCCGACCACCAGCAGCCAGCCACCCGCATGGCCGCCCAACAAGAACTTCACCGGCTGCGCTCCGATCAGCTGGCCGAGCAGCACCGAAAGCAGCGGCAAGCCGGCCAGGATGGTCGAGGTGGCGCGAGCACCGGCCATCGCCGCGGTGACTTGCGCCGAGAACCGCTGCCGCTCGGCGATGTCACGTTGAGCGGCGCGCATCAGGGTGGACATGGCCAGGCCGTGATCAGTGGCCAGCTGCCAACAGGCCGCTATCCGCTCCCACTGCGCAGGGAGTGCCGAGTCCGCCGCCACGCTGCGCAGGCCGGCCACCACGTCGGCGCCCAGCCGGGCGCGCGCCGCTACCGAGCGGCAGCACGCCGCGACCGCCCCGCCGGTTTCGTCGGCCGCGACGGCGAACGCGCGAACCGGGTGGGCACCGACCCGCAGCTCGCCGACCAACACATCGATCGCGGTGTCCAATGCCCGACTCTCCCGCAGGCCGACGCGGCTGCGGCGGCGACGCCGGTAGCGCAGGCCCAGCGTCGCGGCCAACACCGCGGCGGCGAGAACCGTAGTCGGCGCCAGCACCAAGGCGACGGCAGCCGCGGCACACACCCCCGACCATGCGACCACCGTCTGCGACTTGCGTGAGCGTGCACGCCCCGGCGCGAGCCGCCGCCGCGGCGACGACGGCGTTACTGAGACCGCCAGCGACAATCCCAGCGCGGCGAGTACGGGGCCGGTCACCTCGCTGTCCTGCTCTGCAGCAGCCGACGCAGGTCGGTGGCCGCGTCGGTGAACCCGCGATCCACGTGCCAGACGGTGACCGCGCGAACCTGCCCATCGGTTCGGCGCAGCACCGCGATTTCGCTGAGCCGGCGGCCTGCGGCACCACCGCGAGCCACATGGACCAGTACCTGGACTGCCGCGGCGAGTTGGCTGTGCAGCGCTCCGCGGTCCAGGCCACCGAGCGCGCCCAATGCTTCCAAGCGGGCCGGCACCTCGCCCGGGCTGTTGGCATGCACGGTGCCGGCGCCGCCGTCATGGCCGGTGTTGAGCGCAGCCAGCAGATCGACCACCTCGGCGCCTCTGACCTCTCCGACCACGATGCGGTCTGGACGCATGCGCAGCGCCTGCCGGACCAGCTGACGCAGCGTCACCTCGCCGACGCCTTCGATGTTGGCGCACCGCGCGACCAGCTTGACCAGGTGCGGGTGCGCGGGCGCCAGCTCGGCGGCATCTTCGACGCACACGATGCGCTCACGGTCCGACACCGCGCCGAGCATCGCCGCCAACAGCGTGGTCTTACCGGCTCCGGTGCCGCCGGTCACCAGAAACGCCAGCCGGGCGGCAATGACTTCACCGAGCAGTGCAGCGGCTTGCGGCGCGATGGCGCCCGCGGCGGTCAGCGCCGCCAGATCCTGCGTGGCGGGGCGCAACACTCGCAACGACAGGCAGGTGCCTCCGTCAGCGATCGGCGGCAACACGGCGTGCAGCCGCACCGCAATGCTCGCGGCGCCCACTCCGGTCAGTTGGCCGTCCACCCACGGTTGCGCGTCATCGAGCCGGCGGCCGGCGGCCAACGCCAGCCGTTGCGCCAGACGTCGCACCTCCGCGTCGTCGGCGAACCGGACCGCACTGCGCCGCAATCCGTTGCCGTCGTCCACCCAGACCGCGTCCGGCGCGGTGACCAACACGTCGGTAGTGCCGTCGGCGCACAACAGCGGCTCGAGGATTCCGGCACCGGTCAACTCCGTCTGCAACATCCGAAGGTTGCTCAGCACCTCGGTGTCGCCGAGCACGCCGCCGGACTCGGCGCGGATCGCGTCGGCCACCGCAGTGGGCCGCAGCGGAGCCGATTCTGCGGCCAGCCGCTCGCGCACCCGGTCGATCAGCGAACCGGTCATGCCGCCCGGGCTTCGCCGTCGGCCGCCGGTAGCACCGCAAGAACTCGACGCGACGCCGTCGCCAGCGCAGATCGCGCACGCAGCGGCAGGCCGCCGTGCTCGAGTTCCGCGGCAAGCCGCGGCTGGGCGCGCATCGACGCCAGCAGGGGCACGCCGGCGATGTCGGCGATCTCGCCGGCCCGCAGCCCGCCCGGCGACGGACCCCGCACCACCAGTCCGATGTTGGGATTGATGCCGGCGAGTACCGGAGCGATCGTCGCGGTCGCCGCACACGCCCGGACGTCGCAGGGGCTGACGACGACGACGAGATCGGCGGAATCCAGTGCGGTTTGGGCGGCGTCGGTCAGCCGCCGGGGCAGGTCGCACACGACGGTCGCACCACCGCGCCGACCGGCGTCGATGACGGCGTTGACCGCCCTGGCCTCCACGTCGTGGTCGCGCCGGGTGCCCGAGAGCATGCTGATCCCCCGGTGTCGCGGCAGCGCTTCGCGTACCGCCGCCCAATTCAGCCGCCCGCCCTGCAACGTCACGTCCGGCCAGCGCAACCCGGCGGTGTTCTCACCGCCGAGCAGCAGATCGATGCCTCCGCTCCACGGATCGAGATCGAGCAGCAGCGGCTCGGCGGCGGTGTAGGCCAACGCGACGGCGAACAGCGAGGCACCGGCACCGCCGCAGCCACCAATGACCGCGACAACCCGGCCGTGAGCCTGACCGCCGCGTACCGATTCGCCGGCGTCGGCGAGCTCGCAGACCAGCTCGTCCTCGTGCCCGGGCAGCGTCAGGACGTGCTGGGCGCCGACCTGGACCGCAGCCGCCCAGGTCTCCGGGGTCGGTTCGCTGTCGGTCAGGATGACGACGTGGAGGCGCCGCGGCAGTGCACTTTGCACGCAACGCCGCGCCGCCGCCGCGTCAAGCACGACCGCCGCGGCGGCCGACCACGCTTTGCGGCTCATCGGCGCGCCGTCGCGCGCATGGACCACCCGCACGCCGACTGCGGCGCCGACGCGGTCCACTTCGTCGCGCAACGTAGGGGTGGCCAACAGCGTCAGAACGCCGGTGACACCAGTTGTCGCAGTCACCCGCTCACGGTGCCCGGCGGCGTCCCCGGGGCGCCAGCGGCAAACCGCGATCTGTGGACAAAGTTGGATCTGTGCGCAAACCGACGGCCGCGGATTTCGAAAACAGACTGCCGCTCGGTGCGAGGAACCCGGCAAAAGGGACGACCCCCGCCAGGGGGGGAGGAGGCGAGGGTCGTCGTGTATCAGCCCCGGGGGGTCGGGCTGATGCACCCTCGGCACAAAGCCGAGTACCGCTTACTATACACACGACAGGGCTCCTGGGCGCAAGATCC
>NZ_JCALCK010000059.1:0-1322 GCF_059812285.1 Mycobacterium sp. NGS62 | reverse complement strand
GGGACGGCGGCAAGCATCACCAAAAGTGCCCGCGAAACACCCTCGGTGCCTGACCGGAAAATACCCAAGGTGAGTTGGGCAGCGGACAGTACCCGGCCGGAACTTGCAGGCCGGATGTGCTGCGGCGGTGTGTATTTCGAGGGGCTAGGCGGCGGGTTCGAGGGTGACGTGGAATCCCATCGCAGTCAGGTGGGCGATGTGGTTGCGGACCTTTCGTTCGGTGACGACGCGGTTGGTGTGGTAGTCGGAGCCAAGGTCGTGGAATCGGGCGGTGGGGTTGGAGAGTAGCTGCCAGACGATGACCAGGATGGAGCGGGCGACCGCGACCAGGGCTTTGAGCTTGCCGCGGCGTTTGACGATGCGCCGGTAGCGTTCGCCGAGGGCGCCTTTGAGGTAGGGGTTGCCTTTGCCGGTCTTACCGCCACGGATCACCGGCCCGGACTGAATCGTGCGTGGACACAGTTTGGCCCAGGAGACCAGGTGCTCGGGGTTGGGAAAACGGGTCATATCCAATCCGATCTCGGCGATGATCGTCTGCGCGGCGCGCTGGCCGACGCCGGTGATCTCATCGAGGCGCTCGACCGCGGTCAACCGGGCGGGTTCGATCACCGTGGCGGTGGCGGTCTGTGGGCCGGTCGCGGTGCTACTGATGCCGGAGCCGGGTGTGGTTGTCTGCTCGCCGGTGTTGGGTGGGCGGGTGTCCGGTAGCCCGGTGGTGCCCGATCCGTCGTGGTCGCCACTGTGGTGATCGGCTTCGTCCATGGCGGCGATGAGCTGCTCGATGCGGACGCTCAGCGCGTCGATCTGGGCGCTGAGCGCGTCGATTTGAGCCAACAGCAGCCGCGCCAGCTCGGCATGATGATCATCGAAGCGGCCATCGAGCGCAGCGATCAGCTCCGAGTGCTTCGCCTTTAGCCGCCCGCGGGCCATATCGGCCAGCCGGCGCGGGTCTCGCTCGCCGGCGATGAGCGCTTCGAGCATGTCACGCACCGACAGGATGCCCAAGGTGGACGCCACCGCTGACAGTTTGATCCCGGCTTCTCTGAACTGAAATGTCTTGTCCTGGGGCTGCTTCGGTCGTGGATTAGTGGTCGCGGGTCAGGTGCTTGCATGCGGCATGCCGATCTGCACGAGCGGGCGCCTGGTGGTGTGGACGTCGAGTTGGGCGAGCTTGTTGCGGACGGCGGCGAGGCTGACGTTGAGTCCGTCGACTTCACCGAGCCAGCCTTCGAGGTGGGCTTCGGCGATGCGGTCGACAAGGTTGTCGTGGATCTGGATCAGTCTGGCCCGCTGGGCGGGGTCGGGCCGTAGGAGGGGGCAGC
>NZ_JCALCK010000058.1:0-1359 GCF_059812285.1 Mycobacterium sp. NGS62 | reverse complement strand
TGTTGCCTCGTGTCAAGATGCGCGCGAGGACTGATTCGTTGACTCATTCGAGGATGCGCGCGTAACGGAAGCCTTGGCCTTGGGTCCGGCATTGCTGGTGGTGATGGTCAGCAGCTCGGTGGTCAGGGCCTGGATCTGGCGCTGTACGGCGGCTGGGTTGATGCCGGTGTAGGTGTCGGCGAGGATCGCCTTGTCCTCGGTGCAGACCGCCTCGTGGCGCTCGGCGCGGCGGTGCGGGGTGGTCGCCGTGTCGTATTTCTTGGACACTTTGGCGCCGTCGCGGACCTTGGAGACGAGTTTTTGCTGCGGGTAGAAGTAGTTGGTCAGCAGTGACTGCAACATCCATATCTTGTTGAGTAACAACAGTTCTGCTTTGGTGTCGTAGCGATGGTAGCCGACCACGATGCGCACGATGGCCCAGTTCTTCTGCTCCACGTAGCAGCCGTCGTTTTTGTTGCCGGCCCGCGACCGGGTGAAGGTGATGTGGCGCTGCTCGCACCACGCCAGCAGGTGGTAATTGATGAACTCCGATCCGCAGTCGCTGTCCACGCCCAGGATCGGGAACGGCATGATCTTGGCGATATCGTCGAGGGCGGCCAGCACCCATTTACGGGCCTTGTTGGGCACGCTGCGGTTCTCGGTCCACCCGGTGGCGATGTCGGTGACGGTCAGCGTATAGGCGTGCTCACCAGCGGCGTTGCCGCCCTCGTGGCCGACCAGGTCGATCTCCACGAACCCGGGCACCGCGTCGTCCCAGTCGGCCCAGGTGCGGATCGGGATCTGGCTTTTCAGCAGCGAGCCGGGTTTGGTGTGGCTGCGGCCCTTAATTTAAGCTCATGTTTCTTGCGTTCGGGCGCCAGGCGGCGGTCGATGGCGGCCGCCGACATGCCCGCCAGCAGCGCGGCGGTGTCGTCGTCGATGTCGAGCTCCTCGCAGCGACGCAGTCTGTCCGTCAGCTCGCCCAGCATCGGCGCCAGCCTTTTCCCGGCCGGCATTCCCAGCACCGCCCAGCAGAAGATCAGCGCCGCAATGACTTTCGGCCCGTACTTGGGCGGACGCGGCGCCCTGCTCTTGATGACCTTCGGGCGCAGCGCATTCTTCAATGCCTTGCGTGCGTGGTTGCGGTGCCAGCCGGTGGTAGCGCACAACTCATCGAGGATCCGGCCCTTGCCGGCCTTGTCAGCTCGCGCGTAGCGGGTCGCGATCGCCTTCGTCACAGCCTTGCGTTGACTCACCGTCAGTCCCATCGTCCGGGCCTACCGAGTCTTTGCTCACCGCCCGGGCAGGCGCGCCGTACGCGCGCATTCTCAGCTGAGGCAACGAATGGGTCTACGCGCGCATTTTTGGTGAGTCAACGCG
>NZ_JCALCK010000057.1:0-1370 GCF_059812285.1 Mycobacterium sp. NGS62 | reverse complement strand
ATTCCGTTGTCGTTTGCGCAGAGTCGGTTGTGGTTTATCGATCAGTTGTATGGGCCGTCGCCGATTTATAACTTGGCGGTGGCGTTGCGGTTGTGTGGGCGTTTAGATGGTGCGGCGTTGGGTGCGGCGTTGGGTGATGTGGTTGCGCGTCATGAGTCGTTGCGGACGTTGTTTGGTGCGGTGGGGGGTGCGCCCGAGCAGGTTGTGGTGGCGTGTGAGCGGGCCGATGTGGGTTGGCAGATTGTTGATGCCACTGGTTGGTCGGCGGCGCGGTTGGGTGAGGCTATTGATGCGGTGGCGCTGCAGCCGTTTGATTTGTCGTCTGAGATTCCTTTGCGGGCACGGCTTTTGCGTGTTGGTGAGGATGAGCATGTGTTGGTGGCGGTGGTGCATCATATCGCTGCTGATGGTTGGTCGATTGCTCCGTTGGTGCGTGATTTGGGGGTTGCGTATGCCAGTCGGTGTGTGGGGCAGGCGCCGGGGTGGTCGCCGTTGGCGGTGCAGTATGCCGATTACACGTTGTGGCAGCGGGCAATTCTTGGTGATTTCGATGATGGTCAGAGTCTGATTGCTGGGCAGTTGGGTTATTGGCAGGATGTGTTGGCTGGGATGCCCGAGCGGTTGGTGTTGCCTACTGATCGGCCTTATCCGGCGGTGGCCGATCAGTGTGGTGCCAGTGTGGCGGTGCAGTGGCCGGCGCAGTTGCAGCAGCAGGTTACTCGGGTGGCTCGTGAGCATAATGCGACGAGTTTTATGGTGGTTCAGGCTGCGTTGGCGGTGTTGTTGGCCAAGCTCAGTGCCAGTTCTGATGTGGCAGTAGGGTTCGCGATTGCGGGGCGTGGTGATCCGGCGCTTGATGAGTTGGTCGGGTTTTTCGTCAACACGTTGGTGTTGCGGGTTGATGTGGGTGGGGATCCCAGCGTGGCGGAGTTGTTGGCTCAGGTGCGGGCTCGGGGGTTGGCGGCCTATGAGCATCAGGATGTGCCGTTTGAGGTGTTGGTGGAGCGGCTTAACCCGACTCGCAGTTTGACTCATCATCCGTTGGTGCAGGTGATGTTGTCTTGGCAGAATTTCGCCGGGGATTCGGCTGCGGGGTTGAGTTTGGGTGATGTGCAGGTCACTGCGTTGCCGGTGGATTCCCGCACTGCCCGGATGGATTTGGCGTTTACGTTGGCCGAACACTTCACTGAGGTCGGTGAGCCCGCTGGGATTTCGGGGGCGGTGGAGTTTCGCACCGATGTGTTCGATGCGGTCAGTGTTGAGGTGTTGATCGGCCGGTTGCAGCGGGTGCTGGCGGCCATGGTTGCCGATCCCGGGCGGTCGTTGTCGTCGGTAGATGTCCTCGATGACCGAGAACATGCCCGATTGGA
>NZ_JCALCK010000056.1:0-1411 GCF_059812285.1 Mycobacterium sp. NGS62 | reverse complement strand
GTCGCTACCACTATCGGTCTTTTTCCGATACAGTCGGTACCTGTAACGCGATGTCTGAGGAAAGGCAACCTGTCATGGTGGACGGTGGCATGGGAAACGGCGCAGTAGCTGCTGCGGATACTCCGAGCGTGGAGTCTCGGTATCCGAAGACCCGGCGGATACGTTTCCCGTTTGGCGAGGAAAACAAGTATTTCTTTGACGACGACATAGCGTTTAGCCACCTGTGGGCGAACCTGTCGGGGTCCTTCCCGCCAGGGGAGGAGTTGTTCATTCGGTCGGTGCGCCGGTTCGCCGATGAGATCACCGATCCTGTGTTGAAGAAGCGGGTGGCTGGTTTCATCGGTCAGGAATCGGTCCACGGACAGCAGCACAGGGCGCTGAACGAGAAGCTCCTTGACATGGGCTATCCGATCGCCTGGTGGGATTCAGAAAAGTTTATCGATTGGGTTAAGCGCATCGAGGAGTTGCTGCCCGCCCGGATACCCCTGGCGGTGACAGCAGCCGCTGAACACTTCACCGCGATACTTGCTGAGCGGCTGCTCGGCGATGAGGAATTCCGGACGATCCCAGGTGAGCTGGAGGTGTGGAACCTGCTGAAGTGGCACGCGCTGGAGGAGCTTGAGCACAAGTCGGTTGCCTTCGATGTATTCCGTGCGATGGGGGGTACCGAGCGGGTGCGCAGGCGTGTGATGGCGGTGATGATCCCCCTTCTGCTTCTCCTCATGAGCGCCACGCTGGCCTACTCAGTATCGCGGGACCCAGAAGCGCGTCGTCAGCCGGTGCGGCTGATGCGGGAAACCTACCGACTCTACCGTGGCCCCATATTCCGGGGGTTGATCCCCGACCTTCGGACCTACCTGCGACCGGGATTTCATCCCAACGACATCGACACCAACGCGTTGCTGCAGCAATGGCAAGAGGAACTCTTCGGTACCGAGGGAGCCCTCGTCGGCTACCTGAAGTGACCGATCACCACCGAGACCCGTCACCCGGTAGGGAGCAACAAGTTTATGTCCGAATTTCTTGACGTTGTAGTTGTGGGAGCCGGTATTTCCGGTATTAGTGCCGCCTGGCATCTGCAGGATCGCTGTCCCAACAAGAGTTATGTGGTTTTAGAGCGTAGAGCTGATTTGGGTGGTACATGGGATCTATTCAAGTATCCGGGCATCCGGTCGGACTCCGATATGTGCACGTTCGGGTTCCGCTTCAAGCCGTGGCACTCGGCCCGGTTCACTGTTGATGCGGCCACGATCAAGAACTATCTGTGGGAAGCTGCAGCCGAGAGCGGCATCGAGAAGCACATCCGGTTTGGTACCCAGGTGTTGTCTGCGGACTGGTCGGACGCCGACAGGTGCTGGACCATCAAAGTGGCTCGAGACGGCGAAGAGACTGAGATCAAAGCCGCGTTCCT
>NZ_JCALCK010000055.1:0-1497 GCF_059812285.1 Mycobacterium sp. NGS62 | reverse complement strand
TGTCGAAAGGTGGCGTCCGGATTCCGGTGTAAATCGGCCTTGGGAGGTTCTGGCTTCGGTGGGTGATGTTACGCGGTGGCGCTGACCTCCTCGGGGTTGCTGGTAGCGGAGCCTGGGGTGTGCTGGGGTCGCAGTTGTCGGGGTGGTTGCAGCAGGCTGCGGCGTAGGTCTTGGAGCTGGCGCAGTCCGGCCGGGGTCATGGTCAGTCCGCGCCAGCCGCGAGATGCGCGGTCGAGCACGGCCCACGCGATGCTGATGCAGCTGGTCTCACCCGGGAAGCGGCCGATAACCTTTGCGCGGCGGCGGGTTTCGCCGAAGGTGCGTTCGATGAAGTTTGCATGTCGGATGCGGTGATGATGTTCGGCGGGGAACCGCAGATAGGCGGTCAGGCCCGTGCGGTCGGTCAGCAGGATCTTCATCGCGGCCGGGTAGGTGGCGCTGTAGCGGTCGGCGAACGCGGTCAGCCGGGCGTCAACCAGCTCCACTAGCCGCGGACCGGGCTCGGTGTTGAGCTCGGCGGTGTCAAAGCAGGCCCAGTAGCCGTCGCGGATCTCGGCCTGCATCCCGGCGGGGACCTTGGCTAACACGTTGCGCACCCGATGGATCAGGCAGCGTTGGCGCAGCGCGGCGGGCAAGACTTGCTCGATCGCGGCGATTAGGCCGCGGGCGCCGTCGGAGACGACCAGCAGCGGACACGCCAGCCCCCGCTCGGTCAGGTCGGTCAAAAAATCTGCCCAGGCATCGGTCGACTCCCCGGCGCCGGAGGCCAGGCCCACGAAGATGGGTTTACCGTCGGTGCTCACACCCCAGGCGGCCAGGATCGGCTCGGCCGGCGAGCCGGGATGCATCCGGAAAAACGAGGCATCCAAAAACAAGTAGTCCAGCACGACATCATCGAGGCGGCGCCGCGCCCAGGTGTCGTATTCGGTCTTGATCGCCTGACATACCTGCGCCACCGTCGATTTTGAGATCGCGGCCTGATCCCCAAGCGCATCGGCCAGAGTGGCCTCGACATCGCGCACCGAGAGCCCACGCACAAACGACGCGATCACCAGCGACTCCAACGCATTGGTCTTGGTGACGTGCTTGCCGAACAATCGTGAGGCGAACGCGGCGGTGGTGCCGCGCAACTTAGGCCGCTCCAAGCTGACCGGGCCGGCGGTGGTCTTGACTGACACCGGCCGATACCCATTACGCGCCCCGGGCTGTGCGTCCGGCGTCGCGGCGGCGCGTTGATAGCGATCCCGGCCGAGGAACTCGGTCACCTCGGCCTCCAGCGCGGCCTGCATCAGCAGCTTCGCACCGAGCCGGGCCACCTCCTCCAGGATCTCGGGCAGCTCACGATCGGATGCAAACAGCTCGTCGATCTTGGCGCGAACACGTTCCGTCGGCGATACTCGTGCAGGCACGGGCGTAGGTCCTTTCCTTCGATGACTTGGTAGGTCTCGAAGCAGAACCTACGCCCGGCCTCTTTTACACCGCTTTCAGGACGCGACC
>NZ_JCALCK010000054.1:0-1565 GCF_059812285.1 Mycobacterium sp. NGS62 | reverse complement strand
TTGTGGGTGTTGTGGTTTTTGTTTGGAGAGTTTGATCCTGGCTCAGGACGAACGCTGGCGGCGTGCTTAACACATGCAAGTCGAACGGAAAGGTCTCTTCGGAGATACTCGAGTGGCGAACGGGTGAGTAACACGTGGGTGATCTGCCCTGCACTTCGGGATAAGCTTGGGAAACTGGGTCTAATACCGGATAGGACCATGCCATGCATGTGGTGTGGTGGAAAGTTTTTAACGGTGTGGGATGGGCCCGCGGCCTATCAGCTTGTTGGTGGGGTGATGGCCTACCAAGGCGACGACGGGTAGCCGGCCTGAGAGGGTGTCCGGCCACACTGGGACTGAGATACGGCCCAGACTCCTACGGGAGGCAGCAGTGGGGAATATTGCACAATGGGCGCAAGCCTGATGCAGCGACGCCGCGTGGGGGATGACGGCCTTCGGGTTGTAAACCTCTTTCACCATCGACGAAGCTGCCCTTTTTGGGTGGTGACGGTAGGTGGAGAAGAAGCACCGGCCAACTACGTGCCAGCAGCCGCGGTAATACGTAGGGTGCGAGCGTTGTCCGGAATTACTGGGCGTAAAGAGCTCGTAGGTGGTTTGTCGCGTTGTTCGTGAAATCTCACGGCTTAACTGTGAGCGTGCGGGCGATACGGGCAGACTGGAGTACTGCAGGGGAGACTGGAATTCCTGGTGTAGCGGTGGAATGCGCAGATATCAGGAGGAACACCGGTGGCGAAGGCGGGTCTCTGGGCAGTAACTGACGCTGAGGAGCGAAAGCGTGGGGAGCGAACAGGATTAGATACCCTGGTAGTCCACGCCGTAAACGGTGGGTACTAGGTGTGGGTTTCCTTCCTTGGGATCCGTGCCGTAGCTAACGCATTAAGTACCCCGCCTGGGGAGTACGGCCGCAAGGCTAAAACTCAAAGGAATTGACGGGGGCCCGCACAAGCGGCGGAGCATGTGGATTAATTCGATGCAACGCGAAGAACCTTACCTGGGTTTGACATGCACAGGACGATCGCAGAGATGCGGTTTCCCTTGTGGTCTGTGTGCAGGTGGTGCATGGCTGTCGTCAGCTCGTGTCGTGAGATGTTGGGTTAAGTCCCGCAACGAGCGCAACCCTTGTCTCATGTTGCCAGCACGTGATGGTGGGGACTCGTGAGAGACTGCCGGGGTCAACTCGGAGGAAGGTGGGGATGACGTCAAGTCATCATGCCCCTTATGTCCAGGGCTTCACACATGCTACAATGGCCGGTACAAAGGGCTGCGATGCCGTGAGGTTTAGCGAATCCTTTAAAGCCGGTCTCAGTTCGGATCGGGGTCTGCAACTCGACCCCGTGAAGTCGGAGTCGCTAGTAATCGCAGATCAGCAACGCTGCGGTGAATACGTTCCCGGGCCTTGTACACACCGCCCGTCACGTCATGAAAGTCGGTAACACCCGAAGCCCATGGCCTAACCCCTTGTGGGAGGGAGTGGTCGAAGGTGGGATCGGCGATTGGGACGAAGTCGTAACAAGGTAGCCGTACCGGAAGGTGCGGCTGGATCACCTCCTTTCTAAGGAGCACCA
>NZ_JCALCK010000053.1:0-1569 GCF_059812285.1 Mycobacterium sp. NGS62 | reverse complement strand
ATGATGACGCTGGCGTGGTGTAGCAGTCTGTCGAGGATGCTGGCGGCGGTGGTGTGTTCGGGCAGGAATCGACCCCACTGCTCGAAAGGCCAGTGGGATGCCACCGCCAGGGATCGGCGTTCGTAGGCGGCTGCCACGAGCCGGAACAGCAGTTGGGTGCCGGTGTCATCGAGCGGGGCGAATCCGATTTCATCGCAGATGACGAGATCGGCGCGCAGGACGGTGTCGATGATTTTGCCGACGGTGTTGTCGGCCAGGCCGCGGTAGAGGGTGTCGATCAGGTCGGCCGCGGTGAAGTAGCGGACCTTGTGACCGGCATGGATGGCGGCGTGGCCCAGCGCAATTAGGACGTGACTCTTGCCGGTGCCCGGCGGGCCAATGATCGCCAGGTTGTGTTGTGCGCGTATCCATTCCAAGCTGGCCAGGTAGTCGAGGGTGGCTTGCGGGATCGACGAGGACGACATGTCCAAGCTCTCGAGGGTCTTGACGACGGGAAAGGCTGCGGCCTTGATCCGGTTGGCCTCGTTGGAGGCATCCCGGGCGGAGATCTCGGCCTCGATCAGGGTGCGTAGCACCTCCTCAGGGGTCCAGCGCTGCGTCTTGGCGACCTGCAGTACCTCGGGAGCATTGCGGCGCACGGTGGCCAACCTCAACCGCCGCAGCGCAGCTTCTAGATCGGCGGGTAGCTCGGGGATCGGCTTGGGGCAACGGTTTTAGTACGAGTTGTGGTTGTCATGATGCGCTGCCATCGCTGGAGCTGGTGATTTTGTAGGCGTCCAGGGATCGAGTCGGCGCGGTGGGCAGATCCAGCACCAGCGCTTGGCCGGCCGGGCGTGGTTGCGGGGCGCCGGTGCCGGCGGCCAGGATGGAGCGCACGTCGGCCGCACGGAAGCGCTTGAATGCCACTGCGCGGCGCAACGCGGCGATAAGCGTGTCCTGGCCATGGGCGGCGCCCAGTGCGAGCAGGATCTCCAACTCGGCGGCTAGGCGGGTGTTGCCGATCGCCGCGGCGCCGACCAAAAACGCTTGAGCGTCCTCGCCGAGTGCGCAGAACTGTTGCTCAACAGTGGTTTTTGGGCGTGGCCCTCGGCTGGGTGCCGGTCGAGGTCCGTCGTAGTGTTCATCGATAATCGACGTCTCGCCCGGGGCGACCAGTTCGTGTTCGGCCACGATCGCCCCGGTAGCGGCCTCAACGACCAACAATGCCCCGTGATCAATCACAATGTTGACGGCAGCCCCGATCAGACGGGTAGGCACCGAGTAGCGCGCCGAGCCATATCGGATGCAAGAGAGCCGGTCGACCTTACGGGTCACCGACGCTGCCCCGATTTCGCACCGCAGCGAGGGCAGCGGCGCCAGTACGCCGCGCTCGGTGGCCAGCCGCTCGTCGGGCACCGCGGCGATCTCCGAATGCACCGCGGCGTTGACCTCGGCACACCAGGTTGCGGCGGCCGCGTTGGCCGCGGCCATGCTGATCGGCACACCCGAGATGTTTGCCTCGGTGAGCAACGGCACCAGCAGATCAGACTGGGCGTAGCCGCACAGGTGCTCCACGATGCCTTTCGACTG
>NZ_JCALCK010000052.1:0-1600 GCF_059812285.1 Mycobacterium sp. NGS62 | reverse complement strand
TCCGGAATCTGTCAACCTGAATGAGGCACTGTTGAGCGGTATTTACTGAGTGGCCTTCTCGGTGTCGTCTGGTTTGTTGATCCATGAGCCGCTGGGCAGTCTCGGCGGCGCAGGCGGCTTTTGCACGAACCGTTCTGGGTGTGCGGCGTAGGCGGCGTCGAGCACGCCGGCGCGCTTGTCGCGGATGATCGCGGCGGTGCCGTAGTGCACGTCGGCAGGAACGTGTAAACCCAGCCCGGTATGGCGATGGTCGTCGTTGTACCAGCCGAAGAAGATCTGGCAGTGCCGGCGGGCGGCCTCGATCGAGTCGAACCGGTCGGGGAAGTCGGGCCGATATTTCAATGTCTTGAATTGCGCCTCGCTGAACGGGTTGTCGTCGGAGACGTGTGGGCGTGAGTGCGACTGGGTGACGCCGAGGTCGGCGAGCAGGAACGCCACCGGCTTGGAGGTCATCGAGGAGCCGCGGTCGGCGTGGATGGTCAACCGGTCGCGCCCGATGTCCTGCTTGGCGCAGGTCTGACGGATCAATACCTCAGCGAGCGCGGCACTTTCGCGACTGGCGACCATCCATCCGACCACGTAGCGGGAGAAGATGTCCAAGATCACGTAGAGGTAGTACCAGCTCCACTTCGCCGGGCCGCGCAGCTTGGTGATATCCCAACTCCACACCTGGTTCGGTTCGAACGCGACCAGCTCGGGTTTTACCGTTGCTGGGTGGGTGGCTTGCCGGCGACGCTCCCGGCTCTCGCCGGCTTGGCGCAGCAGCCGGTAGAAGGTCGAGATCGAGCCGAGGTAGCGGCCTTCGTCGAGCAGTGTGGCCCACACTTCGGTCGGCGAGGTGTCGACAAACCGCTCGCTGTGCAACTCATTGAGGATTGCGGCCCGCTCGGCGGCGGACAATGCACGCGGCTGCACCCGGTCGGTGTGCGGGATCGGCGCCGGCCGCTGCGGCGGCGGGCTTTGCCGGTGCCGGCGGTAGTAGCTGGCCTGGGCGACACCGACGACATCGCAGGCGGTGCGTACACCGATCTTGTCGGCCAGCTCGGCGATCGCTGCGTCGCTCACTTCATCGACCCGTTCTCGGGCTCCGCGCTCTCGGAGAGCGTCTCCAAGAGCGCGTGCAGTTTTGCCTGCACATCCACCACGAAGCGGGTCTTGGCCAGCTCCTGCTCCAGTTGGTGTTTTTCGGCCTCCAGCCGGGTGATCCGCTCGGCCTGTGGGTCGCGCCGCTTACGACCGCGCGGAACGGCCAAGCCAGCCAGCGCGCCGGCGTCACGGGCCCGCCGCCACGCCACAATGTGGCTGGAATACAAGCCCTCCCGGCGCAACAGCGCACCCTTCTCGCCTTCGGGAGCAGCGTCGTAAGCGGCCAGGATCTCCAGCTTGTACTTCGCGGTAAACGTCCGGCGCCGGGCACGCTCGGGCACCTCAGGGTCGGGACGTTCCGTCCCAGCGTCATTCATCCGACCAGGATCTTCGATCCCGGTCGCTCGGACCAACGTGGTCACCTTGCTTGTCATCTCGGGGAAGCTCTCCATCCCCGCCCTCGAGTCACTAATTGTCAGGGGGCAGGTGCCTCAACCCAGGTTGGCAGAGAGGG
>NZ_JCALCK010000051.1:0-1605 GCF_059812285.1 Mycobacterium sp. NGS62 | reverse complement strand
GTCGACCTTCGCCACCGTGCGATTGCGGACCAAGGTCACCAAAGGCCCCGGATCGCGTGCCGCTGGAATTGCCATGGCCTACAAGCTGATCGACGCCGCACAAGCCCGCTGGCGAGCCGTCAACGCCCCGCACCTGGTCGCCCTCGTGCGCGCCGGCGCGGTCTTCCACAAAGGCAAACTGCTCGAACGACCCACCGACATCACCGCGACCACACCAGCCCAATCCGGCGAAACCGAAGTGGCCTGAATCTCGGTGGCGCGCCGGGGGTAAAGGTGCGCCCCATCCGGCGCCTGTGATGGACTGCGACCATGCCCAAGAACCGTGGCCGCCGTAAGAGCGCCAAGAGCCGACCGGTCCGCCGTTCACCTCGGCCGTCGCACCCCGCGGATCAATTGCTCCGTGAAGCCCGGGACCTTATCGAGCTCGACGATGTGCTCAGCGTCGAGACATGGGCCAGCAGCTGGCTCGGACAGGCCTGGTCGACCGCGGCGTTGACCGAGCGTGAGCCCGAGCGTCAGTTGTGCATGGCAGTGACCGGACGCGCGTGCAGCACGCCCTCGCCGCACGGCTTGGCTGCCGTGGCCGCACTGGCGCGGGTCGCGCCCGCCGCCGAGACCATGATGCTGACCCAGACCGCCGCCATCCTGGCCCGGACCCAGCCCCTGCCGCCCTGGTGCACGGCGCCAGCCTGGACCCCAGTGGCGGCGTCGCAGGCGATCGATGTGTGGGACAGCGAACGGGTCCTGTTCATCGACTTCGACGGAGCGCACCCACACACCGTGATGGCTCAACTGTGTGAAGTCGGCGGCCTGATGGTCCAAAAGCTCGCGGTCCTGCAACCCGGCGCCGCAACCGCGTGGGACGATCTGCGTGAGGCCGATCGCGACGTCAATGAGGTGCCGATGCCGATCCGCCAGGCCCCGGTCGCCGCGGTGCTGGCCGACTTGGCCGGCGCGTTACGGATAACCGACATGACCTGGCCCCGCAACGACGACGAAGACTTCCTCGACAATCGGGCGCTGGCCTGGTCGCGCTGCCGCGACCATCTGCCCGACTGGCCTGAGCCCACCGATCTGTCGGAATCCGACCGCGACCGCTTGATTCACGACTTCGCCACCAGCAGCGGACTCGACGACGACGTGAGTCGCTCGCTGGCCGAGCTGTTCCTGGACTACGGTGCCGGCTATATCGGCGCGGGGCCATTGTGCTGGAGCCCCGGCGAGGTGATGGTGCTGCTCACCGACTGGCTACCCCGCAAAGCCATACTCGACGCCGACCAACGCACTGCCTTACCCGATGCGCTGCGCCAGTGGATAACCTTCGCTCTCACTCAGCGCGGCATTGAACCCCGCTGGATCACCCCAGTAACAGACGCTGTCGACACCTACCTGTCCACCTTCCGCGACGCCTTCGACGACGAGAGCCGTTGGGGCCCAGCCAAAGAGATCGCCGCCGCTCTCACCAACAGAGGCATCGATCTCACCGACCGACACGCCGTCGACAACGCCATCCACGAACTCAACGCCGAACAACTTGCGCATCGACTGCTGCCATAAACCCGCCGGCCCCAAACAAACCCGATCCACAAGTCTTGACGATTCCTC
>NZ_JCALCK010000050.1:0-1625 GCF_059812285.1 Mycobacterium sp. NGS62 | reverse complement strand
GCCGAACACGCTCCACAACCGGTGGGTCGAGCAGATCCGCCACGCGGTGCGCTCAGCCATCGGCTCACCGGCCGCGCAGGCCTCCTCGACCAGGTAGCGGTAGCCGAACTCCGGATCGTCGCGATGGGCGTCGAACAACGCGTTCACCCGGTAGGCCTCGGTTATCTCGGCGGCGGTCACCGGGTTGGCCCGCCAGCGGTAGTAGGGCTGGCGGGCGAGCTTGAGTACCCGGCACGTCACCGCGACGGGGATCCCGTCGACGGCGAGCTCGCTCACGAGCGGGTAAAGCCTTTTCCCGGCAGATTGGACTGCGACAGATACGCCGCCGCCCGACGCAGCACCTCGTTCTCCTGCTCGAGCAGCTTGATCCGGCGTCGCGCTTCCCGCAGCTCAACAGAGTCGGCGCTGCTGGTTCCGGGCTTGGCGCCCTCATCGACATCAGCCTGACGCATCCACTTCCACAGGGTCATCGGGTGGACCCCGAAATCGGCGGCGATCTGCTCGATCGTCACACCGTCATCACGGCTGCGAGCAACACGGACGACGTCGTCACGGAACTCACGGGGATAAGGCCTGGGCACAATGACATCCTTCCAGCCACCCCAACGGGGCAAGCCAACTCAGGTGTCACCTATCCGTGCAGCAGACCCAGCCGGTGATGTCGACCTATGCCGATGTCCGTGGCCAAGTAGAAGTCCCCACTGGTGGCCAGCTGTAAGTCCCCGCTGATGGCCAGGTAGAAGTCCCCACTCCCTTGCACTTCGTGTCAATCCGGGGAGCTCGTGGCCTGGGCGGTGACGGTGATAGCGCCAACTGTCACCTCACCGCCCAGGGAGTTCCATTGAAGTCTGCGAGGGAGCGAATGAACATCATCTCGACGTATCGGGAAGTCGGTACTTACCGTGGGGCCGCGGATTTGTGCGGCACGACGCATAAGACGGTCAAGCGCGTTGTAGAACGCGCCGAGGCCGGCGGCGCGCCGCAGCGGGTAGCACGGCCGCGCAACTTTGATCAGGTCCGCGACCTGGTGGCTGAGCGGATCGCCAAATCAGCGGGCCGGATCTCGGCCAAGCGGCTGTTGCCCTTTGCCCGCGCGGCCGGCTACGAGGGCTCACCGCGGAACTTCCGCCGCCTGGTGGCTGAACAGAAAGCGTTGTGGCGCAGGGATCATCATCGTGGTCGGCGCCCGGCGGTGTGGTCACCGGGACAGTATTTGGTGATCGACTGGGCTGAGGCCGCGCCGGGGTTATTCCTGTTTTGCGCGGTGCTGGCGTTCTCGCGGTGGCGGTTTGTGCGCTTCGCCGCCGATCAGAAGGCCACCACCACGCTGGCCATGATCGCCGAGGCGCTGGCCGCGATCGGCGGTGTGCCGGCCAAAGTATTGGCCGATCGGATGGGCTGCCTGAAGGCCGGGGTTGTCGCCAACGTGGTTGTCCCTACGCCCGACTACGTCCGATTTGCCGCCCACTACGGTTTCGCGCCGGACTTCTGCCACGCCAATGATCCCCTCTTAACCGGCTAATAGCGATATCGGATCGGCTGCGACACGCCGTTTTCATGCGGTTCTTGACCGTAGTGGATTGAGATGAGATATCTACATCTCATGGCGAGGGAACTGTCGGTGA
>NZ_JCALCK010000005.1:0-418884 GCF_059812285.1 Mycobacterium sp. NGS62 | reverse complement strand
GGTCGGCATTGCAGCCCCCACTCATTGATGGATGTTGCATTGACCGTATGAATCTGCCCGGCCGATTCACGCGCTGGGTGCAGGCTCGGTGCGGTGAACGCAGACTCGAAGCATCGGGTCAGGAGTCCAGCCAGGCCAACTCATCCGGTAGGTGCTGGTGCCAAAAGTCCACATCGTGTCCGCCGGGATAGAACCCGCCGGCCGGCGGCGTGGGTAGTTGATTGACGAATTGCTGGGTTGCGACGTAGAAACCGTCGCCGGTGCCGCAATCGATGCGCAGCGGAATTGACCCCAGTTCCGGCGGCAGGCTCAACGCCGAGTTCTTGCGCCAGTCGTCGAGGCTGTCGAAGGCGTCATGGGGCGCACCCCAATACGTCATATACAGCGCCGGGCTGATCGCACAGATCGCCGCGGTGCGCGCCGGACCCAACCGGGAGCCCAACAGCAGCGCGCCGTAGCCACCCATCGACCACCCCATGAAGGCCACCCGCGTGGTGTCGATGTTCTTGGTAGCCAACATCGGGATCAGTTCGTTCAACACCATCGCCCCGGAATCCTGCCCGGAGGCCCGCCGGCGCCAGAAGGAGTTTCCGCCGTCGACACTGATGACGGCGAACGGCGGCCGGCCGGATGCGACCAATCGCGCCAACGCATCCTCGACACCTAGGCCCATCACGCCCGCGGCGTCGCTGTCCATCCCGTGCAGGGCAATCACCGGACGCAACACGCCGGTCTGGCCCGGCGGGCGGGCGATGATCCAGTTGGTCTGGATGCCGCCGCGGGCCGCGGAGATGAACGAACCGGACTCGCGGGTGGGCAGCGGGCTTGCCGCGGACGCGGGTGGTTCCACCGGGTCAGGCAACGCGCGGGGCTTCGGCGGATCGAGTAGGGCTCCCAACGCCAACAGCCCCGCGGCACCCGTTCCCGCGGCCGCGCCGGTGACACCCAGACGCAGCGCCTGTCGGCGGGTCAGCGATTTCACCAGCGCATCATGCCAAGCAGACGAGCGCGGCAGGTATCGGTGCGCCACACTATCCGGCCACAGCCCGATAACGGCCCCACGCTGGCTGTGGATGGTCCGGAGCCGGGGTTGGTACAAAGTTCAAAATATGTAACACTGTTTCACATGACCGAACTCAAAGAGCCCGCTGCGTCCGACCCGGCGACGGATTTGCCGTTGGGACCGCAGTCGCTGGTGTGGCGCTACTTCGGCGACAACCGGATGTTCCTGATCGGTCCGCGGCCTGCGGTGCTGCAGAACATGCTCGCCGAACTCGGGCAGGGCGTGCTGGACCACTCGGTGTTCTTTTCCGACACCGCCGCCCGGGTCAAACGTTCGCTGCCGCCGATCTTCATGACCGTCTACGGCGCCGACGACGACCACCCCGGCCAACAGGTGCGCGATTTCCACCACGAGATCAAAGGCGAAATGCCGAGCGGGGAGCGCTACCACGCGCTGGATCCGGAGACCTATTACTGGGCGCACGCCACCTTCGTCGAGCAGGTGCTGTACTTCGCCGACACCTTCGTCAAGCGCCTCACCGACGAGGAAAAACAACAGATCTACGCCGAGTCGAAGACCTGGTATCGCCGATACGGCGTCAGCGACCGACCGATGCCGGCCGACTACGCCGAGTTCCAGCGGTATTGGGACGACATGCTCGACAACGTCGTCGTCGCGCACAAGACCGCCAAGTACGGCGTCGGTTATGTCACCAAAGGCTTCCCGTGCCCCAAAGGCGTGCCGCCACAAGTGTGGCGGGTGATGTCGGTGGCGTTCAACCCGCTCGCGGCGTTCCTGACGACCGGCGGCCTGCCGCCGCAGGCCCGCGCCCTGCTGAAGCTGCCGTGGAGCGAGCGCCAGGAGCGCCGCTACCAGCGCTTCGCCGCGGTGTGGCGCTCGCGGCCGGTCAATTGGGTGTGGGATCATCTGCCGATGCGGTTGCGCTACAACAGGTTTGCTCAGGCGGGGTATGCCCGCTGACAACGCTGACCCTGCGACGCGAGCCATCCTCGACGCCGCCGTCGTCGAGTTCGGCCAGCATGGCTTTCGTCGGGTCGCACTCGACGAGGTAGCCCGCCGCGCCCGGGTCAGCCGCACCACGATCTACCGCCGTTTCGCCGGCCGCGACGAGCTGGTCGCCGCCGTCATCGACCGGGAAAACGCGGTGCTGTTCGCCGACATCGCGACCGAATTGAAAAGCATTCGGCCACAGTCGAACTACTATGTCGAGGCGTTCACACTGTCGATCGTGCGGTTCCGCCAGCATCGGGTGCTGACCCGGATGATCGCCGACGAGCCCGGCCTGATGCTCGAGTTGGCCCACCAGCACTGGGCCGCGGCGGTCGAGCGGATGGCAGCCGCATTGCGGGTGATCTTCCCCGAGGGGTTCGCCGAGCGCATCGGGGCCCGGGCCGTCGACGAGTTGGCCGACACCATCCTGCGCTACGCGGCACTGGTGCTGCTGCTGCCCAGCAGCCATCCGCTGGTCACCGCCGACGACATCCGCGGCTTTGCCACCGAGCATTTTCTGCCCAGCCTGCCGGCTGCGCTTCGCGCCGTGCCGGTGTAGATGCAGATTGCGGTGTGCCGGGAGAGACCCGACCGGTTCACCGAATGCGGCTCGGCTGCCGCTGCGGCGGGCGACTATTAGGTGGTTACTCAGCCCGTGCACTCGGGCTGAACCCGACATCGCTTAGGAGGAAAGCACATGTCGTTCGTGACCACACAGCCGGAGATGTTGACGGCCGCGGCCGGGCATCTGGCAGGAATCGGCTCGGCAGTGGCCGCCCAGAACGCGGCTGCCGCCGCCCCCACCACGGTGGTTCCCGCCGCGGCCGATGAAGTATCGGCGCTGGTAGCGACACAGTTCGCCGCACACGCCGCCAACTATCAGGCGGTCAGCGCCCAGGCATCGGCGGTTCATGACATGTTCGTGGCCACGTTGGGCGCCAGTGCGGGCGCGTACGCGGCCACCGAATCCGCCAATGCCGTCGCGGCGGGCTGACGGGGTCGAGACATGGATTTTGCAGCGTTACCGCCGGAAATCAACTCGGCGCGAATATATTCCGGTCCTGGCCCGGCACCGATGCTGGCCGCCGCGTCGGCCTGGGCCGGGGTGGCCGCTGAATTGAGTTCGGCGGCAACCTCGTACGACGCGGTAGTTGTCGAGTTGGCGGGTGCCTCATGGCTGGGGCCTGCGTCGGCCTCGATGGCAGCCGCAGCCGCGGCGTACGTGGCATGGCTGCGCGCCACCGCCGGGCAGGCCGAGCTGTCGGCCAACCAGGCTGGCGCGGCCGCGGCCGCATATGAGGCAGCGTTTGTCGCGACGGTGCCCCCGCCGGTGATCGCGGCCAACCGCGCTCAACTGATGATGCTGATCGCGACCAACCTCTTAGGGCAGAACACCTCGGCGATCGCGGCCACCGAAGCCCTCTACGGAGAAATGTGGGCCCAGGACGCGACGGCAATGTACGGCTACGCCGCTTCGTCGGCGGCCGCCTCGAGGTTGGCACCGTTCACCGCGCCGCTGCAGAACAGCAATCCGGCCGGTCCGGCCGCCCCAGTCAGCTCGGCCGTCGGCACGACGGCCGTGACGAACACGCAGGCGACTGTGTCTCAGCTGGCCTCGGTGGCGCCCGCCGCCGTGCAGCCGTTGCAAGCACTGCCCCCGGGGTTCAGTGACCTCGCGGACATCGTGGGCGTTGTGGAGGGTCTGAGCCTCACGCCAGCGGCCGCCGGTGTATCCGTTGTCGGCGCGATCCTGTCGGGCGGGGCTTGGTATTCCGCATCGCTGGACTCCGATGAGATCCTCGCCTCGCAAGACGAACTCTCCGGTGAACACCGCGAAATTCTGAACGCGATCGGCCAGTCGCGAACGGCGGCGGTGACGGGCTCGAGCGGCGCAGCGCCGGTGACGGCAGCCATGGGCCGGGCAGTCCCGGTCGGCGGGTTGTCAGTGCCGGCGAGCTGGGCGGCGGCTGCCCCGGAGATACGTGCGGCCGGCTATGCGTTGTCGGCCACCAGTGCCGCTGCCGCGCCGGCGGCCTTGGCCGGTAGCGCGGGAACCGCGTTCAGCGAGATGGCCCTCGCCGGCATGGGCGGAAGTGCACTGGCCGGTACGGTCGGCTCGGCTCGGGCCGAGCGTGCCGGCATGGCGGCGGGTCGACGCGAGAAGCCACCGCAGACGTCACCGGCCAGTCCGGTGACGTCACTTGCCAGCGACTTGCGCGAATTCGCCGCGCTTCACGACGAAGGAATCTTGACCGACGAGGAATTCAACGAACAGAAGCGCCGCCTGCTGAGTACGGCTGGTGCGATGCCCGAACGCCCCCAAGCACTTCCGTGAATCTCCGGCACCCACTACGTCGCTGGCACGCGTCGTCTCACTTCTGCGAGTGATGGACGTCGTTGCCTGGACAGTATGGGATAAGCAAAGCCCTGGTGCTCCCGGTGCGCCGGGGGCGCCAGTGTTCGCGGCCCAGCGGCGTCACTTAGCGAACAGCAAGACCGAATCTTGGCTTAGCGCTTCTAGACGCGCGACAGCCAGTTTGATGCCCGTGGCCAACCGCTCGACGTCGGGTGAGGCGTCATAATCGGCGGTGATACCAAACACCAGGTCGTCTGCGTAGCTCAGCACCGCGATACCGGTGCGCAATTGCAGCGCGATCGGGGGAACCGGCAGCAAGTGCGTCACCTTGCGACCCATCATTTGCAGCTGGCGGCGTGGTCCGGGAACATTGGTTGCCAACGTGACGATGCCGCGTTGCGGCAGCCGGGTGAGCATCCGAATGACCCAGGACGACAACATGAATGGGACCAAATTGGCCGCGGATAAAAACATGCTGCCAGCTTGCCGCTGCCCGCCCTGTTTGGCTCGGGTCAATCGAGTGTGCACGGTGCGTAACTGCTGGACCGGGTCGTGCTGTTCGACGGGCAGATACGGCAACACGACGGAAATGCGATTACCGGGCTTGTCCAGCGCGTCGGGCGCGCGCACCGAAACCGGCACAAGGGTGCGCAGTGAGTCGGCGCGTGGCTGTTCTCCGCGGTGCAGCAAGACGGAGCGAAAGCCTTCGGTAATCGCTGCGAGCGCAACGTCATTGATGGTCACGTCGAATTTGCGGCATATCTGTTCGACGTCAGCGCGGGGGACCCGTACCGCGCTATAACGCCGCATCGCAGTGACAGGGCCGACCAGTGATGAGGCAGCGGCTGGCCGGATCAAGCTTCCGGCGATTTCGGCGGCACCGCTGACGGTTCGCGCAGCGGCATCCGTGACGCCGGCAGTAGCTCGCCAGAGGCTGCCAATCGGGTTGCGCGGGGCCAGATCCGGCGCTGGATGCAGACATGGCTGTGGTCTGGCGACCCTGTTCGGGCCCACGGGTGGTGCGAAAGCGTCGCCGTCGAGGCCATCACATAGCCGCGCAAGAATCCGGGTCGCCGAGATTCCGTCTGCCATGCAGTGGTGGATCTTCATCAGGAGCGCCCAGCGATTGCCCTTCAGGCCCTCGATGACCCAGCATTCCCACAACGGACGATCCCGGTCGAGACGGTGCTCTAACACATCAGCGACGACTTGGAACAGTTCGGGGTCATCGCCGGGCCGAGGCAGTGCGACCCGACGGACATGACGGGCGAGATCGAATCCGGGGTCGTCGACCCACTTGGGAGCGCCGACATCGAAGGCGTGGGTCCGCAGCACCTGCGTGCACCGCGGTATCATCCGAATCCGGTCTCCCAGTTCATTTTTGAACTGAATATAGTTGGGCGCGGACCCCTCGATGATGGCGATTCCACCGATCGCCAAACTCACGCGCCGATTCGAATCTTCCGCCATGAGGAAACCCGCATCGAGCGTTTTGAGTTGCTCCATGTCCACTCACCACCGTTCGCGTGCTGGAATTCGTACAAGTATTGCTCTGCACCCGCTGCGATAGGTGGCGGCAAGATTAAATCGTGTAAACAACTGTGGTCCATTGTCTGACAACGCCGTTCACGAGCGCCGGGCTAGATCGGCTGTGACTTAAGTGGTGTCATCGTCGGCTTGCCGCCTTTGACATGTACCGCGTGGATGCCCGGTCTTTGCCGCAGTTCAGCCAGAAGACCGTCGACGTGTTCAGGATCGGTGTGCCAGTGCTGAACACTTTCCGGCTTGTCCGCCATTTCGGCCACGATGCGTTGCAGTTTTTCGGGCGAGTCACCGTCTTTGAGGTCTTTGCGGTCTTTGACCGGCGTGGCACCCCCTTTGGCACCAGCACCGGCTAGACCGCGGGGCACCGCGGCGCCCAATGCGCCTCCGGCCATACCCGCCAAGGCCATTCCGCTGCACAGGCTTCCCTGGCTGACCGCGACTGCCGGGACGGCGCCGGCCGAGGCGCCAGACAACACCGCGGCCACCGTTCTGATCGCCGGGGTGGCCGCAGCCCAGCTCGGCGGAACCGCCAACCCGCCGACAAAGCCGGCCTGGCCGACACCCGCCGACACCGCGGATCCGGCCCCGACCAACCCCGCGGATCCCAGCGCAGACGCACCCGAACCGAGTCCCGCCCCCAGACTTGCCCCCGCCCCGGTGCCAGCTGCTTTTGCTACGTCTGATAAGGCCCGTCCCGGGATCACCAGACCCATGATGATGCTGATGAGGGTATCGTTGGCCGGCAGAATCGCTTTCGGGATCAGCTCCACATTGCCGGCGATCGTCGCCAACGGGGAGGAATTCAGGCTGCTGAGCAAACTCGTCAGCGACGAGAGCGCCGACGGTGGATCCGCCGCGGCGGCTGGAGCGGCCAGGCTTTGCAGCGCACCCGGTGTCGCTGAAGTCAGCTGTGATAGCACTGCTTGGGTATTCGTACCGGTCGACGTGCCTACGGCCTGGGCAAGCGCGCCAGCCTGACTCGCTGTGCCGGCCGGGTTGGTGTTTTGTGAAGGCGGAGCGAACGGCGTCACCCTGGTCGCGGCCGCCGACTGGCCAGCGTAGCCGTACATCGCAGCCGAATCCTGAGCCCACATGCCGGCGTATTGGGCTTCGTTGGCCGCGATCGCCGTGGTGTTCTGGCCGAATATGTTGGTCGAAATCAGCGACGCCAGTTGAGCGCGGTTGGCTGCGACGACCGGCGGGGGAACCGTTGCGGCAAACGCGGTCTCGTATGCGGCCGCCGCAGCCCTGGCCTGGTTGGCGGTCTGCTCGGCTTCCGTTGCGGTGGTAGTCAGCCACGCCGCATACGGCGCGGCCGCGGCCGCCATGCTCGCCGACGACGGACCCCGCCACGCAGTGCTCAGCCCCGAAACCGCCGAGGAGTAAGAGGCCGCGGTCGAGCGCAGTTCAACGGCTAACCCATCCCAGGCCGCCGCGGCGGCCAGCATCGATCCCGATCCTGGACCGATGTACATGCGAGCGGAGTTGATCTCAGGCGGCAACATTCCGTAATCCATTGCTATGCTCCTTGATTGGACGCGACCGCGTTAGCGGCTTTGGTCGTTGACAATGGTCTCGGATCGGCGGTAATCATTCGCCGGCCTCGGGTATGACGCCCTCGGGTATCACAAAGATGTTGGCTGTGGTAGCGGATTCTCCGACAGCAGCAGTACCGCTCATGCCCGCGGACCTGGCAGCATGACCGCCGGTGCCCACAATGGCCCGTCCAGCCAGACCGGACAGAGCCATATTGCTGAACAGGCTTCCCTGGCCATCGGCCGCGAGCACCGCCGGAGCGGCGCTTAAGCTGCTTTCCGGCAACAGCGCGGCGGCGGCCTTGACCGCCGGCGAAGCCGACGCCCAGCCTTGGGGTACCGACAATCCCCCGACAATGCCCGCGCGTCCCATACCCGCTGATATCCCGCTCGCACTGGCCGAGCCCATCAGACGCGTTCCCGAACCGAGTTCGCCCTGAAGCAATCCTCCCGTGATCGGGGCTGGCAACTTGGACACCTTCTCAGCCGCGCCGGTCAGATTCGCCGCGGCTTGGGGCAGCAGGTAACTCTGAATACCGAGGAGATACGGGACCCCGCCAATGCTGAACAACCCCCCCGGCCCTAACGGCCCCGTGAGGAAACTGTCAATTGTCATGAACGCCGAGGGCGGATCGGCCGCGGCCGCGGGAGCCGCGGACGAAACGGGTGATGCGAGGCTTTGCAACGATTGCGGCACCGAGGAAAACAACTGTGGTAGCGCCTGCGCGTGCGTGCCGGCGGCTTGAGCGACCGCCGCGGCTTGCCCGGCGATCCCCGCCGGATTGGTGGTCGCTGGCGGCGGGTTGAACGGTGTAACTTGCGCGGCGGTCGCCGAAGCGCCGGCATAGCCATACATGGCTGCGGCATCTTGGGCCCACATTTCGGCGTAGTGGGCCTCGGTGGCCATAATCGCCGGAGTGTTCTGGCCGAACAAATTCGTCGCGATCAGCGTCATCAACAGAGAACGATTGGCAGCGATCACCGGCGGGGGCACCGTTGCCGCGAACGCGGTTTCATAGGCGGCTGCCGCTGCCTTGGCCTGGTTGGCGGTCTGCTCGGCTTGCGCCGCTGTGGCATTCATCCACGCCACATACGGCGCTGCCGCACCCGCCATCGACGCCGACACCGGCCCCCGCCAGGACGCGCTCGTCAGGCCGGCGATCACCGACTGATAAGACGACGCCGTCGAATCCAACTCGGCGGCAAGTCCGTCCCAGGCTGCCGCGGCGGCTAGCATCGGCCCGGGCCCCGGCCCGGTATACATTCGCCCGGAGTTGATCTCCGGGGGCAGCGCCCCGAAATCCATATCCCTAAACCTTTAGTTACTTGGCTGGCCGCGATAACAATTGCGGCCTCGGCGGCCCATAAAATGGGCCGGAACTAATCTCATTAACGGTCACCAACAACTCATTAACCGCGCTGCTGGCATTTCGGGTTGGCGCGATCACCAAGGCCCTGGTGTGCTCAGAAGGGTTGCCGCTAAACATGTTTCAGTGGCTGCTGCTGCGCGGGCATTGTTCGTGTTACGCTGCGGCCGCTTAACCGCAACGACACCGCGCCGAGTGGCGGCGAGACCTGCTTACCGTGTCGACATCGCCCACAACAAGCCGCTTGACAGTCAACCGAAATGGGTCGACGGGTCACACAAAGAGCGGCGCCGAACCGAGCTTCTGCGGTTGGAAAGAAGCTCCTCCGTGCCTCATCGATGATCTGGTCAGCTACGTTGAGCGCTCCGGCCGCAGTCGATCAAGAACGTTACGATCCCCTGCTGCGCCATTGCCGATGCCTTCGGCGTGCTATGTACGCGCCCACGCCTCGGTTGTGCCGAAGGGCGGCTTCCCAAGCGCGGCAGGCGTATTGGGTGGTTGGTTGAATGTGCGGAAGGGCTGGCCCACCTTGTAATTGCCACTGGCTTTGCCAACGGCTTTGCCGATCCAAGCGGCGCGCGCACGATAATGCGGCGACCGATACGGTCGGACTCTTTCTCAGCCGCCTGGAGGTCATAGGCGCGAAGTCGATTTCTGTGAGGCCGCTGTATGCTGCTCGGAATGCGTTGCGCCCGGTCGGCGCACATATCGCGTCCATGTCAGGACGGCGGCGGCGACATAAAAAGCGACAAAAACCCAAAACGCCGACGTGTCGGTGCCGGTGCTCAGGTACGACTGTCGCAGCGCCAGGTTGATACCGACGCCGCCGAGCGCGCCGAACGCCGCAACGAATCCGATCACCGCACCCGACATGGCGCTCGACCAGTGACGGCGGTCGACTTCGCTGAGGTCCAGCGAGTGGCTGCGTGCGTCGAAGACCGACGGGATCATCTTGTACACCGACCCGTTGCCGATCCCAGCCAGGATGAACAGGAGCATGAAACCGGCGATGTAGCCGATCATGGTGGCGGCGGTGGTGGGGCCGGAGGTGTAGTCATCAGTTGTACTGACGGCGACCAGCAGCCCGGCGGCCAGCACCATGGCGGCGAAGACCGCCAGAGTGACTCGGCTGCCGCCGACGCGATCGGCCAGTCTGCCGCCATAAATTCGGGCCAGCGAGCCCAGCGCCGGCCCGATGAAAGCGAACTCGGCGGCGTGCAACGACGCCTGCGCTGCGCTTTGCCCGCCGGCCATAAAATTGATCTGCAGTACCTGGCCGAACGCGAACGCGAAGCCGATCCACGAGCCGAACGTGCCCAGGTACAGCAGCGCGAGCATCCAGGTGTCACGGTAGGACAGGATCGCCCGCAGGTGGCTCACGTCGGTGGCGTGCTCGAGGTTGTCCATGAACCGCGCTGCCCCGACCGCAACGATTGTCAGCAGCAACAGGTAAAGTCCGCACACCCAGTAAGGCTGGCGGTGCCCGGCGACGGCAATCACCACCAGCCCCACCAACTGGATCATCGGCACCCCGAGGTTGCCGGCCCCGGCATTGAACCCCAGCGCGGCGCCTTTGACCCGATGCGGGTAGAACGCATTGGTGTTCGTCAAAGATGCCGCGTAGTTGGCGCCGCCGCACCCGGTCAGCGTGGCGCACACCAAGTATGGCCATAGCGGCAGGCCGGGGTGGGCCAGCAGTACGACCGTGCCGATGGTGGGGATGAACAGCACCAGGATCGAAAACACCGTCCAGTTGCGGCCACCGAAGGTTGAAATGCACAACGAGTAGGGGATCCGCAGGCACGCCGCGACGAAGGTCGCGGTGGCGCCGAGCAGGAACTTGTCGGCCGCGGAAAAGCCGTATTCGTTTTGCGGCATGAACAGCACCATGACCGGCCACAGCGTCCAGACCCCGAAGGCAATATGATCACACGCGACAATCCACAGCAGGTTACGCCGAGCGATGGCTTTGTTACCGGCCTCCCAGGCCACAGCATTTTCCGGATCCCAGTACGAAATGCAACGCGAACGGGCCATGCACTCTTCACCTTTCCTACACGATGTGCTTGATAAGTGGGATTTCGCGGGATAACACTTATCGGAACAGCAGGCCGCGTCTTCGGCAGTCCGTTTGTGGCTGTGGCAGCTGGCGGCGGCGCGGTCGCAGACCCGAATACGTTCTGGCCAAGCCTGTTTCAGGCGATAATGGTGTACGCCCCCTGGTCACATCATGATGCGGACCAAAGCTGCTCCCAGGGCTTGGATCGAAACAGCTGGTGCCAGAAGACATTGGCCTTTGACCTTGCGATGTCTGACTCATCGTTTCCTCGCGGTGACGAGTAGGTACTCCCAACGCATCACGCCACCGGCGAGGTGTCGGCGGGCGAGTTCAACAAGTTGCGCGTCCAGTGCGGCGACCAACACGGGATTGTCGCCGATATGGTGGTAGGCGCTGATCGTGGGACCGTAGTGCTTCTTGAAGTAGTCGTGGACCGCCTCGGCGCTGCCGAACCGATCGACGGTCAACGTATCCCGCCGTGTGCTGATATCGCTGACTCGGTCTCCCAGCAGCCCGGCGATATAGTCCTCACGACCCCACAACGCCGCCAAGGGCACACCCGGCAACAGGGTAGGTCTGTACGGCCTGATGGCCGCGAGCATCTGGCCGAAAAATCCGTCCGGTGTCCAATTGATCAGCCCGATCGTCCCGCCGGGCCGACAAACTCGGACCAACTCGTCGGCGGCGTTCCGATGATGCGGCGCGAACATCACACCGATCGCCGATAGCACAGCGTCGAACTCGCCGTCGCCGAATGGCAGCGCTTCGGCGTTGGCTTCCCGCCAGTCGAGCAGCACACCCTGTTCGGCGGCCCGCAGCCGGGAGCGCTGCAGCAGTTCCGGTGTCAAGTCGCTGGAAACGACATGGGCACCTGCCTTGGCGGCCGGGATCGAGATGTTGCCGGATCCGGCGGCTACGTCGAGCACCCGATCGCCCGGGCCGATCCCGGTGACGCCGACGAGCACTGGGCCCAGCGGGGCCATCACCTCCTCGGCCATCAAGGCGTAGTCGCCCATCGCCCACACCGTCTGGTGCGTGGCCGCCATGGTGTGGTCTTGGCCGGCGCGGGTGTCAATGCTCATACAAAAACCTCCCGAGAAAGAGGAAGGGGTGGGTACTTCCGACGTCGTCGTCGATGGGCGCAGCGGGCAGTCGTGCGAAACCGCTCGATCATGTTCTGCGACTACAGTACTACCAGGAAATAGTTGACGTTTACCATAGTTGACGCCTGCTAAACTGCTGGACAACAGCTGTCAATCGGGACCGCAAGGGAGGGAAAGCCGAGCAAATGGCCCCCGAAAGCGCGACCGCCTCCGGCGAGTCACTCGACGCGATCACCGACGCGTTGTTGACGGCGTCGCGGCTGCTGGTGGCCATCGCGGCCCACTCAATCGCTCAGGTTGACGAGAGCATCACCATCGCGCAGTACCGCACCCTGGTGATCTTGTCCAACCGCGGCCCGATCAATCTCGCCACCCTGGCTGGTGTGCTGGGGGTGCAACCGTCGGCCATGGGCCGGATGGTCGAACGACTCGTCGGAGCCGGGCTGATCGACCGGCTGCCGCATCCGACCTCGCGGCGCGAGCTGGTGGCCGTGCTCACCGAGCGCGGGCGCGAGGTCGTCGAGCGAGTCACCGCCCACCGGCGCGTCGAGCTCGCCCGCATTGTCGAACGAATGCCCCCTCCTGAACGTCACGGGCTCGTGCGCGCCCTGACGGCGTTCACCACAGCCGGGGGCGAGCCCGCGGCACACATCTTCGTTGGTTCGTAGGCTCGCCGCCGGGGTCTCGTGCGGTGTCCGATGGGGCCGTCGACGGGAAAGACGCGTTCCGGTCTGTCGCCGGGGTAGTTCCCGAACGCCCCCAAGCACTTCCGTGAATATTGCGACAGGCCCGTCATACTGCTCCTGTCACATTGCCTGCTGCTCCGCAGCGCGGCAATTTCGGATTCCGACGTCTGCGCGCCGCGCCGATGTGAGCGGCGACGGGTGTTAGCGTCCGCTAATGCTGCAGACGCCCACTCGATCCAGCGTGCGCACAAGTTCGACGCTGCCTCACGGGTTGTCGCAGCGGCAGCTCAACATGATCGCGATCGGCGGGGTGATCGGCGCGGGTTTGTTCATCGGATCCGGTGTGGTCATCAGTGCGACCGGGCCGGCCACGTTTGTGACCTATGCGCTCGCCGGCGTGCTGATCGTGTTGGTGATGCGGATGCTCGGGGAGATGGCCACCGCCAACCCGTCGACCGGGTCGTTCGCCGACTACGCGCGGCAGGCTCTGGGGGGCTGGGCAGGGTTTTCGGTGGGCTGGCTGTATTGGTACTCCTGGGTGATCGTGGTGGGTTTCGAGGCCGTCGCGGGCGGAAAAGTCCTCGGCTACTGGATCAATGCCCCGCTGTGGGTACTGTCGCTGATCCTGATGGTGACGATGACCGCGACGAACTTGTTCTCAGTGGCATCCTTCGGCGAGTTCGAATTCTGGTTCGCCGGAATCAAAGTCGCGACCGTTACCGTCTTCATCGGGCTGGGCACGCTTTTCGTCACCGGTATGTGGCCGCACCACCACATGGATTTCGGCCACCTCACCGCTCACGGCGGTTTCTTTCCGACCGGTGTGGGCTCCGTCGTCGCCGCTGCCGCAGTGGTGGTTTCGGCGATGACCGGCGCCGAGGTCGCCACCATCGCCGCCGCTGAAACCCCCAATCCGGCCCGCGCGGTGCGCCGCGCGACCAACACCGTCGTGGTCCGCATCCTGATTTTTTACGTCGGCTCGGTCTTTCTGCTCGCCGCCATCCTGCCCTGGAACTCCGTCGAACCCGGTACCTCGCCTTACATCGCCGCGCTCACCGTGATGGGCATCCATGGCGCCGGTCATCTGGTGAACGCGGTCATCCTCACCGCGGTGCTGTCGTGTCTGAACTCGGGGCTGTACACGGCATCTCGCATGTTGTTCGTGCTCGCCGCCCACCACGAGGCGCCACTGCAGTTGGTCAAGGTCGGCCGGCGCGGAGTCCCGGCGACCGCCATCCTGTTCTCGTCGGTTGTGGGTTTCTTGTCGGTACTGATGGCCTGGATCGCCCCGGACACCGTGTTCGACTTCCTGCTGAAATCGTCGGGAGCGATCGTCCTTTTCGTGTACCTGCTGATCGCGCTGTCCCAGATCGTCCTGCGCCGCCGGACATCGCCGGACAAGCTTCGGGTCAGGATGTGGTGCTTCCCGGTGCTGTCGATCCTCACCGCTGTCGGCATCGTTGCGGTGCTCGTGCAGATGGCGTTCGACGACGGCGCCCGTGCCCAGCTGTGGCTGGGCGTGTTGTCCTGGGTGGTCGTCCTGGTGTTGTACTTCCTGCCCAGATTCTGGCGCCGGCCCGCACAGCTTGATGCCGGCGGTCCACCAACCGGCAAAGCCACCCGGGTTTTAGTGCTGGCGAACAAAAACGTCTCCGGCAGTGAGCTTTTCGACGCACTGCGGCGGGTGGACAACAAGCGGCGAGCCGAATACTTCGTCTGTGTGCCGGCAAGCCCTGCCGACACTGGCCAAGCTGGGAACACCGGTCCGGTCTATGTGATGAACGCGACCGTGCAAGCCGCGCAACAACGCCTGGACGCCATCCTGACCGAAATGCGCGACATCGGACTGTCGGCCGGAGGCGAACTCGGCGACTACCGTCCGCTACGCGCGCTGGCCAGTGCGGTGCAGAGCTTCGGCCCGGACCAGTTGGTGATCGCCGAGGGCCGACAGTCCTGGCTGCGGCTGGGCCTGGTGGACAAGGCTCGCTCGACGCATCCGATTCCGGTCACTCATGTGGTATCCCGCCAGCCGGTCCCGTCAGGCCACCTGCCCGCCGGCTTCGCGGTCCAATAGACCTAGCTGGTGCAGATCGGCGCCGTAGTTGTCGATCAACGCCCCGCTGAGGTGCGGCACGGGAACTTCTCGGCGGGCGTCGTGTTACCCGACGTCGCCGAGGCCAGCCGGTGGCGACGTCCGCGCGTTCGCCACCGGACACTTCCTCCGCAGTCATCCCGCGCTGCGCGCCATGCCGCTGTGAGTGCCCATTACTTTGCCGGTTCCGTCCGCGAACCGGCAAAGTATTTTGGGGCGGAAACTGTAGTCAGCGCCGTGCGCCTTCGATGGTGCGCTTGAGGTACTGCAACTCAGTGCGCGCGTGGTGGCGATCTTTCGCTTCGCCGTCGAGCACGTGGACGAACACGAACGCGGCCAGACGACCGAATAAGCTGTCGGGCAATGTCGCCCACACCCGCGCGCTCACCGTGGTGGTCGCATCATCTTGTGGTTCAATCCGCCACGTAACCCCTTCACCAACACGGACCGACAGACCCAGCCACCGATACGTCGCATCGGCCTCCCACGTCACCGCCGAACCCGGTTCGACAGCGGTAATCGTTCCTACCGCCTCGCCCGGTATGCCACCGATACTTTCCCGGATACGCAGCTTGGCGCCGACTTCGGTAGCTGGACGCTCATCCAGATGGTCCAGGCTTACGTGCTCGGGATTCGACGGCAGCCACCAGTTGTCTACCTCGCGCAATATCTCCCAGGCCGTGTCGTGGGGCGCTTCGACGACGATCGATTCGGTGAAGTCGAACATTGCTCTCCTTCGGTCGGGTGCTCGGACAGGCACCCACCACCATACACATGCGCAGATATGCATGGATAGGTGCAAGGGACTCGTGGCGCGGTCGGGCTTCGGACTCGTTGGCTGGCGCCCAGGCTTTCACCCCGTTTGCGGACTCTGCTGGGCTCAACCGCTGTCGACACAGCGTCGGCGCCACGGCAACTGGGCATCGCATGCTCATGCCGGCCACGCGGCCGCTGGGCGATTTATCGCTTGCGTGCGGTGAGGACTAGGTACTCCCATTCCATCGTGCCGTCGGTCATGTGTCGCTGAGCGAGTTCGACGAGGTGGCTGTCTAGCGTGGCGGGCAAGACGGGATTGGGTAGCCCCCTGCTAATAAGCTGGCTCGTAGCTGTGTGTGCCCGTGGCAGAAGGGCGGAACGGATGAGCACGGAAAGCGCGACAGCAACCGACGAGTCGCTAGATGCAATCACCGACGCGTTGCTGACCGCGTCGCGGTTGCTGGTGGCGATTTCGGCTTACTCGATAGGCCGGGTTGACGAGGCGATCACGATCCCGCAGCTTCGAACGCTGGTGATCTTGTCCAATCGGGGCCCGATCAACATGGCGACGCTGGCTGGTCTGTTGGGTATGCAGCCGTCGGCCGCCGGCCGGATGGTCGATCGGCTCGTGAGCGTCGGCCTATTCGACCGCCTACCGCACCCGACCTCACGGCGTGAGCTGCTTGCCGCGCTCACCGCGCGCGGCCGTGAGGTCGTGCGACAGGTCACCGCGCACCGACGCCGCGAAATCGCTCGTATCGTCGAAAAAATGCCCACGTCAAAGCGACAGGGGCTGGTGCGCGCGCTAACGGCGTTCACCACCGCCGGCGGTGAGCCCGCCGCCTACCTCGACACCGAATCGTAGAGCCGTCCGAGCGTCGCTCGTCCGATTACCGCTTCGATCGTGGGCCCTAATGCCGTAGGAGGCGTCAAATGTTCTACCTGATCGGTCAGTATTCACAATTAGGCTGGACGGCATTGAAGGCGGTCCTTCTGTTCACCGTCGCGATTATTGGCCTCCGGGTGTCGCGACGGCGAATGCTCGCTGAGCTCAATATATTTGACTTCGTTGTGGCGGTGGCGATCGGTGCAATCATCGGCCGGACGGCGACGTCGTTGACAACGTCGTTCGCCACCGGCGCGGTCGCACTGATCACGCTGTGCGCCATACATCGCGTAGTCGCCGAGTGTCATCGGCGTGGCTGGCTCGGTGGCTTGTTGACGCGCAAACCGCTGATCCTGCTGGCGCGCGGGCGCTTGCAGGCGACGGCTCTGCGAACTGCTGGATTGGCCGATCGTGATGTGTACCGCCTACTGCGCCAGGCCGGCGAGAGCGATGTCAACGCCCTCCAGTACGTCCTCTTCGAAGAGCGTGGTGAGATCACCATCGTGCGAGCCGGTCAACCATACGGAGAGGCGATACGAGTTGGGCTTGCTGAAGCAGGAATCGACGATACGCAATGACCCTCAGCAGCTTTGGACCTCCGGTGGTTGCACTACCCTCGCAGCCACTCCCATGCCTGCATCAACTGATCGAGGCGAAATGTCCGCATCTTGCCGTTTATCAGTAGTGTCGCGGCCGTATTCGCGCACCATTCCTCCCATTTGGGGGCGCCGACCATCGCGACCTTCTCGAAATCGCGTCGATGCTTCACATCGAAGACGGTGTTGGCCCAGGCCGCTCCGAGGCTCCAACCTTCGAAGGCCTCGTCCATCAGAAATAGCACCTTCACCCTTGGGAACTGGTCAAGCAACGATTGGATGCGCGGCGCGAGTACCTCTCGGTAATCCGATCGGCTCAGCTTTCCGCTCGCCCATATGCCGAGGATATTGCCGGTACTTTCGTTCATCACCTCGATCACGTCGTCAACACCGTCCAGAGTCGTGCGGTCTGCGCTTTTCGCCGGAAGGCCTCGTTTCGCTGTAGGGCGCGAATAGTGCATCGGCGGCCGTACTGGCGTCTCCCGGTACCTCGATCACGAGTGTGCACGTATCCTCTTCTTCCCGAAGGGTGAAATTCAGGAACGGGCAGCACTCCTTTTCGCGGTGAACGAGCTCCCGCACTCGGGCTACCGCCGCAGGGTGATAGACGAGTTCGATTCGTGAGCCGTGGCGGCAGTAGTTGCGTAGCGCGGACGCGTTGAGCTCTTGGATCCATGCCAGCCGATCTTTGTGGTCGGCCGCCGGCAGCATGCAGGCGGCTACGGACGGCTCGACTTCCATCGCTATGTCGGCTCCTTCACCTCTTCTCGGCGTTGACATGCGGGACTGTTCGGTCCACGCTTCCAGTGTGGATCTTCAAGTTGCTTGATGTTCAAGGGATGAGCGAAAGCAGCACTGATGGAGCTAAGGATCGGCGAACTGGCACGCGCAACCGGCACAACTGCGCCCACCATCCGCTACTACGAAGACATCGGCCTTCTGCCTCTGCCCGGCCGCACCGGCGGCCAGCGCCGATACGGCGACAACGATGTGCGGCGGCTGACATTCATCCGACGCTGCCGAGACTTCGGGTTTCCTATCGAGCAAGTCCGAGTCCTCGCCACACTGATGCAGGACAGCGAACGTTCCTGCGTGCACGCTCGAGATCTGGCGGATGTGCATCTTACCGAGGTGCGCGGGAAGCTGCGGGAGTTGCGTGCACTCGAGCGCAGTATCGCTAAATTTATCGAAACGGCCGACGCCGTCTGCCCCGGTAGGTCCGGCTCGGATTGTGTTGTCCTCCAACAGCTCGCTGACCCGACGCAGCCGGATCAGAAATTGGATGTCGACACGGCTGAAAGATGCGGTCCCGGTTAGGGCCCTACCCTCGAACGTGTCCCGCCAGCCGGTCCCGTCAGGCCACCTGCCCGCCGGCTTCGCTGTCCAACAAACCTAGCTGGTGCAGATCGGCGACGTATTTGTCGATCAACGCCTCGCTGAGGTGCGGCACATCGTTATCGGCGCCAATCTGAGCGGATTGCACTGCGGCACGGAACTTCTCGGCAGGCATCGTGGTACCCGACATCGGCGCTGCCGGTCGGGCGTAGGCGCCCAGCAGCGGCAGCACGGAATTCTTCTTCTGGTCCTCGGGCAGCTCTTTCATCGCCGCCTCGAATCGGCTAAGCCATTGACCGTAGTCGTCGATCCGTTCGATCTTCTGGCCATCGGCGACGAGCCAGTCGACGAAGGTGTCCAGTGAGATACCGTCGTCGTGGTTGTTGAGCACGTTGTAGGTGTGATAGCCGTCGGTAGCGCGGGTCCCCAGGGTGGTGATCGCATCGACGGTGAAATCGACTGGCAGCCCGTCATAGTGCGCGCGCTGCGGGTTGCCGTCGGCGTCAAGCTGATAGAAGGAGCGCGGTGCGAGGCCGGTCGCCAGGATGCTCAGGATCAGCCGGGTGAACATGTCGGTCACGTTGAGCTGTCCGGAATAGCGGCTGTGCGCCAGGATCATGTCGGAGCGGAACACCGCCACCGGTAGCCCACACAGATCGTGTGCTTCGCGCAGCAGCACCTCACCGGCCCACTTGCTGGTCGCATAGCCGCTGGCATACGACGTGTCCAGTGACCGCGACGCCGACGCCTCACGCACGTCGACATCCTCGCCGAGGAAGCTGCCGTCGGGCAGCGCAGTGACCGCGACCGTCGACAAATAGCTAACGGGCTTGAGGCGCTTGGTGATTGCCAGCTTGATGATCTCGGCGGTGCCCACCACGTTCGGACCGAACAGCTGACTGTAGGGCAGCACATGGTTGACCATCGCGGCGGCGTGCACAATCAGGTCCGCCGATTCGGCGAGCCGATTCCAGGTTGGTGTGTCGACACCGAGGTTCGCAGCGCCCAGGTCACCGGCCAACACCTCGAGGTGCTCGGCGGCCAGCGCGCGATAGTGCGCGGACAACCCGGTATCGCCGCTGTCGATCGCAGCCTCGATGCGCTGCCGAGCCGCGACCGGATCGGCGCCGCGCACGATGCAGATCAGCCGCCCGCCGCTCTGCGACAGCCGCTCCAACCACTCCAGACACAAGAATCGGCCCAGGTAACCGTTGGCGCCGGTCAGTAGGACGGTGCCGACCGTACCGTCTGCTGTCTCCAGTCTCGATGCGGCAGCCAATGTTTCGGCATCGATGAACTTGTCCAGGGTCAGATCCGACGCGCGTGCCACGGTGGCGTCCCGGCCGTGCACCGAGGCGAACGTGGGCCGCATGGAGGCCGAGTCACGCTCCCCGTCGATGTAGCCCGCGATGGTGGCCAGCGTCGCGGTGGGACTGACGATCGTCTGCACCGGAACATCGACGTGGTAGATCTGCTCCAGCAGCGAGCCGAATGAGAACGCGGACAGCGAATCGCCGCCCAGCTCGATGAATCTCGCATCGGCAGGCATGTTTGCGTCGGCGGCCTCCAAGCCGAGGGTGGCCACCGCGGCACGCCGCACGGTGTCGATGGTCGGCAGGTCACCGGCCGCGGCGCGCAGCTGATCGAGCTGATTTTCCTGGCCCGCCGCAATCTTGTCGTACATCGCGTCCAGCTGTTCGCCGTAGCGTGACCGCAGCGCCGGCCGCAGCAGCTTGCCCACCCCGGACAACAGCCCGTTGTCGCGGGTGAATGGCTCTGATTCCAGCAGGAATTCCCGCGGAATCTCATACGGGTTGAGCCGGTTCTCGGCGCCGATCTGCTGCAACGACGCGGTGATCAGCGCGCGTGGGTCGCCGTCGCCGATCGCGTCGAGGTTGGGCACGATCACCGCCAGCAAGAACGGCTGGTCGCTGCTGCCATGCAGGAAGATCTGCCGGATGTAGGGGCTGGCGGCATAGGTGGCTTCGAGCTGGGACACCGCGACGAACTCGCCCTGGGAGAGCTTGATGACATTGTTGCTGCGGTCGAGATATTTCAGGCGGTCCGGGCCGAGCTCTTCCATGATGTCGCCGGTCTTGTAGAAACCGTCGTCGTCGAAAATCTGGGCAGACAGTTCGGGATGCCGGAAATAGCCTGGGATTACGTTGCTCGCCTTGACATACAGTTCGCCGCGCGGGTGCGGTTTGTCGGTGGTGAAGTAGTTGAGCTCCGGCACGTCGACCAGCTTGTATTCGGTCACCGGCGGACGGCGAACAATGCCGTTGCGAAGGATGCCGCCGCCGGTTTCGGTGGCCCCATACCCGTCGGCGACGGCCACGTCGAGCAGCGACTCCATGAACGCGTGCATCTGCGTGGACAGCGGTGCACTGCCGCACATCGCCGATACCACGCGGCCACCGAGAAAGTCTTGTCGCAGTTCGGCTTTCACCTCATCGTCGGCCGGGCTGCCCTCGGTCGCGGATCGCAGATCCAGCTCTCGGCGGTAGCGCCGGAAGATCAAGTCGCAGACCCGGGGGACCAGGTTCAACGCGGTGGGGCGCACCAGTGCGATGTCGTCGAACAAGGTGGACATGTCGCTCTTGGCGGCGAAGTACCCGATGCCCCCGGATGCCAGCGTGGCGATCAGCCATTCCAGTCCGAAGACATGGGACAGCGGCATGTACTGCAGATGGATGGCCGGGATCTGGATGCCGATGTCCAGCGACGGGCTATGCGGGCGTTGCCACAGCCGAGTCGTCATGTCCGCGGTGTACATCGCCCCCTTCGGGGTCCCGGTGCTGCCCGACGTGTAGATCAGGGTGGCCAGCGGATTCTCGCCGGCCGGCGGGACGAACGCGGGGGCGCCGGCAGCGAACGCCCGTCTTCCAGTTCGGTCAGCAGTGGCATGACCTCGACCTCGCGCCCGGCCGCGGACAGTCGCTCGAGCGCGGCCTGGTAGCGCCCGCGTTGCTCGTGGTCGTAGTTGAAATAGTCGAACACCACCAGCCGCTGCACCGACGGCGCGTCGATCACCACGTCGATTGCGGTGTCCAGGGAATCGATACTGGCGGCGAACACCCGCGGCGTGGTCTCGGCCACGATCGGCTTCAGCTGTTGCGCCGATGAACTGGTTTGCAGCGGGATGAACACCGCACCGAGCCGCAGGCAGGTCAGGTAGATGATTGCGTAGCCGATGCTGGTGAAGCCCAGCACCGCCACGAAGTCGCCGGGATGGAAGCCGCCCGGCAGGTTCGTCTGCCAGCCGCCGGAGAGCGCCTCCACGCGTTCGCCCAATCGGCGGTAGGTGATCGTCTCGAAACCCGGCAGCAGGGTCGATGTTGCGCGCCCCGGGGCGTCGTCGACGGGGGTCAGCTCGCGGGCCCGTTGTCCCAGCGCAGGCCGGTCGGCGTAACCGGTGAGGTAGTGCTCGACGACCTGCCAGGGCCGCAGCCCCGCTTGGTGAGCGGCGGTGGTCACCTCCGGTAGCGGCGCCGCGCCGCGGAACTGCGGGTCGTTGGCGTATAGCTGCTCGATGCGCTGAGCCAGGCGTTGCTCTCGTCCAGTTTCGGTCATAGTCGCCCTCCGGTCGCGGGTATACCCGTGCGGCGCCCGGTCCAGTCGTGCGTTCTCAGGCCCGGGTGAGCAGCAGGGCGGATTCGACCCCGGCCGACCCCAACAGCTGTCGCCACGGGGTTTTCAGCGCGCTGACCGCCTCGCCGGTCGGGACAACCCGAGGGTCGGTCACGTCAAAGGTCTTGCCGTACAGCGTGACCCGCCCGCCGTCAGCGGCCTGCAGGTTCTTCACCCAGTCCCGATTCGGTCCGTAGACCAGCAGCACCGCGACGCCGCCGTCGGTGCGGAACATCGAGACCGGCGTGCGGTAGGTCTTGCCGGACCGTCGCCCGACGTGCTCGATGATCGACCACAGCGGCAGCCAACCGCTGATCGGCAGGAACAGCGGGTTGGTGACCCGGCGGTTGAATCGGGCCCGTCGTTCGGAGAACTGCACGGCTAGTCGATCCGGGTGAGTAGGACCGCCTGCTCGAACGGCAGCCTGCTGAACAGCGCTCGCGAGCGGGCGCTGACATACGGGGCCGCCTCGGCCTTGGTCAGCGTGCGCGGCTGGATGAGGCCGAAGGTTTTGCCGTTGCGCCGCATCCGCCCGCCGCCGGCGGCATTGAGATTCTTCAGCCAGTCGCGGTCCGGGCCGTAGGTCAGCAGGATCGCCACGGCGGGCTTGTCGTCGACCTCCGCGCTGAACACATTCAACGGGGTGCGGTACGGCTTACCCGAGCGCCGCCCGACGTGTTCGAGAATCCCGAAGCCGGGCAGCCAGCCGGCCCACATCCGTTGAACGGGGTTGGTCACGTGCCGGTTGAACCGGGCGAGCCGTTGCGGTAGTTGCATGGTGCTATCCAACTCCGTGGCCGCCGCGAATCTCAACCCCGCGTCCGATGTTGCCGAAATCGACGTTAGAGCTGTTTACCAGCCGAAATACCGCTCTAACGTCAATCTCGACGGCACAAGGCGTGGCAACTACACCCTGTAGTCGAGCCGGTTCTGCCAGCTGGGACACTGGTGGCCATGGGTATCGACGCCTCGGCGAAGTTGTTCGACGACGCCTGCGCGGTCATTCCCGGCGGCGTGAACTCCCCGGTCCGGGCCTTTCAGGCCGTCGGCGGCACTCCGCGCTTCATCACCGAGGCCCACGGATGCCGGTTGACCGACGCCGACGGCAACCACTACGTCGACTTGGTCTGCTCGTGGGGCCCGATGATCCTCGGCCACGCGCACCCCGCGGTGGTCGAGGCCGTACAGCAGGCCGCCGCCGGTGGGGTGTCGTTCGGGGCTCCGACGCCGGCGGAGACCGAGTTGGCCGCCGAGATCATCGATCGGGTGGCACCGGTGGATCGGATCCGGTTGGTCAACTCCGGCACCGAGGCCACCATGAGCGCGGTGCGACTGGCCCGTGGCTTCAGCGGGCGCGCCAAGATCGTCAAGTTCTCCGGCTGCTACCACGGCCACGTCGACGCACTACTGGCCGACGCCGGATCTGGGGTAGCGACACTGGGACTGCCGTCCTCACCCGGTGTCACCGGAGCCAGCGCAGCCGACACGATTGTGTTGCCCTACAACGACATCGACGCGGTGCAGGAAACCTTCGCCCGCTTCGGTGACGAGATTGCGGCGGTGATCACCGAGGCCAGCCCCGGCAACATGGGTGTTGTCCCACCGGCACCCGGCTACAACGCCGCGCTGCGGACCATCACCGCCGAGCATGGCGCGCTGCTCATTCTGGACGAAGTGATGACCGGCTTCCGGGTCAGCCGAAGCGGTTGGTACGGCATCGATCCGGTGCAGGCCGACCTGTTCACGTTCGGCAAGGTGATGAGCGGCGGGCTGCCGGCCGCGGCGTTCGGCGGACGGGCCGATGTGATGGAGCGGTTGGCGCCGTTGGGGCCGGTGTATCAGGCCGGCACGCTGTCGGGTAACCCGGTGGCGATGGCCGCCGGCTTGGCCACCCTGCGCGCCGCCGACGACAGCGTCTACCGCACGCTGAATGTCAACGCCGACCGGCTGGTCGGTCTGCTCTCGAAGGCGTTGACGGAAGCTAATGTGCCACACCAGATTCCGCGCGCAGGCAACATGTTCAGCGTCTTCTTCGCCGACGAACCGGTGACCGACTTCGCGTCGGCCAAAGCCAGCCAAACCTGGCGCTATCCGCCGTTCTTCCACGCGCTGCTGGACGCCGGCGTCTACCCGCCGTGCAGTGCCTTCGAGGCGTGGTTCGTCTCGGCTGCCCTCGACGACGACGCCTTCACCCGCATCGCCGATGCACTACCCGCGGCGGTCGCCGCCGCCGCCAAGGAGCCCAGACCCTGATGGCCGAACAGACCCGAATCCATTTGGTCCGCCACGGTGAGGTGTACAACCCTGCCGGGGTGCTCTACGGACGCTTACCCGGATTCCACTTGTCCGACAAGGGCATTCGACAAGCGCAGGCAGTGGCCGACGCCTTGGCCGACCGCGACATCGTCGCGGTGATCGCTTCCCCGCTGCAGCGCGCGCAGGAGACCGCCGCCCCGATCGCCGCCCGCCACGACTTGCCGGTGGACACCGACGGAGACCTGATCGAATCGACCAACGTGCTGGAAGGCCGGCGGATCTCGCCCGGCGACGGCGCCTGGCGCGACCCGCGGGTGTGGTGGCACATGCGCAATCCGGTCAAGCCGTCATGGGGTGAGCCCTACGCGCAGATCGCCACCCGGATGGCGACCGCAGTGGATAAGGCGCGCGCCCGCGCCGCCGGCCACGAAGCAGTGTGTGTGAGCCACCAATTGCCGGTATGGACGCTGCGACTGCACCTGACCGGCAAACGACTGTGGCACGATCCACGGCGCCGGGAATGCGCTGTCGGGTCGGTGACGTCCCTGGTGTACGACGGCGACCGGTTGGTCGACGTGGCGTACTCCGAACCGGGCGGCTGTTGAGCATGTGGCGGCTGGCGATCGTCGCCGCAGCAGTGGCCGGTCTCCTGGCCGGCTGCTCGACCGGTGACGACGCCGTCGCCCAGGGCGGCACTTTCGAATTCGTCGCTCCGGGCGGTAAAACCGACATTTTCTACGACCCGCCCGACCGCCGGGGCCGGCCCGGGCCGGTGAGTGGACCCGACCTGATGAACCCGGCACGCACCCTGTCGCTCAACGACTTCCCCGGCAAGGTCGTCGTCATCAACGTGTGGGGCCAGTGGTGCGGGCCGTGCCGAGCCGAAGTCACCCGCCTGCAAGAGGTCTACGACGCCACCCGCGATGACGGGGTGGCGTTTCTCGGTATCGATGTGCGCGACAACAACCGCCAAGCCGCGCAGGACTTCGTCACCGATCGCCACCTAACCTTTCCGTCGATCTACGACCCGGCGATGCGGACCATGATCGCGTTCGGCGGCAAATACCCCACCACGGTCATTCCGTCCACCCTGGTGCTCGACCGTCAGCACCGGGTGGCCGCGGTCTTCCTGCGCGAACTGCTCGCCGAAGACCTGCAGCCGGTCGTCGAGCGGTTGGCAGCCGAGGGTCAGGCGCCACCGGGACCGCAATGAGCAGCGGGTTCACTGAAATCGCCGCCGCGGGGCCGCTGTTGGTGGCGCTGGCGGTCTGCCTGCTGGCCGGGCTGGTGTCGTTCGCCTCGCCGTGCGTGGTGCCGCTGGTGCCGGGCTATCTGTCCTATCTGGCCGCGGTCGTCGGCGTCGACGAAGCGCCCGGGGCCGGTGCGCTCAAAGCGCCGCCGACCGCGCGGTGGCGGGTCGCCGGGTCGGCGGCGTTGTTCGTGGCCGGGTTCACTGTGGTGTTCGTGCTCGGCAGCGTCGCGGTGCTCGGCATGACCACCACGCTGATCAGCAATCAACTGCTGCTGCAGCGGGTTGGCGGGGTGCTGACCATCGTGATGGGACTGGTCTTCATCGGTTTCATCCCCGCCCTGCAGCGCCAGGCACGCTTCACGCCGCGGCAGTTGTCGACGGTGGCCGGGGCGCCGGTGCTGGGCGCGGTGTTCGCGCTGGGTTGGACACCGTGTTTGGGGCCGACGCTAACCGGGGTGATCACCGTCGCATCGGCCACCGACGGCGCCAGCGTGGCGCGCGGCATCGTGTTGGTGATCGCCTACTGCCTGGGCCTGGGAATCCCGTTCGTGCTGTTGGCGTTTGGGTCGGCCAGCGCGGTGGCGGGGCTGGGCTGGCTTCGCCGGCACACCCGGGCGCTGCAGATCATCGGCGGCGTGCTGCTGATCGCGGTGGGCGCAGCGCTGGTCAGCGGAGTGTGGAACGACTTCGTCTCGTGGCTGCGCGACGCGTTCGTAACCGACGTGAGGCTGCCGATATGAGCCGGGTGTTCGCGGTTATACGCAACACTTGGCGGGCGCTGACGTCGATGGGCACCGCGCTGGTGCTGCTGTTCCTGCTGGCGCTGGGCGCGATCCCCGGCGCGCTGTTGCCGCAGCGCAGCCTCAACGCCAGCAAGGTCGACGAGTATCTGGCCACCCATCCGGTGATCGGACCATGGCTGGATCGACTGCAGGCGTTCGACGTGTTCGGCAGCTTCTGGTTCACCGCGATCTACGTGCTGCTCTTCGTGTCGCTGGTCGGCTGCCTGACCCCGCGGATGGTCGAGCACGCCAAGAGCCTGCGCGCCACCCCGGTGGCCGCCCCCCGCAACCTGGCCCGGCTGCCCAAGCACGCCACCGCCACGATCGCCGGCGACCCCGACGAGTTAGCCGCGACGATGGCCCACCGGCTGCGCGGCTGGCGCAAAACCATCCGCCGCCACGACGGCCGTGGCGATCGCAAGGGCGGCGAAGCCGGGCGCAGCGGGTCGCCACCAGAAGGCACCGTCGAAATCTCCGCCGAGAAGGGCTATCTGCGCGAATTCGGCAACCTGGCTTTCCATTTCGCGCTGCTGGGCCTGCTGGTGGCGGTCGGTGTCGGCAAGATGTTCGGTTACGAGGGCAACGTGATCGTGATCGCCGACGGCGGGCCGGGGTTCTGCTCGGCCTCGCCGGCCGCGTTCGACTCGTTCCGCGCCGGCAACACCGTCGACGGCACCTCACTGCATCCAATCTGTATCCGCGTCAACGACTTCGATGCCCGCTACCTGCCGTCGGGCCAGGCCACGTCGTTCGCGGCCGACATCGACTACCAAACCGGCGCGAACCTGACCAGCAACACCTGGGAGCCCTACCGGCTAGAGGTCAACCACCCGCTGCGCACCGGCGGCGACCGGATCTACCTGCAGGGCCACGGCTACGCCCCGACGTTCACGGTGACGTTCCCCGACGGCCAGACCCGCACGTCGACCGTGCAATGGCGACCCGACAACCCGCAGACCCTGCTGTCGTCGGGCGTGGCGCGGATCGACCCGCCGGCCGGCAGCTACCCCGACCCCGCCGAGCGTCGTCAACACCAGCTGGCGATCCAGGGCCTGCTCGCCCCGACTGAGCAGCTCGACGGCACCCTGCTGTCGTCGAGCTTTCCCGCGCTGAACGCCCCCGCGGTGGCGGTCGACATCTATCAAGGCGACACCGGCCTGGACACCGGCCGGCCGCAGTCGCTGTACACCCTGGATCCCCGGCTGATCGACCAGCACCGGTTGGTCAAGCTCAAGCGGGTCAACCTGCGCGCCGGCGAAGAAGTCCGGCTCGACCAGGACGGCACCGTGGTGCGCTTCGACGGCGCCGTCCCTTTCATCAACCTGCAGGTCTCCCATGACCCCGGCCAGATCTGGGTGCTGGTGTCGGCGATCACGATGATGGCCGGGCTGCTGGTGTCGCTGCTGGTGCGACGGCGGCGGGTCTGGGTGCGGATGGTCCCAGCCGAGGCAACGGCTACGGTAAACGTCGAGCTGGGCGGCCTGGCCCGCACCGACAACTCCGGCTGGGGCGACGAGTTCGAACGGCTGACCGGCCGGCTGTTGGCAGGTTTCGACGCCGCGGCGCGGCAACCCGTCGGCGCCACCGGAAAGGACGCGAGATGAACACCCCGAACATCGACGTGGGGTTGGCGCGGACCTCCGACTGGGCGTTCACCTCGGCGCTGGTGGTTCTGGTCGTCGCGCTACTGCTGTTGGCCGTCGAACTCGCCTACGCCCGCAGCCGGCGAGACGAGCGTCAGCTGGTCAGCGCGGGAGTCGCTGCCGACAGCACCACACCCGGCGTCGTGTTGGACGCGCCCCGACGGCCGTTCGACGAACGCATCGGCCGGGGCGGTCTGGCCCTGGTTTACGTCGGGATCGGGCTGCTGCTGGCCTGCATCGTGCTGCGTGGCCTGGCCACCGCGCGGGTGCCGTGGGGCAACATGTACGAGTTCATCAACCTGACCTGCTTCTGCGGCTTGATCGCGGGCGCGGTGGTGTTGCGCCGGCCGCAGTACCGCCCGCTGTGGGTCTTCCTGTTGCTGCCGGTGCTGATCCTGCTGGCGGTGTCCGGACACTGGCTGTACGCCAACGCCGCGCCGGTCATGCCGGCGCTGCAGTCGTATTGGCTGCCGATCCACGTGTCGGTGGTCAGCCTGGGCTCGGGGGTGTTTCTGGTAGCCGGCGTGGCCAGCATCCTGTTCTTACTGCAGACCTCGCGGTTCGGCGATCCGCAAACCGCGGGCGGATTGGCTCGCATGGTGCAGCGGCTGCCCGACGCGCAGACCCTGGACCGCATCGCCTACCGGACGACGATCTTCGGGTTTCCGGTCTTCGGCTTCGGGGTGATCTTCGGCGCAATCTGGGCCGAGGAAGCGTGGGGCCGGTATTGGGGCTGGGATCCCAAGGAAACTGTGGCCTTCATCGCCTGGGTGGTCTACGCCGCCTACCTGCATGCCAGGTCGACGGCGGGTTGGCGGGACAGAAAAGCCGCCTGGATCAACGTGGTCGGCTTCGTGGCGATGGTATTCAACCTGTTCTTCGTCAATTTGGTGACCGTCGGCCTGCACTCCTATGCCGGCGTGGGCTGACCTGCACCGCAGAGGTGTCGGGCGGCGCTGCGATATGTTCGTTAACAGGGCAAGTTGTTAAGAGTTATCCGAGCGGTAACAAGCGACCCGAGTACTGCAACGAGGGGAAGTTCACGTGTCTGAGCATCCAACCCCGGGCTCCGGAACGCCTCGAAGCCCCGAAGACCATCCGACAACGGAGTTGCCGCCCCAGCCCCACGCGGGTGAGCCGGACCCCAAGACCAGCGCGGCCGAGACGAAGGCCTTTGCGGGGTTCCGCACGGAGCGCCGCTTCAGCGAGAACCAAACGGTGGGCGGGATGGCCCCGGAAACCCGCGTCGAGCCGCGGGCGTGGGCGGCCACCCCGGCCAAAGGACTTCCCCGGGTGGTCGATTCACCCTCCTACGGCGGCTATCAGCCGGGGCAGGCCGGGCGAGCACCTGAGACGACGGGCAACACTGCGTTTCGCCAAGGGGGCACACCTGCGCACCACCCGCCGTCGCCGTATCCGGAGCTGTCCACCAGCACGCTGTTACGGCAGGTCAAGCCGCCGCCGTCGGAAGGCTGGCGGCGGTGGCTCTACGTTTTGTCGGGCCAGTTGATCAACGTCGGGGAAAGCCCGCGGGTCAATCGCTACAACGACCTGATCGTGCAGGTCAACCGGCCGTTGCGGGGCTGCTACCGCATCGCGATGCTGTCGTTGAAGGGCGGCGTCGGCAAAACCACCATCACTGCCACGTTGGGCGCCACGTTCGCGTCGATCCGTGGCGACCGGGTGGTGGCCGTGGACGCCAACCCCGACCGCGGCACGCTGAGCCAGAAGGTGCCGCTGGAGACGCCAGCCACCGTCCGGCACCTGCTGCGCGACGCCGAGGGCATCCAGCGCTACAGCGATGTCCGCAGCTACACCTCCCAGGGGCCCAGCAGGCTGGAAGTCTTGGCGTCGGAAAGCGATCCGGCCATGTCGGAGGCGTTCAGCGCCGACGACTACACCCAGACGCTGGAGATTCTGGAGCGGTATTACGGCCTGGTGCTCACCGACTGCGGGACGGGGCTTTTGCACTCGGCGATGGCGGCGGTGCTGTCCAAGGCGGACACGCTGATCGTGGTCAGCTCGGGATCGATCGACGGGGCGCGGAGCGCCTCGGCCACACTGGACTGGCTCGATGCGCACGGGCACGAGGATTTGGTGCGCAACGCTATCGCCGTCATCAACGCGGTCCGGCCCCGCTCCGGCAAGGTGGACATGCAAAAGGTGGTCGACCACTTTTCCCGGCGTTGCCGCGCGGTGCGGTTAGTGCCGTTCGACCCGCATCTGGAGGAGGGCGCCGAGATCAGCCTGGAGCGGCTGAAGCGGGAAACGCGCGAGGCGTTGATCGAGCTGGCAGCTGTTGTCGCCGATGGATTCCCCAACGACGAGCGGCGGAATACCGCCTTTATCTAGCGCTTGATCTAACGCGGGTTGTTATCGCCGTGGCTTAACCGCCACAGGAATTCCGGATCATCGTCGGGTCCGATGACGCGCGTCTTCGGCCGGTTCACCTGCGAACGTGCAGCCCGCCAGCCGATGTAGATCAGCGTCCCCAAAACCAGGACGAGGAGCAGGTAGAGCACTCAACACCTCCTTGGACCGAATATACCCGCGCCGTAGGCTCGAGCTGTGGCAGAAGGTCGAAGCTCCGCGGGCCGCGCTGTCGTCGACATCGTGCTGTACGCGGCGGCAAGGCTGATTCTGGTCCTCGTGCTCGCGGCTGGCATCTACGGGATGGCGCGGCTGCTCGGCGTGCACGACTTCCCGGTGGTCATCGCGGTGCTATTCGCGCTGGTGATCGCGATGCCGCTGGGCATCTGGCTGTTCAGCCCGCTGCGTCGACGGGCCACCGCCGGGCTGGAGGCGGCCACCGAGCGCCGTCGCCGCGACCGCGACCAGCTGCGGGCGCGGCTACGCGGCGAAGAGCCATCCGGCGACTGATCAGAGTCAACTGGCGACGGCCAATGCCACCGCGACGGCGATCGACCAGATCAGCATCGCCAGTCCGGTATCCCGCAGCACCGGAATCAGCTCGGCGCCCACCCGGCCCGATCGCACCGGCGCCACCGCCCGCAGCGCCACCGGCGTGGCGATCATGCCCAGCAGACACCACGGGGTGGCTGCTGCCAACACCAGCGTCAGCGCCGCGGCGAGCGCCAGCAACAGCTGGTAGAGCGCCCGGGTGCGGACTGCGCCGAGTCGCACCGCCAGCGTGATCTTGCCGGACTGCGCGTCGGTCGGGATGTCCCGCAGGTTGTTGGCCACCAGTACCGCCGACGACAGCGCGCCCGTCGCCACCGCCAGCGTCAATCCCACCCAGTCCACCCGCAACGCCTGGGTGTACTGAGTGCCCAACACGGCAATCAGTCCGAAGAACACGAACACCGCTGCTTCGCCAAAACCCGCATAGCCGTAGGGTTTCGAGCCGCCGGTGTACAGCCAGGCGCCGGCGATGCAGGCCAGTCCGACCGCGACCAGCCATAGCGCGCTCGCAAAAGCCAGCACCAGCCCGGCGATTGCGCCGACGGTCAGGCTCACCACGGCCACCGCCAGGACCGACCGCGGCGTTGCGAGCCGCGACCCCACCAGCCGCACCGGGCCGGCCCGGTCGTCGTCGGTGCCGCGAATGCCGTCGGAGTAGTCGTTGGCGAAGTTGACCCCGATAACAAAAGCGCAGGCAACCAATAACGCCAGCAGCGCCTTCCACCACACCGCGGCGTGTAACCACGCCGCAGCCCCAGTGCCCGTGACAACGGGGGCGACCGCGTTGGGAAGCGTGCGCGGTCTAGCGCCGGCGATCCACTGCGTAAGGCTGGCCACCCATCGATCGTTCCATGCGCTGTATGACAATGAGCAGGTGCTCGGAGTGATCGGCGGCAGCGGCTTCTATACGTTCTTCGGATCCGACGCGCGCCGCGTCAACCTCGACACCCCGTTCGGTGAGCCCAGCGCCCCGGTCACGGTCGGCACGGTCGGTGAGCACGAGGTCGCTTTCCTGCCTCGTCACGGGGCCAACCATCAGTATTCGGCGCACACCGTGCCGTATCGGGCCAACATGTGGGCGCTGCGCGCGCTGGGTGTGCGACGAGTCTTTGCGCCGTGTGCGGTCGGAAGCCTGACCACTGACCTCGGGCCCGGCTCGGTGGTGGTGCCCGATCAACTGGTCGACCGCACCCGCGGTCGCGCCGACACGTACTTCGACTCCGGCGGGGCACACGTGGCTTTCGCCGACCCGTACTGCCCGGCGCTGCGCGCCGCGGTCACTGGGCTGCCCGGCGTGGTCGACGGCGGCACCATGGTGGTGATTCAAGGGCCGCGGTTTTCCACCCGCGCGGAAAGCCAGTGGTTCGCCGGCGCCGGGTTCACTCTGATCAACATGACCGGCTATCCGGAGGCTGTGCTCGCTCGTGAGCTCGAAATATGCTATGCCCCAATCGCTTTGGTGACCGATCTGGATGCCGGCATCGAGGTGGGCGGGGGAGTGACGGCTATCAACGTGTTCAGTGAGTTTGAGAAGAACATCGAGCCGTTCAAGAAGCTGGTGTATGAGGCAATCAGTCAGGTCGACGGCGAGCGCACCTGCACGCAGTGCCTGTCGCAGAGCGGCGTCGAGCTGCCATTCGAACTGCCGTAAGAATCCGCTAGCTCGTGTCGTCGGACGCCCGAAAGATCTTGGGTCCTTTGATGCGTGGCGAGTCGTCGCCGCGGTAGATCCGCGGCGTTTCCTCGACGGCAACCGGCCGGGCAGTAGTGAGTGGCTGTCGTTGGCGCAGCCGACCGGTGCCGATCGCCACGGCCAGGATGCACAGAGCCAGCCCGCACAGCACGACGTCGAACGTGCTGGTGATCTGTTGTGCCAGATTGCTGCCGTAAACCGGGTTTGCGTCGACGGGACCGGCCAGCCGGGGAGCCAGTGCCACGCCTATCACGATCCGAGAAGCCGTGAGCACGACCAGAACTCCGCATAGTGATGCGATCACGGCCACCGGCAGCCTGCGGTTGACCAAGTTGAGATAGAGCCACACCGCAAGCACCGCGGTGACCAGATCGAATGCGGCCATCGCCGCGCTGTCGTAGGGCGAGTAGGGCAGGTTCAACACGACGGACACAACGATGTCGGTGAGTCGCATCAACACTGAGCCGATGCACCATACGATGATCAGCAGCAAGCCTTTTCGCGCAGTCCGCCGCCAAATACTTTGAGCGATCTGCTGGTCGGTCAGGATGCGCAGCAATGTCAGCGGTGCAACTATCGCTGCCGCGGCCGCCCACGCCAGATAGCCCTCGAATCCCACTCCGGCGGTCGAGGTGTTTTGTGCAATACCGTGAAACCCGTCGATGTCGCGGCCGATCGGCAGGCTCCACACGATCAGCCCAGCAACTAGCGTCGATGCTCCCAGCCCAACCACTGCCAGTCGAGAATCCGTGCTGCGCTGCAGAATCCATCGAGAAGCCACCACGACGGTGATCAACGCCACGACGCCATACACGATGGCCGTCGCGATGATTGCGAGGTTCTGTTTGCCAAAACTCGACGAGCCCGTGGGCAGCGCGGCTTTGATCCGCCAGAACAGGTTGAATACCACGCTCAACAGGGCGAGGGCTATCGATGCGTAGCCGACCAGCGGCGCGGAACGCAGCCAACCCTGCAACCTGTCGTCGTCGACAGTGCCGGTGATCGGCGGCTGCGCGCTCAACGCTGCGCCGGCGACGCCAAGCCATGCCCCCGGCCCCACACCGCCCGGCACCGTCGCGCTCCCGCCGTGTCGCACGGTCTGGACCACGTCGAAAACCACAAAGCCCAGCACCAGCAGCAGGTAGGGGACGTTGAGGGCGACCCGTACCGCAGGACCGACGCGTCGGCCGCCGGCGATAGCTGCCAGCGACAGGACGGTGCACGCGATCAGCAGCGCGAAGACAGCGCCGCGGCTATCGGGGACGGTGAGGCCGAAATACAGGTTCCACGGGAAAACCAGCGCAAGGAGCAACAGAACGGCGGCGGTCACCTCGCAGCTGATGTTCCACCGGCGGATCGACTTACGGCTCACCAGCGATCGCGGTGGTTGCTCAGCCGGTATGCGCGCAATCCTTGGTCCGCCGCTGTGACGGGCAGCAGGCGTGTCGTCGCGGCCGTTGCTCACGGAATCGACAGTACTTCGAAGCACGTTAGACGGTGTGGCCAGCTAACGGCGGACGTGCAGGTCCTAGAGCATCCCCGGTCAGATGTCGCAGGGATGGCATACGCTGGCTAACTCGGCGGGAGCGCAAGCCGGGCTTCGATCGTTGAACCTTTGTCGGCCGAACGGTTGGTGCCGCAGTGTCAGGAGAGGAGACCCGCGATGGACGTAGCTCTAGGCGTCGCGGTGGACGGTCCGGTTGCCCGCCTGACACTCGTCGGCGCGGGGGCCGATAGCGATGTGGTGATCGACGAGTCGGTGGTCGATGTGGGGGCAGACCCGATCGACAAGCTGGCCGAGACGGTGGTCGGCACGCATCGGCTACTGGCGGCAGAAGACCATCGGCTGATCGGGACTCGGCTGTGGTGGTCGGATCAGCGTCAAGCTGGTGAATTGCGCCAGACGCTCGACGACTCCGGTGTCGAGAATGTGACCTTATTGCCGGAGGCTGAGGCGGAGACGTCGCTGATCGCGTCCTCGGGTGCCGATCCTGACGCCGACGAGGTTGGAGCCACCTCATCGTTGCCGTCGGAGCTGTCCGACGATCCTGCGTTTGCGACGGCGCGGGCCGCTGCCGTGGCCGCGGGCTCGGCGACGATGACCCAAGCGGCCATACCAGCGCAAGACTCGACGATGCTGGCACCGGCAGCCGCGATGGCCGATGCGGCCACGCCCACCGACGCGACGACGATCAACGAGCCGCCGGTGGAGATGACGGGTTCTGGTCCGCAGCTGGCTTACTCGATGACTGACGACGACTCCGAGTTGCTGTCGATGGACTACGCCGGAGACGACGACGAGTACGACGACTACGACTACGACCAAACCGAGGCGATGGGCGTGGCAGCGCCGGTCGGCCGTGCCTTGCTGATCGGCAGTTCCGTCGGCGGAATCTTGGTCGCGGGATGTGCTGCGCTGGCCGTCGCGGTGACGATCGGTGTCCGCCCAACCGCGGCCAATCCGGCGCAGCCGCACGTGCAACCGCAGCAGCAGCAACAGAAGCCGGTGCCGGGAAACTTCATGCCGGTGTTGCCGGCGCCTAACGCGCCGAGTCCCCCAGTGCAGCCGCCGGCAGTCAGTCCCGGCGGTTCCCCGCAGGGCGTCTCGGGGCCTGCGTCGGCTCCGGCGGCGCCGCCGCCTGCGCCGGCTGCGCCTCCTGCGGTTGACCAAGCGCCGCCTGCCGCCCCGCCGGCACCCGGGTTCAACCCGGTTCCCATCCCGATCCCGATTCCGCTTCCCATTCATGTGCCGCAGGGACCGATCGGCATCGGCGGTAACCAAGGCGGCGGAAGTCAGAACGGCGGAAGTCAAAATGGCGGCGGTCAAAATGGCGGCGGCCAGAACGGCGGCGGTCAAAACAGCGGCGGCCAAAACGGTGGCGTTCAGAACGGTGGGGGTCAGAGCGGTGGTGGCCAAAACGGTGGTGGCCAAAACGGGGGCGGTCAGAACGGCGGTAGCCAAAATGGCGGCGGTCAGAACGGTGGCAGCCAAAATGGGGGCAGCCAGAACGGTGGCAGCGGGACTGGCGGCAACGAAAGCGGCTCCGGCGGTGCGGGTTCGGGCGGCGCCGGGTCTGGTAACACCGGCGGCGAGAGCGGCTCAGGTAGCACCGGGTCCGGCGGCACAGGATCGGGTAGCACCGGGTCCGGCGGCACAGGATCGGGTAGCACCGGATCTGGCGGCGCGGGATCAGGCAACACTGGCTCTGGCTCAGGCAACACCGGTGGCGGCAGCGGTTCGGGTAACACCGGTTCCGGCTCGGGTAGCACTGGCGGCGGAAGCGGTTCCGGCAGCACCGGCGGCGGTGGCTTCGGGTCCGGCGGCGAGAGCGGTTCCGGGAGTATCGGTGGCGGAAGCGGCTCTTCCAGCGGCGGCTCGGCGGGTTCCGGTGGCGGTGGGTTCGGGTCCGGTGGCGGAAGCGGGTCTTCCGGCGGTGGTTCGGGCAGCACCGGCGGCGGTGGCTTCGGGTCTGGCGGGTCCGGCTCAGGTAGCAGCAGCACCGGCGGCGGCGGGTTCGGATCGGGTGATTCCGGTGGCTTCGGCTCTGGCGGCGGTTCCGGCGGCTTCGGCTCCGGCGGCGGGTTCGGCTCTGGCGGCAGTAGCTCGGGGGGCTTCGGCTCTGGTGGAGGCTTCGGCTCGGGTGGTTCCGGATCGAGCAGCAGCGGTTCCGGTAGCGCAAGCACCGGTGGCTGACCCAGCTCGCGCACCCAAATTTTGGTGCTCTGACACCCTCTAGGGTCGCGATACGATACTTTCGCCGACCGAATATGACTCGGTTCGGACGCCAAAGTCGGCCAAAGTATTGGGGCTCTCATGGGTGAGTTGAAGGTAGATCCAGCCGCGGTGCACGCGTCGGGCGTCGAGTTGCACCAGGTAGCGCAGGCCTTGCACTCCGAACTATCCGCAGCCGACGAGCAGATCGCCGCATCGCACGCCGGCTGGGTCGGCCAGTCCGCCCAAGCGCTGGCGGCAAAGGCCGCTGAATGGCGCGAGGCGACCCAAACCCACCACAGCAATCTCACGACCCACGGTCACAACTTTGTACAAACCGCACGCGCCTACCGCGGCGTGGACGACGAGGCTGCCGACCAGGTAGAGGACGCCGGGTCGGCCATCGGCCCTGCAGCGGCTGACCCGCGCTAATCCCATGAGCTTGTCGATCGCCGACATCGATCGGTGGGACTCGGATGCGATCAACGCAGTCAGTCAGGCGAGCACCAACCGTGCCCAATCGACCACACAGGCAAGCGGCGCACTGGGCGGATTATCCGCATTCGATTCCTGGCAAGGTCCGGCGTCCACCGCCGCGCTGGCACGAACCCAGCTCCACGCCACCGGACTCGACACTCACGGCCAGGATGCCTCTGGAATCGCGAATGCCACCCGAGTTGCCGCCAACGAGGTCAACCAGATCAAGACCGAGCTGAGTTCACTTCGCGCTAGCGCTGCCAGTTGGGGAATTCGGATCGATCCGGAGACCAGTAGGGCGATTCCGCCGCCCAATCTCGACTCGCTGAGCGACGAGACCAAGCGGCTCGTGCAGAGCATGACGAAGAGCACGCAGGCCACGATCGATAGCTTGCGTACCGCCGCCGACAACGCAGACGGGCTGCTGGCCAGGGCCGTCAAGAACAGCAAGCACGAGGTGAAGATCCCGGTCAAGTCGGGTGACTGGGACGACCCTGACTATCGGAAGAAGTACAAGAAGGATTTCGGCGAAAACAAAGACAAAGATGCGAAGGACAAAAAGCCGAAGAAGCCGGAAGTAACGGTCGCCGAGGCGAAGACCAGAAAAGTTGGGGCAGTCGTCGACAAGGATCTCCTGAAGGGAGAGCACAAATTCGGCGAAAACGGACCCACCGTGAAGGGCAACGTCGGCATGGACGCCTTCACCGCCCAGGCGGGCGCCAACGCAAAAGCTTCGACGAACGGTATCTCGGCCGGTGCGAACGCCAACGCGACATTGGTCGGGGCAGAGGCAAAGGGTTCGGCTGACTGGGGTATCGCCCACGGCGACCTCGGTGGGCGCGCAGCCGTCGAAGCCAACGCCGAAGCCAAGGCATCCATCGGTAAAGGCGGAGTAAACGCCGGTGCTGAGGCATTCGTCGGTGGACGCCTCACCGGCGACGCCAACGTCGATGTGGGTGGCGTGGGTGTTGGGGCTCACGGTGAGCTGCAGGCCGGGATCGGCGTATCGGCCGACATCGATGCCGGCATCAAAGACGGGAAGCTGAAAATCGGCGGCTCGGTCGGTGCCTGTCTGGGCGTCGGTGGTAAGGGTTCGTTCAACGTCGAGATCGATCCGGGTAAGGTCACCAACACCATCAAGGACGGTGTCAAAAACGTCGGCAAGTGGTTCGGGTTTTAGGGGGTGACGTGGCAAGCGAGGGTTTCGAACTGACGGGATCCGTTCCAGATGGCTGGATTTCGGTCGAACCGAGCGTGGTGAACGAAGACGCCGCCTCCATCGTGCTGGTGAGAAAGGCGGATCTCGACAAGCCGTTCACGACCAACATCACCGTCGCGGAGCAGGCGATCAACGCCGGCGACGATTTGTCGCTGTTGGCTGCGGGCTATCGACAGAGCCTGGAGGGCCAAGCGGAGAGCATAGCTGTCCTGCGAGAAGGTCTGATTTCCGATGCACCGCCGCGCCAATACGCCCAGGAGCTTCGATTTACCGTCAACCTCGGCGGACGCCACGTGGACATCATGCAGTCTCAGTTTTTGTTCGAGGTTCCTACCGAGGAACCGGCGATACTTCTGCTGCTGCAACTTCTGTACAGCGCGCCCGTCGACGTCTATGACGTCGCGAAATCCGCGGTGATGGAATTCATGGACTCGATCAGTGCCGAAGTCGCCGGCACCGCGGCCGCTGCTCGGGAGCAGGCGCCGCCGGATCCGAATCAGCCTGGCGAGGTGTCGAAGGAGCAGCTTGAAATTCGGGTGAAGCAGCTTCTTGAGCAGTTCGTCGAAAAGAAGGTAGACGGGTTGGTGTGTAACGGCGGCCTGCCCGCACAGGTCGGTGCGATCCAGCGGTGCGCGTTGTCCGTCGGTGAGGACAAGCTCGGTGTCACCGTCAGTGTCGTCGACGTCGATGGCGGCGACGTCAAGTTCGACATTCAGGTCGATGAGCGGCCGATGGTGTGATGCTTAGCCGCCGGCGAGAACCCACGAGATTAGATAGGAACAGTTGAGCATGACGTCAATGAATGATTCGTATCGACGACGGGCTATCGCGGCCGCGATACTGACCGCAGCGACCCTTACGGGCGCATGCTCCACACATGCGGAAATCCATAAAGCACCGGCGCTGTCGAAGGACAAGTTGGCTGCCACCGTCAAGCAGAAGGAAGAGGCGCATGCGGGGGCGAAGGCCGATTCAGTCGTTTGCAATGGCGACCTTCCAGCCAAGGTGGGCGCGACACAGCGGTGCGTGCTGACGGTAGGCGACAGCAAGTTGGGCGTGACTGTGACGACTACCGCCGTCGAGGGTGACGACATCAAATTTGATATGCAGAACGACGAAAAACCCATGAATTGAGTTGTGTCGGATGGAATGTGGGGTGCTGGGCTGCCCAGGATGATTCTGACCGGCGCTGTGGTTGACTAGTCCGCATGGGACTTCGCGATCGCATACAGGGCATAACGAGGCCGGCCGACGACGTCATGCCCGTCGCCCCGGATGAGCTGCGTGTACGCCTGCTTCGGCTCAACGAACCTGCTGTCCCTTGGCATGTGATCGACGGCGCTCCTGAGGGCGTCGATGTAATGGTCGAGTGGAAGACCACTGACCCGTACTGGCAAAGCATCCTCAATGAAGTCGAAGTCAACGGAACCTTCAAGACCTTCTTGCGGTTCCACACGGACGTACACGAGGTCCGGTCGAGGGATCGTTGCTTTCGCTGGGAGCGATCCTTAGACGTCAACACGAACGACCAAGTTCATCAGGCGTGGGAAAACGGCCAGCTGCGCAGTACGGCCGAAGGTACCGTGAACGGTCAGCATTATCGGTTCGACACCAAAGAATTTAAGGACGTCCTCAAGAAGGCGGTCACCGAGGCTGGTTGGATATATCGGGCTGTCGTCGTGCGCAAGCTTTGACTGCGACGCTTGCGCCCGACGCTGTGATTGACTAGTCCGCATGGGATTTCGCGACCGTATGCGGGGGATCACCAGGCCCGATCCTGATGTCTTGGCTGTCGACCCGGAAGAGCTTCGCCTACGGCTAATGGGGTTGAATCAACCCTCCGCCGCATGGCAAGTACGCGACGGTGCGCCCGAGAAAGTCGACCTGGTGGCGGAGTGGAAGACAACTGACCCGCACTGGCAGGAAATCTTCGCCAAAGTCAGGCTCAACGAAACGTTCACTACCCAACTACGGTTCCGCCCTGACGCACACGAGGTTCGGTCGAAAGACCGCTGCTTTAGCGGAGATTGGTACACAGATTCCGACGGAAACTCCTCTTACCGCGAGGGCTGGAAGACCGGCCAGATGCACGACGCATCCGAACGCACGGTGAACGGCCAGCATTACCGTTTCGATACCAGAGACTTCAAAGACGTCCTGAAGAAGACCGTCCTCGAAGCTGGCTGGATCTACCGGGCTGTCGTCCTACGCAAGCTCTGACTGGGACGCTTGCGCCCGACGCTGTGATTGACTAGTCCGCATGGGATTTCGCGACCGTATCCGGGGGATCACCAGGCCCGATCCTGATGTCTTGGCTGTCGACCCGGAAGAGCTCCGGCTGCGGTTAATGGCGCTGAACCAGGCTACGTCCCCATGGCACGTGCGAGATGGTGCTGCCGAGAAGGTCGACCTGGTAGCGGAGTGGAAGACCACCGACCCCTACTGGAAGGACATCTTGACCGAAGTCGGGGTCAATGACACTTTCGCAATCCATCTACGGTTTCACCCCGACGCGAACGAGGTGCGATCAAGGGACCGTTGCTTAGGTTGGGAGACAACTACAGATAGTGATGGGTTCTCCAGCTCTCGGCAGACCTGGAAAGAAGGTTAGTTGCATGAGAAGGCCGAGGGCAAGGTGAACGGCCAGCTTTTCCGGTTCGACACCAAGGATTTCAAGAACACGTTGAAGGAGACGATCATCGGCGCGGGCTGGATCTACCGCGCCATCGTCGTACGGCGGCTTTGATGATTGTCACCCGTCGGTCAGGTGGTCGAGCAGTTCGTCGATCCGCTTCTGATCGGCCACCATTGAGGCCGATGCGGCATCTGTGGCGTTACGAAGCGCTTCGTTGAGACGCTGCTCGACGGTCTCTGCACCCAACCGCAGCAGGCCATCGCGGATCGCGACGCCGGTTAACTGACGATGCCCGTTGAGGGTGACCTCGACTGTCTCGGAGTCGTCGGCGGCTATGAATGTCGCACTGTTCATCTTGTGTAGCTGGTCGTCCATGATCGACACCAACCGCCGCGCATCCGTCAGCGGTGCGGCTACTTCGGGATGAATGTCGTCCGTCACGTCGTGTCAGAGTAGCTGCTGGCCCGCAAGCGCGGCGCCTAGTTGTATGAGGCCATGAGGTTGGTGACGCCTGCAGTGACCCGGGAGGCCGGTGGCTGCCCTCTAGCTGCGCTGTGCGGCCGGTGGTAGTTGTAGTGGATGTTCCATATGCCGAGGGCGGCAACTCGCTCTTGATCTGATGTCCACGGACGTGCGTAGAGGAACTCTTCGACGAGAATTCGGTTGTAGCGCTCCACTTTTCCGTTATGGCGTGAGGCCAGCGCTTTGGCGCAAGGGAATTAGGTGAACCACCTGTCGAGCGCATCCGGTAATCCCGCGGTTGAGCCGTCCGCCACCCAGGCGACGTAGCCATCGGGTCGGACCAGCACCGCATCCGGCGCCGCCACCTCGCCGATGACCGGGAGCTCCCACGCTCCGCTGTAATGCACGTCGAACATCGTCACTTGGTCCGACCAGGGCGTGGTGTCGAAGTCCCATGGTTGGCCACCGAACTTCAGCAGGACGCCATGGGCCTGGTGCAGGAGGGTGAACAGCCGAGTGGGACGGGAGGGGGTCTGCAGGTCTAGGTCTGGCACGCGGCGGCCGAGCAGCGGGTGTCCGTCGCCGAGGTCGTAATGGATATCCAGGCCGCACATCATGGCGGCAATCCGGGTACGGGGTTCGCGCATGGTGAGCAGCTCGGCCATGGTGTCCCGGAGGGCATCGATGCGTTCCCCAGGTCCATTGAGCGCGGTTTGGGCCATGGTGTTGTGCAGCACGCGCCCGGCGACGGGATGCCGTTCAGCGTGATAGCTGTCGAGGAGTCCTCCAAGCGCTGCGTTACGCGTGACCCGCGCGAGTTTCCAGCCCAGGTTAACCGCGTCCTGGATCCCGGTGTTGAGGCCTTGCCCACCGATCGGGAAATGGATGTGCGCCGCGTCGCCGGCCAACAGCACGCGCCCGGCTCGGTAGGCCACGGCTTGGCGGGTTGCGTCGGTGAACCGGGAAATCCATGTGGCACTGCGTAATCCATAATCTGTCCCGCGTGCAGCAATGAGCGCCTCGCTGACGTCGGCTAGGGTGGGTTCGGCGGTGTTTCCGACCTGCGGTTCGGTCACCATCACCCGCACGGTCTCTTCGCCGTCGAAGGTGAAGAACGAGTGGAACCCGCCGTGTCGATGCAGACCCCAAGGCGGCTCGTCGGTCAGGCGAACGTCGGCGACCAGGCAACTGGTCGAGGGCTCCCATCCGGGGAAGTCGATACCGGCCCTTTTCCGGACCACGCTGCGGCCCCCGTCGCACCCGACCAGGTATCCGGCCCGCAGCGTGGTCCCGTCCGACACGATGGCGTTGACGCCGGAGTCATCTTGGGTGAAGCCGGTGACCTCACAGCCGTAGTGAACGGGCACACCCAGTTCGGCGATCCAGTCGGCAAGGATCGTTTCGACGCGGTACTGCAACAGTCCGAGCCCGTAATTGTGCCGGGTCGGCAGATCGGAGACGTCGTAGAACAGCCCTGCGTAGTGGCTGTTTTGGCCGATGGTGCCCTCGTCGAGGAATCGATCGGCAATGCCGCGCTGATCGAGCACCTCAATCGTGCGCGGCGTCATGCCGCCTGCACGCGAACCCACCAGGTCACGACCGGTTCGACGCTCCATCACGGCAACGTCAGCTCCCGCTAGCGCCAGTTCGCCGGCCAGCATCAGACCCGTCGGACCCGCACCTGCGATCACTACCTGGTGCTCTGCCATCCCGCCTCCATCTGGTAAACAATGTTTACCACGGCAAGTTAGGGGTCACGCGACCGCTCTGTCAACAAACCCGCTCTACGCTGGCCTGCGATGGTCAAGCGTGGATTAACTCGTGACGCGTTGGTGGTGCTCGCTCACAAATACGTGGGCGCCAACGGGTTGGATGCGCTGACGATGCGGCGGCTGGCGGCAACTGCCGAAGTCACTCCGGGAGCGTTGTACAAGCACTTTCGGGATCGCAAAGACCTGCAGCGGGCGATGGCTGATGCGATTTACGCCACCATCGACCTCTCCGACATCGACACCGCAGTCCCATCAGTCAAACAGGTGAAGACCTGCTGCGGGCGTATGCGTCGTGCGATGCTGGCATTTCGGGACGGCGGACGCATCATCGCCGGCTCCTATGCCCCCTTGGCCGCGACGCTCAACCTGTCGGCAACGCTGATGGCCCTGCTGCAAGCGGTCACCGCACCCGAATACAGTCCAGGCCAGCTTGCAGCCCTATTACGCTCCTACACAACCGGATTCGTGATCGATGAACAGGCCTTCCTTGAGCTCAAAGGCACAGACGAGTGGGACTCGCTGGTACAGCAGATCGCCGACAGCGGCCACCGTCGGCCTGCCGAGGCCGATGACCTCATCGCAATACTGACCGGCGACCGCGACCGGCGATTTAACACCGGACTCGACATGATCCTCACTGGACTCGTCCGAGCCAACCCAGCCTCGCCAAACTAACCGAGGGCCGCGCGCCTATCCGTTCGATAAGGCATATCCCGGTCTGCGGCCGGGAGCGACGCGCTGCCGTCAACAACCCCTGCCCCGCAACACCTAGTCCATCAGCTGCCGTATCGGCGCGCCAACGCCTGACGGTCCACTTTGCCGATGCCGCGCAGTGGCAACGTGTCGACGACATACAGCTCGCGTGGCGCCGCTGTTACGTCCAGCGTGCCGGCCACGTGGGCCCGCAGCGCCTCCAATGTCGGTGCGGCACAACCATCGGACACGACCACCGCGGCGACCACCCGTTGGCCCAGCCGATCGTCGGCGACTCCGAACACTGCACAGTCGGCGACCGCAGGATGCGTGCGCAGCGCCGCCTCCACGGGCTGCGGCAACACGGTCAGCCCGCCGGTGCTGATCGCCTCGTCAGCCCGGCCCAGCACCCGCAGCGCACCCGAATCATCCAGTGCGCCAATGTCGTCGGTGCGAAACCAGCCGCGCTCGGCGAACGGGTCGGGATCCGGTGGGTTGCGATAGCCGTTGGCCAGCGTCGCGCCGCCGATCATGATGCGACCATCAGGTTCCACTCGCAGCCGTACCCCGTCGAGGGGTATACCGTCGTAAACACACCCGCCGGCGGTCTCGCTCATCCCGTAGGTGCGGACCACGGCGATGCCCGCGGCAGCAGCTGACTCCAGCACCGGTGCCGGCGCAGGCCCGCCACCGATCAGAACAGCATCCAAGGCAGCGAGCCCGGCGCTGGCCGCCGGATCGGTCAACGCTTTGGCCAGCTGCGCGGCGACCAGTGACGTGTAACGCCGTCCCGTGCCGAGACGCTCGACGGCAGAGGGTAATTGGGCAACATCGAATCCAGTGGAGACGTCGAGCTCGACCGGTTCTGTCCCGGCCACCAGGCTGCGGATCAGCACCTGCACGCCGGCAATGTGATACGGCGGCAACGCCAGCAGCCAGCGGCCGGGGCCGCCCAGGCGCGCATGGGTAGCCGACGCGCTGGCAGTCAGCGCCGCAGCGGTCAGCAGCGCGCCCTTGGGCGCACCGGTGGTTCCCGACGTCGTCACCACCAAAGCGACGCCGTCGTCGATCTGCTCGCCGACCCCCAGCCCCGGCGCCTCGGAAGCCGAAGCGGGTACCGACAGCAACGCGGAATCACGGCCAGCCAGAACAGCTTCCAGCGCCGGCATCAGCGTGCGCACTGCAGAACCCGGCGGGACGGCAAGTGCGCGCAGGACGGCTATTCGCGCTCCTCGCGGACGTCGTCGAACGGCCACCCCTTGGCGGCCAAGCGTTCCCGCACCCGCTCGATATCCTCTGGGGCCGGCAAGTTGTCGGTGAACTGGGTGATCACCACGCCGATGTCGATCTGATCGAAATCGCCACGCTGCATCAGTTCACTGGCCACCGCTTTGACCTCGTCGTTGGTCAACCGCCGGGACAGCAGTGCCAGCAACGGGATGTAATCGGTTTGCGGCACGCCGTCGGGATACCCCGCGCGCAACCAGGTGACGATCGAACTGAGGAATCGGTTCACACTGCGTCAACTCCCCCGCTACGCATAACTGGGCAACGAATTCGAGCTTACGTGGGTTTGGCGCCGAGAATGAACCAGCCGGTGTGGTGGCCGATGAAGTCGCGCGCGATGAACAACACGCCGATCACGACCGCCGCCAGCACGACGGCGTACATCGTCCAGCTGAGCGCGACCAGCGCGGGACGTTTCCGGGTGACGGCGTCGCCGCTGATCCCGGCGCCGGCGGCGCCGAGCCGCACGCCGAGCGCAAACATTGCCGGCAGCGCAGCGCCGACCAGCAATCCGAAGACCAGGATCTTCAGGGTCGCGGCATAGTTGAACCAGGTGCTCACGACGCGTACAGGCTCGGGGAAGGGGTGCGGTTGGCGGCATCCAGTTCGTGGACCTGCCCGTTGACGTGGGGAGCCTGCCCGTTGGGGGAATCCAGCCCAGCCGTGAGGTTGCCGGCCCATTCACTGTTGACGTTGGTGTGGTCGACGCGCACCTTGCGCGACTGCAGCCAGATGGCCAGCGATACCGCGGACAGCAGGGTGAAGCCGACGATCACGCCCAGGTACCCGCCGATGCTGTGCACCAGCAGGTAGGTGACGGCGCCGACGATGCCCGCCGACGGCAGCGTCACTCCCCACGCGGTGGCCATCCGGCCGGCCACGCCCCAGCGCACCTCGGCGCCGGGTTTGCCGACACCACTGCCCAGCACGGAACCGGTGACCACCTGGGTGGTGGACAGCGCGTACCCGAAGTGGGCGGACAGCAAGATGATTGCGGCCGAAGATGATTCGGCCGACATGCCTTGCGGCGGCTTGATCTCGACCAAGCCCTTACCCAGGGTCCGGATGATCCGCCAGCCGCCGAAGTAGGTTCCCGCGGCCATCGCCAGCGCACAGCACACGATGACCCACAGCGGCGGCAGGGTGGCACTCTTGCTGACGGCGCCGTAGGACATCAGCGCCAGGAAGATCACACCCATCGTCTTCTGCGCGTCGTTGGTGCCGTGGGCCAGCGATACCAGGCCCGCCGAGAACACCTGGCCGCGACGGAAGCTGCGTTCGCTGCGCTTCTCCGGAACGCGGCGGACCAGACGGTAAACCAGCCAGGTGCCGACTGCTCCGACCACCGTGGCCAACACCGACGCCACCACCGCCGGGATCACGACGCGGGAGACGACCCCGGTCCAGATCACCCCGTGCCCGCCGACCGCAGCGATCATGGCCCCGACAATGCCGCCGACCAGCGCGTGCGAGGAGCTGGACGGTATCCCGAGCAGCCACGTCAGCAGATTCCACACAATCCCACCGACCAGACCCGCGAACACCAGTTCCAAGGTCACCAGGTGAGCGTCGACCAGATCCTTGGCGATCGTTGCCGCGACGGCGGTCGACAAAAACGCGCCGACCAGGTTCAACACCGCCGATAGAGTCACCGCGGCCTTAGGCGTCAGTGCTCCGCTGGCGATAGACGTCGCCATCGCGTTGCCGGTGTCGTGAAACCCATTGGTGAAGTCGAACGCGAGTGCCGTGATCACCACGATGATCAGGAGGAACAACTCAAGGTGCACGGGGCCAATTCTGCTTTCCGGGGGGTTCGAATGTCGAACAAGTCAGCCTCTGAAACGCGGGTGATTCTGACTAGTTGCCAGATGTTTGCCCGCGGTTAACCTTCGGTTCCGCGACGTTCACCTCGGGTGTCGCGGCGCAGCGGATGATCGCCGGGTATTTCGACAAAGATCAGTGTCACGCCGTCGGGATCGGTGACGTGCATCTCGTGCAGCCCCCAGGATTCGCGACGGGCTTCCCGGGCGATCGGAACGCCCCTGTTCTCGAGCTCGGCCTGCGTGGCGCGGACGTCGCGCACCTGCAGCCACAGCGCCCCGGGAAACGGCCCGGCCGCTTGGTCCGGCGCGCCGTGGCCGGCCAGCTCGATCAACGACTGACCGGCGTAAAACACCGTGCCCGCGCCGTATTCGCGGGCAATCGCCAACCCGATCTGGTCTCGGTAGAAGCTCAGCGACCGCTGATAGTCCGCCGGCCGGAACAACATCCGGCTGGCCAGTATCTCCATGTCATCGTGTCTATCACGTCGATCCGGTGTCACGCCGTTTCATCAGCGTGGTGACCCCGAATGGGCTTGCGATGTCGAGCGCCTTGATCGCCAGCGCCATGCGCGGCGCAATTCGGACCGGTCGGCTGCGCGCGGCGGTGATCATCCAGTCGCCCGCCTCATCGGCAGTCAGGCCCGGTCGGTTGGCAAAGGCTTTTGTCGGCGCCACCATCGGAGTGTGCACCAGCGGGTAGTACAGCGTGGTCGACTGCACGCCCTTGGGGCTCCACTCCGTCTCGATCACCCGGCTCACCGAAGACAGCGCCGCCTTCGACGCGTTGTACACCGAGAACAACGGTGACGCCTCGCTGAACACGCCCCAGGTGGCGACGTTGATGATGTGGCCGTCGCCGCGCTCGAGCATTCCGGGCGCGATCCCGCGGATCAGCCGCAGCGGCGAGTAGTAGTTGAGCACCATGGTCCGCTCGACGTCGTGCCAGCGTTCCAGCGACTCGGCCAGCGGGCGGCGGATGGACCGGCCGGCGTTGTTGACCAGGATGTCCACTCCGCCGAGCCGCTGCTCGACGTCGGCGACCAGCGCGTCGACGGCGTCCATGTCGGACAGGTCGCACGGGATCGCCAGGGCTGAGCCGCCCGCTTTGGTGATGCGTTCGACGACGGCGTCGAGGAGTTCTTTGCGGCGGGCGACGGCGACCACGGTGGCGCCGCGCCGGGCGAACTTTTCCGCGGCGCTCTCGCCGATCCCTGACGATGCGCCGGTGAGCAGCACCCGCTTGCCGTCAAGTTCCACCGCCTTGGCCGCCGGCTGGTAGAGCCGCAGTTGCGGCGCGATGGGCGGCCGCATGGCGGTCAGGGCGATCTGCTCGGTGATACGACGTATCGGACTCTTGCTCACGTCGCGAGTCTAAGTGGCGGCCGTCGGTCAGAAATATCGCGGGAAGCGACTCCAATCGGGTGGGCGCTTTTCCAAAAAGGCGTCGCGGCCTTCGACGGCCTCGTCGGTCATGTAGGCCAAGCGGGTGGCTTCGCCGGCGAACAGTTGCTGGCCCACCAAGCCGTCGTCGAGCAAGTTGAACGCGTATTTGAGCATCCGTTGTGCCTGAGGCGATTTCGCGTTGATCTCGGCCGCCCACTGCACGCCGGTGGCTTCCAATTCGGCGTGGTCGACGACGGCGTTGACCGCGCCCATCGCATGCATCTGCTCGGCGGTGTAGTCGCGGCCCAGGAAGAAGATCTCGCGGGCGAACTTCTGGCCCACCTGCCGGGCGAGATAGGCGCTGCCGTAGCCCCCGTCGAAGCTGCCGACGTCGGCGTCGGTTTGCTTGAACCGGGCATGCTCGCGGCTGGCCAGGGTGAGGTCGCACACCACGTGCAGGCTGTGCCCGCCGCCGGCCGCCCACCCGCTGACCAGGCAGATGACGACTTTGGGCATGAACCGGATCAGCCGTTGCACTTCGAGGATGTGCAGTCGTCCGGCGCGGGCCGCGTCGACGGTGTCGGCGGTCTCACCCGAGGCGTACTGGTAGCCGCTGCGTCCGCGGATGCGCTGATCCCCGCCGGAGCAGAACGCCCAGCCGCCGTCTTTGGGTGACGGCCCGTTCCCGGTCAACAACACCACGCCGACGTCCGGGGACATCCGGGCGTGATCCAAGACGCGGTAGAGCTCGTCGACGGTATGCGGCCGAAACGCGTTGCGTACCTCCGGCCGGTCGAACGCCACCCGCACGGTGGCGTCATTGACGTGGCGGTGATAGGTGATATCGGTCAGCTCGGTGAAGCCGTCGACTGGACGCCAAACATCTGGGTCAAACGGATTGTCGCTCAAGGCTGTTGGGCTCCTAGTAGGTCCAGGCGAAACACCGGGCAAATCCCGGCCAGCGCCTCGAATTCTTCCGGGCGGCCGTCGGTGACCAGTCCGGAGCGCTTCAGGAAGCCGACGCCAGTGGGCACCTCGATCGGCCAGATCCGCAGCAGCGGCCGTGCCTCGTCGGCGGAAAGCTCGACGACGCGTACTCGTTCACGCCGCCGACCGCGGGCCACCGTGGCTTCGGCGGCGGCGCGGACGTTCGCCACCCAATCGGCTCCCGGGAATCCGCCGACGATGTAGTCCTTGCCGTCGACGGTCATCGGGGTGACCGGCGTCGAACGGGGCTGTCCCGATTTGCGTCCCGGCACCGTCAACACCACCGGGCTCTCGCCGCCGAATCGCAAACCCAGCCGCGACATCCGGATGAACAGCTTGTTCATCGGCTTGAGCCACCACGGCGGCTTGACCGGTTCGCCACTGCCCATAGGCAGCGACGTTACCTCTGGACGGGCTGCGACGTACCGACGGCATCCAGCCTTTCCAGCGCGTCGGTATCCAGGGTGACCGCTGCCGCGCCGAGGTTCTCCGCAAGGTGCGTGATCGAGCGGGTGCCCGGAATCAGCAACGTGTTCGGCGCATGAGCCAGCAGCCACGCCAACCCGACCTGGGCCCCCGTGACACCGAGTTCGCCGGCGACGTCGGCGACCACTGCATTGTCAGTGACTTTGGGAAAACCAGGGAGCGACGATCCCAGGGGGAAGTACGGCACCCACGCGATACGTTCGGCGACGCACAAGTCGAGCGCGGCCTCTTGGGAGCGGTCGAGAAGGCTGTAGGGGTTCTGCACGCACACGATCCCCGCGGGCAGCGCCCGCTGCACCGCGTCCACCGGCACGGCGCTGATACCGATGGCGCCGATCTTGCCCTCGTCGCGCATGGCGATCATCTCGGCGAGTTGGTCGTCGAGGCCGACGATTTGGTCACCTTCAGGCTCTAGGCCGGGACCGAGGTCGAGCCGTCGCAGATTGACCACCGGCACGCATTCGAGGCCGAGTTGGCGCAGGTCGTCTTCGACCGCGGCGCGCAGCTCGGCGGGCTTTTGGGCGGCGGCCAGGGGGATCGGCTGTTCGCCGGACCATCGCGCACCGACTTTGCTCACGATGACGAGGTCGTCGGGGTAGGGCGCCAGGGCCGCGCGGATCCGGCGGTTCACTTCGCCCGGGCCATAGAACGACGCGGTGTCGATGTGGTTGACGCCGAGTTCGACCGCGCGGCGTAGCACCGCGGCTGCATCGGCTTCGGAGACGGCCTCGAACAGTTGCATTGCGCCGTAGCCGACGCGGGCGACCCGCGCCGTGCCGATGCTGCCGATACCGCCGGGCTGTGGGTTGTCCGTCATGGTGCTCCCTCGTGTCAAACTGGAAGAAATGCGGAGGACCCTCCGCTTGCATCAGACTAGCAGAAACGGAGGAGCCTCCGCTTGGCCGAACCAGTGCGGTCCGACGCGCGCCGGAACCGGGAGAAGTTGCTCGAGGTGGCGACCGCGGCGTTCTCCGCCGGCGAGGGGCGACCGGTGTCGCTTGAGTCGATCGCGCGCGACGCCGGCGTCGGGATAGGCACGCTGTACCGCCATTTCCCAAATCGCGAGGTTCTCGTCGAGGCGATTTACCGTGCCGAGCTCGCCGAAGTCGCGACAGCGGCCGAACAGCTGCTCAAGCGGCATCCGCCCAAAACTGCGCTGCGCCGCTGGATGGACCGCTACGCAAGTTTTGTGGCCGCCAAGCGTGGGATGGCCGAGTCGCTACACGCGATCTTTGACTCCGGGGCGATGACGCCCAGCCAGACTCGCGACAGCATCGTCGGTGCGGTCGAGTTGCTGTTGCAGGCCGGCGGCAGCGACGGCAGCCTGCGCTCCGACGTACACGCCGATGACGTGGTGTCCAGTCTGATCGGCATCTTTCTGGCCACCGGTTCGCCGGAGCAGACCAGCCGCATGCTCGACCTGCTGGTGGCCGGGATCGCGCAACGTTAGCCGACGGCTCGGCCGGCGCCCTCCCAGAACTGCGCGCGCACCGCCTTCTTGTCGGGCTTGCCCAATCCAGTCAACGGCAGCGCCTCGACGACCACCACCCGCTTGGGCGATTGCACCGACCCCTTGCGGTCCTTGACCGCGGCCTGGATTTCGGCGGTCATCGCCGCGACCGCGTCGTCGTCAGACGGTGCGTCGGAGCGCAGCACCACCACCGCGGTGACGGCCTCGCCCCACTTGTCGTCGGGCGACCCGACCACGCATACCTGCGCGATGGCCGGGTGCTCGGCGACCACGTCTTCGACCTCCCGCGGGAAGACGTTGAAGCCGCCGGTGACGATCATGTCTTTGACGCGGTCGACGATGTAGTAGAAGCCGTCCTCGTCCTCGCGGGCCATGTCGCCGGTGTGCAGCCAACCGTCGCGGAACGTGTCGGCCGTCGCCTCCGGCAGGTTCCAGTAACCGCCAGCCAAAAGCGGTCCGCTGACACAGATTTCGCCCACTTCGCCTTGCGGCACCGGGTTGCCGTCCAGGTCGAGCAGCGCAGTGCGGGCAAACAGCGTCGGCCGGCCGCAGGACGTCAGCCGCTTCTCGTCGTGATCGGCCTTGCCCAGGTAGGTGATCACCATCGGTGCTTCGGATTGCCCATAGTATTGCGCGAAGATCGGCCCGAACCGCCGAATCGCCTCGGCCAGCCGCACCGGGTTGATCGCCGAGGCGCCGTAGTAGACGGTCTCCAGCGACGACAGGTCGCGGGTGTGCGAATCCGGGTGGTCCATCAGCGCGTACAGCATCGACGGCACCAGCATGGTCGCCGTGATCCGTTGCTCCTCAATGATTCTGAGCACTTCGGCGGGATCGAACTTGCCCAGCACGATCATCTCGCCGCCCTTGACCACCGTCGGGATGAAAAACGCCGCACCGGCATGCGAGAGCGGGGTGCACATCAAAAACCGTGGATGGTCGGGCCATTCCCATTCGGCCAGCTGCACCGACGTCATCGTGCTGATCGACTGCGCGGTGCCCATCACACCTTTGGGCTTGCCGGTGGTGCCGCCGGTGTAGGTCAACCCGATCACCTGGTCCGGCGGCAGGTCGGCGGCCACCAACGGACGTGGCTCGTATTTGTCCGCCTCGGCCGACAAGTCGACGGCCACGTGCTTCAACGCATCCGGCACCGGGCCGATGGTCAGAATCTGCTTGAGGGAGTCCACCCGCTCCAGCAGACCGACCGCGCGCTCGACGAACATCGGGTTGGGGTCGATGATCAGCGAGCTGATGCCCGCGTCGGACAGCACATAGGCGTGGTCGTCCAGCGAACCCAGCGGGTGCAGCGCGGTGCGCCGGTAGCCCCGGGCCTGGCCGGCGCCGATGATCATCAACACCTCGGGCCGGTTGAGTGACAGCAATCCGACCGCGGCGCCGGTGCCGGCGCCCAGTGCCTCGAAGGCCTGGATGTACTGGCTGACCTTGCCGGCCAGCTGGCCGCCGGTCAGCGTGGTGTCGCCGAGGAACAGCACCGGCTTGTCGCGATGGCGCTTGAGCGCGCCCACCAGCAGGTGGCCATTGTGGGTCGGGTTGCGCAGCAGCTCGTCCGTCATGACCCCAAGACTAGAACGTGTTACAGAACGGCGGCGGCCCGTCCTCCAGCCTGATATCACATACGCCATCATGTTCGAGGAGGGCCGCATGGTCGGCGCGGCAGCCGGTCGTCGGCGTTCTGTCCATTAATATCGCCGCGTATGGCCGTCGCTGACCTCGTCCTCACCGGCACGGTGCTCACCGTCGATGAGAAGCGGCCCACCGCAGAGGCGGTAGCTGTCGCGGACGGTCGAATCATCGCCGTCGGCAGCCGGGCGGACGTCGATGGGCTCATCGGCCCCGACACCCAAACCATCGACGTCGGCGACGGCTGCGTAATGCCGGGATTCGTCGAGGCGCATGGACATCCGCTGATGGAGGCCGTCGCGCTGTCCGACCGCCTCGTCGACATCCGGCCGGTCACGATTCGCGACGCCGACGCTGTGGTCGAGGCGATCCGCCGGGAGACCGCCCAGCGCGGTGCGACCGGCGCCTACCTGAACGGGTGGGATCCGTTGCTGCAGCCCGGACTGCCGGAGCCCACGCTGGCTTGGCTCGACGACATCGCGCCCACCGGGCCGCTGGTGATCATGCACAACTCCGGACACAAAGCGTTTTTCAACTCGCACGCCGCGCAACGTGCCGGTCTGACACGGGATACCCCGGATCCCAAGGGCGCCAAGTACGGTCGCGACACCGACGGCGAGCTTGATGGCACCGCCGAGGAAACCGGCGCGGTTTTCCCACTGCTCGGCGGCGCCATCGAACCCGGCGACTACCCGGGCATGCTGCTGGCCGAGTGCGCCCGGCTCAACCGCGCTGGGCTGACCACCTGCTCGGAGATGGCGTTCGATCCGGCGTTTCGGCCCGTGGTCGACCAAATGCGCGGGAACCTCACGGTGCGGTTGCGCATGTACGAGATCTCCAATCCGCAGATGTCTACCGATGCCGCGCCCGGCGACGGCGACGACATGGTGCGCCAAGTCGGCATCAAGATCTGGGTGGACGGTTCGCCGTGGATCGGCAATATCGATCTGTCGTTTCCCTACCTGGACACCGATGCCACCCGCACCATCGGGGTGGTACCCGGGTCGTGCGGGCATGCAAACTACACCCGCGAACAGCTTGCCGAAATCGTCGGCGCCTACTTTCCGTTGGGCTGGCCGATGGCCTGTCACGTGCAGGGCGACGCAGGAATCGACACCATCCTCGATGTGTACGAGGAAGCGCTGCAACGCAATCCGCGCGACGACCATCGGCTGCGGCTCGAACACGTCGGCGCCATCCGCACCGACCAGCTGCAACGAGCCGCCGCCCTCGGTGTCACCTGCAGCATCTTCGTCGATCAGATCCATTACTGGGGCGACGTCATCGTCGACGGCCTGTTCGGTCCGGAACGTGGATCACGTTGGATGCCAGCCGGTTCCGCAGTGGCCACCGGTATGCGCATCTCGCTGCACAACGACCCGCCGGTCACTCCCGAAGAGCCACTGCGCAACATCAGCGTGGCCGCGACCCGGATGGCGCCGAGCGGCCGAGTGCTCGCTCCCGAAGAGCGGTTGACGGTCGAGCAGGCGATCCGCGCACAGACCATCGACGCCGCCTGGCAGCTGTTCGCCGACGACGTCATCGGCTCACTGGAGGTCGGCAAGTACGCCGACATGGTGGTGCTGTCGGCCGACCCGCGCAGCGTGCCGGCTGAGCAGATCGCCGACCTCGACGTGCGGGCAACATTTCTGGCCGGCCGCCAGGTCTACCGCCAGTGATACCCGCGCTCGACGACATTCTCGACCGCCTGCATGTCGTCGCGCTGCCGATGCGAGTCCGCTTCCGCGGCATCACCACTCGGGAAGTCGCGTTGATCGACGGCCCCAACGGGTGGGGCGAGTTCGGCGCCTTTCCCGAATACGAACCCGACGAGGCCGCGCACTGGCTGGCCGCCGCCATCGAATCGGCCTACCGACAACCGCCCCCGCCGCGACGGGACCGCATCCCGATCAACGCCACCGTCCCCGCCGTCGACGCCGCCCAAGTCCCCGACGTGCTGCAGCGGTTTCCGGGCGCGACCACCGCCAAGGTCAAGGTCGCCGAACCCGGGCAGACACTGGCCGACGACGTTGCCCGCGTCAACGCCGTCCGCACACTGATTCCCACCGTGCGGATCGACGCCAACGGCGGCTGGACCGTCGCGCAGGCCATACAGGCCGCGCTCGCGTTGACCGCCGACGGGCCGTTGGAATACCTCGAGCAGCCCTGCAGAACCGTCGACGAGCTCGCCGAGCTCCGGCGACGCATCGACGTGCCGATCGCCGCCGACGAAAGCATCCGCAAGGCCGACGACCCGCTCAACGTGGTCCGCGCCAACGCCGCCGACATCGCGGTACTGAAAGTCGCTCCGCTGGGCGGAGTTTCGGCGCTGCTGGACATCGCGGGCCAGATCGACATCCCCGTCGTGGTTTCCAGCGCGCTGGATTCGGCGGTCGGGATCGGCATCGGACTCACCGCCGCCGCCGCGCTACCCGACCTGCGGCATGCCTGCGGGCTGGGCACCGGCGGCCTGTTCGTCGAAGACGTCGCCGAACCGATAACGCCGACGGCCGGCTATCTGCCGGTCGCGGCGGTCACCCCGGATCCGGCGCGGATCCAAGCGCTGGCGGCGTCGCCGGAGCGACGGCAGTGGTGGATCGACCGCCTGAGGACCTGCTACCGAATTTTGGGGTAGTCGCCTACTCTAGGCCGCCGCACCCGGCCGGCGGCACGCTCGAGATCATGACCGGATTTCGCGTGGGCATTCAAGACGGCATCACCGCGGCCCGACCGACGGCCGACGCCTTCACCAGGGCCAACTATCTCAGCGCGGTGGCCAGTCGGGCCGACTCGTTCTGGGTGCCCGATCACCTCAACGCGCTGTTTCCCCGAGCGCTGTGGCAGCCGAAGTACGCCGGCGCCACCAAGATCATGCCGAAGATAGATGCCTTCCTGGAACCCTGGACGATGCTCGGGCATATCGCCGCCCGCAACCGCATCGGCCGCATTCGGCTCGGCACCTCGGTGACCGACACCGGCCGGCGCAATCCGGCCGTCACCGCGCAAGCCGCCGCGACGTTGCATCACCTCACCAGCGGTCGGGCCATCCTGGGCATCGGCACCGGCGAGCGGGAAGGCAATGAGCCCTACGGAGTGGACTGGTCCAAGCCGGTCGCCCGGTTCGAGGAGGCGATAGCGACCATCCGGGCGCTGTGGGACTCGAACGGTGAACTGGTCAACCGGGATTCGCCATACTTCCCGCTGCGCAACGCGCTCTTCGAGCTGCCGCAGTACCGCGGTACCTGGCCGCCGATCTGGATCGCCGCACACGGGCCGCGCATGTTGCGCGCCGTCGGCCGGTACGCCGACGGGTTCTATCCCGCCGCGCCGCACCAACCGCAGGAGTACGCGCGACGGCTGGACGTGGTCCGCGCAGCAGCGTCCGACGCGGGACGCGACCCGATGTCGATCGTTCCGGCCATGTGGATGGGCGTCGTCACGGGCCGCAGCGCCGAAGAAGTGGACCAGGCCCTCGAATCCGAAATGATCAAAGCGTGGGCGCTGAACGCCACCGACGAACTCTTCGCCCAGCACGGCGCGCAGCATCCACTGGGGGTCGGCTTCGGCGGCGGCCAGGACCTGTTGCCGCACGACTGGGACGAGCAAACGGCGCTGTCCTACCTCAAGGGCATTCCGCCGGAAGTCCTGCGCGACACGGTGCTGGCCGGCACCCCCAGCGAGGTCATCGATCAGGTGGCGGAGTGGCGGGACTGCGGTGTTCGCTACATCGTGCTGGCGAACTTCAGCGCGTTCCAGCGCAGCCTGCGCAACGGCTTGGCCGCCAGCGTGCCGTTCTACAAGATCGCGCGAGGGCTCAAGAAGCTGTAGCCGTGTCCTAATCTGTGGGATACTGGACCTAGACGCCACCATGTCGGTGCTGAACACTGACAGCTATGACACGCACCGTGGTGTTTTTCAGCTTCTCCGGGATGCAGACGCTGGATCTCGTCGGCCCGCTGGAAGTGTTCGCGACGGCCTCGACAAAGCTCGCGGCACTGGGCCGCGACGGATACCAGCCGGTCGTGGTGTCGGTCGATGGTCAGCCGGTGACGACGAGCTCCGGGCTCACCGTTGCGACGGTCGAACTCCCCGACCCCGGCCAACCAGTCGATACCGTGGTGCTGCCCGGCGGCGCCGGCGTTCACAAGGCCCGGGCCAACCCCAAGGTCGTCGAGTGGATCCGCGCGGTTGCCACCCGCAGCCGGCGGGTGGCCAGCGTCTGCACCGGCGCCTTCTTGGCCGCGCAAGCTGGGCTGCTGGACGACTGCGTCGCCACCACGCACTGGGGGTCGGCCGAGCGGCTGGCAAACGAATTCCCGTCGATCGTCGTCGATCCCGACCCGATCTTCGTGCGCAGTTCCGACAAGGTGTGGACGGCGGCCGGTGTCACCGCGGGCATCGACCTGGCGCTGTCACTGGTCGAAGACGATCACGGCACCGAGATGGCGCAGACGGTGGCCCGCTGGCTGGTGCTCTACCTGCGGCGGCCCGGTGGACAGACGCAGTTCGCCGCGCCGGTGTGGATGCCGCGCGCCCGGCGACAGCCGATCCGTGACGTTCAGGAGGCCATCGAGGCCGAGCCGGGCGGCGTGCATAGCATTGCGGAGCTGGCCCGCCGAATCGATATGAGCCCAAGGCATTTCACTCGGGTGTTCACCACGGAGGTCGGCGAATCGCCGGGGGCGTATGTTGAACGTGTCCGCACGGAGGCCGCCCGCCGGCAACTCGAGGAAACCGACGACACCGTGGCGGCCATCGCGGCGCGCTGCGGCTTTGGATCCGCAGAGAGCATGCGCCGCAACTTCGTTCGCCGAGTCGGCATCTCGCCGGATCACTATCGCAAGACGTTCGCCTAACCGATAGGAGCAACATGACGTCAACCCACGAAGAGACCGTGGCGTCCGCCGAAACCACCGACCAGTTCGTCGGACGGATGGCCGGCGCGATCGACGGCGCCTGCCTGGCGGTTCTGTTGAGCATCGGCCACCAAACCCGGCTGCTCGACGTGCTGGCCGACCTCCCAGCGGCCACCAGCGCCGAGATCGCCGATGCCGCCGGGCTCAACGAACGCTATGTGCGCGAATGGCTGGGCGGCGCTGCGGCCGGGGGAATCGTCGACTATCAGGCTGCTGATGCGACGTATGTCCTGCCGCCCCATCGGGCCGCCGTGCTGACCAAGGCCGCGGGGCCGCACAACCTGGCCCGGATGGCGCAAATGATTCCGATGATGGGTGAGGTCGAGCAGAAGATCGTCGGCTGCTTCCAAAACGGCGGCGGTTTGCCCTACAGCGAATACCCGCGATTCCACGCACTGATGGCCGAGGAGAGCGGCGCCAGGTTCGACGCGGCGTTGATCGACGTGGTCGTGCCGTTGGTCGACGGCCTGCCGGAACGGTTACGCGACGGTGCCGACGTGGCCGACTTCGCCTGCGGCAGCGGCCATGCCGTCAATGTGATGGCGCAGGCGTTTCCGGCGAGCCGGTTCACCGGCGTGGACTTCTCTGCGGAAGGTGTTGCCGCGGCGAACGACGAAGCCAAGCGCCTGGGCCTGTCGAACGCCGCCTTCGAGCGTCGTGATCTGACCGAGCTCGACCTCGCTGATGCCTACGACGTCATCACGGTGTTCGACGCGATCCACGACCAGGCCCACCCGGCGCCGGTGTTGGCCAACATTTATCGCGCGCTGCGGCCCGGGGGAGTGTTCCTGATGGCCGACGTCAACGCGTCGAGCCAACTCGAAGACAACATCGGCGTCCCGTTCGCCCCGTTCCTCTACACGATTTCGACGATGCACTGCATGACGGTGTCGCTGGCCCATGGCGGCGTCGGGCTCGGCACCGCGTGGGGGCAACAGCTGGCTAAAGCGATGCTCGCCGACGCCGGATTCAGTGACGTGCGGACCGCGGAGATCGACGACGACCCGCTCAACATCTACTACATCGCACGGAAGTAGGAACCCATGCAGATCGCTATTGTGCTCTATCCCGGTTTCACCGCACTGGATTTCATCGGTCCCTACGAAGTGCTGCGCTGGCTGCCCAAAGCCGAGGTGCGCTTCGTCTGGCACGAGCCGGGCCCGATCACCGCGGACTCCGGTGTGCTCGTCGTCGGCGCCACGCATTCATTCGCCGAAACCCCGTCTCCCGACGTGGTTTTGGTGCCGGGCGGCATGACCTCCGTCGAACACGCTCGCGACGAGGAGCTGTTGAGCTGGCTGCGCACGGCACACGAGACGACGACCTGGACGACGTCGGTGTGCTCCGGCTCGATCATCCTGGCCGCCGCCGGACTGCTGGCCGGCCAGCGGGCGACGTCGCACTGGATGGCGCTCAGCGCGTTGAAGGCCTTCGGGGCCACTCCCGTCGACGACGAGCGGATCGTGCCCGTCGGCAAGGTGGTCACCTGCGCGGGGGTCTCGGCGGGCATCGACCTGGCGCTGTGGCTGGCCGGGCAACTCGGCGGCGAGCGCCGCGCCAAGGCCATCCAGCTGTCGATGGAATACGACCCGCAGCCGCCGTTCGACTCCGGGCACATGTCCAAGGCGTCGGCGTCGACCAAGGCCGCAGCGAGCGCGCTGATGGCCACCGAGCTGGTCAAACCGGCGCAGCTCAAGGCCGCCACGCTGCTGATGTGGGACCGCGCGCTGACCACGGCGCGCGCGGCCCGCAAACGGAAGCTTGTACCGTCCATGAGGTGACAAACCTTGCTTACGACGACCGCGGCAGCGGTGAGCCGGTCCTGTTCATCGCCGGCAGCGGCGGGGCGGGACGCGGCTGGCACCTGCATCAGGTCCCCGCGTTCCTGGCGGCCGGCTACCGCGTCATCACCTTCGACAACCGCGGAATCGGCGCGACGGAGAACGCCAGCGGCTTCACCACCCAGACCATGGTCGCCGACACGGCGGCGCTGATCGAGAGCCTCAATGTGGCCCCGGCGCGCATCGTCGGGGTGTCGATGGGCGCCTACATCGCTCAGGAGCTGATGGTGTCCCGGCCCGATCTGGTCAGCAAGGCGGTGCTGATGGCCACCCGCGGCCGGCTGGACCGCGCCCGGCAATTCTTCCGGACCGCCGAGGAGGACCTGATCAAGTCGGAGACCCGGCTGCCACCGATCTACGACGCCAAAGTCCGTATGCTGGAAAGCTTTTCACCCAAAACACTCAACGATGACAAGGCCGTGGCCGAGTGGATCGACATCTTCACCATGTGGCCGATCAAGTCCACCCCGGGCCTGCGTTGTCAGCTCGACGTCTCGCCGCGGAACAACCGGCTGCCGGCCTACCAGAGCATCACCGCGCCGGTACTGGTGATCGGATTCGCCGACGACATCGTGACGCCGCCGCATCTGGGCCGTGAGGTCGCCGATGCCATCCCTAACGGCCGCTACCTGCAGATCCCCGATGCGGGTCATCTGGGGTTCCTGGAGCGGCCGGAGACCGTCAACGCCGCGATTCTGCAGTTCCTCGCCGGCATGGCCGCCTAGATAGCCTGGACAGGTGAACCCCTCGACGGCACAGGCCCGCGTCGTCGTCGACGAACTGATCCGCGGCGGAGTCCGCGACGTGGTGCTGTGCCCGGGCTCCCGCAACGCCCCCCTGGCCTTCGCGCTGCAGGACGCCGACCAGGCCGGCCGGCTGCGATTGCATGTCCGCATCGACGAGCGCACCGCCGGCTATCTGGCCATTGGGCTGGCCGTCGCCGGGGACGCGCCGGTCTGCGTCGCGATGACGTCGGGCACCGCGGTGGCCAACCTCGGGCCCGCGGTGGTGGAGGCCAACTACGCGCGGGTGCCGCTGATCGTGCTGTCGGCCAACCGGCCCTACGAGCTTCTCGGCACCGGCGCCAACCAGACCATGGAGCAGCTGGGCTACTTCGGCACCCAGGTCCGCGCCACCATCAGCCTCGGGTTGGCCGAGGATGCACCCGAGCAGATGGATGCCCTCAACGCGACCTGGCGGTCGGCCACCTGCCGAGTCTTGGTGGCCGCCACCGGCGCTCGCACCGCCAATGCCGGACCGGTCCAGTTCGACATTCCGCTGCGCGAGCCGCTGGTTCCCGATCGCGGTTCGGCCCCCACGCCGCCCGGGCGACCCGACGGCAAACCCTGGACGCACACTCCGCCGGTCAGTTTCGACCAGCCGCTGGACATCGACCTGAGCGCCGACACCGTCGTCATCGCCGGGCACGGCGCCGGCGTCCACCCCAACCTGGCGGCGCTGCCGACCGTCGCCGAACCGACGGCGCCGCCGGCGGCCAACCCGCTGCATCCGCTGGCCTTGCGGCTACTGCACCCCCAGCAGGTGATCATGCTGGGCCGGCCCACCCTGCACCGGCCGGTGTCGGCGCTGCTGGCTGACCCGTCGGTGCCGGTCTACGCGCTGACCACCGGCCCGCGCTGGCCCGATGTGTCGGGCAACTCGCAGGCCAACGGCACCCGGGCGGTCACCACCGGCGAGCCGAGTCCGGCCTGGCTGCAGCGCTGCGCCGAGCTCAACCGGCACGCGGTGGACGCGGTGCGCGGTCAACTCGCCGCGCACCCGCTGACCACCGGTTTGCATGTGGCCGCCGCCGTCGCCGACGCGTTGCGGCCCGGCGACCAGTTGGTGCTGGGCGCCTCCAATCCGGTGCGCGACGCGGCGCTGGTCGGGCTGGGGGACGCGGAGCGTCACAAATACGTCAAAGTGCGGTCCAACCGCGGCGTCGCCGGCATCGACGGCACGGTGTCCACCGCGATCGGCGCCGCGCTGGCCCACGAGCGCGCCGGTGGGCGCACCGTCGCGCTGATCGGCGACCTGACCTTCGTGCACGACAGCTCCGGGCTGCTGATCGGGCCCACCGAGCCGGTGCCGCGGCAGCTGACCATCGTGGTGTCCAACGACAACGGCGGCGGCATCTTCGAACTGCTCGAGCAGGGCGACCCGCGGTTTTCCGACGTGTCGTCTCGCATTTTCGGCACCCCGCACGACGTCGACGTCGGCGCGCTGTGTCGCGCCTATCACGTCGACTCTCGCCAGATTGAGGTCGACCAGCTCGGCGCGGCTCTCGACGAGCCGGCCGCCGGCCTGCGGGTGCTGGAAGTCAAGGCTGACCGGTCGTCGCTGCGGCAGCTGCATGCCGCCATCAAGGCTGCCTTGTGAAGCGTCTAAAGACGTTGGCGCACATCCTGATCCACGGCCGCGCCGACGCCGCCCCGGACACCCGGGCCCGACGCCTGCTGCGCTGGATGCGAATCGCCGTCCTGGTCGCGGTCGTGCTGGTCACCTTGCAGTCGGTGTTGTTGGTGGCCGGCGCGTTGCGCAATGACCTGTCGATCCAAAACGACATGGGCGTGGCGCAGGCCGAGGTGCTCAGCGCCGGGCCCCGGCGCTCCACCATCGAGTTCGTCACGCCCGACCGGATCACCTATCGTCCCGAACTCGGGGTGCTCTACCCGTCGGAATTGGCCACCGGCATGCGGATTTACGTCGAATACGACAAGAGGAACCCGAATCTGGTGCGAGTGCAGCACCGCACCGCGATGCTGGCGATCATCCCAGCCGGCTCGATTGCGGTGGTGGGCTGGCTGATCGCGGCCGCCGCACTCGCTGGTCTGGCGCTGCTGGAGAAGCGGCTGGACCCTCAGCCGAACAGCTTGTCGAGCCAGTCTGGATCCTGAATATCGACAACACTTTTGGTGTTCAGGTTGTAAACCGTGGGGGTGCCGGGTTCGGGTGTCGCCGCATTGAGGCGTGCCTTGTTGGCGGCATTGACCGCACCGGTATCGACGGTGTTGTCGCCGGCCGCGATCCGCTGCGCCACCGGCTCGGGCACTCCGCTTGCACGGGCCATCGCCGCAATGTCGTTGTTGTCGGGGCCGTCGGTGCTTTGGTGGCGGTAAAGGTCTTGCACGAACGCCTGATACGCGGTTGGTGACGTCGTCGGGTCGGCTGCGGCAAACAGCGCAGTGGTCATGCGTGCGGACGCGTCATTGTGGTGTTTGTCGTCGAGGAAGGTCAGCCAGCGATACGTGACCGCCAGCCGACCGTTGCCGATCTCGCTGGCAATCCGGTCACCATCCGTCGACTCCAACTCCGCGCAGTGCGGGCATTGCGGTTCGCAGAAGATCTCCAACTGCACTGGCGCGACAACAGACCCGACCATGATTCCGTCGCCGTCGCTGGTGCGCGGAACGTCGGCGTGCGCGGTGCCGACTGTGACCAACCACACCGCCGTCGTCAATACGCCAAGCCAGCGCCGCCGCATCCGTTAACCCCCTTGCACCAGATTTCGCACACCGTATGCTCGTCGGCAACCTTATCGACAGCCGGCGCTGCCACGGTAATGGTGTGCGCGTCGCCATCGTCGCAGAGTCGTTTCTCCCGCACGTCAACGGTGTCAGCAACTCGGTGGTCCGCATCCTCGAGCATTTGCGCCGCACCGGTCACGAAGCCCTGGTCATCGCCCCCGATACGCCACCCGGGCAGCCGCCCGCCGAGCGGATTCACGACGGCATCCGGGTGCACCGGGCGCCGTCGCGGATGTTTCCGAAAGTGACGTCGCTGCCGCTGGGGGTTCCGCTGCCACGGATGCTGCGCGTCCTGCGGGGGTTCGAGCCCGACCTGGTGCACCTGGCGTCACCGGCGCTGCTCGGCTACGGCGGGCTGCGTGCGGCGCGCCGCCTGGAAGTGCCGACGGTGGCGGTATTCCAAACCGATGTCGCGGGTTTCGCCTCGGCCTATGGAGTTGGTGCGGCGTCGCGGGCGGTGTGGGCGTGGACCCGTCACCTGCACCGGCTCGCCGACCGGACGCTGGCGCCGTCTACTTCTGCCATGGAAGACCTTGTTGCCCAGGGCATCCCGCGGGTACACCGCTGGGCCCGGGGAGTCGACGTGACCGGGTTTGTGCCGTCGGCACGGGACGAGGGGTTGCGCCGGCGGTGGTCGCCCGAGGGTAAGCCGATCGTCGGCTTCGTCGGCCGGCTGGCCCCGGAGAAGCACGTCGAGCGGTTGGCGGATCTGGCGCTCGACAGCGGTGTCCAGCTGGTCATCGTCGGCGACGGGGTCGATCGGCCCAAGCTGCAATCCGCTATGCCGACTGCGGTTTTCACCGGCGCGCTGTACGGCGAGGAGCTCGTCGCGGCGTACGCCAGTATGGACGTCTTCGTGCATCCCGGCGAGCACGAGACGTTCGGGCAAACCGTGCAGGAAGCGCTGGCGTCGGGGCTGCCGGTGATCGCCCCCGACGCCGGCGGCCCGCGCGACCTGGTCGCCCCCTGCCGAACCGGACTACTGCTGCCCGTCGACGAATTCGAGGTCAGGCTGCCCGCGGCCGTCGCGCATCTGCTCGACGAGCGGCCCCGCTATTCGCTGGCCGCCCGCCGCAGTGTGCTCGATCGTTCCTGGCCGGCCATCTGCGACGAGCTGCTCGAGCACTACGAGGCGGTGCTGGGGACGCGACGAGCAGCGGCGGCCTGACCGGGTAGCGTCGGGCCGGTGAGCCGCGCCACCCTGGACAAGGATCCCCGTGAAGTCGCGTCGATGTTCGACGGTGTTGCCCGCCGCTACGACCTGACCAACACGGTGTTGTCGGCCGGGCAGGACCGCTACTGGCGGCGGGCCACCCGCTCGGCGCTGCGGCTCGCGGCCGGGGAGAAGGTGTTGGACCTGGCCGCCGGTACCGCGGTGTCGACGGTGGAGTTGGCCCGCTCTGGCGCGTGGTGCGTGGCCGCGGACTTCTCGGTCGGAATGCTGTTGGCCGGGGGCGCGCGCCGAGTGCCGAAGGTCGCCGGTGATGCGACCCGACTGCCGTTCGCCGACAACGTGTTCGACGCGGTCACGATCAGCTTTGGGCTGCGCAATATCGCCGACCGCGAGGCGGCCTTGCGGGAGATGGCCCGCGTCACCCGGCCCGGTGGCCGGCTGGTGGTGTGCGAGTTCTCGACGCCCACCAATCGCATGTTCGCCGTGGCGTACAAGGAGTACCTGATGCGGGCGCTGCCGCGAGTGGCTCAGGCGGTGTCGAGCAATCCCGAGGCGTATGTGTACCTGGCCGAGTCGATTCGCGCCTGGCCCGACCAGGCGGCGCTGTCGCACGACATTTCGCGCGCCGGATGGTCGGCGGTGCGCTGGCGCAACCTGACCGGTGGGATCGTCGCCCTACACGCCGGCCACAAGCCGCTGCACTGACAGCGCGAACGTTACGCAGTTGAGGGCGAGGATGCCTGCGGCAAGCCCGAATTGAGCCGAGATGTCGTGGGCGAGTACGTGGGTGTACATCGCGCAGACGAAGAAGATGACCAGCCCCGCCGCTGCGGCCACACCGATCCCCGGAATCCACAGCCCGACAATAAGTCCCACGGTGCCGAGCACCTTGAGCGTCCCGATCGGGAACGTCAGCCATGACACCGGCACTCCGGCCGCCTGCATGCCGGGAATGATCGGGGCGAAATGCACCAGTGCGCTCACCCCGGAAAATCCGTTGACGGCGATCGCCGCCAGGGCCACGACAAGGTACGCGGTGTTCACCGAGGTCAGCTTCCCGGCAGCGGATCGAACCGGAAGACCGCGCAGCGGCCGGCCAGCGCCTCGACCTCGTCGGGGGTGCCGTCGTGGATCAGCCCGGAGCGTTTCATGAAGCCCACACCGACGGGCACTTCGGCGTGAAACACCCGTAGCACCGGGCGCGCATCCTGCGGGTCCAGTTCGACGATCTGCACCTGCCGCGAATTGCGACCGCGGGTCAACGTTCCGGTGCCTGCAGCGCGGGCGTTGCCGGCCCAGTCGGCGCCGGGAAAGGCCACCCCGTGCAGTCGGCCGCCGAAGGTAAACGGTGTCATCGGCGTGCTGCGCGGCTGGCCCGACTTGCGGCCCGGCACCGTCAACACCGTCACCGGTCCTGCTGTGATGCCGAGCTTTTGGATGGCGAGCATCACCTTGTTCATCGGCTTGAGCCAACCGGGCAGCTTTGCTTCGGACATCACCTAGGTATATCAACGTGCCTGATATATGTCAACGGGGTTGCGATATGCACCCCTTTGCGCGAGCGTGCGTGTTCGCGGCCGCACGCCGGGCGTGTCGGCCGGGAACACGCACGCTCGCGCCAGAAGTCAGCTGAAGGGCTTTCGGCGATCGGCCAGCCGCGACAGCACGCCGCCGGCTCGCCACAGCCGGGCCACCGCGTCGGCATCGTCGTCGGTGACCAGGTTGCCCATCACCCGTACGGCGATGCTCATCAGCCGCGTCGAGCGCATTGCCAGCGGCCCGGTCGCCGGCAAGAACCGCGGGAACGTCAGCAGCAACGCCAACCGGCGCGCCACCGAAAACCCGCGACCGTAATGAGTCTGCAGCACCTGCGGCCAGACCCGTGACAGGTCACCGGTCCCCAGCAGCTCGGCGGCCAGCCGACCGGTTTCCAGCCCGTAGTCGATGCCTTCGCCGTTGAGCGGGTTGACGCAGGCCGCCGCGTCGCCGATCAGCATCCAGTTCGGCCCGGCCACCCCCGACACCGCGCCGCCCATCGGCAGCAGCGCCGACGACACCGCGCGCGGCTGGCCGTCAAACTCCCACTCGTCGCGGCGCAGGTCGGTGTAATAGGACATCAGCGGCCGCAGCGCCAGATCGGCCTGCCGCTTGGACGTCGACAGCGCACCCACGCCGATGTTCACTTCGCCGTTGCCCAGCGGGAAAATCCAGCCGTAGCCGGGCAGCACCGCCCCGTCGGGGGAGCGCAGTTCCAAATGCGAGGTCAGCCACGGCTCCTCGCTGCGCGGAGTGGCCAGATACCCGCGGGCGGCGATGCCGTAGACGGTCTCCTGATGCCACCGCCGGCCCAGCACCCGGCCCAGCGTCGAGCGGGCGCCGTCGGCCACCACCAACTCCCGGCATCCCACCTGTGTGCCGTCGCCCAGCACCACCGACGCTACCCGGCCCACCGAGTCGTGGTGTACGCCAACAGCTTTGACGCCCAACAGCATTCGCGCACCGGACTCCTCGGCGACCTTGCGGATCCGGTCGTCGAGCTCGACCCGGGCCACCGCACTGCCGGTCGCGGGGAACGACGGGCCCGGCCAGTCCACCTCCACCTCGCCGCCGAAGCCGCTCATCCGCAAGCCGCGATGCCGGATGCGGGCGTCCAGCCAGTCGCCCAGACCCAGCCGTTCCAGCTCGGCGACCGCGCGGGGGGTCAGCCCGTCACCGCAGGCCTTGTCGCGCGGGAAGCTCGCGGAGTCGATGACCAGCACGTCGCGACCCGCGCGGGCCGCCCAGGCCGCCGCCGCCGATCCGGCCGGTCCGGCGCCCACGACCACCACGTCGGCGTTGCTGCCCATGCTCACCAGTATGTTGGTCGCGTGAGGACTCCGGCGAGTGTGGTGGCGGGTGTGGACTTCGGCGACGCCGCGTTCGCCGCCGATGTGCGTGCGGGCGTCGACCGCATCGAGCAGCTGATGGAGACCGAGCTACGCGGCTCCGACGGCTTGATGACCGAGGCCGTGCTGCACCTGTTCGAGGCGGGCGGCAAACGGTTCCGCCCGCTGTTCACGGTGCTTTCCGCCCAGCTCGGGCCGCAGCCGGACGCCCACGAAGTGACGATCGCCGGCGCGGTCATCGAACTGGTGCACCTGGCCACGCTGTATCACGACGACGTGATGGATGAAGCGCAAGTGCGCCGCGGAGCTGCCAGTGCCAACGCGCGGTGGAGCAACAACATCGCGATCCTGGCCGGCGACTACCTGTTTGCGACGGCCTCGCGGCTGGTGTCGCGGCTGGGCCCGGACGCGGTGCGGGTGATCGCCGAGACCTTCGCCCAACTGGTGACCGGGCAGATGCGCGAGACCCGCGGCGCTGCGGGCGGCACGGACCCGATCGAGCACTACCTGAAGGTGGTGCACGAGAAGACGGCTTGCCTGATCGGCGCAGCGGGCCGGTTCGGTGCCATGTTCTCCGGCGCCGGCGACGATCAAATCGAGCGGCTGGACCGGCTCGGCGGCATCGTCGGCACCGCGTTTCAGATCTCCGACGACATCATCGACATCGACAGCGATCCCGACGAGTCGGGCAAACTGCCCGGCACCGACCTGCGTGAAGGCGTGCACACCTTGCCGGTGCTTTACGCGCTGCGCGATACCGGACCCGACGCCGACCGGCTGCGCGAGCTGCTGGTCGGCCCGGTCGAGGACGACGCGGTGCTGGCGGAGGCGCTTTCGCTGCTGCGCGGCTCGCGGGGCATGGCCCAGGCCAAGGACACCGTGGCGCGCTATGCGGCGCAGGCCCGCGAGGAGCTGGCCGAGCTGCCCGAGCTGCCCAGCCGGCATGCGCTGGCCACGCTGGTCGACTACACGATCAACCGACACGGCTAGTTTGCGGAACCCGGCGGCTCGCCCCGGGCGTTTAATGACTAGGACCCGGGTGTTCGTAGGAGGAAGCTCATGACCTGGCATCCGCATCAGAACACGTTCAAGACGTTCGCGCTGCTGGTGGGCATGTCGACGCTGATCGTGTTGGTCGGCGCGATGTTCGGTAGGACGGCGTTGTGGCTGGCGGTGCTGTTCGCCGTCGGCATGAACGCTTACACCTATTTCAACAGCGACAAGTTGGCACTGCGGGCGATGCACGCCCAGCCGGTCTCCGAGCTGCACGAACCGGCGATGTACCGGATCGTGCGCGAGCTGGCCACTGCCGCACATCAGCCGATGCCGCGGCTCTACATCAGCGATACCGCCGCGCCCAATGCGTTCGCCACCGGACGCAATCCGCGCAACGCCGCGGTGTGTTGCACCACCGGCATCCTGAACCTGCTCAACGAGCGCGAGTTGCGCGCCGTGCTGGGCCACGAGCTCTCCCACGTCTACAACCGCGACATCCTGATCTCCTGTGTGGCCGGTGCGTTGGCGTCGGTGATCACCGCGCTGTCCTACATCGCCATGTTCTTCGGCGGCAGTAGCCGCGACGGCGGCAATCCCGGTGCGCTGCTGTTGGTTTCGTTCCTGGGGCCGATCGCGGCGACGGTGGTGCGACTGGCGGTGTCCCGGTCGCGGGAGTACCAGGCCGACGAATCGGGCGCGGTGTTGACCGGTGACCCGTTAGCGTTGGCGTCGGCGCTGCGCAAGATCTCCGGCGGTGTGCAGGCTGCCCCGCTGCCACCGGAGCCGCAGCTGGCCGCCCAGGCCCACCTGATGATCGCCAGCCCGTTCCGGGCGGGCGAGCGAATCGGGTCGCTGTTCTCGACGCACCCGCCGATCGCCGACCGGATCCGCCGGCTGGAGTCGATGGCGCGCGGTTAGGCCTCAGTCGCTGACCGAAGGATTAGCACCTTCTCCAAGTTGACATCGCATGTGATATCACCTGGGTATGAACCGTTACACCTATCGGGCTGAATGGGCACCCGAGCAATCGGAATACGTCGGGCGTTGCATCGAACTGCCCTGGTTATCGGAGCGCGCGCCGACGATGCAGCAAGCGATTGCCGCCGTCGAGCAGGCCGTCGACAACGACATCGCCGAGCGGAACGCACAGGGTGGCAGCATCCCGAGTCCACTCACCGAACGGCGATACAGCGGCAAATTCGTGGTCAGGACGTCGCCGGCATTGCATGCCCGGCTCACCATCGAAGCCGCCGAGCAGAACGTCTCGATGAATCAGTGGGTGGTGCAAAAGCTCGCCGACCGGCAGCAGCGCGGCCTCCTGGACTGGTGATAGCTACAGCATTCCGACGACGCGCACCGTCCCACCGGTGGCGTGATGCTGTCGCCGCCAATCCTCGATCGCTTGATGCGCGGCATGGTCGAGGTAGTGGGCCAGCAGCTCGACGGTGACCACGGTGCCCGCCGGAATCGACGCCAGGGCGGCGGTGAGTCGGGGCAGCGACATGAAGGTGCAGATGCCTTCTACAACCACGCGCCAGTTCTCGCCGTCGTGTTCGGTAGCGATTTTCGCCCGGATCACCCGCCAGCCCGTCAATGCGACGGCCAGCAGCAGACCGATCGCCACGCCGTGCAGCACGTTGAGGAAGACAACAGCAAGCGTGGTCACCAGGTAGATGGCGAAATCGCCGTTGCGGCGCGCGATTTGGATCTGAGCCGGCTGCAGCAGCCGGATCCCGATGACAATGAGCAGGCCGGCCAGCGCTGCACTGGGGATCTTTTGGACCAGCGCCGCGAACGGCAGGGCGAACAGCAGAATCCAGAAGCTGTGCAAAATCGCCGACGCGCTGGATTTCGCGCCGGCATTGATATTGGCCGTACTCCGCACAATCACACCGGCGATCGGCAGCCCGCCCATCGCGCCGGACGCGATGTTGGCGGTGCCCTGCCCAATCAACTCCCGGTTGAGATCGCTGCGCGGCCCGTCGTGCAATCGGTCGACCGCCACGGCCGTCAGCAGGCTCTGAACGCTGGCGATCAGAGCGACGGTGAGCACCGCGGTGGCGAAAGCTCCCCAGTTGCCCTTGGGAATCCCCGGCAACGTCAGCGCATCCAGCAGCGACCCATCCAAGGTGATTCGGCGGACGTTGAACGGCAACACCAGCGAGATGACCGTCACACCGACGATGGCAGCAAGCGGGCCCGGCACATGCGAGATCGGTTTCGGCACCCAGCGCCAGACCACCAACGTGACGATCACGAGAATGCCCAGAATCAGACCGCGGCCATGCGCGCCGAGCAATTGGGCGGGCAGACCGACGAGGTTGTGCCACGAGGTGCTTTTGGATTCTCCGCCCAGAAGCACGTGGGCTTGCTGCAACGCGATCGTGATGCCGATGCCGGCCAGCATCGCGTGCACGACGACCGGCGAGATCGCCAGCGCCGCTCGGGCAACCCGGCTCAGGCCGAGCAGCACCTGCAGCACACCGGCGGCCACTGTGATCAAACACGTTACTGCCCAGCCGAATTGGGCGACGAGGTCGGCGACGACGACGGTCAGACCCGCTGCCGGGCCGCTGACCTGCAGCGGTGAGCCGCCCATGATCCCGACGACGATGCCGCCGACAATTGCGGCGATCAGCCCGGCGAGCACCGGCGCATCGGAGGCAATCGCAATGCCCAGCGAGAGGGGGAGGGCGACCAGGAACACCACGAGTGATGCCGGCAGGTCATACCGCAGCATCGATCGCAGCCGATCGCTGCGCACCGCCGCTTGGTCAACGTCGTTGTCGGCCAGTGCTTCGATGTGCTGAATCGGTCGCTCCTTTGTCGGATCGCGGTCCATGGATGTGGAGCGTAACGACCTGCCGGTTAACACTTGAATATCTGAGGTTGCGACGACGTAAACTCTTGCCGCACATAACCTTTACCGATACTCTGCCGGGCCCTCAACGCCCAATTGCTCAGTCCGAGGCTATTTATCGGGCGAAGGGGTGGTCAAACCCGTTCGCCGGATACATAGAGAACACAAATTTGGGCGACCGCTGGCCTCTGGGATATATGCCCCAAAAATTGGATTCATCTATATCGAATTCGGTATAGTGGGTGAGGCGGTCAATGGTGAACCGTGAAAAGTGGTGATCCCGATGTCAGAAATCCAAACAGCAGATATCCGCGAGGCCGGATGGCCGATGACCCTGGCCGGACTGGTCTACGAGACCCGGGCGGGTGCCGGGATGACGCAGGCCCAGTTGGCTGCGGCGCTGGAAACCAGCCAGTCAGCGGTCGCGGCGTGGGAGAACGGTAGCCGCGCGCCGACGGTCGAGGCATTGGAGCGAGTGGCTCGAGCATGCGGCAAGCGCCTGCATATCAGCATCGACGTCGACTGACGCACCGGCACTAGGGCCTAGAACCCGGCGCCGTGCACCTCGTGCCCAGGTGCCTCGGCGATCAAGCCCCGGTAGGCCTGCTCGACGTTGGAGCCGTGGTTGATCACGCCGTCGACCTCACGGGCGATCGGCATGTTCAACCCGTACTTGTCGGAAAACTCCATGATCACGCTGGCGGCTTTGACGCCCTCGGCGACTTGATTCATCGACGCGATGATCTCGTCAATGGGCTTGCCGGCGCCGAGTTGCTCGCCGACGTGGCGGTTGCGGCTGCGCTGGCTGGTGCAGGTGACGATCAGATCGCCCATGCCGGCCAGGCCGGCGAAGGTGTCCCGTTGGCCGCCGGCCGCCTCGCCCAGCTTGGACATCTCACGCACCGAGCGGGCCATCACCATGGCGCGGGTGTTCTCGCCGATGCCCAACGAATAGCCCATCCCCACCGCGATGGCATAGACGTTCTTCAACGCACCGGCCATCTCGACGCCGACCACGTCATCGGTCGTATACGTGCGAAACCGCCTGGTGCGGAACAGTTGTGCCAGGCGAGCAGCCAGATGCTGATCGGGCATCGCCAGCACCGCGGCGGCCGCGTATCCCTCGGCCACCTCGCGGGCGATGTTGGGGCCGGCCAAGATGCCGGCCGGGTGGCCGGGCAGTACTTCGTCGACGATCTGCGACATCCGCATATTCGTGCCTTGCTCGAGGCCCTTGACCAGTGATACCACCGGCACCCACGGCCGCAGCTCGGCGGCCAGTTCGGTGAGCACCCCGCGGAACCCGTGCGACGGCACTCCCATGACGACGACGTCGGCGCTGTTGGCGGCCTCGGAGAAGTCGGTGGTGGCACGCAGGTTCTCGCTGAGGTCCACGCTGTCGCCGAGATAGCGGGTGTTGCGGTGGTTGTCGTTGATGTCCTTGGCGGTGTCCTCCGAGCGCACCCATTGCAGCGTCGGTGCCCGGCGTGCGCAGATGGACGCGACGGTGGTGCCCCAGGAGCCGCCACCCAAGACGACGACATTCGGTTCGCGCAGAGCAGGTGCCATGGCGATCAGCGTATTGCCGCACCGGCGGATTGGTGGCGGTTCGCGAAATCGGCGGGCGCAGTGCCGCCGATTTAGAGGTGGCCCCAGCCGCGAACGCCGTCCCAGCCGGCGCACACGCCGTTCGAGCATCCGTTGAAAGTGCCGCCCTCAAAGGGATTCCAGCCGCCACACCCATTCCAGCCGGGACCGCCGCCGCAGCCCCCGCCGCCGCCCTGCCCGTCGGGGCCGCCGCCGCCCTGCGTGCCGCCGGGCTCGGCCAGCACAACCTGATCGCCGCCGGGAGCCGGAGCAGTCGCGATCAGCACGGCCGTCGGCCCAGCGCCGACTACCGCCGCGGCAGCTGCCGCCAGGACCATCGATCTGATGCAGTTCCGTGTGATTGGCATTGCTCCATACTGCGTTGGCAACCGGGCGGACGCCAACCGGAAACGCCGGGCGTCGGCGTCGTTGCCAACCCGTTACCCGGCCAGCGCTGCGGTTTCCTCGGCGCGGCCGAACACCATCGCTTCCTCGACCCGGTCGAACTGGTAGTCGAGCGCGTCGGCGAAGTAGTTCTGGCGGACATTCCACGGCCGCTTGGTGCCCGACTTCGGCAGCGCATGCAGTGAGCGCAGCACATAGCCGGCCTGAATGTCCCACGACGGCTTTTCCGGCATCGGCTCCCCGCCCAGATGCGGATACGCATGGGTGTACCCGTGAGCCTTCATGTGCGCCAACAGCTTTGCGGTCGAGCGGGCGGTGATGTCGGCACGCAACGTCCACGAGGCGTTGGTGTAGCCCACACACCAGAACAGGTTGGGGACGTCTTCGAGCATGTGCGCCTTGTACACGAAGCGGTCCTGGGGTTTGATTTCAGCGCCGTCGATGGACACCGTGACACCGCCGAGCGCCTGCAACTGCAGGCCGGTGGCGGTGACGATGATGTCGGCGTCCAAATGACCACCGGACTTCAAAACTATTCCGGTGGAATCGAAGTGGTCGATATGGTCGGTGACCACCTCGGCACGTCCCTCGCCGATCGCGACGTAGAGGTCGGCGTCGGGAATCAGGCACAGCCGCTGGTCCCACGGGTTGTAGCGCGGCTTGAAGTGGGTGTCGACGTCGTAGCCCTTGGGCAGGTTGCTGATCGCGATGCGGCGGATCCACCACTTCATAAAGCCCGGCGTCTTGCGGGCCAAGAACCAGATCAGGCCTTCGAACAGCGCGTTGCGCAACCGGATAATCAGGTGAGCCAACCTGCGCGGCAACAGCTTTCGCAGGCCATCAGCGAACCAGCTGTACTTCGACGCGGAGAACATGTATGTCGGTGAGCGCTGCAGCATCGTGACTTTCGACGCCTTCTCGGTCAGCGACGGGATCAGCGAAATCGCCGTCGCACCACTGCCGATCACCACCATCTTCTTGCCGGTGTAGTCGAGGTCCTCCGGCCAGTGCTGCGGATGCACGACGGTGCCGCCGAACTGCTCGAGGCCGGGGAAATCGGGGGTGTAGGCCTCGTCGTAGTTGTAGTAGCCGGAGCCGAAGAACACGAACCGGCCGCGGTAGGTCGTCGGCACGCCGTCCTGCTCGGCAGTGACGGTCCAGGTGTCGGTCGAGGAGTCCCAGTCGGCCGAGCGAACATAGCTGTTGAACCGGATGTGGGAATCGATGCCGTACTTGTGCGCGGTTGCTTTCAGGTAGTCACGGATGTCGTCGCCGTCGGCCACGCCTTCTTTGCGGGTCCACGGCTCGTAGGGGAAGCACAGCGTGAAGATGCTGCTGTCCGAGCGCACGCCGGGGTAGCGGAACAGGTCCCACGTGCCGCCGATCTGCTCGCGGCGCTCCAGGATGACGTAGCGCAGACCGGGGTTGCGTTCGGTGAGTCGGTAGGCCGCGCCCAGCCCGGAAATGCCGGCGCCGATGATGACGACGTCGAAGTATCCGGTGTCCTCTGGCGTTGCGGTCATCGCGAACCTCACTTCTGGTGACGGTGTGGTCTTGGTCACCAGGGTAGGCACCCACCGGTTGATTGGGCCAGAGCCGGCTATCGGTAGTTGACGAACTGCAACGCGACGTCGAGGTCGGCCTCTTTCAACATGGCGATGACGGCCTGCAGGTCGTCGCGTTTCTTGCTGGACACCCGGACCTCGTCGCCCTGAATCTGGGACTTGACGTTCTTGGGGCCTTCGTCGCGGATCAGCTTGGTGATCTTCTTGGCGTTCTCGCTGGAAATGCCCTGCTTGAGGGTGCCGGTGATCTTGTAGGTCTTGCCGGAGGCCTGCGGCTCGCCGGCGTCGAAGGCCTTGAGGCTGATGTCGCGGCGGATCAGCTTTTCTTTGAAGACGTCGACGGCGGCTTTGACGCGCTCCTCGGTGGACGACGTCAGCTCGATCGCTTCGTCGCCCTTCCACGCGATCTTGGTGTCGGTGCCGCGGAAGTCGAACCGGGTGGCCAGTTCCTTGGCAGCCTGGTTGAGGGCGTTGTCGACCTCTTGGTGCTCGATCTTGCTGACGACATCGAACGATGAATCCGCCATTGGATCCGTTCCCCTTCCATCGGTATTAGCCGTTTGTACTCCGGGTACATCCTCGTTGTACTCTGCTACCCGTAATAAATACGGCAGGTTGCCCGAGCGGCCAATGGGAGCGGACTGTAAATCCGTCGGCGTAAGCCTACCCAGGTTCGAATCCTGGACCTGCCACCACACTCACGGCGGCGCGCCTGTCGCCTACCATCGGCGCATGCGTGGCTCAAAGATCCTGATCACCGGTGCGACCGGCCAGGTCGCCGCTCCCGTCGCCCGAGCCCTGGCCGTCGATAACGAGGTTTGGGGTATCGCCCGGTTCACCGACACCGCGGCTCGTGAAGGTTTGGCGGCGGCCGGAATCCGGTGTGAGACGGTCAATCTGGCCGCGGGGGAGTTCGACGGTCTGCCCTCCGATTTTGATTACGTGCTCAACTTGGCGGTGGCCAAGAGCGGCAAGTGGGACAAGGATCTTGCGGCCAATGCGGAGTCGGTTGGACTGTTGATGGCGCACTGCCGGAGCGCCAAGGCGTTTCTGCACTGTTCGTCGGCGGCCGTCTACGACCCGCCCGACGACGAACCCCGCACCGAGCGCACCGCTCTGGGCGACAACCACAAGTCTTTGTTTCCTACCTATTCCATTTCCAAGATCGCCGGCGAGGCCGTCGCCCGGTCGATGGCGCAGGTGCTCGGCATACCCACCACGATCGCTCGCCTCAACGTTCCGTACGGCGATAACGGCGGTTGGCCGTACTACCACATGGAGATGATGCTGGCCGGCATGCCGATCCCGGTCCCGCCGGGCGGGCCGGCGCGCTACAACCCGATCCACGAGGACGACATCATCGCGACCATCCCGAAGCTGCTCGAGGTGGCCTCGGTCCCGGCGACCACGGTCAACTGGTGCGGCGATCAAGCGGTCAGCCTCCAGGAGTGGTGCAGCTATCTCGGCGGGCTGGTCGGCAAGGAACCGGTCTTCGACGAAAGCGAGCAGGCGCTGCGCGGTAATCCGACTGACGTGGCCCGGATGCACGAACTCGTCGGCGCCGCGACGGTTGACTGGCGCGACGGGATGCGCCGGATGGTGGCCAAGTTTCACCCGGAGTTGGTTGGCCCGCTGGCCGACTAATCGCCCACGGCCACGGTGCATTTGAGCCACGTTAGTCCCAGGGCGCTCATCAGCCTCAGAAGTCGCTGGCCGAAAGGATTAGTACCTCCTCCAGTTTGATATCGCATGTGATATCGAGTTTGGACCGCATGTCATCCGTGGGATTTGGTGCAGGCGTGGCTGCTGTGACCTGGGAGCTTCCGCACCTGGGTCGGTGGGAGTGATGCAGGTCACGCTTGGCCCGTTTGCTGATTTCCCCCGGGGCGCCTGCCAGTCGGTTTGAATTCCTCTGACTGGGCAGCTGTTTGCGGCCGCCGCGGTCAAAATAGCCAGAGAGGAACTCGTGAGAACCCTCGCAGCGATAGTGCTGGCCATCGGTGCGTTGGCCGCGCCCCCGGCGGCTTACGCCGATGATGCCACCTACGGCAACGGCCACCCCTGCCCGCGCGGCTGGGTGGCCGCTGGTCCGACGGGTCCAAACGGGCTGGGACCGTGCAAGCCGTACGTCAACGAACACCCCTGCCCGCCGCGGCTGCCCGATGGGTCATGCTTCTTGTGCTGCGGCCCCTGAGATAGGTATCCGCCAATTCAGATGCTGGTGTCGAGGACGCTGTTGGACGTCGCCGTGAACCGCTATTCATCGGGCGACGCGCCGTGGCCATATGGTTTCATGGCACCGGTTGGGGGGCTAGTGCAATCGGGGATGGGCGGTACCTGAAATGAATCGTCGCGACATGATGCTGACGATGGGCTTCGGCGCACTGGCGGCCGCAATCCCGCTGCCAGCGGCTCGGGCCGACCGCCAGGGGAACTACATTTTCCAGGACGAGTTCGACGGCCCTGCGGGTTCAGCGCCCGACAAGTCGAAGTGGACGGTGGCCAAAGCCCGCGAGTCGATGAAAGACCCGACGTATTGGGAACGACCGGAAAACGTCGGCCAGTACCGCGACGATCGCAAAAACGTTTTCCTGGACGGCAAATCCAACCTCGTTCTGCGCGCCGCCAAAGACGGCAATACCTACTACAGCGGCAAAGTGCAAAGTCCGTGGCGCGGCGGCATCGGCCACACCTGGGAAGCCCGGATCAAACTCAACTGCCTAACCGCCGGGTGCTGGCCGGCCTTCTGGTTAGGCAACGACAACAACGGCGAAATCGACGTCATGGAGTGGTACGGCAACGGCAGCTGGCCCTCGGCAACCACCGTCCACACCAAAGCCAACGGCGCCGAATGGGCGACGCACAACATCGCGCTGGACAGCGGCTGGCACAACTGGCGATGCCAGTGGGATGACGCCGGGATGCGGTTCTACCAGGACTACGTCGACGGCGCGCAGCCATATTTCACCGTGCCGGCCAATTCGATTGCCGACTGGCCATTCAATGACCCTGGCTACCAAGTCTTTCCGGTGCTCAACCTGGCGGTCGCCGGTTCGGGCGGCGGCGATCCCGGGCCCGGTAGCTATCCGGCCGAGATGCTCATCGACTGGGTGCGGGTCTGGTAGGGCTAGCGCACACCGTCGTTGGCGCCGAGATCGATCGCCTCGGTGACGACGGCCCGGTCGATCTGGCGCAGGGCGTGCAAGGCGGTGAGCAGTCGCTGGGCGGGTGGTTCACCGTTCAACTGGCAGGCGAGAGTCTCTGCGGCGTCGACGAAGTCGGTGGCGGGAACGACGGGCGTCTCAAAGTCGCGGGTGTCCAGCACGTCGATGTTGCGGCGAACCTGCGCGGCGGCCGAGGTGATCGCGTCGGCCAGCTCACCGCCGGCCTCGTAGCGGTCGCTGCTGCGGGCCAGGCTTCGTCCGTAGTGGTCGCACGCGTTGAGCACCCGCAGCCCGCGGCGGATGCTGCGCCGCCCGTTGAGCCCGGCGACCCCGGCCAGCAGCGGTTTGGCGGTCACCCGGAACTGCTGCAGATCGCGGTCGAGTTGGCGGGCCTTCTCGGTCGGGCTCGCGACGGCGCCGTCGCCGAGCAGCGTCGCAACCGAGGTGTCGATCAACTCGGCCAGCGTCGTCAAAAACGCGTGGGCGTCGTCGCGCACCGCCGCGCGGGTATGCGTCGGCAAGACCAGGATCGCGACTGCGACGCCGATGACGGCGCCGATTGCGGTCTCTTCGATCCGCAGCACCAGTAGGTGAAAAGTGAACTGTCCCAGCAGGCCATACAGCAACGCCAACATCGTGGTGATCCAGAACGTCATCAGGCTGTAGGCGATCTTCATGAAATACAAGGAGCAGAACAGGCATACGAAGATCAAGACCAGCGACGCCACACCATTGCCGGAGACCAGGGTGGCCACCAGCACACCGCTGGGCACCCCGAGCGCGGTGCCCAGCAGCCGCTGCCAACCCTTGGTCAGGGTTTCGCCCCACGAGTTGGTGCCGGCGAACACCACGAATGCGGCGATCACCGCCCAATACCAGCGATCCGGTGAGACCAACTCACCCGCGATGATCGCCAACGACGCGGCGACGCCGGCCTGGACGGCTTGCCGGGTCGTGGGCCGCAGACCGGTGACGGGTTGTTCGTCGGTGACTGCGGGGGCCGGCGGCGGCTCTGTCGTGCTCTCGGTGACCGCTTGGTCGACCAGCGCGCGCACCTCGGCGGCTGCGGTGGCGGTGGCGGTGATCGCCAGGGCCAACCGGCGCACGGCGGCGTCGTCGGCGTATTGGTCAAGCAGCTGCTGAGCCATCTTCGCGACCCGGTGCAACTCGCCGGGCTGCGGGACGCGGATGGCCCTGGCGAGTTGGGCGAGCGTGGCGGCCAAGCCGGCGCGGGCCGCATCAGGGATGTCGGCGTCCGCGGCTCGTGCGCCGGCCGTCGCGACCCGTTCGACGGTGAGCTCGGCGTCGAACAACCACAGCGCCAGGTGTTCGCCGGTGACTCCGGCCCACACCGCGGCCGGGTTGACTTTGTCTTCGATCTGGCCTTGCACCATCAACGCGGTCTCGTTGAGCCGCGCGGTGCGGACCCGCAGCCGACGGCGGCGCCGCTCGTCGAACCGGCCGGCCTGCAGCGCCTCGCCGGTGGTGTCGACGACGATGGCCATCCGCGCCCGCAGTGAGCGCATGCTGGCCCGCAGCACGTGTTCGGGTCGATCGGGCAGCACGTACACGCCGAGGACCAGACTGCAGAGGGTGCCCACCACGATGGCGCCGATCAGCCACGGCAACTCGGTGGTGCGGGCATGCAGGAACAACGTGAAGAAGTACGACATGAACGCGACCATCCCGAGCGCCCGCCCCCGCGGACCGAACCGGCGGACGTAGACCGCGCCGAACACGACCAGCACGAACACGGCGTCGCTGACCACCTTGTACGGCGCGAGCAGCGTGCCGGCCGAGACAGCGATCGCCGCGGGCAGCGGCAGCAGCAGCATGGTGATCTTCTGCCGGCGCGGGTCGGGCTCGTTGACCGATCGCGCCGAAATCATCGTGATCAGCACACCCAGCAGCGCCACAGTGACGGGTTGGCCGGTCGCCCTGGTCAGCAGGTAGAGGATGGCCAGCGCGCAGGCCAGCGCGGCGGTGGTGCGGCCGGCCATCCGCAGCCGCAGCAGGCCGGGATCGGTGCCGATCACCCAGTTCTGCGCGCGTTCGTAGCGTGCGGTGATCCGGGTGTCGTCCACGCCGTCGATTATTGTTCGACCCGTGACGGCGCTGACGCGGGCCAAGCTGGCGGATGGCCGTGACCTGCTGTTCTTCGCGTTGCCTGGCCATGTTCCGGCACCGGTTGCCGATCAGCGGCCACTGCCGAAGCGTGACGGGCTGCACTCGCAGTTGCGCTTCGACCGTTCGACCGGGCAATGGGTGATCGTCGCCGCGCTGCGCCAAGACCGCACCTACAAACCGCCGCCCGATCAATGCCCGCTGTGTCCGGGGCCGACCGGGCTCACCAGTGAGGTGCCTGCGCCGGATTACGACGTCGTCGTCTTCGAAAACCGGTTCCCGAGCCTGTCCGGAGCCGGCGAGTCGGCGCTGGCGGTGCCGGAGGGGTTCGTGCCGGTGCCGGGCCGCGGCCGCTGCGAGGTGATCTGCTATTCCAGCAACCACACCGGTTCATTCGCCGCCCTGGAACCGCCGCACGCCCGCCTGGTTGTCGAGGCGTGGCGACACCGCACCGCCGATCTGATGGCGCTACCCGGGGTCGAGCAGGTGTTCTGCTTCGAGAACCGCGGTGAGGAGATCGGCGTGACGCTGAACCATCCGCACGGTCAGATTTATGGCTATCCCTATCTGACCCCGCGCACCGCCACCATGCTGGGCCAGGCTGGTGAGCATCGAAAACAATACGGCGGCAATCTTTTTGCCGACCTGCTTGAGCGTGAGGTTGCCGACGGGAGTCGCATTGTCGCGCGCACCGACCTGTTCACGGCCTTCGTGCCGTTCGCCGCGCGCTGGCCGGTGGAGGTGCACATCTACCCGAACAGGTTCGTGCACAACCTCGTCGAGCTCGATGCGGCCGAGCTGGACGGGTTCGCGCAGATCTACCTCGACCTGCTTCGGCGGTTTGATCGGATGTATTCCGCTCCGCTGCCGTACATGTCGGCGCTGCATCAGTACACCGACGCCCAGCGGGAGGGCTACTTTCACGTCGAGCTGATGTCGATTCGTCGCAGCGCCACCGCGCTCAAGTATTTGGCGGCCTCCGAGTCGGCCATGGATGCGTTCATCAGCGACGTGACGCCGGAGAGTGTGGCCCAACGGTTGCGAGAACTCGCGTGACCGTCCGGTATTCCGCACCGGGCCGCATCAACCTGATCGGCGAGCACACCGACTACAACCTCGGTTTCGCGCTGCCGATCGCGTTGCCGCAGCGCACCACGGTGAGGTTCGTGCCCGAGGACACCGATGCGATCACCGTGTGCAGCGACGGCATCGACGGCTCGGTGCGGATCCCGCTCGACACCGCGCCCGGCGAGGTGACCGACTGGGCCGGTTATGTGGCCGGGGTGATGTGGGCGCTGCGTAGCACCGGCCACCCGGTGCCCGGTGGCGCAATGTCGATCACCAGTGACGTCCCGATCGGGTCGGGCCTGTCGTCGTCGGCGGCACTGGAATGCGCTGCGCTGGGCGCGATCCTGTCCGCCGCCGGTCACAACATCGACCGCAAGGAGCAGGCCCGGTTGGCGCAGCGCGCGGAAAACGACTATGTCGGTGTCCCAACGGGTTTGCTGGACCAGTTGGCGTCGCTGTTCGGTGCACCGTCGACGGCGCTGCTGATCGATTTTCGTGAACTCACCGTGACGCCGGTGGCCTTTGATCCCGGCGCTTCCGGTGTGGCGCTGCTGCTGATCGATTCCCGGGCCCGCCACACGCACGCGGGCGGGGAATATGCTGCCCGTCGCGCATCCTGCGAACGCGTTGCCGCCCAGTTGCACGTAGCGTCGCTGCGTGACGTTGTGGACATTTCGGCGCTGAACGGCGTTGGCGACCCGATTGATGCCCGTCGCGCCCGCCATGTGCTGACCGAAAACCAGCGCGTCTTCGATTTCGTTGCCGCCCTGAGTGTTTCCGACTTCGTCGAAGCCGGCCGTCTTTTCACTGCCTCCCACCTCTCCATGCGTGACGACTTCGGCATCACCACCGCGCACATTGATCTCATCGCCGAGAGCACGATAGGAGCGGGTGCGCTGGGTGCCCGGATGACCGGCGGTGGCTTTGGCGGCTGTGTCATCGCGCTGGTGCCGGCTGATCGGGTTGAGGCGGTTACCGCAGCGGTGCGGCGGGCGGTTGACGACGCCGGATACCCGCAGCCGCTGATCACCGAGACTCACGCTGCGCACGGTGCTGGCGCGTGTATATGACTCATGCTACGGAGGCGCTACGGTCGTAGCATGTCTGAAGTAGCTTCCCGTGAGCTGCGCAACGACACGGCGGGCGTGCTTCGCCGCGTACGAGCGGGAGAGAATGTCACCATCACGGTCAATGGTCGCGCCGTCGCGCTGCTCACAGCAGTCCGACCGCAGCATCGGCGTTGGCTGAACAAGATCGAGTTCCTGACGAGATTGCGCCGCGCACAAGCTGATCCAGGTCTGCGCGACGATCTCGCGGCGCTCGCCGGCGACACGACCGGCGATCTCGGTACGCTCGCATGAGCAATACCCTCGAGGCTGGTCTGCTCGAGACATCAGGTGTTCACTCTTGCCGAACTCAACGGCGTCGCTGACCTCACTGTCGTCCGGGTCTGACCGGACACCGCGTTGCGCCGTGGCGAGGCTCTGCGCGAGCATGAGGAATGGTCGGCTATGTGGACGTACGAGCCTATGCCGAGCTCAACGACTTCCTGGTCGCCGAGTCGCGCGGTGCCACCGTGCGTCGGCCGTTCCGCTCCCATCAGACGGTCAAGGACGTGCTGGAGGCGATGGGCATTCCGCACACCGAGGTCGACCTGATCCTGGTCAATGGTGATCCCCAGGGCTTTGGCTTCCGCCCAACAGCCGGCGACCGCATTGCCGCGTATCCGATGTTCGAGGCCCTCGATGTGGGGTCGACGGCACGGTTGCGGCCGGTGCCGCTGCGTGATCCGCGCTTTGTCGTCGACGTCAACCTCGGCCGGCTCGCCCGGCTGCTGCGGGTGCTCGGCTTTGACGTGTGGTGGTCGCATGACGCCGACGACCAGACCCTGGCCGATATCAGCTTGCGGCAGCGGCGGATTCTGCTGACTCGCGATCGCGGACTGCTGAAGCGCCGCGCGATCACCCATGGTCTGTTCGTGCACGCAGAGCAACCCGAAGAACAGACGCTCGAGGTGATCCGGCGGCTGGACCTACGCCAACGGCTGGCGCCGCTGACCCGCTGTGTGCGGTGCAACGGCACGCTGGTCAGCGTCTCCAAAGACGAGGTGATCGAACACCTCAAACCGTTGACCCGCCGCTACTACGACGAATTCCGTCGCTGCACAGACTGCGGCCAAATCTATTGGCCGGGTTCACATCACGCAGGCTTGCTTGCTTTCGTCGAACGACTGCAGGACCAGTTGTGGGAATCGCAATCAGTGGCGCCGGCGCGGCTGGGGACGGCGCTCGATATCCCAGCCGATGGTGAACCCATGGCGCAGAACAAGGTCGGTGAGGACGTCGGTCCGCTCGGCAAGCGGCCAGGACTCGGTGGAGAACGCGTCGAGGGCGAAGAATGCGTAGTTGATCGATGTCTCCGGCGTGGTGCGCGGCCGATACACGAGGGCGTCGAGGTCGGTCCACCAGCGACCGACGGCGTCGGCGAGTCGGTGGCAGGTGGTCCATACCTCGGGATGCTGGCCGGTGCTGATCTGGTCGTCGACGTCGAGGATGTCGAGGTTGTTCTCGGTGCGCAGATCGAACACTCGCAGATGGCGGGCGGCGACCAGTCGCACCAGGTGCTGCGCGACATGGTCTGCGGGAATCATCAGTCCGGTGGCCCGGTAGCGCTCACGGAATGCGCCGACGGAAGTGCTTGCGGCATAACGTGTCCGGAATGCGCCGGACTCCGGATCGAACCGGAAGCGTGGGGTGGGAAAGCCGGTCCATGTCCAGCCCTTGGGCGCCATGCCTTCGACCCGCCACAGCTCGGTACCGGCCTCGACGCGCCGGCGCCGCAGACCGACTGGTCGAGCACCGGGCAAGAGCGTCCGGTAACCCGCGGGAAGGTCAGGCACCGACGGCGGCGAGCATCCGCCATGCGGTCTCGGCGGTCGGAGGGCGACGCAGCGCCTCGGCGATCGACAACCCACCGAGTTCGTCGTGGGTCAAGCGCATGATGCGATCCGCAGCCAGCGCGTCTGACGTGAACCGAGCCAACAAGTCCAGGATCCGTGGCAGATCGAGTCGCTGCCGGTCGCCGTCGAATTGCCAGACGGGAAACCAGGTTTGGTTGCCGACCGCGGCCCCGAGAAGTTTGCCGCGGCTGCGCAGCCTGTGCACGGCCTGTGGCGAACGCAGTCCCAGCCGAGCCTGGACTTTCGGAGTCGGCAACGATCCTTCGACGAATTCGCGAACCACGGCTCCGCGGCGCTCCTCATTCAAGCTGCGGGCAGCGATGCGTTCCAAGGCTCCGTGGGGTGCAGTCGGCGCGGTCAGGATGGCGTCGAGGACCTCGACGAATTCGGCGTCTTTGCGTGCACGTTCGGCGACCTGGCGGAGCAGTGGGGCAACGGCAGTGGTCATGGATCCATGGTACCACCGACGTCGGCAATTGAAACAATCGAAACAGAGGCGGGGCTCGCTGGCGGTCTGCGCCATGATGGGTACATGGCCGAACGTGATCGCGACGAAGCGGGGCGTCCCCGCAGTGCTCGACCCCGCGATGCGCTGGGCCGGCCGCTTCCCTATGGCAGTGACGGCATTCCTCGCATTCCCGACGACCTCGAGCTGAGCCCGGCGGAAACCCTGACCTATGCGCAGCAGCTGCTGGATCAGGGCATGGCGTTCCACGCCCACGAGGTGCTTGAGGCGGCTTGGAAGAACGGGCCTGACGACGAGCGAACCCTCTGGCAAGGCCTGGCCCAGCTCGCGGTCGGCCTCACCCACGTCCAGCGCGGCAACCCCAAGGGTGCCATCAGCCTGCTGCGCAGCGCGTCGGGTCGTCTTTCGCGTAGTGACGGCCGCTACGACATCGACGTCGGTGGCTTGACGGATTTCGCCGATGCGCTGGTCAGCGACCTCGCCGCCGGCATCGAGGTCACCGCGGATCGGCTACGACCCTGCCTCACAGAAAGCTCACGTACCGTCGGCGACGAGTAGTGCTGGTGAGGAGGAGCGACGGTGGCGAGAAGCGACAACGACACATGGGACATCACCGAAAGTGTGGGCGCGACGGCGCTCGGTGTGGCGGCGGCGCGGGCCGCGGAAACCGAGAGCGAGAACCCGCTGATCGACGATCCGTTCGCGCGGGTCTTCCTCGACGCCGCCGGCGAAGGCATGTGGACCTGGTTCGCGGCGCCCAACCTGCCCGATGAGGTCATCGAAGCTGCCCCGGAACTGCCGCTGCGTATGCAGTCGATGCTCAACTACATGGCTTCCCGCACAGCGTTTTTCGACCGGTTCTTCATCGATGCGGCCAACGCCGGCGTGCGCCAGGCGGTGATTTTGGCGGCCGGGCTGGATTCGCGGTCGTGGCGGCTGCCGTGGCCGGACGGGATGACGGTTTACGAACTCGACCAGCCCAAGGTGCTGGAGTTCAAGTCGTCGACACTTTGGCAAACCGGCGCCAAGCCGTCCGCCGGGCTGGTCAATGTCAATGTTGACCTGCGACAGGACTGGCCAAAAGAACTGCAGCAGGCGGGGTTTGACCCCGGGGCGCCGAGCGTGTGGTCAGCGGAGGGGTTGCTGCCGTTTCTGCCGGCCGCCGCGCAGGACCTGTTGTTTGAGCGGGTTCAGGAGCTGAGCGCGCCCGGCAGCCGGATCGCGGTGGAGGCACCGGGCCCGGGCTTCAACGATCCGGACGCCCACGCCAAGCAGCGCAACCAGATGCAGCGGATCCGCGACATCATCGCCAAGCTGGACGAGTCCCGCGAGATTCCCGACGTCCAGGACCTGTGGTACATGGAGGATCGCACCGACGTCGGCGAATGGCTGCGTGGCCACGGCTGGGAGGTCGACGCGGTGGCGGCTGAGAAGCTGATGGCCGGCTACGGTCGACCGCCGGCCGATGTCGAGGACTCCTCGCCGCGCAGTGTGTTTGTGTCGGCGCAGCGGGTGTAGTTCGCCGGTGCGCTTCAGCTGCGGCAACACCTACTGCAACATTGGTAACGAAATCCGGAGGATATGACCCTCTTCTGATGTGATGGCGCATGCGATATCAACTTTGGACGAGGGGTCATGGTCGAGGCGCCAGCTAGCGCACCTTGGCTCGCGTCCGACCCGCTTACGTGCCCACTCCTCGGCGAACTTGCGCACCGCAGTCGCATCCACCATCCAATCTCTTGCGGCTTGTCAAGGGTAAGAGCGGTATCTGGTATGCAGAGGTCGCACGGCGACGCTACTGGCGTGGCATAGTCGGCGCACTTCGCTAGGTCCGGGGCGCGACGGCGCTAAATCATCTCGTTGCGGGTGAGCCAGCGCATCACCGGCCAGCCGACGAATACCGGTAGCCAGCAGGTCAATACGCGATACAGCAGCACCGACGGCACACCGACCGCGGCAGGCACGCCGAAGGCGGCCAGTCCACCGATCAGCGCCGCTTCCACGGCGCCCACCCCGCCGGGTGTGGGCGCGGCTGAGGCCAGGGTGCCGCCGACCATCGTCACAACCGTGACGGCGACGAAGGTGGTGCCACCGCCGAAGGCTTCGACACTGGCCCACAGCGCCAACGCCGCACCGAGAGTCGTTCCGGCAGCACCTAATACGATCAACGCCAGTCGTTTCGGTTCGCGAGACAGCGCGGCGAGGTCGCTGCTCACCTCGGTCAGCTTGGGCCGCATCTCGGTGGCCAGCCAGCGCCGCAGCCTGGGGACGGCCAGGAATACGCCCACCGCGCCCAGCGCCACGCCCGCGATCAGGTACAGCACGGTGGCACTCGGCACGAAGTGCGACAAATCGGTCGAGGCGCCCGCCGCGGTGCTGAACAAGATCAGCAACGCGATGTGGACGATCACCTGGACCGACTGCTGCAGCGCCACTGCCGCGGTGGCCCGCACCGCGTTGAGTCCACCCTTCTGCAAAAACCGGGTGCTCAGCGCCAGCCCACCCACGCCGGCCGGGGTAGTGGTGGCCGCAAAGGTGTTGGCCACCTGCATAATCGACAGATTCTTGAAGCTCACCAGCCCATCGGCACAGGCCCATAATGCTGCTGCCGCGCCGATATACGTCAACGCCGACACCGCCAGCCCCAGCAGTGCCCACCACCAGTTCGCCCGGCCCAGTTCGGAAAAGAACGTCGGCACGGTGCTGATAAACGGATAAGCCACATAGACCAGCGCCACCAGCAACACCAGTTGGATGAGCTGGCTGCGAGTGAACCGGGTAATGGTCGCGGCCTGGATCTGATCGGCCCCGGTCTGGCTCATCACCTCCGCGCGGGCCTGAGCGATGACAGCGCGTGGGTCCGTCACCGCGTCCCGGATACGTCGGGGCACAGCGGTTTTGGTGAGTCGACGCGACGCGGTCAGCACGGTGTCCTTACCGAACGCCTCGATGGCCGCGCCCACCGCCGACGGCGCGTCGTAGCGCGCCGAGGTGGTCACTAACAGCTGGGCGATGTCGGACTGCAACTGGACGTCGGTGGCGCCGTATTCGGCGTGGCGGTACCCGCCGAACAGCACGGCGCCCTCGTCGACCGTGATCTCGCTGCCACGTAAGTCACCGTGCGCGATCTGGTGATCGTGCAGGCTGCGCAGCGCCGTCCACACCCGGGCAACCGGAGTCGTCGCGCACTCGTCGATCGAAACGCCACGAGCGGGCTTGTGCGCGTACAACGTCCAGCCGCGGTCGAGCGCACCGACCGCGATCGTCGACGTGTTGGCAAGTCCTACATCGCCGATGGCAATCGACAGCAGCGCGCGGTGCTCGACGGCACGTTGCAACGAGGCGTGCAACGGCGCGGTCTCGCTGCGGCGCAGCCGGAACTTGCGCCAGAGTTGGCGCAGCGCGCCGCCGCTGCGTTGATGCGGGCCGTACAGCTCGATCACCGCCGGATGCTCGGCGGCGGCGGACAGGATCAGCGGCCCGCGCCCGGCCGGCTGCAGCACAGTGAGTCCGGAGACGACAAAGCCGCGCCCGGCCAGAGCGCGCACCGCACCGTCGAGCGGCACCTCCAGCGCCGGCGTCCCCGAAACCAGCACCACCAGCGCGCCGACCCACCACCCCACCGCCAGTCCCAGCAACGAGCGGGCCGGCACGATGGCGCTGACCACTAGATGGATCGGTACGAAGGCCAGCAGCAGTGCCCACCACCAGCGTCGCCACCGGGCGGGCAGCCAGGGACCGGACACGGTGAGCATCGCGGCGAGCATCGCGATCCAGCGCGGGTCGTCGAGGAACTGCGACAGCACCGTGGACAGCCGGTCCCTGAGGTCGAAGTGCCAGCGCGGTGCCGCGATGCCTTTGCTGTTGATCGACAGCGGCAGGATGGCCAGCAGCCCGGCGGCCGCGTAGGCGCCGAGCAGCGTCCACTGCCGGGCGACGATCAGCCCGATCAGGATCATGAACGGCAACGCCAGGATCGCGATGCCGTAAGCCAGGTACACCAGATTGGACTGAGTGGGGGAGAGCAACCCGATGATCTGCGAGACAGATTTCTCCAGCGTCATCCACTGCCTGCGGGTGATCAACGAGCTTGCGATCACGACCGCGAGGAACAGCCCCGCCAACACCAGCCGCAGGATGTCGTTGGTGCGACGGGTCAGCGGTTGCAGCAAGCTGCCGGACACGGTGATGTCGCGCCCGTCGACTCGCATATTGCAATGGTCCTATGGTTCGACGCCGCCGCTGGTGGCGGCTCGCGTGTCATACAATTTAGAATATTCGTATGACGATGATCAGCTTTCGGGTCGACGACGCGGACGCGGCCGAAATTGACCAGTGGGCCCGGCGGCTGCAAGTGGATCGATCTGAGCTCGTTCGCGATGCGCTACGGCGCCACTTGGCTCAGCTTGCGGCCGACCAGGACGTCGCTGCGTATGCCGAACTGCCCGTGACGGATGAGGAGCGGGCGCTCGCCGAGATCGCCGACTGGGGCCCGGCGGAGGACTGGGCTGACTGGGCCGATGCAGCGCGGTGAACTGTGGTTCGCTGCCACCCCTGGTGGTGACCGGCCCGTGCTCGTCCTCACCAGGGATCCGGTCGCAGACCGGATCGGCGCGGTCGTGGTTGCTGCGCTGACGCGGACCCGACGGGGGCTGGTGTCGGAGCTGGAACTGACCGCTGCCCAGGATCGAGTGCCCAGCGATTGCGTCGTCAACTTCGACAACATTCACACGCTGCCGCGCGCCGCGTTCCGCCGCAAGATCACGCGGCTGTCGCCGGCACGTCTTCACCAGATGTGCCGGACGCTGCGGGCAAGCACCGGATGCTGAAACGGCCGCGCGAAGGCGCGCGTTTGCAGTAAGAGACTGCTATGCGGTCAGGACTGGCATTCGTCGCTGTGGTCTGCATGGCGATGTGGGTTGCACCCGTCGCTGACGCCGAAGAGGCCGCTTTCGTCACGCACCCGGTGGAGCACGTCGACACGCTGATCGGCACCGGGACCGGTGGCGAATGGGTCGGGGAGATCAACAACTTCCCCGGTGCTTCGGTGCCGTTCGGGATGGTGCAGTACTCGCCGGACACCACCGACACCTACGCCGGCTATAACCACGCCAACGATCACTCCACCGGGTTCAGCATGACGCACGCCTCGGTGGGCTGCGCGGCGTTCGGCGACATCCCGATGCTGCCGACCACCACCCCGATCGGCGCGCAACCGTGGCACGCGTGGGAGCGGATCGCCCATGACGACACCGAAGTGGGTATGCCCGGCCACTACACCGTGCGCTTCCCCGACACCGGGGTGACCGCCGAACTCACCGCCACTACCCGCACCGGCATAGGCCGGTTCCGCTATCCCGACGACGGCCGGCCCGCGCTGTTTCAGGTGCGCCCCGGCGGATCGATCGCGGGCGACTCTGCGGCCAGCATCGCGATCGGCGGGGACAACACCACGATCACCGGATCGGCGACCACCGGGGGATTCTGCGGTGCGAAAAACAGCTACACCGTGTACTTCGCGATGACGTTCAGCCGGCCGTTCACCTCCTACGGCACCTGGGACGGCGACTCGGTGTCGGCCGGTGCCCGCCGCGCAGATTCGAAACACAGCGGGGGATACGTGCAGTTTCCGGCCGGCTCGGTGCTCGACGTGCGGACCGCGCTGTCCTACGTCAGTGTCGAAGGGGCGCAGGCGAACCTGGCCGCCGAGGGCGGAGCGAGCTTCGACGACGCGCGCGCTGCCGCGTCCGCCGAATGGAACGCGGTGCTGTCGCGCATCGCTGTGGCCGGGGGCAATGACGGCGACATCACCACCTTCTACACCGCGCTGTACCGATCGTTCTTGCACCCCAACACTTTTAACGACGTCGACGGCCGCTACCTCGGATTCGACGGCGTCATCCACAATGTTGCCAAGGGCCGCACCCAGTACGCCAACTTCTCCGATTGGGATACCTACCGCTGCCTGGCTGCGTTGCAGGCGCTGCTGTTCCCGCAGCGAGCCAGCGACATGGCCCAATCGCTGGTGAACGACGCCGAGCAGAGCGGGTCGTTTCCGCGTTGGGCGCTGGCGAATTCGTCGACCGGCATCATGACCGGAGACAACCCGGTTCCGCTCATCGTCAACCTCTATACCTACGGCGCAACGGATTTCGACGTGAAAGCGGCGCTGTACTTCATGGTGAAGGCGGCGACCGACGGCGGTGTCGGCCGGCACGGTTACGTGGAGCGGCCGGGGATCGCCAGCTACCTCACGCATGGCTACGCGCCGCAGACGCAGGCGTTCGGCGCCGGTCATGACATCGCCGGCGCGTCGATCACGATGGAGTGGTCGGTGGACGACTTCACCATCTCCCGATTCGCCGGCGCGCTCGGCTACACCACGATCGCCGCCGAATTCGGCAATCGGGCGCAGTATTGGCGGAACGTGTTCAATCCGGCCGCCGGGTCCATCTCGCCGCGCAGCGCCGACGGCGCTTTCCCCGACGGCCCCGGGTTCGTCGAACCCGCCCCGGAGGCGTTCGGCCAGGCCGGGTTCGACGAGGGCAACGCCGAGCAATACCTGTGGCTGGTGCCGCAGAATGTCGGCGGACTGGTGACCGCGCTCGGCGGCCGGCAGGCGGCGGCCGACCGGCTGGACCGCTTCACGACCGAACTCAATGTCGGCCCCAACAAGCCCTATCTGTGGATCGGCAACGAGCCGGACTTCGGGGTGCCGTGGCTCTACAACTACATGGGTCAACCGTGGAAGACCCAACAGACCGTCGACCGGGTGCGCCGCGAACTGTTCGGCCCTACACCCGACGGCGAGCCGGGCAACGACGACCTGGGAGCGGAGTCCAGCTGGTACGTGTGGGCGGCCCTCGGTCTGTACCCGGCCACGCCCGGAACGCCGATCCTCACCGTGAACACGCCACTGTTCGACCGCGCCGAGATCGCGCTGCCCGCAGGGCAATTCATCCGCATCTCGGCGCCCGGTGCATCGACCGGCTTGACGTACATCAACGGCCTGGCCATCGACGGACAGCCCACCGACCAGACCTACCTGCCGGAGTCGATCATCCACACCGGCGGCGACCTCGCGTTCTCGCTCTCGCCGATCCCCAACCTCCTGTGGGGCAGCGCCGAATCCGCCGCGCCGCCGTCGTTCGGTGCGGGCAGCTAAGGAGCATGACGGTGGCTCCGCCGGGCCGTATCGTCAGTGTGTGCTGACCGGGTTACTGCTCGCGCTCTGCTGCTCGGTGTGCTACGGCACGGCGACGGTGCTGCAGGCGATGGCGACACGATCGGTGGAAGCCGGCAGCGGCTCGGGTGTCGACGCGGTGTTGCTGTTGCGCGCCGTGCGGCAGTGGCGCTATCTCGCCGGCTTTGGCCTTGACGGCCTCGGCTTTGTACTCCAGGTGGTGGCGCTGCGCTTGGTGCCGATCTATATCGTCGCCGCGGCGATAGCCGCCTCGCTGGCGGTCACCGCCATCGTGGCCGCGTGGCTGCTGTCGGCGCGCCTGTCATCAGTCGAGTGGACAGCCGTGGCCGCGGTCTGTCTGGGCCTGGCGATGCTGGGGCTCGCTGCCGGACCGGAGGGTTCCTCGCACGGCCCAGCCGGACTCGCCTGGGCGCTGCTGGGTGTGGTCGCCGCGGTATTCGTCGCCGGCGGGGTGGGAGGCCGGTTGAGCGACCGCCCGCGTGCACTGGTCCTGGGGCTTGGCGCCGGAACCGGTTTCGGTGTCGTCGAGGTCGGGGTTCGCCTGGTCGATCCGATCGATCCCACCGCAGCCACGTTCTACACCAACCCGGCCCTGTACGCGGTGCTCGCCGGCGGGACCGCCGGGTTTCTGTTGCTGACGTCTGCGCTGAACCGCGGATCGGTGACGACGGCTGTGGCGGGAATGGTCGTGGGAGAAACGATCGGGCCGGCGCTCATCGGAGTGGTATGGCTCGGTGACCGGACTCGCGGTGGGCTCGGCTGGATGGTGTTCGCCGGGTTCGCCATAGCAGTCGCCGGAACACTGGTGCTGGCCCGCTTCGGCGAAGCGCCTGAAGCTGAACCTACGGAGAATCTGCCGGCGCAGCCGGCGTGAGATATCCGCGCCCTGATGGTCGCGTAACAACCGGCTCATCGCGGCGGCTGGACGACGCTCACCTGGCTGCTGTTGGGCGGGTGAACGACCGTGATGCCGACGTCGGTGCAGGCTTGGACACCGGGACGTGGCTGGGGGTCGGGGGGCCAATTCTGTTGCCCGGCAACGTCGAACAACGCCGCCGAGTTGGGTTTTGCGCCCCCAGTTCCGAAACCTCGGTGCCGGCCGCCGCGTCGACGGTGACGACACCCTGAGACACCAGGCGTCAAGGACGTCAAGCGCAACTCGTCAACCACGTCAAGGTCATCTGCGCGGGCCAATCGTGATATCGTCAGATATCACTTCCTGGAGGTGCCGATGAGCGATGTGCTGATCCGTGACATTCCCGACGATGTCCTTGCCGGCCTGGACGTGCTGGCCGGCCGGGTCGGTTTGTCACGAAGCGAGTACATCCGGCGAAAGCTCGCGCAAGAGGCGCGGGCGGCCCGAGTGCCGGTAACGGTCGAACATCTCCGGCAATTCGCGAACACTTTTAGTGATCTCGGTGATCCCGAGTTGATGGCTCGGGCGTGGGAGTGAGCAGCGCCGGCTGGCTCATCGACAAATCGGCGCTCGTTCGTCTTGGCAAGACTGTCGACGCAGAAATGTGGAGCAACCGCGTCGAGCGTGGACTGGTACGCATCAGCAACGTGACGCGGTTAGAGATCGGGTACGCCGCGCGGACGGGTGATGCAGCCCGCCGCGACTTTCGCCAACCGCCGCTGGTGGCGTTGCCGGTTGAATACCTCACGCCGTCGATCGAAGATCGAGCCCTAGAAGTTCAGCTACTGCTCGCTGACAAAGGGATGCACCGTGGGCCCTCGATACCCGACCTGATCATTGCCGCGACTGCCGAGCTCGCAGGCTTGATCGTCCTACACGTCGACAAGGATTTCGACGTCATCGCAAATGTCACAGGGCAATCAATGGAGCGACTGACTACCTGATCGGGCTCGCCGCGAATGGCTACTGAAACGCCTGTAGCGCAACAGTTTACGCGGCTCTAGCACTGCAGGTGTGGTGGTCGGCGTCGATGAGCGCCACAAGCGGGCCGGCATCGCTCGGGTTACATCGGAGTATGGCCGCCGGCGAGCAAGTCGGAGAATGCATGGTCACTTGGCCATGCACGATTGGCGCCGCCGTGAATAACGCGCAGCACGTCGTTGAAGTCCTCGTGCGGGTCGGCGGTCAGGACTGCGTCCGCGCGCTGGGCTGCAGCCTGGCGAATGAATTCCGACAACGAGACACCGGTCACCGAAGCCGCCCGTTGCAGCCTCTTTTCGAGCTCGGGGTTCTGTCGGAGTGACTTCACGACGTCAGTGTGTCACGGTCGGTGCACCCTGTGATACGCACGCGGGCCGCCCCGAAGCTCCATCCGCCGCGGTGCCGGCGGGCTGAGCAGCCGAACTTGTCGGTGGTCCGCGCTACCTTGATGTCGGCTTCAGGAGACGCCGCCGGTGTCGGGCGTCTTACGGGGGAGGCATCGGGCATGAGGAGGTAGCTATGGCGCATTCAGTCGTTTTGCTCGGCGACCACGACACAGTGCAGCACCGCGACGAGTTGACCGCGTTTGCGGCGCAGCAGAATTGCATGATCGCCGACGCTTTCGGGTTCCCGGAGGGTGCGGCTTCGTCGACCGATGATCTGACCGAGGTCGACGCGGTGGTGTCGGCGCTGGGTTGCGCGATCGCCGGCCGGATCGACGTCTGGGTGCCCTTCCTGTGCCCAGACCTCGGGCGCGAGCAGCACTGGCGACGGCTGGGTCTGGTGCTGCAACGCCACGGCCTCAACCTCCGGTTCGGTCGGCAACTCGAATCGTTCCCGACCACCGGCGGGTACAGCGAAATCGACTTCGCGCTGCGACGTGAAGTTCAGGTGGTCGACGAGCTCGACCATGCAGCACTGGCGGCCGTGGGAGCCGAAAGCCTCGGGCGGGAAATCGAACTGGCGCTGGTCGCCGCAGGTGCCTCGACTCCCGCGACGCCTGCTCCGCGTCGAGCTCCGTCGGGCGCCGGCGCCGAGGCGAGTTCGGACACCGAAAGCGGTTCGGCACCAATCCTTCCGCCACCGACGACGCCGTGGTCGCAGCGCCAGCCGATGCTCAAGCGCTACGTCCGGTGGCTGGTGCACGGCTGCGGTGTCACCCAGGCGGCCACGGCGCGGGTGCTGAACTCGACGGGCCAGCGCACACCCAAAGGCCGGCCCTGGCAGCCGGCGACGGTGTCGGCGCTACTCAACGGCCGCTACGACCACGGTGCCAAGGCCTGCCGGTGATCGACCCTGCCCCTGAAGGAGGTAAGCGCATGAAACCTAATGCCGCACAATTGGACCGGGTTTGCGGAGTGCTGCTGGGAACCGCCGCCGGCGACGCGTTGGGCGCACCGTTCGAGTTCGGCGACCCGCTGGGGCCCGAGGTGAAGGTCGCGATCGATGACGAGGTCAGTCAGCGTTCGATCTGGGAAACCGGTGAATGGACCGATGACACCTCGATGGCGATCGCGATCGCCGAGGTCGCGGAAACCGGTGTGGATCTGCGGGATGAGGCCGCCCAAGACGCGATCGTGCACCGCTGGTATCAGTGGGCGAACCAGCCGGGCACCAAAGACGTCGGCATCCAAACGCGTGCGGTATTGAGTGCGGTGGGCCGGCAGGGACTCTCGGCGGCGGCCGCCCGCGAGGCGTCGGCGGCGGAGCACCAGCGGGAGGGCAGGAGCGCGGGCAACGGCTCATTGATGCGGACGGCCCCGGTGGCGTTGGCCTACCTGAACGACGAGGACGGTTTGGTGGAGGCGGCGCGCGCCATCAGCGCGTTGACTCACCATGAGCCCGACAACGGAGATGCGTGTGTGTTGTGGTGCTGCGCGATCCGCCACGCTGTGCTGACCGGTGAGTTGAACGTGCGAATTGGGTTGGATCACCTCGATGCGGCAGCGCAGGCCAGGTGGTCGGCGCTGCTCGACGCCGCCGAGCGATCACAACCGGCGGATTTCACCAAGAACGGCTGGGTGGTCGAGGCGCTGCAGGGGGCGTGGTCGGCGATCTCGACGACACCGGCGCCGCAAGAGGATCCGGCTGCCGGGGTATTCCGCGCCGATCATCTGCGGTTGGCGCTGGAAGCGGCGGTACGCGGTGGGCGGGACACCGATACTGTCGCCGCGATCGCCGGTGGGTTGCTCGGCGCGGTGTGGGGTGCCTCGGCGGTGCCCGCACAGTGGCGGCGCCGACTGCACGGGTGGCCGGGGTGGAACGCGCGCAAGCTGGTCGCTGTCGCGACCGCCATCGCGCTCGGTGGCCAACCGGACACCTTCGACTACGGCTACGCGACGATCCCGGAGCAGGGACCGCTCTTCCAACATCCGCATGATGACCAGGTGTGGGTTGCCGGGGTACGGGCGCTGAAGTCCTTGCCCGACGACGTCGGTGCGGTCGTATCACTGTGCCGGGTCGGCGATTTCGACCTGCCCGACACGGCCGAACACCTTGACGTGCGGCTCATCGATCAGGCCGGCGAAAACCCGAACCTCGACTTCGTGCTGTACGACACCGTGCGCGCGATCGAACAATTCCGCGCCGAGGGCAAGACCGTGCTGTTCCACTGCGTGCAAGCGGTCAGCCGTACGCCAACCATCGCTGCCCTCTACGGCGCGCGTCGCAAGGGCATCGCCATCGAAGACGCGCTCAACGACGTCACGTCCTTGCTCCCGGGAGCGTGGCCGAACGACGAGTTCCGACGAGCCTTGCGGCGGCTGCACCCGGAGCTGAACGCCGCTTCATAGAGGTACGGCTGTGCCGCACCGCGCGGAAGTCAACCGGCGTTACGTCGAGGAGCTCACTGCGGACAGTGCCGCGTCGTAGTTGGGCTCCTGGGCGATCTCTGGGACCAGTTCCGAGTAAACGACCTTGCCGTCGGTGCCGATGACCACAACGGCGCGCGCGAGCAGGCCGGCCATCGGCCCGTCGACCAGGGTGACGCCATAGTCGTCGCCGAAGCTGTCGCGGAACGCCGACGCTGACTTGACGTTCTCGATGCCCTCGGCGCCGCAGAACCGCGCCTGCGCGAACGGGAGGTCGTTGGAGACGCACAGCACCGAGGCACCGCTGCCGGCGGCGCGCTCGTTGAAGGTCCGCACGCTGGTCGCACAGACCGGGGTGTCGATGGACGGAAAGATGTTGAGCAGCAGGGCCTTATCGCGGAACTGGTCGCTGCTGACTGCGCCGAGGTCGGTGCCGGTCAAGGTGAAGTCGGGAGCCTGAGAGCCGACGGCCGGGAGCTCGCCAACCGTATTGATCGCATTTCCACGCAAAGTTATCTGTGCCATGAGCCATAGTCTGCCAAGCGCCGGACGCCAGCGTCGATTGGGGTGCCCGGCGAAGCTTGGAAGACGTCTGTTTCCAGCTCAAAAGGAACCACGTGGGTGGACCACAGTCGTGCTGGGCCAGTGAGAAATCCGCTGCTGCAGTCCGAATTCGGCCACGCTTGTCGGGCCGGTGTACTAAGCTGAAGTTGCTTCACGAGTTGCCGTCGCCAAGCTCCGACTGGACGGTACGCCAACCCCACGCTCGTGGGTGGCTCGGATGACGAAGCGGTCGACACCGACCGGTGCCGGCAAGAGCGCCTCCCTTCGGCCGGAGGCCCGATGTTTCGGGAGTATTGAAATGCCTTGGAATTGTCTTTCCGGGTCATACGGTCACCGACACCGCGTGCACTGGATCCACGAGGCGCCGTTCACAACGAGGGGTGCGTCGAAGTCGATGGCGAGCGTACGAGCAGCGGTGAACGACTGCGTGCCGACGCCTCAGAACCAGGCGGAAGCGAAATGACCGGGCAGAAGCTAAGCGCAACCGACAAAGCCCTGCGTGACCGGATTGTTGAGTTGTCCGTGCACATTCCATGCGGCGGTCTGCGCGGTCCCGTGTGCGGCAGGTGGCAGTCATGCAGTGACGAGGATTCGCCTGAGCGATGGGAAGGTAACGACGTTTCCCGTGAAAGGGACCTGTGCATTATCTGCTTCAGGGCCACGGCCGGCGGCAGATCGCGGTGGTCCTGGCTGGCATGCCCGGACTGCCGCCGGGTCAACGAGTCGGTCGCCAGGCTGGAGTCGGAGTATGGCGATCGCCCATTCGCCCTTGGCCGGCACAGCCTGATGAACGGGATCGGCGTCCGCGGCGGCGCGCCACCGGAGGTTCAAAAGGAGCAAACCGCTCAACTGCTGGAATTCGTCAAAGGCGATGGGCGTCTGCGAGAGTGGCGCGAGCGCGAATACCCGCGGCTGGCGAGCCGGTTCGACCCGCTCGCCGACGTCCCGCTGCGGGTTTGGCAGGCCGAATGGCCGCCGAGCCTCGAGGCATCCGTGGATGCTTTCGCGCGCCTGCTCGGACATGCACCGGACCCGCCGCCATGGACCTGACTTGTGGCAAGCCATTGCCATGGTCTTTCGGAGTCATGAATAGTCACCGGCACATTGTGCGATCGTGCCACAAGGATTATCGAAGACACTTCTGAAATCGATACACCACAGGGTAATTCATGAGTCCGGATAGAAACGTTATCGTCCCTTTGCGGCGTGCCCCGGCCTATGCCGCGAATACGTGGGGTCCGTATTACGACACGCTGCATCCTCCCCGCTGGGTGCATTTCATCGTCGACTGGAAAGTCGCGCCGAAGTGGATCGACGATGCCGTGAGACTGTGGCAGCAGCGCCAAGAACGCCGTCGTGCGTATGAAGCGGCTCATGGCAGCGACCCGGTGATGTGGCCGACTCAGCATCCCGGTGTTGTCCTGCGCGGGATCCCGGCCTGTCTTGGATGCCACTGGCTGGGTGAGTCAGGCTATTACCGCCACGACCACGCGTTCCTATATCCGGCCGACCTTGCGCGCCGCCATGAGGCCTCCAACGGGGCATTCCGTGGTGGCGGAGCTGACCGTTTGATGCCTACTGCTCGGCCGACCCCTAGCCCGCCACCGGTCACGACTCCTCCGATTCCACGTCGCGTTCCGCCGTTACCGCTGCGCATCGCCGACAGGTATGCGACCGGCAGAAGGCGATCTTGGAAATGAACGCACCGAGTATGCACCGACCTTTGCCATCCGCGATTAAGACGCATTCCCGATAGGAGGCAGCGCATGAATACCGACGACACCACGACAGCATTGGGTTCTGCCGAATGGGGTTTCACCACACTCGCGTACGTATGGGACGCTAGGACGCGAGCGATCATTGCCGGCGCCGATAGGCTTGAGGCGCTTTCCGAAGATGAGCGGGTGCGCTCCCTAACCGCGCTGAGCCAACGGGTGAGTGCCCTCGCTCGCGGTCTCGACGACGGTTGGTTCGTAGGCACGGCCTTTTTCATGGTCGAGGACTTGTATAAGTCCTACTTTCGCCAGTTTCGATGGTCACCCGGCGTCCACGACTACGTTGCCGCTACCGCAGGTGCATTCATGCAGGAACTGACTCGACGCGGATTTGTGCTCCACTACGTCATCGATAACACGCAGTCTGAGGCCAGCCTGGCCGAGGTGTCCGCCTGGCTGCCACTTGTTTTCAAGGTGGCGGGTCTAGTGGTGACGGGCCCACAACTGATGGCGCTGGACCTCATGGAGCGGGTAGACCATCGAAGCCGAGACGTCGACGCGATTCCGCTTTACCGCACAGAGGGCCACTATCTCGCAGATCGGCTGATCGAACGTTGCCATCAGGAACGCCGGTCCTCGGTCTATCTGAACCTGGACCTCGACGACGACGCCCCGGCACTTTCTATGGATGTGGCGCTGTCACAGCGCAATACGCGCGGGACGATTCTTGTCTTCCGCGACCAGGCCCCCATCATCGGCTCGGTTGCACAGATCGTTGCGCCGCCGGGAGTGACCCTTCCGCTAGGGGACCCTTCATGATTTGCGATGGGATACGCGCCCACCAAAGGCAAAATGATGAGCGATGAGCGCGGCCGGATTGTAGGGCCTCCGCCGCCACCGCCTCGCGATTACATTCCGGGCGAGGAGCGCAAGTGGCTCATCATGATGGGTAAGGGGCAATTCTTACAGACGAAGAGAGGTCAGCTTGGCCAGGACAAGGGCAGGCCACAACGATGCGTTGGGCTCGGAGAGAGTGACGTCGCCAAACGCCAGAAAGCGCAGCGATGAGCGCTGATCGTGGCTGGCTCGGCAGCCCACAACCCAGCAAGGAGGTACGCGTGGCCGATTCCGCGTGTGAGGGCTATGACATCATCGGCGACGTCCACGGATGCGCTACCCAGCTCGAAGAGTTACTCATCGAACTCGGCTACCAACCAGCCGACGGGACCGGCGAATATCGCCACCCTCGTCGCCAAGCCATCTTTGTGGGTGATGTCATCGACCGAGGAGACGAACAACTGCGTGTGCTGCAGCTCGTCAAACGCATGGTCGACGCGGGGAGCGCGCGAATTGTCATGGGCAACCATGAATTCAACGCCATCGCCTATCACACCGAGTGGCCGCATGGCAGCGGAAAGTTCCTCCGCGCACACGATGACCCGGAGAACCGGTGGTCAGAGAAGAACACCAAGCAGCACCAGGCTTTCCTCGACCAAGTTGTCGGCGCTGAACGGGGTAGCTACCTCGAGTGGTTTAAGACGATGCCGCTGTGGCTGGATCTCGGCGGCCTGCGCGTCGTGCACGCATGTTGGCATGACGACTCAATTGGGCTCGTAGAGCAGCGATGCGGTTCACATGCTCCATTCACCGAGGTGGCATACTTCGTGGCGGCCAGCATCCCGGAGGACCCGCTGTACCGTGCGGTCGAGACGCTGCTCAAGGGTCCGGAAATCAGTCTGGTCGACCATGGCCAACCCGAGTACTACGACAAGGATGGCTTCCCGCGCGGCAACGCGCGAGTGCGGTGGTGGAATAACAGCGCCCGTACGCTGCGCGACATCGCTGAAATGGAAGGCAAATTCACCACCGCCTCCGGCGGCCCCTACCCGCGGTTGCCTGAAGTTGAACTGGCCGACGGCGATCACTCCTATGTCTACACCGGGCGAGTACCTGTCGTTTATGGCCACTATTGGCGGCAAGGTTCCCCGAAACACCGGCATGACTGGACGGATTACACCGCCTGCGTGGACTTCAGCGCCGTCAAGGGCGGATCACTGACCGCTTACCGGTGGTCTGGCGAAAAGCAGATCCGCCCCGACCATTACGTGCAGCGAGGCGGCCGATGATGACGGTTTCGAGTGGACTGTTTCTGAACCCGGGTTTGAGGATCGGTCGGTGCCGTTTTACATGCTCACACCACAGGATGTCTCCGAGTACGCCGACGCCTACCGCGACGAAATCAACGCTCACCCGGACAACGACCTCGGCGGTTGGTGAGGTGGTCAGGAGGGTCCGGCGCCCGGTGATCGCTACTGGTACAACGACATCTCCCGCAACTATGACGAGCTTGCAGAGGCTACCGAAAAAGCCGTCGACCACAATCAGTGGGCAGTAGACGATGTGGCCATCGACCTTTCGGTCCCAACAGAGGAAATGACTGACCGATACGGGATGCTTTGGCTATGACTTACCAGCGCAAATACACCAGAGAGCAGCTCATCGCTTCGGCTCGCGAAAAGGGGTTGTATCCCAACGAAGGGGCCACCGAAGAGGAGGTCGAAGGGTTGCGTGCCCGGCAGGACGAGGCCTGCCGCAAACTCGACCTTAAATACGCTCATCTCAAGGGAGAAAAAGAGCGCGCCGTCGAAATTGAGCGGATCGCTGCCAGGCGTGCCGTCCGTCCATGACGCAATCATGGCTTAACTGGCGTTGACACAGCCCTCCTCTCACCTAATAGGTGAGGGAGGTTGGTGCGGTCCGGCGCATTGTTTCTCATCGCGAGCAGGTCGAGTTGGCGGCGTTGTGGCGGCCAGAGTTGCGGCAGCTGATCCGCCCGCTCGTTACTGCGGTTCACGACTCGCATCCAAACCTGGCGCTGTTTGTGCGGCTGTTTGGCTGCGCGCACCCCCACGGACTGTTCTTTGCACGGCTTGCCGAGGTGGCGCAGAAGACACTCCGTGGCGGTACTACGGAACCACCGATCAGTTATAAGCGGTGCTTCCCTCGATGGGACGCGTTGTACTGACGATTTTCGCGACGCAGTGATCGGAGTCCAAGCCTTGGCCTCGACACCAGGCCAGGGCACCGGACGAGTCGGCGAAGGTGACGCCTGCAACGGTGACCCAGAAGTTCGGCGCCGAGAAGGTCGACCAGTCGCCCGACCACAGTAGTCGGACCCCGGGATACCGCTGCCGTAACCGGAGGTGCTCCTGCAGTGTCATCGCGTTATCCCATACGATGCCGTCGTCCACGACCCCGGGGCGCTTGGAACTGAGTTGCGGGACCCAACGATTGGCAAGTACGGCCTTGACGAAGGGTAGGTCTGAGTTTGAAAGTCGCTGCAGCTCTTGCAAGCTGGCTGCCTCGGGATCTACTGGTGCGGAGGCTGACGTCCGCGGAGCGCGGACTGATGGTGGGGACGGCGGTTGCGTTTCGTAGATTGTGCGTTCCGGCAGAGTGTAGGTGGCCTGTGGCGGATTGGAGGCCGTGGAAGCAGTGCTTTCCCCAGACTCGGATCTTTGGCTAACGAGAAGACCGATGACGACGCCGATGGCACCGAGGAGTAATGCCGAAGCGACTGCGACAACAATCGGCAACACCAATGGCCCCGAGCGTTCGCGCCGTTCCTCTGTAGACGCCGCAACCGTAGGACCGGTTGTCGGACCGCTCGATTGGGGATCAAACCACTCAGAGCCGGCACCAGCATCCGCGTTGCCGGCGGACGACATCGTATCGGTCTGCGAGGTGCCGCGTCCGTTCATTTGGAGTGCCCGTTGGGCGGCGCGTCCCAGCGCGCCCGCGCTGCCGTAGCGGTCGTCGGGTTCCTTTGCCATGCCACGCGCGATGACGTCGTCAAGAGACGCGGGCACGCGGGAAGCGACGTTGCTTGGGCGTGGCGGCGGGGCGCCGAGATGTGCCGCCATTGCCCGCTCAAGGCTATGACCTGGAAAGGGAGTATCTCCTGTCAGCGCCTCGTACAGGACGCAGGCCAGAGAATAGACATCGGCCGCCGGTGTGGTCGGCTGGTCGTTGAATCGTTCCGGTGCCATGTAGTCGAGACTGCCGATGTGGTAACCGGCCATCGTCAGATGGGTATCGCCCTTGGCCTCGGCGATACCAAAGTCGAGCAGGCAGGCGAAATCGCCCGGTGTGACGATTATGTTTTGAGGCTTGACGTCGCGATGGATCAGCCCCTCGCCATGTGCCGCGTCCAAAGCTGCAGCAATCTGGTTGATGATGGCTACTGCTCGTTGGGGCTCCAGAGGTCCCTTTTTGAGCAACTCGTGCAATGTTTGCCCTTTGACCAGGCGCATATCAATGTAGAGGTTGCCGTCGATTTCTCCCCAGTCATGAATTGGGATGACGTGTGGCTCTTGGAGAATCGCCGCCGCGTGTGACTCGCGCTGGAATCGCGTCCGGAAACCTTCGTCTTGTGAGTACTGTTCGGCAAGGATCTTTAGGGCGACGGTCCTTCGCTTGTCGGTGTCGTAGGCCTCGTAGACCTCGCCCATCCCGCCTCTGCCGAGCAAGCGATTTAGTCGGTACTTGCCGAACGGGCGCCCGACCCGTGAACTGACCGTAGTCACCTACATCTCCTTTGACACGACGCAGTATGCATCGCGGTGCCGACATCCGCGTCATGTTTGCTACAGATGCGACTCAGAGCTGCTGAATGCCGCATCCGAGTCACATTTCGTACTACATACCTGTAAGTCGGCTGGCAGCAGAATTGACGGAGCCGTTATATCCGGGCACGCAGTCGGAGCTCAGCGCGCATGCAAATCGGTTGCACGTTGGGCTATCTCGGTCGGTAATCGGCGAGGGTGCCGCTAGGCGTCCTGGCCATAGCCGTACGGATGTACCGGAAACGGACGCGAGGTCGACGCGGTCGTGCTTACATAACGTGCGACCGGTCTGTCGGTGCCGAAGCCTAAGCTGCTGCTGCGCTTGACACATTGCCGGCGTCTGTAGGGCACCAATACCAGGAGTACGCGTTGGACGGGCTTGACCATCACTCGGTTGTAGGGGATGCGCTGGGAATTCTCATCCAGGGCTTGACGTCGCTCGTTGAGCCAGCCTTGGCGGATGCGCAGCCGCCTCCCATTGAGTGGACCGAGCTACTTCAGCGGAATGTTCTCGCTGATGGGCGGCGGGTGAACGCGTACCCAAGCCGGAAGGTGCCCTTGTGCATCGCGCTATGACAAAACACCGCCGTTACTCGTTTAACGCGCAGCTATCGGGGCAGAGCAGAACCACGCGCGACTACGTGATGTGCACAACCGGTGCGCCCACAAAGATATTCACTTCCGCCACGGGATCAACACGTCCGAATTGTTGCGTGTCACAAGCGCCGGCTCGATGGCAAGGAGTTCCTGAGCAATGACGTCCGTCGCGCCGTCTTTTGGCTATCACCCAGACCCTGAACGGACAGACATCGCATTCGGCCAAGATCAGTTCAAGCGTGCGCTGATACTCAGCGGCCCAGTCCGTGAGCTCGTGACTCGTGTTGCGGAATGCAGAGTCCTTTGGCGGCCCGAAGTCGAGCTTCCTGAGGGAATCTACTGGTTCGAAGGGATCGACCACGGAGCACTTCTTCTGCAGGTGGTCGCTGGCGCGCCGCCGGGCGGTGCGACAACCACCGCGGTCGACCAGCTCGACGAAGATCACCCGCTGACGGCTGCGTGGGGATGGGCCGAGAAGCTCTGGCAGGACGCAGCGGCGGTCCCCGCCCCACTTTTCGAAATCAACGAAGCCGCCGTAACCCACCCGGGCGACGACGATGTGGTGATCCGAGACCGCAAGTTTCTCAGGAAAAGCTGGTCATACACGGTGCTGGTGGATGGGCGTCAGCAAGACATCGTGGAGTCACGGCTCAAGCCACGCCCGCAGCTTGATGATCCGCGGGAATGGGTGACCCGTGACCCGACCCCAGCGCGCCAATTCGGCGCCACACTCACCCGGGCAAAGTTGCAGGGCAAGTTTGCCGACACCCTGTTCTCATTCCGGGCCACCCGGACGACATTCCGGCCGTACCAATTCAAACCGGTGATCAAACTCCTGCAAACCGGCAAGGCACGCCTATTGATCGCCGACGAAGTCGGACTCGGTAAGACGATCGAGGCGGGTCTGATTTGGACGGAACTCGAGGCGCGCCGAGAAGCCGACCGGGTGCTGGTCGTATGCCCTGCGAGCCTTGTCGGCAAGTGGAAAGAGGAGATGGAAGACCGCTTCGAGTTCGAGCTGGCCGAACTCGACACCAACAGCCTGCGGGACTTCTTGCAGCGTCACCGCCAGAACCGGCTGCCGCGCCGGCAGGCCTACATCTGCAGCCTCGAACGGCTGCGCACGTGGGACGGACTCGATGAGGTAAACGACCTACCGCCGACGTTTGATCTGATCATCGTCGATGAAGCCCACTCGATGCGCAATCAAGACACCAAGAGCTATGCGCTAGGCACCCGGCTTGCTGAGTGGGCCGACAGCCTAGTCTTTCTCACCGCAACACCCATCAATCTTCGCCAAGAAGACCTGCTCAACCTACTGGAATTACTTGCGCCAGAAGACTACGGCGACATAGCCGACCTCCAACTCCGGCTGGAACCGAACCGCATCATCAACGCGGTCGCGGCTCGGCTGGGCAAAAAGGGGGCCAACGGTCGCGAACTGGTTGCCAAACTCGACGAGCTGCGGGCGACCAGCCTCGGTGGAGCTTTGATGAGTCGCGCTGACTTCCGGTTGCTGACCGAAGTGCTCTCTCAAGACGACCTGACACCGCGCGACATCGTCGATGCGAAACGCTATTTGGCGGATCTCAACACGCTCTCGACGGTCATCACCCGCACCAAGAAGGTCGAGGTCGACGACCGCAAAGCCAAAAGAACACTAGACAGACAGGAAATCTCCTGGGTCCAGGCAGAAGTCGACTTCTACGACGAATACTTGCAGTGGTGCAGCAACAGGGCCGCCGAGATCGGCAGACCCTTGCACTTCGCCATGCAGATGCCTCTGCGCCTCGCCAGCGCATGCCTGCCGATGGCCCGCCGTGCGGTGCTTGAGCCTCAAAGTTTCGGTGAAATTTCCGACGCCGACTCGGGTGAAACCGCGGGCCGGCTCGAACCGCATCCAGCCCTGGTGGCAGCGGCGCAGCGGCTACCTGAGAACGTCGACACCAAGTTCGATCTTCTCCGAGAGGTGCTGCATGGCCTGCATGGCGGGCGCCGGCAGGCGCTGGTATTCACCCACTCGCGGCCGACCCTCGCCTACCTCATGCATCGCCTTGAGCGAGAATTCTGTGTCGCGGTGATGCACGGCGGTGTCAGCCGCGAACAACGTCGTCGTATCATGGCCGATTTTCGCAACGGCGCATACGATTTCGTCTTGGCCAACCGTGTCGCCAGTGAAGGCCTTGACTTCGAGTTCTGCTCCGCAGTCATCAACTACGACCTGCCGTGGAACCCGATGGAGGTCGAACAACGGATCGGCCGCATCGACCGCATCGGCCAAACCGAAGAGACGATCTTGGTGGTCAACTTCGTCAACGAGCACACCATCGACGAACGCATCCTGTCCCGCCTGCTCGACCGCATCGGAATTTTCGAGTCTTCGATCGGCGCACTCGAACCGATTATTGCCGCGAATGCACCCAAAGCCCTGGAAGCCGGCTTCGACTTCACCCTGAGCGAGGAGCAGCGGGAGCAGAAGCTGCACGAGGTCGAGATGGCCATCGAGGAACAGCGCGCCGGCGTTGAGGATGTGTCTGATGCATCAAGCGCACTGCTCGTCACCAATGATGTCGACGTCGCTGGGCTCGAAGACGATCTGATTCGAACCGGACGCTACATTGGCCAGCAGGAGCTCGCACAACTGCTCGACGACTGGGCACTAGTCGACGGGGCTCCGGGAATCCACTTCGCCGAAGACAAGCGGACCGCGGAGTTGCGCGGCAACCCCACGATGGCGAACCGCATCGACGCGCTTGCGAAGTCAGCTCAACGCACCCCTGCGGAGATCAACGCGATCGCATCCCAGCTGCGCAATGAACTGCCCATATCCCTGGCCCTTGACCAGGAGCTGGCCCGAACCGGCGGTGGGATGCTTCTGACCGCGACGAGTCCGCTCACCATGGCGGCTGTCGCGGTTCCGGGGCATCGGCAAGCACGATTCGCATCGCTTCGGCTCGCGGCAACCAGCAACGATGTCGTACCCGGTGTCTATGTTGTCGTCATGGTCAAGGCGGTATCGGCATCGCGTGGGGGCGACGAGATCTGGGGTGCCGCAGTCACCGAAAACGGCCGGGACGCAGGGGATGCGCCCGTCAACGCGCTGCTGGCCGCATTGGCCCAAGGGAAGCTCGTCGACGCCCCACCACGCGCAATCGATCGAATCGACAGACTCGCGGAACGTGCACAGAACCAACTGCATTGCCGTCACTCGGATGAGCAAGCTAAGCGCGATAGCGAGTTCGACGCACTTCGGCGAGCCAGAGCCGTCACGCTAGCCGAACAGCATCAACGCCGAGTTGACGCAATCGACAGGCGCATCGCAACCGCTACGGCTCGTGGACGCGGTGACCGCTCGATCGCGCTATTCCAGAGCCAACGACGTAGGGCGCAAGAGCGATTCGACCGGCTGTCGACAGAGCTAGAACGTGAAGTTCAACCCGAGATCCGGCTGGAGCCACTCGCGGCTTGCGTGATCGAGATCGTGTCCTAACGGAGAAAGTATGAGTACGTCGCAGAGGAATTCCGAGCTCGAAGATGAGCGCACGGCTGACAAGCAATACTTCAAGAAACTGCGCGAAAAGGCCAGCCGACCGGTGACTGTTGATGGACCCCGCAACCTGATGTGGACGGGCGATGGACGGCCGCCGAAGCGCCGCTTGCCCGTTGAAGGACTTATCGGTCGCGTCGCCCTGCAGGCCCCGGACGATTGGGTACTCGATGGAGCGGCCGACTTCTACATCGGAGAGCAGCGAGCTGAGCTCGACGGTGTTGACGTCTTCAGCTGGACGGCACCCATTGCGTGCACCTTCTATCGCGGCAACAACCACCACAAGTTGTGCGACGAGGTAGCAGTCGTTAGGACTTTTATTCGCCAAAAGGGCCAAATCGTCGATTTCGCAGACGATGTCGTGCGCGATGACGCTCCCGCTCAACCGTTCCGCAAGCGGGGCCTCACCATACCTGCGCCACCGAGTCGACCGACTCTACCCCCACGCGATGTGCCGATACCCGCACAGACGGAGCGGGTTGACGCCGAAGCGGATGCTCGACAGCAGCCCCCGGAAGCTCAACACCGGCACGCGGACACTAGTGGTCCACCGGTGCGGGCTGAGTCTGCGTTACGTGCCCAAATGCACGCCCCTAGGACGAAGGGACTTGCGCCTGTGCTTGCCACACTGCAGCCCGACCAGTATGAACTCGTGACCGTCCCAGCGATGGACAGCATGATCATCGAGGGCAAGCCCGGCACTGGGAAAACGATCATCGCATCGCATCGAGCCGCCTATCTGGTCAACGAGGACACTCCTCTCGAGAACACGCTGGACGGCAACGTCCTACTCATCGGTCCGACGACGGGATACTCCGAGCACGTTCGTGGCGTCATCAACCGCTTAGCCGGTGACTCGCAACGGATCAGGGTGCTGTCGCTGCCCGAGCTGTGGCAGCAGATACTCGGCCTGAAGTGGCTGCCTAAGGGCGACATCTCAACAACGTGGCGCGATGTGGACTGGCAGCTAGGGCGCTTCGCGCGCCGAGCAATTTTGCGTCTCAAAGAGGCGAACGGCGCTACGCCGTCTGCTGAGCAGGTGTACGAGTATCTGCGCAGCAACAGCGGTGTGATCACGACGGACCAGGATTGGGTTACTTATTTCCGTGGCCTTCCCGCGTTCAATCATGCCGTGACGACTCTGGCCCATTCACCGCTACTCGCGTTTATTCAGTGGGAGGTGGGCGCGCCGGCTGATCTGAAGGGCGTCGAGCATATCGTCATTGACGAAGCGCAGGACGTGACACCGCTCGGTTGGCTCCTGCTGGACGAGATCAACGAAGCAGATACGTGGACGATCCTGGGCGACTTTCATCAACGCCGGTCAGACCACACGCCGCCGAACTGGGCGCAGATCCTTGAGCTGATCGCCATCGACGAATACACCCCGGTGCGTGCGCTGACGCAGGGATACCGTTCCACGCGGCCAATTTTGGAGTTCGCAAGTCGCCTGCTGCCGCGCGGTGATCGGGCGGTTGCCGCATTTCAAGAGGAAGGCCACGCTCCTACTGTCGAGAAGGTGCGGGCGACGGAACTCGGCAATGCTGTTGTCACGCAGGTTGAGCGCCTCCTGGCCGCGTACCCGGTGGGAACTGTAGCCGTCATTGGTCCTGACACCGGCGCGGTCAGAAGGAGTCTCCGTTCTCAGGGATGGGCCGGGTCGTTGCACGACGTGAGCCCGTGGGAGCGAGATGGCCGAGAGGTCACGGTAGTTGATCCTGACTCGGCCCGCGGGGTGGAGTTTGACGCCGTGGTTGTGGTGGAGCCGGCCGACTTCAAGCAGAACTACGGGCACCAGGGACCGTTGTATACGGCTCTAACGAGGCCGAACCGCGAACTTGTGGTGGTGCATTCAAAGCCGCTGCCAGACGGGCTGCGGCGAAGGTAGGCAGCGGTGGGTCCTCAATCAAACACGCGGTTAACTACAGGTCTCGGCCAGCGTGCAGAACTTAATCTAGCGCTAACCGTATCTGGTCAACAACTTTCGCGATCGAATACCGATCGCGCACCTTGTTGTTCTTGTGTGGTAAAGAGATTCACTCGACGATTTAGCAACACTAACGGACCTGGCGCCGTCTCATACCCAATCCCCGACGATCGCATCTCAGCTTGCGGTCGTTCACGCGGCTTCCGTAGAGCGATAGACGATTCGGATTCGCGGCGCCGTGCTCCTACCAGTTTCTCGGTGGGTTGGGTCTGTCCTCGCGGTCACGAGGGGTTGTCGTGAAAATCGTCGATGGCCGACTGCGGATCGCCGCGAGCGACGTGGCGAACTTTAGTGCCTGCCGGCATCTGACCCGGCTCACGCGGGCTGTCGCCCATGGATTGGTCAGTGCGCCGAAACTTGACGACCTCGGCGCTGAGGTCCTCGAACAGCGGGGGCTCGAACACGAGCGGCAAGTTCTCGAAAGCTTCCGAGCTAAAGGATGGACAATCGATTGGACCAGTGAGGGTGACCGCGAGCGCGGATCCGCTGCGACGGTCGCGGCGATGCGCCGCGGAGTCGACGTCATCTATCAAGGAACCTTGCTGGTCGACGATCGTCTCGGCCTGCCCGACTTCCTGGTCCGCGCAGATCTGCTCGGCTCAACCGGCTCCGGCTATGAGGTCATCGACGCCAAGCTCGCTCGATCGGCGAAGGCCCGCGCCGTCCTGCAGACCGCGTTCTATTCCGAGCTGGTGGGCGAGGTGCACGGGCACCTGCCCGAGTTCATGCATTTGGCGCTCGGAACCCAGGACCTGCTTCGCCTCCGAGTGGCCGACTACGCGGCCTACGCACACCAAGTGCGACGGCTCCTCGCCGACTTCACCGCCGGCGACGCACACTACCCACCGGAAGACACCTACCCCGAGCCCGTCGAGCACTGTGCCATCTGCCGCTGGCGCCTGGTGTGCCAACAACAACGGCGCGACGACGACGACCTCTCGCTAATCGCGGGCATCACGGCGCGGCAACGGAAGGTGCTGAGAGAGAACGGAATCGAGACCCGGCGTGGCTTCGCCGCCCTCGAGGAGGTTCCGATATTTGATCGGGTAAATCGACACAGCATGACCAAGGCCCATGCCCAAGCGCGGCTGCAAGTGGCGGGTGAGGATGCGAACTGGCTGCTGTGGGAGTTTGCCGAGCCCGAGCGCGACGGCGACGGCGCGCTGGCCGCGAACCGGGGCTTGACCGCGCTGCCTGTTCCGTCTCGCGGCGATCTGTTTTTCGACATCGAGGGCGCGCGCTACTACTCGGAGGACGGCAAGGAATACGGCCTGCAGTACCTGTTCGGGATCGTCGACACGGCCGACACCGACGGTCAGCCTCGCTACCACGGGTTTTGGTCCTTCGACAGGTCCAACGAGAAACGTGCGTTCGAGCAGATCGTCGACTTCATCGTCGAACGCCGGCGCCGCCACCCAGATCTGCACGTCTACCACTACAACCACTATGAGCCGACGGCTCTCGATCACCTCGCCGAGCTGCACGACACTCGCGAAGACGTCATCGGGCGGCTGATGGGGCGGTTCGCGACACGGGAAGCAGAAGTCGACGACCTGCTCCGCGGTCGGGTGTTCGTCGACCTGTACCGCGTTGTCCGGCAAGGTATCCGGGCGTCGGTCGAGAGTTACTCTATCAAACGCTTGGAGCCGCTCTACGGGTTCGAACGGCAGGTCGAACTCCACGACGTCAATGAAATCATGGTCGGATTCGACCTCGCGCTCGACGAGCATGCGGCCGGAGACGATCGCGATGCTCAGACCCTCATCGAGCGTTACAACGAAGACGATTGCCGCTCAACGCTTGCGCTGCGCGACTGGCTGGAGGAACGCCGGGCAGATCTGGCGGCAGCCCTCACTGAGGAGATTCCACGTCCGGTACCGCCCGAGCAAAAAGAAGTTGCTGTTGACACCGAGGTCGAGGCCCTGCGTAGCGCTCTGCTTGCAGGGGTGCCGGAGCAGGGTCGGACTGACGAGCAGAAAGCACGGGCGTTGCTGGCCGACCTACTGGAGTGGCACCGCCGGGATGCCAAGCCCGGGTGGTGGCGGTTCTTCCACCTCTGCGGCCTGACCGACGAGGAACTGCTGGGTGAGCCCGACGCCATCGCGGGCTTGCAGCTCGAAGGAATCATCGGGCAAGTCAAACAGTCCGACATCGTGCGGTACCGCTTCCCGGCTCAGGAACACCCCTTCAGGAAGGGCGACCTGGCCTGCGACCCGCGGGCCGACAAGCAATGGACCATCTGCCAAATCGACGATGCAGCAGGCACTCTAGATCTCCGACGAGGCAAGAAGAATGCGAACCCCCATCCCGTCGTTCTGGTGGAGACCGGCCCGATCCCGACGGACAACCATCGGGCGCGGCTTCGCGATCTGGCCGCGAAGGTCGCCGCGCTGGGCGAAACCGATTGGGCACGAGGGGCGGAATTCGACCTACTGCTTCAACGACCGCCCCAACTGGGCAGCGGCCCCGGCGCCAGCATGCGACTGCCTGACGAGGACGCCGTCGAGGCTGGCCGGCGTCTCGCTTTGGCCCTCAAGGACACTCACCTTCCGATTCAGGGGCCGCCGGGAAGCGGAAAGACCTACACGGCGGCCAAGCAGGTCAGCGATCTGGTTGGGGCGGGGCGGCGGGTGGGCATCACCGCGAACTCACACGCGGTAATTCGCCATCTGCTCAACGAGATTCACGAACAGAACGAACTCGGCGGGACGCTGCTGATCGCGCAGAAGCCGGACCAGGAAGCGGTCTTCGCCAGCAGTCACGCCACCCTGTACAAAGATGCGTCGAAACTGCGCACCGCGATCGATTCTGGAGACGCCAAGGTCATCGGTGGAACAACGTGGCTGTGGACGCAAGAAGGCTTCCGCGACAGCGTCGATGTGCTGATGGTCGACGAGGCAAGTCAGATGTCGCTGGCCAATGTGTTGGCCGCGGCGCACGCCGCGCCCAACCTGATCCTGCTTGGGGACCCACAGCAACTCGGCCAACCGAGCGCCGCGGCCCACCCTCCCGCCACCGGGGTGTCCGCGCTCGAGCGGGTGCTCGACGACAAGGCCACGATGCCCGAAGGCCGGGGACTGTTCATCGAACACACCAGGCGGATGCATCCGGACGTGTGTGCGTTCACCTCCGAGATGTTCTACGAGAATCTCCTTAAGCCGCTGAAGGAGCTGCGCAACCAGACCGTCCTGGGCGACGGGTCATTAAGCGGCACCGGTCTTCGCGTCGTCGACGTCGTCCACCAGGGCAACGACAACTGCGCGCCGGAGGAGGCCCAAGTGGTGGCCGAGATGGTCGCTGAGCTGCACACCAAGCAGTGGCGCAACGCCGACGGTGAGGTCGCGGTGATCGGCGTCGGCGGGGTTTTGATCGTCACGCCCTTCAATGCCCAGGTCCGCGAGATCGAAGCGGCGCTGGAGGGTCGCGGGATCGCCGGTGTGCCGGTCGGCACGGTCGACAAGTTCCAAGGGCAAGAGGCACCGGTGGTCATCTACTCGATGGCGTCGTCGACGGCGGAGGACGCACCGAGGGGCATGGAGTTTCTCTACGACCTGCGGCGACTTAATGTTGCGACGTCGCGGGCACGGTGCCTCGCCATCCTCGTCTCGAGCCCGGAGCTGGTTCGGGTGTTCTGCCGCACGCCGCGTCAGATCGTGCTGGCAAATGCGATATGCCGCTTCCGCGAGATGGCGGAGTGAATCCTATCGGCGTCGTCTGAAAACTGATCACGTGTCGAGCGGCGTGCGGCGCTGCTGAGCGTTCCGCGACGTTGTCGTCCACTGAGCTATTGTCATGTTTCTGCCCGGCGACTACCGCACCACCGCCACATCCGGTAGCCAGCTCATGAAACACCGCTCCCACCAGCCACGAACGATGTGTTGCCGGTTACCAAGCCCACGCCGACACTGACCACCGGGGGCGACTCCACACGAAACCGCGACCTACCAAACCGGAGCCGCGGTGCGAGGGCCCAGGTGTCGTCCAGGCCGCATATCGCGCGGTGGTTTCGCGTGATAGCCAGACCCGACGGCCCCGGTCGATTCGACGGGCGAATCAGCCGGACGTGCCGCCTGGCAATATGAAATCTGCAGCGACCTCGAGTAGCTGTTCCAGGTTCCCTTTCTCTCTGACGTCGTCGTCGAGAACTAAGGCGTAGGACCAGCGCTGACCTTCGACACGATTCATTGCTTCGACCCAACTCTTCGCTGCTCGCGATTTGAGTTGCGCGGGGGAGCCCGTCGGTGACCAAAAGATGTCGCCTTTGATCTCCAGCACTCCGCTCACCCCGTCAACCGTTCGGTAGAGGAAGTCAGGTTCGAACCAGTCGATTGGAGTTGGGATCCTGATCCTTGCCGGATCGTTCCGGCACCACCAGTCAATCGATTTCGACTGGTCGAGGATCCTCGCAGCCAGGTACTCACCTTCCGAATCGAACCGCGCTGCGGCATGTACGCACTTTTTCCACCCCGCAATGGGTACGCGAACGGAGGATTTCGCCCAATCGAACGACCCGCTCACTAGCGGTGTCGTGAAGTCCTCTGATACGCGCGTTTGGCAACTGGCGAGCGGGACTTCTATCGTCGGTCCTTCGACACTCTTGAGAGTGACCTCCATGGCGCGGCGACGACGCTCGATCTCGTCGGCAATGTACTTCGCGAGGCGAACCGGATCGATTGGCAAGGGTTCCGTCGCGCTCGCGCCGTGGGAGACCAGGAACTTTCTAATGAGTTCCTCGACCTTCCGAGTATCTTTGAACGCATTTAGGCTCCGCAACTCCGCGATAGTGTGGGCGGCGGAGATACGGACAAGATCGTTCAGAACGAACCTGAAACCCTCTGTCAACCCCGCGGTTTCGAGATCCTTAAGGTCGACAGCCGTAACGGAACTTTGGCCGAGGGACCCGCCGGTATCCAGTTCGAACTCCAAAGGCACTGCAACCGGGACGAGGTGGACCTTGGGCATCGCTAAGACGACTTCTTTGACAGCTTCGATGATATAGGGCACCGTCGCAATCGGTGGCTCGTCTGCCTCGGTGCCCGACTTGTCGTTTATCTGGATCGGCGATGTGCCGGCTGTCTCGGAATCCCCGAACTCCTTTGTGGCCTGATCGAGTATCGCTTGGAGGGATTCCTTTCCACAGCACAACACATCCAGTGTGTCCAGGTCTGGGTCGCCGATGCGATTTCCCGCTGGCAAGCGGAGGCCCCGCCCGATCGTCTGCAGCGCTCCCTGAAACGTTGCCATCTTCCGAAGGGGCGCAATCACATAGACGTTCGTAACATCCCATCCCTCGGTGAGTCGGAAGACATTTATCACGACCCGGATGAGGTTTCCCGGACTGTCGATTGCGACTAGTCGCCGAATTTCCTTTTCGGTGAGCTTACGCTCAGAATGAGTGACGAGGACTTGTTCGTCGGAGAGGCCGCGTTTCTGCTTGAGCCACATCCCGATGTCGTCGGCGTGCTTCGTGTCGGTGGCGCAGATCAGCGCGACCGGCTCGATCGCGGGGAAGGTTGGATCGTCCTGCCTGACAGCATCGATAGCCAATCTCTTCCGCTCCAGACGCTCGAGCGCAAAATCGAGCGTGTAGTGATCCCATTGCTCCTCGGTCAGGTGGTCGTCCTTGGGCGCGACCAATAATTTCACGGCTTTGGTATAACGCTCCTCGCGCAGGCATGCGGCGAGGTCGTAGGAGTGGACGATAGATACGCCCGGCGCAGGAGTACGAGGAGTTGCCGTGAGGCCGAAGTAGATTCGTGGATTCAAATCGCGCACAGCTTGGGTCCAGGATGCGAGCTCCTTGCTCGGATCGCCGAGGTGATGCGACTCATCGACGAACACGATCAGGTCATCTGCCTTCGTGAGGTACTCGCCAATGCTTTCGCCGCGGAACTCGCCCGCCCTAGAGAATCGCTTGTCATCGCCGCTGATGCTTTGCGGCGACAAAATAAAGATATTGAGTCCCTGCTGTTCGGGCTTAAAGCTGTCGAGGTTCGCGCGGATGCAGAGGTTGGGCTCACTGACGAGGTCGGGATCGATCAGTAGGTATTTTGGATGTTGTTGACTTGACTCGCGTTCCAATTTCTCAAGGATCGCGGTGCGTGGAGCGAGAACTAGGAAATTCCTCGACTGACCGGAAAGATATAGGTATGCGATGAGCGCACCCATCAGCCGCGTTTTGCCCACACCGGTCGCCAGATTAAACACGAGCTGCGGTGGCAGCGAATCGATGCGGTAGCCGGCATCACCGATCTGTTCGTAGAGTCGCATCGGTTCCATACGGCAGATGTCATCGTCCAACCCTCGGATGAGGTCATGGATCTTGTCGAAGGAGTCCTTTTGCGGCTTACGCAGGTGGGCCAAGCGGCGTACGGTCTCTGCCGCGTCGTCCACCCGATAGGTGCGCAGTCGGGACAACTTAGACCACCAGGTCCATTGGAACCCGTCGGTAAGATACGTCGGGTGGCGCGACTTGCGGATCGAAATCTTCGGTAGACATGAAGTAGTACACCGTAATTCGCGTGCCACTCGACTGTGACACGATGTCACAGCTAAGATCTGATGTCAGATATGTATCGGGTGGAATCACCACGCAGCGCCGCGCGCCGTCGGCTGAGATGCCGAGTCCTGGCTCGCCATTGAGTGGCAGGTATCCCTCGGCGGTCACTAGGGCTTGAACGAATTCGACTGATTCACTGTAAGACTCGAGATTAATCGTCGGAATGTCTTCGTTCTTACACTGCGAGAGCAACCACTCTCCGACTCGGCCCACGCGGAAACCCCCGCCTCCCTCGTAAGGTACATAAAGGTCCTTGCGGAGCTTAGTTGCTGTATCCGTCTCTTCGAGGCCGAAATCCCTCCCGTCGATGACGGTTTGCAGGCGCGGAAGTACACATCCTTCCAGTAGCTCTTCTTCTCGGTCGGACGTGCCGCGGACATGAACGAAGCGTCGGTCCCGCTTCATGCATACCGCTGCCATATCCGCGGTCGACACGAAGCACTCCAGCACTACGTCGCCGGGTTCGGTAAAAACCGAAAGCAACCTTTCGAGAAGGGGCTCAGGCTTTGCGGTGGTCGTGTATTTGGAGATGAATCCCAATTCGACGAGTTTCTTCAGGTGCTTGGTGGCGTCTTGGGTATAGCCAGCGAACGCGACTTTATCCTTATCTCGGCCGGGCCACCACGTGACCTGATTATGCACCTCAACGGCGCCACCAAGCTCGCTCTCGTACGATTTGATGCGGGGAATGGCGTTGCCCTTGACACCGAGATCGACCTTGTCCTCCAGGTATGCCTTTAGAAGCGTGTAGTCGGGGAACTCCCAATACCGGCCTTCGCCAGGTCTCTTGGGCGTGTCGATATAAGGACTACCCCCGTCGGCCAGCAGAAGGGTCGACGATGGCTTGCCGACAATCAGCGGTGCGACGTCCGCGGTGACGATGCGCAACTTTCCGTCGGGTTTCATTGGGGAGAAGAGCCATGGGATCTCTGACGGCACAACAGATTCCCCGATTTCGACGACTTTGATTTCGAGATCTGCCTGTGCGACGTTGCCTTCGCTATCTTCGACCTCTACTACGATTGGGAAGTTGCCGATCGTCTCGGGCGTTCCCCATATCACGCCAGTCAATGGGGACACCCGCCACAACCCGGGCGGCAGGTTCCCTTCCACGAGGCGCCAGCGATACGGCGCTACGTAGGTATCGAAATCCGTTGTCTCTCGCCTTGTTCGAGCTCCCTTGTGCTGGGCACGCCATGCAAGCCTAGGGTCGTCGTCGGGGTTTGTGTAGTCTTCGGGCGTCTGTCTGAGACCCACGGCGTCGACAAAGGCCTTGTCGAAGGCGTAGACGAGGATGCATTCGTGAGTTGAGGTGAACTCCTTCATGCCCTTCTGATTTCTCGGCGCGTAACTGCGCTGCCAGACAATCGTCGCTACATGGTTATCCCGTGCGAGGATCTCGTCAGCCACGAGTCGGGCATAGGGCGCTTCCGCATCGGCTACCTGTATTGCGACGAAGCCGTCTCGGCGCAGCAGAGGCGCGATCGCACGAACGTGGGCACGGAAGGTCGATAGCCAGGACGAGTACCGAGCGGCGGAGTCTCCTTGGAATGCCGCCGTTGCGTCATCCACCTCAATACGGGGTGGGTCCATGTAAACCAACCGAACTTGGCGCCCGTATTGACGGTCAAGAGCCGCGAGGGCGTCGATTCGATCGCCGGCGACAAGCAGATTCGACTTGTAGCCCTCAGTTTGACCGACCGTCTTGAGATCGACGATCGGATATCGACGCTTTGTGGGCTCAGCGGCGGTCAGCTCCCACACGCCGTCCTTGCGTTGGATTGGTCGCGTCGATTCGTGCTTGCCTGGCCACACAAGTTCGATTTGAGTCGGCACATCATCGACTCCCATGCGGGCTGTCCTCCCTCCGTGAACGGAAACGCTATGAAACCCTAGTGACCCGTCACGCCAATCCACCGTCTCCAGCCACCCGGGTCAGGCCTTTGTGAGAGAAGGTCGCCGACAGCGACCCATGGTTGGCGTCCATCGAATGGTGCCTTCGGGTTGCGGTTGGTACGCATGGTCTCGACGAGGTCGAAGCACTTTGACGCCATTGAGGAAGGAGCATCCCGGAATCCAAGTATGAAGACTCGACGCCGAATCTGCGGCACGCCGAAATCCGCGGCATTGAACAGGCCGACCAGGACGCCGTAGCGCAGTCCTGGGAGAGGTCTCCGTAACCGCCGCACCAGGTCATTCAGGTACTTCGCGTTCGACTCCGATAGCAGTCCGGGAACGTTCTCGAAGAGGAACACTTCCGGCGACAATCGCCCTACGAGATCGGGAAGATGCCCCAGGAGGTCCCGTTCGTCCGTCTCGCCTCGGCGATGGCCTGAGGCAGACCAGGGCTGGCAGGGCGGTCCGCCGGATAGCATTCCGATCTCACCGTAGGAACTGAAATCGTGGGAGCGAACGTCATCGATCGTGATGGCGGACGAAGACCACGGCCTATGCTTCGCAAGCAGGGGCGCACAGTCCCTTGACTTTTCGATCAATGCGGCATGCTTGAGGCCGATCGCCGCAGCCCCTTCGGCAAGTCCTCCGGTACCGGCGCAGATCTCAACCACGGTCCTGTTTTCCGGTCCCCTGGTCTCAGCGATTCCGCGAAAAAGCGCCTTGGCTAGCGGGGGCGGTACCGCATCCCCGAGTCCCGCGATGAGTTGGCGGTCGGTTAGCCCAGTACCGCGCACAATTGCCGGATCGAATCCTTGGAGAAGGGCAATTTCTTCCACGCTGAAACGCCTATACCGTTCGCCGCGTGGACCGAGCACGTGTGCTTCCTGTGGATATTTCCGCCAGTCCCGGCGAACCGTCGACGCGGGCTTACTCCAGTCTTGCGGGCGGTGCTTAGGATCCAATGCGACCGACGCGCTCCAGTGGCAGGGAGGTAACGACCTGAGATCTGCATCCATGGCTGTATGACGCCCCGGCTCAGTCGCTCCGTTCCCTCCATCGAAGTCCATCGCCAGTTGTGCCCGATCCTGCGACTTCGGTTCGGCGCCCAGGCTGCGAAGTAGTTTGCGCAGGTCGACGATGTGATAGAGCCGGTAGCCGTTGATGGGGTGACGTCGCGCGACGAGCTTTCCAGCGCGGTCCCAGTTGCGGAGTGTCTGCTCAGTCACGTTGAGAATCTCAGCTGCCTGACCAATCGTTACCAGGTCTCTGCCTGCAGTGGTTGGCGCAGCCATGGCCAAACCGTAGCAAACCTTGTAAAACCCTCAAGCGCATCGCTAGCGCGTGTCGTCGGCTAGCGACGCCAAAATTTGCTCAAGTGCCTGACCCGGCTTCCGCCTCAATTGGCACTCCCACACGACGAAAACCTGCCATCCCATACTGCGCAAAGCCGTGACGTTGCGACGGTCGCGGTCCTGATTCTCCTTGAATTTGCGCGACCAAAACTCAGGATTGGATTTCGGCAGGTCGCGGTAGCAGCGAGGGCATCGGTGCCAATAGCATCCATTTACAAAGATAGCGATGCGTCGGCCTGGGTATGCGATGTCGGGATTACCCGGGACTTTCTTCCAGTGGAGCCGGTATCCGGGAAAGCGCGCCTCCCGGAGAAGCCGCCGCACGTGAAGTTCGGGCCGGGTGTTCCTAGATGGGTTGGCCCTCATCACGGCACTTGTGGACGGATATGTTGGCGGCGGCCTTCGGTCGAGCATCGGCGAGTCCTACGCGATCGCGAATCAATGATCGCCACCGTATCGCGTCTGAGCCGTCCTTGTCTCTTCCCATGGCCTGGCCGACGTCCAGGCTAGTGATAGCCATAGGCATCGGCTGTGCCCGGTTATATCGAGGAATTCGTTCGGCGTCGTCTCGACTACGCGTCCAACATTGTGTTTCTCGAGGAGTTCGATCAGGTCGGCGTCTGACAATAACTACAGGTCCGCGTGTCTGCGCTCGACAGTTTGCTTGGCAGGACCAAGCTGTCGTCTCGCATCGGCATCGCTGAGCTTGAACAGTGCAACGTTTAGGAAGTTTGAAGACACAAGCCGAGGACCAGACCGCCGGGAGCGAGTGTTACCGGGAACCGACCGCAGCGCGTCAATTTACTACATCGTCGGTGTTGAAACGCCCGACTTGCTCAAGGTGTGCAGACCGGTGTGTGCGGACTTTAAGGCAACATCTTCAAAGCACACCGACACGATCTGAGCCATTAACCGCGCGCACAGGTACCAACCTAAGCGGCAGGCGGTAAACACCCGCGTGGTAAGCCTCCTGACTTCACATGGTCATTAGATCGTATGCGCGACGAAAGTACTCGCGTTGGTCCCACAGCCAGCGCGCGACGTTGTAGCCCGACGACCTGCGTTTAGAGTCGATCCAAGGGGTCACCATGCGCGGCGGAAACAGCGCGTTCCAATACGCGTCCCGCGGATTGTCCATGCTGAATTGCGTTGAAGGCTTCAGATTCTCACCTTTGCCGATCTCGGTCATGTGTCAACCCTTCGCGTCAGGCCGGCGAAATTTGAAGCGCATTGGCGCCTACCGGCGCCGGTTGCCCCGCCCGTTCGGACCGCCCACGATGGCCAGGTACGCACGATGTCTGCCGTACGCAGTTGGGCGCCTCGTACAACAGAACCGGTCACGAGTCACCGCCAGTTAACGGGCACAGTCGCCGCAGCGCCGCGCGGAATCCTGGGTTTGGGTTGGCGCCCGGCAGCACCGCGGCCACATCATGCACCGCCTGATCGATGTCGACGCCCTGTCTGCGTGCCCCGTAGAGGGCGGCGACCGCGGGGGTGCGGCTGTATGCCTGGACGCAATGGACGAACACCGTCCGGCCTTCATCTCGCAGCTGCTCTATCGCACGTACCGTGTCGAGCAGCACGAACTCAAGATGATCGTTCTCACCCTGGTCGTCTATGAGGCGAACATCAAGTTGTTGCACGCCGTCGGGCAAATGCAAGTCATTGACCCGGCACAGCGACACGATCGCGTCCACTTCCGAGGGCAAGTTTCCAAGAGCGGCAATTCCCCCGATCCACACCTTCTCGTCGTACGGATGCCGCACGATTTTGCGGCCCTCGGGAAACCCGCCGTAGGTGTAGTCGAAAGTGTCGGGCCGGCCTTTACGGATGATCTGGCTGGCAAGCTGGATCAGGCCACGTGTAGTCAGGCCCGGCCAGCCCTGCAACTTCAACCGCCAGCGGGAGGGCACCGCGGATGCGCCGTATGCGGCACCCAGCAAGCCGCCAGCGATGGCCGCCACGGTGTCAGTGTCGTGGCCGCCGCGTACCGCCGCTTCCAGCGCGAGCCGCAGATGATCGGCACGAAAAACCTCCGAGGCGGGATCATCCGCCGGGATAGGCGTGCTCACGATCGCCGACCATGCGGCCTGGAGGGCAGCCACCACCCAGCCGTTGTTGGCGGTGAAAGCTGACGGCTTGGACGTCTCGGCTTCGTCCAGGCGGGACGCCCACTGGTCGCGGCGGTCGTTGCCGATGTGGGGCAGGCCGATTCGCGCGTCAAGCTGTCCGGTGAGGATGGGGTGGCGGATTGCGGTGCACCACAGTACGCAGGCGTCACCGGCGTCGGGGTCGTAGTGCGTCAGTTCGCTGATCGCACGGGCCGCCTCGACTAGCGCCATCTCGTCGTCGAGGTAGGCGAGGGCCACCGGCGCGGTACGCATCAGCGAGCCGTTGCCGGCGGTGTGGCCGGTGCGTTTGTGCAGGGCCGCGGATTCTGCGCGCGCGGTTCGTGCTGAGATTCCGCGCCGGCCAGCGGCGGAAAGGACCGAGCTTGTCTGCGCACCAATGTCTTTGGCGGTTTTCGCCCACCAGTGCCAGCGCTCCACGATGTAGTCCTGGGCCTTGTCGACACGCAGGTCGGCGCCCGTCGCCGCGATCTCGGCGGTCGCGATGGCCATCGACGTGTCGTCGGTCCACTCGCCGGGCTTGAAAGGCCCCAGTCCGCCACCGATCATGTCGACTGGGACATCCGGAGCGAGTGGCGGCCCGAATTCGTAGCCAGCGCCAAGGGCATCCCCGGCGGCAGTGCCCAGCAGTGCACCGCAAGCCCGATCACGTTGTGCAGCAGTCATGTTCATTGTTAGCCTCCTTAATGCGCAAACGCGCATAGCAGAACTGGTTGAAGATTGCAGTACGGGTGTGACGTGTTTGTGTGTGCCGGTCGAAATGGTGCGGCTGCAGAACCGCGCAAGCGGTCAGCCTGGTCAGACGAACCCTTGGTCGACCAGCACCGAGCCTTCGGTGGTGATTAGGTGGGCTTGGCCGGAGCCTCCGACGAGGCCGCACCAGCTCTTGACCTCAAGCGCTCCGCGTTGCAGCTCGATGTGGAACCCGTACTTGCCCGGCAGCGGAAACCACACCCGCTGCCCTGGCAGTTCGTGCAAGATCTCAACCGGCGGGTATCGCAACACGGTGCGCAAGTCGCCGTCGTAAAGGCGTCCGTGGATGCGTCCGTCGATGAGCTCGGCAAGCCGCGCGTCGAGCGCTCGAATCTGCTGCCGCGTCAGTGGGCTGCGCGGCGGGCGCAACAACTCCCGCAGTGCGGGGGTGTGGTTGTGCGCGACTGCCACGTCGAACGCGGTACGCCCCTTTGAATCCGGAAGGGACCGCAGCGAGCCTCGGTCAAGTAGTTCTGCGATAACGTCGGTCGGTGCCCCGTGCCAGGCGGCCTGGTGTAGGACGGTGAACCACGCCGTGCCGCCTGGCCGCCACTGATTGATGACCAGCCACTTCCACTTGCGGTCCAGCACTTTCAACGCGGCCGGCCAGTTGCCGGCTTTCGCGGCGTCGGCGAGTTGGTGCCCGGCGCGGGCCAAATCGTCGGCCATAACCGAGGTGTCCAAGACGCCCTGCCATGGACGGGCACCATCGATGATCTCGTTGTAGGACGTCATGGGGACCTCCCGTGTTTCGGGCCTCCCCGCAGGAGGCGCTCTTGCCGGCATCGGTCGATGTCGGCCGCTTCGTCATCCGAGCCACCCACGAGCGTGGGGTTGGCGCGCCGTCTAGTCGGAGCTTGGCAACGGCGTCTCGTGAAGCAAGGTCAGTGTAAAGCGATGTACCGACAATGTTTGGTGCATGCGCTCTTCCCGCCGCTCCCTTCCACTAGTTGCCGAGCCGATACTGCGCTGTCGCAGTAACTTCTGTAAGCACACAGTAGCACATCCAACAGTGGGGGTCTGCAGCCAAGCAGCGTAGGCTGCGGGTATGCAGATGCCCGGCGAGCGAGCGCGAGCGTCGAACGATGAGGTCAGCGGCACCTTCGCTGAGCGGGCGAAGTCAGCGCGACTCCGTGCGGGGCTGACGCAGCAGCAACTGTCTGACCGTCTGAAGAACGAAGCCGACGTTGTGCTCGACACGTCCGCGATCACCCGGATCGAATCCGGGCAGCGGGAGCCGCGACTCGGCGAGGCGCTTGCTATCGCGCAAGTGCTGGAATTCGGGCTGAACAACCTTGTGCAGCGCGCGGACTTGGACTTTTACATGAGCGACGTCGAGCGGTTGATGGATGAAAGCCGAGCGGCACTGGTGAAGATGGCCCAGTCGGTCGACCCAGTCATCGACTTCGTACGACGAAATCCAGGCAGCCTGGGCGACGGCCGCCTTGAGGACAGATTCCGCGAAGTGGTCGAGTGGTTCCATCAACGCGTCTCAAGTGATGACTCCTGGTCTGAAGAGCTGGGCCCCGTGAACTTCGCCGTCATGTCAAATCGAACCGATGAGAAACTGAAGCGCCAACTACTGCGGGCAGTCTGCGAAGGAATTTTGGTCAGAGCAGAGGAGCTTCAACCGGCGTACGAGCAATGGTACGAGGGCGATTTCAGCGCAGGCAGCCCTGAGCGCAAGGGCGCGTCGACGACGAGCGAGGCACATCCGGGATGGAAACGTGTCGAGTCTCGTGTCCGTGCCGAACAGTGGGAGAAACGCTTCCGTCAACTCCGTGACTACGTGCGTCGCAATGGTGACGCGCGTGTCCCGCGGTCGTACACCACCAACGACGGCGGCCGACTCGGCGAATGGGTCGCGGAGCAACGCAAGCGCTTCGCGCGGGGGATGCTCGATGCCGATCGCTCACGGAAGCTTGAGGAGTTGGCGGGCTGGACGTGGGGTTCGCGAGCCGGGTGGTCCCAAGCGAAAGCGACGACACAGGGCGGGGAGTGACGCCCTAGTTAGCTGAGGCGAAGCGAATTTCCGAAGTTCCCCCGCCGGGGGTATGCAACTTTGGGTTACCCCCGTCGGGGGATATGCGAGCTTTCGGCTACCCCGGTCGGGGGATATGCAGCTTTGGGTGACCCCGCTCGGGGGATATGCGAGCTCTCGGGTACCCCCGCCGGGGGTCAACAACCATGCGACTACGCTGGCGCCTCCGGAGTTTCGGTTAGCTGTCAGCTTCTGTCGGTGCATGGAGGCAGACTCCTAGTCATGTCCGAGGTGGAAATGTCGTCGGCGGCGATCGCGTTGGCTAGCGAGCACCCCGATGTTCGTCGTGCCGTCGAACTCGTGGGGCAGATTCTCGCGGGGTCGGTAACGTCGCGCACGACGCTGGATGGGTTTTTGCACGCAACTCTCGGCCGGTCCGGGTCGGATTTGGTCTGCGACTCACGCAAGCTCTCCTCGATCGGGCACGTGACCGTGGGCTTAGCCGTCGCGGCGCTGATCGACCGCTTCGATCCTCAGATCGGTCCGGGTGATGACGACGAACCTCCCACCTGGGGACACGTGAAGATCGGTGAGCAACACCTAGCACCACCCTCGGCCTTGTCGGCCTACTTCGCCGCCGGCAAGCTCGCCCCTGCACCGCTGGTGGTGCGACTCAGCGAGCAAGCAGGATTCAGGGACGAGCCTCGATTGCAGGTCTACACCTCGCCTGCAGACCGAGCGGACGGCGTTGCAGCGCTCGAGGCGATCATGGCCGACGCGGAGGGCGCCAAGAACTTGTTCCGCGGCAACGCACTCTCCGCGACCGAACACAATGGACTGGTCCTTGAAGTTACGGAGCTTCCCGCTCTGACACGTTCGAATGTTATTGTGCCCGACTCGGTGTGGTCGGAGATCGATCTGAATGTCGCTGCAGTGACCACTCACCGCGAGTTAATGACCCAACTGGGGTTGGGTGTGCGTCGCGGGGTGCTGCTGGCCGGTCCGCCCGGTGTTGGCAAGACCGTGATTTCCCAGGTGATCGCGCGAGAAATGCTCGGCGCGTTTACCGTGATCGTCGTCGACGCCCGCGCCGGGAAGTCCGCCTTGTCCGGGGTGTACAAGGAAGCTCACTCGCTCGGACCGACCTTGATCGTGTTGGAGGATCTCGACTTGATTGCCGGTGATCGCCGCAACAGCTTTGACACCCGCGCGTTGTCGGAGTTCCTGGCCGTGATGGATACCGACCCGTCCGCGCCGATTCTGACCTTGGCGTCCACCAACGACCTCACCGCGCTGGATGCCGCTTCCATCCGTACCGCACGGTTCGACTCGATCATCGAGGTCGGCTACCCGGACCGCGATGCCGCTGCCAAGATCCTGTCCGCTTACCTGCGAGGCGTTCCCGGCGGCGAGAACGTCGACGCTTGGGCAGTGGCTGCCCGCTTCGGTAGCGAGATCAGTGGGGCGGACATCCGCGAGATCGTGCGCCGCACCGTTCTTGCCGACGGTGCGATCACCGAAGCTGGTTTGATCGCCACGGTGCAATCCGGGCGCTTCAAACCCAAACTTCCACAAGGTAACTACCTGTAACCAAGGTGCTCCACACACTTGTAAGGCTCCGAAGTAACGAGTGCCGAGGCGGCGGCTAACCCGCGACCAGATGAAGATGACTAGCATCCACGGATGTGGATGGCTGAGCCGCGATCCTGTATGCCGGGCATACGGCGTTCCCCGCATCCACATCAACACCCTGTGGGGTTCGCTCATCATTGGCGCCCGCACCCAAATGTGGTTTCCGTGGAAGGTGCGCAACCGATCGGCCGAAGGCGGGCGCTCCCACTATTCCGACCACATCTGGTCGCCCATCGTCTGGCACCCCGAAAGCGAATGAAGACGGGATCGTCCGCTCGACGACCCGCTCCCCTCAGCGGCGAGGCCGCATATCGACTGTCCCGAGGCCCTAATAGGTGGCGGCGTTACGCCGAGGCGCGACTGCCCAGGAGCCGGTGACGCCGAAATACACGCGGGCTCAAGGAGATCCGTGCACTGGCCGAACAATTCGCGCCGAGGGTGATCTTGCTGCGGCACCGGCGTGGCGCTTACCCTCACTCCTCGGTTTCCGTCGGTGAGCCGCCGCCGACCAAGGTGCCCGTCTTTGGCGTCGGACTGAATGGATCAACCCAACTTCGGAGACGTGCCAACTCACCTGCAAAGGCGATGGAGGCGATCGAACCGCTCTTGGTCGCGGCGAAGGCCTGGCCGCCGACCGCTCGAGCCGCTGCATCGATGGCGTCATCCTCGGTATCGATGTCGGCCGACATCCTCGCTTGTTGCGCAGCCTTCCTTGCCGGGTCGCTGCCATCACCGCTCATGAATCCGGCTCTTGCGAGTACAGCCACTGAACTGGCGGGGCCGCTGCCACTGAGGCGCAGCTCGCCCGGGTCGTTCAGGTGCGCGAGATCACGGAGCACATGCACCGTATGCGCGGCGACTTGGTTCGGTTCCTCCCGCGGAACTTGTACGGCCGCGCCATCGTCGTCGCTCCATGACAGCGCACCGAGACTTAACCACAGGCGATCGGCGGCATCGCACCGGAATTCGACGAGAGGCGGCATCACCGCAGACCTCCGCGAGATAGTGAAGACGTCCCGGGGGTGCAACATCCCCGCGAGGTACGCCGCGACGAAGGTCTGGAACGATCGCCACTGATCGTCGGAGGTGAACTCACTCATGAACGCCTTCCGTCCGTTCTTCCTCATTGAGGGCCTGACCGCGCTCCATCATGATGCGCCGATTTCGCTCCTCTCCAGGGAATCTTCAGACCACGGCGGCTGCGCGTCGCCGATCCAACCCTTTCAGCGCTCACAAAGCGCTCCGAGTTCGCGCATTGGCCTGCGATCTTCGCGGTCCCCCGCGCTTTGCCGCTGGCCGCCTACCAATCACCATCGGCGACAACTGTGCCGGGCGCCCCTTTCAGGGTGACCACCTTCGTGGGATCGACGGGAACGAACGGCTTTTCGTGATGCCCGAGTACGTCGCCGACACTCTTGACGTTCGCCAGCTCCTGGGCCGCGGCCAGGTCCTGGGCGTCGGCGTCGTAGTAGTCGAACCAAGGCAGCCCGGCCTCGACATAGGCGTCCCGATCGACGGGGGTCGGGGGTGGCACCTCTCCAGTGATGGCAGCCCACTGCGCGGCCGAGCACAAGTGGACGAACACCCGCCGGGCACCGCTCTCGTCGTAGTCAGCGAGCTGGCGGTCGTCGGCGTACACCTCCTGGCGCATCCGACCGCCGGCACCCAGACCCATGCTCGCCGAGGGCGCCGGGAGCGGGCCGCCGTCCGTCGCCAGGCCATCGCAGCACGCAGTCCGCGCTGCCTGGGCGGCGTGCCACGCCGCAAGCGCCTGTTCGGTCAGACCCACGGCCCGTAACTGGACTCCACCACGGGTCTCCTCACCGGTGACCTGCCCTTCGACTGTGGCGCCCAAACCGAGCGGCACGGCAACGAACTGACGGATGAACCCATCGCCCGCGTTGATACCGTCCAGCCACGGCTGGCGGGGCAGCGCAACGTAATTCTGCGGGTCCTTGACAAGGTGCTCGATCCACGGCAAGCCGCTGACCGCGCATACCTTGCCGACGCCAACCTGCAAAGCAGTGGGCTCGGAGGCGTTGAACGACAGCCACATTGCTTCGCGCTGGTAGATCGGCAGCATGACCCCGCCACGAGAAAGCCACTCCGCTGGTGCGGTGTCGGGGTAGTCCGCGACTCGCCGCAACGGAAACCGGCCCAGACCCGGCGGCAGCGGATGCAAACCCGTCTCGGGGATCCGCAGCGTCCGCTGAAAATTCACCGTCACCGGACCTAACACGAGCTGGTCCCTGACGATCTCTACCGGCGCGCTGTGCGTCATGACTACCTCCATCTCGACGTGTTGCCAATATCTGTAACACCCGGCACCGACACGTCACGGCGCGCGCCGACCCGGGCGGCCCGTCCGCACGACCTGATTCGGCTGCGCTACTGGCAGTATGTGCATGAGTGGTAGCGTTAGGAGTGCAGTTAGGAGGTACCTGATGGACAGCGCTGTGGTGCATCCCTCGTCTGCTGTCGCGGACGCGTGGGAGGCGGCATACAAGGAGTCCGTGTTGACGCCGGCATGGGCTCAGGCTCGTCACCTGGTTGGGTCGGTGGGGGTGCGCTACACCACCGCCGCTCTGGGGCTGCGAGATGCCCGCACCGTTCGCAACTGGGTCGACCGTCGGGCCGAGCCCCGCGAGCATGACGTCGCCAGCCGACTTGCCGTGTTGTTTCGGGTGGTCAAGGCGATCGAATCCATCTATAGCCCGACGGTAGCGGCTGCATTTCTCAGGTCGTCCAATCCTCAACTCGACGACGAAGCACCATTGGTTGTGCTCGCCACCCAGCCCGTCGATGAAGGCGAACAGGCGGTGCTCGCGGCAGCACGAGCATTTCTCGAAGGGTGACCAGTCTGCTTCCTGTGCCGTTGCCTGGTTCGGGCGCGGTCCGGGTGCACCCTGCGCCCGAGGCGCTTCCGCAGCTGCGGCATGAGGGTCCCGGGCGCAACAGGTTTGATGATCCGCACGGAAGTTTCTTGATGCGGTATACCGCGGAGAACCTTCGGGGCTGCCTCGTCGAGACTATGGCGCGGTTCCGGCCGAATTCGGCTGCTGACGAACTTCTCGCTGCGGTGGAGTTCGTTGGCGCAGACGCTGACCCATCGATGCCAACGGTTTCGGCCGTCGCGGACTGGCTTGCCAAACAGCGTCTCGGCCAAGTAACTCTGGTGACACCGCAGCCGCTTCTAGTCGACATCGAAGCCGCTGACCTCTTGGTCGAGCTGGACGCCCACCCGCTGGTGCGTGAGGCGATCGAGAATTCCCCGCTTCGCGACGGTCCTGACTCGGTTCATCTCGACGCGGGACTTATTCGGCTGGGCGGAGATGTCGGCCGCCCCATCACGCAGGCCGTCTCGCGCGCACTGCATGAGCTGCATCCGGAGGTAGACGGTATTGCCTACTGGTCGAGGATCGATTCCAGCGAGCGATGCTGGGCAATCTACGGTCACGTACCGGTAGATGTATCGATCACAGATTTGTCCGCCGAGAACCCGCTCCATTGTTCCGCGGTGCGAGCGGCGGCGGCTTTACTGAAAGTCCCACTGCCGCCTGCCTGGCGCTAGTGCCTCACCTCGAGCCAGCTACCTGGTGTGTCGCTGAAAGTCGCTCTGAGGCGGGCATTTCGCATGGTGGTTTGGTCGCGTGACTGGTGGGACGGATGTGGTGCCGACGGCGGCCGACCGCAGCATCAGCTCCCCGCCGGAACAAACACATCCTTCATCTCGCGCAACCACGACGTCAACGGCAGCGCCTCAAAACCAAGCATCTCCGGGGTGAAGTGGCGTTCGGTGCCGTGCAAGCTGTTGCCGCTTTTCAGCAGCTCTTCGATGAAGGGAACCTCGTGGTGACAGTAGGTGAGGATGTACTCGGCGGCGTCGTCGCGGCGGTAGTACTTGCGCAGCCCGGCGCCGAGTTCGCGCAGAAACGCCTCGTCGCTGCCGTCGTAGCTAATCGGCACACCCCACGCCTCGCTCATCATCTGCGGGATTGTGCTGAACCTGACCAAGTCGTCGATGCCGTTCTCCAGATGAACGGTCTCGCCAACCTCGGTCAGCGACGGATCCAGCAGCAGCTCAGCAACGCAACGGCCGATGTCGCGGGTGGCAATGAAATTCATCGGCCGGTCGGCGGCCATCACGAAGGTCTGCTTGTCGCGGATGGGCTCCAGCAGAAACCCCGAGAAGTCCTCGAAGAACCACCCCGGCACATTGGCGTAGACCACCGGCACGCCGGCACCCGTTAACACCTTGCGCGCCCGCAGATGCTGCACATTGGTCTTCTCGCCGTCGAAGCCCGGCAACGGGGTGACTTCCGATTCGTCGCGCAGCCCGGGCGGGTCACCGATCAACCGGATGAGCCGCACCAGCCTCCCCGATGCCTCGATCGCCTCGGCCACATTGGCCATCGCGGCCTGCTCGTCCAGGAAATCCGGAGTGACAACGAAGGCCGCATCGATTCCCTCGAATGCCGCGACCATGTCATCGGCGTTCAAATAGTCGGCGATCATGACCTCGGCACCCGGGTGCATCGTCGCCAGCTCGTCGGCCATCTCTGGCCGGCTCGAGACCACGCGGATTTTGGCCGTCGGGTGGCGCTCGGCGAGCCACTGCGCGCAGGGGCCACCAATGTGCCCGGCAGCACCGAAGACCAGGAACGACGGGTCAGACGGCAACGTCATGCTGACTTCCTTTGTAGTGTCGAATGATTCGGTGATCAGCTGAGGATGACGTTCTCCTCCTGGACGTACATCGTCACTCCGCCGGTCGCGAAGTTGGCGACATCGGCGCCGGCGGCGCGCATCTCCGACGAGGTCAGCCCGGCCTTGAGCGACTCGGCGGTCTCGAAGCCCAGCCGGGCCACCATGTAATACGGCGGCTCGGAGCGATCCAGCGACCGGCACGTGCCGGTGGTAAAGCTCACCAGCCCCGGCACTTTCAACGCCAGCGACGTGTGGGTAGCGGCGTAATAGTCGTCGAATGCGGCCGGGTTTGTGGGCTGGCCGTAGCAGACGGACACGACATGCATCAGTGCTCCTCGGGGTTAACGGGCTGCTTGGCCACCAACGTCAACACGTCGTAGGTCGCCACCGGCGAGTCATCCTGGTTGGTGACCACGGCATCCCACCGGACTTCGCCGTAGTCGGCGGAGATTCGCGGGGTGAGCTGTTTGGCGGTCAGCGTGACGGTCAACGCGTCGCCCGCCTTGACCGGGGTGAGGAACCGCAGCCCGTCGACCCCGAAGTTGGCCAGCACCGGGCCGGGGTTGGGCTCGACGAACAGGCCCGCCGCCAGCGACACCACCAGGTAGCCGTGCGCGACGATACCGCCGAACAACGGATTGGCCGCTGCCGCTTCGGGATCGGTGTGCGCGTAGAACGTATCGCCGGTGAACTCGGCGAAATGCTCGATGTCCTCCAGCGTCACCGTGCGCGGGCCACCAACGATGGTGTCGCCGATCCGCAACTCCTCCAAGTGTTTCCGGAATGGATGGACGTCGCCGACGTCGCGAGCGGCACCAGCCGTCCACCGCCCGGTGATGGCGGTCAGCATCTCGGGGGAGGCCTGCACGGCGCTGCGCTGCATGTGGTGCAGCACGCCGCGGATCCCGCCGAGTTCCTCACCGCCGCCGGCGCGCCCGGGCCCGCCGTGCACCAGGGTCGGCAGCGGCGACCCGTGTCCGGTGGACTCCTTGGCGTCGTCGCGGTCCAACACCAGCATCCGGCCGTGATACGGCGCGATGCCCAGCACCACCCGGCGCGCCACCTCGGGGTCGTGGGTGACCACCGACCCGACCAGGCTGCCGCGGCCGCGGGCGGCCAGCGCGACCGCCTCGTCGGCATCGCGGTAACCGATGACGGTGCTGACCGGGCCGAACGCCTCCACGTCGTGCAGCGCGGCGGCGGCACCGTTGTCAGCGCGCAACAGCAGCGGCGGCATGAAGGCGCCGCGATCGGCGTCGGCGCCCTCAACCGCGAAGTTGTCCGGATCGCCGCTGACCACGGTGGCGGCATCGGTCAGGCTCTTTAACGAGCGCAGCACTTCCTCACGCTGGGCGATGCTGGCCAGCGGGCCCATCGTCACGCCCTCGGCATCCGGCTTGCCAACCACCACCGTCGCCAACCGGTCCTTGGCGGCCGCCACTACGTCGTCGACCAAATCCCGGGGCACCAGGGCGCGGCGGATCGCGGTGCACTTCTGCCCGGCCTTGGCGGTCATCTCGGTCACGAGTTGCTTGATGTAGAGCGCGAATTCGGGGGTATCTGGCGTGGCGTCAGGTCCCAGGATCGCGCAATTCAGCGAATCGGCTTCGGCGTTGAACCGCACTCCGGCGCCGACGACGTTCGGGTGCGCGCGCAGCGCCGCCGCCGTGCTCGCCGAGCCGGTGAACGCGACGAGGTCCTGCTCGTCGAGTTGGTCGAGCAATCCGTGCGGGCTGGCGCACACCAACTGCAGCGAGCCTTCCGGCAGTAGCCCGGTGTCGATGATGTGGCGCACCACCAGTTCGGTCAGATACGCCGTCTGGTGGGCGGGTTTGACGATGGTGGGGACACCGGCCAGGAACGCCGGCGCCAGCTTCTCCAACATGCCCCAGACCGGGAAGTTGAACGCGTTGATCTGCACCGCGACCCCGAGCCGCGAGGTGTAGATGTGCTGGGCGCTGAATGTGCCTGCCCGGCCGATGCTTTCGGTCGGGCCATCCAAATAGATGGTGTCGTTGGGCAGCTCGCGGGTGCCCTTGCTCGCGTAGCTGAGCAACGTGCCGATACCGCCGTCGACGTCGATGGCCGAGTCACGCGCCGTCGCGCCCGTCGCAAACGACAGCGGATAGAACTGCTCCTTGTCGGCCATCAACTGCTTGCCGAGCTGCTTGAGCAGGGCGGCCCGTTGATGGAAGGTGAGCTCCCGCAACGACGGCCCGCCCACGCGCCTGCCGTAATCGACGACCGCGGCGAAATCGAGGCCCTGCGTCGAAAACCGCGCCACCGCCTCGCCGGTCGCAGCGTCGGCAAGGGTGACGCCGTCATCCGGCGCGGTGCTCCACTGCCCGTTCACATAACTCTGCAACAACGCCGCCATCCGACCGCCATCCTTTCCCAACCGTCCGTTCGTTCGGTTATCAGCCTGGCAGCCGGAGCGGGTCGGCGTCAAGGGGCGCGGCAACCGCGCCGGAACCCGAAAGCGTCAGCGGTGGCCGGAGGACGGCACCCGCAGGCCGTCGAACAGCGCCTTGACGACGGCGTCGGCTAGCTCGTCGGCGCCCAGGCCACGCGTCGGCTTGTACCACTCGACGAGCGAGTTGACCGTGCCGAAAATCAGTCGGCTGGTCAGCGCGGGGTCGACGTCGGGACGCACGCTGCCCTCCTCGGCGGCCTCCTGCACCAGCTGCTCGACGATCTGATCGAACTCGCGACGACGGGCCAACGCGCGGCGCTCCACGGTGGTGTTGCCGCGGATGCGCAGCAGCAGTGTCACGTACGGAAGCTGCTCTACCAGCACATGAATGCTGCGCCGGACCAGATTCTCGAGTCGATCGATCGCCGGCCCGGTGGTGGTGTCGGGTTCGCGGGTGGCCGCGAACAGCGCATCGAGTGCCCGGTTGACCGACAGCCGCAGCAGCTCGGCCTTGCCGGGCACATGGTGATAGATCGACGACTTGGTGATCCCGAGCCGGCTGGCCAGATGCTCCATGCTGGTGCCGTCGTAGCCGCGTTGGTTGAACACCGTCACGGCGACGGCCAGCAGCGAGTCCAGGTCGTAGCCCGGGCGTCCGACCTGGCCGACGGGTCGCGAACGTGGCGCAGCCATACCGCACATCATCGCACTGCGGAAGCCGGTCACGGCGCCGATCGACGACCCTGGCTTGATAACCGACCGAAAGGTCGGTTATTGTTGGCAGCTGTGACGGTCTTCGACACGCTTCGGGTGCACGCGACCGACGACCGCGTCGTCGTCGAACTGCATCGACCGCGACAGCGCAACGCCATCAACGCCGCGATGGTCGCCGAACTGCACCGCGTCTGCGCCGATCTGGAACGCGATCCGCGGCTGCTGATCATCACCGGGTCCGGGACCGATTTCGCCGCCGGCGCCGACATCGCCGAACTGCGGATGCGGCGCCGCGATGACGCGCTGGCCGGGATCAACCGCGCCGTGTTCGATCGGATCGCCGCGCTGGCGATGCCGACTATCGCCGCCGTCGAGGGCAACGCGTTGGGCGGCGGCGCCGAACTGACGTATGCCTGCGACCTCCGAATCGCCGGGGCGGGCGTCCGGTTCGGCAACCCGGAACCCGGGCTGGGCATCTTGGCCGCGGCCGGCGCCAGCTATCGGCTCGCCGACCTGGTCGGCATGTCGATCGCCAAGCAGGTCATCCTGGGCGGTCGGCTGCTCGATGCCCAGTCCGCCCTACGCCACGGCCTGGTGTGTGAGGTCGTCGAGGCGGGCTTGGCGCTGTCGGCCGCCCATGCGCTGGCCGACCGCATCGGGCGCTCCTCGGCGCTGGCGCTGCGCCTGTCGAAAGCCGTGCTCGACGCCGCGTCGCCGCATCCGCTGCTCGACGACTTCGCGCAGGCGCTGTTATTCGATAGTCCGGACAAGGCCGAGCGGATGACCCGGTTTCTGGAAAAGAGTCACGCATGAGTGGCGCGGTGGCAGTGATCGGCGGCGGACGGATGGGTGCCGGGATCGCGCAGGTATTCGCCGCCGCCGGGGCAACGGTCACGATCGTCGAAGCCAACGCCGACGCCGCCCAAGCCGCGCGAGAGCGGGTGGCCCGCGGCCTGGCCAAGGCGGCGGAAAAGGGTTTGGAGCAGCCCGATACGGCTTTGGACCGGCTGCGCACCGTCACCGCGCTCACGGACCTGCCATCCGACGCCGGGCTGGTGATCGAGGCGGTGCCCGAACGCGTCGAGGACAAGATCGCGGTGCTGAGCGCCGCCGAGAAGGCCGTCGGCCGTGATGCGGTGCTGGCCAGCAACACCAGTTCGCTGTCCATCGGAGATCTCGGTGTCGCGCTGGAGCACCCGCGCCGCTTCCTGGGCATGCACTTCTTCAACCCGGTACCGGCGTCCAGCCTCGTCGAAGTGGTGCGCGGGCCCGCCACCGACGACGCGACGATCGAGTCGGCCCGGCAGCGGGTGCAGGTGCTAAGCAAAACCGCTGTGGTGGTCAACGATTCACCGGGCTTTGCGACCAGTCGGCTGGGCGTGGCGCTCGGTCTGGAAGCCATCCGCATGCTCGACGAGGGGGTGGCCGACGCCGCGACGATCGACTGCGCCATGGAACTGGGCTACCGCCACGCAATGGGGCCGCTGCGCTCCACCGACCTGGTCGGCCTGGATGTGCGGCTGGCCATCGCCGAGCACCTACACGCCACCCTGGGCGAGCGGTTCCACCCGCCGCAACTATTGCGGGACAAAGTCGCCCGCGGCGAGCTCGGCCGCAAATCCGGCCAGGGCTTCTACTCGTGGCCGCACACCGAAGGAGGACAGCCCCGATGACCACCGTCACCTACACCGTCGACGACGGCGTCGCCAGCATCGTGTTGGACCGGCCCGCCGCGTCCAACGCTCTGAATGGCGCAATGAAAGAGGAACTGCTGGAGGCGCTGTCCAAGGTCGGCGCTGACGCCAGCGTCCGGGCCGTGGCCCTCACCGCGTCCGGGAAGAACTTCTGTGTCGGCCAAGACCTTGGCGAGCACGTCGAGGCGCTGCGGGCCGACCCCAGCCACGCCATGGACACCGTTGCGCAGCACTACAACCCGATCATGCTGGCGCTAAACGCCATCGAGGTTCCGGTCGTCGCCGGCATCGACGGAGCCTGCGTGGGCGCCGGTCTCGGCATCGCGCTCGGCGCCGACATCCGCATCGCCGGGCAGCGCAGCAAGTTCGGCACCGCGTTCTGCGGCATCGGATTGGCCGCCGACTCAGGGCTGAGCGCCACCCTCACCAGCTTGATCGGCGCAAGCCGGGCGACCGGGCTGTTTCTCCTCGGCGACACCATCGACGCCGACACCGCACACGCCTGGGGGCTGATCCACCGCGTGGTGCCCGACGCCGAGGTCGCCGCCGAAACCGCCGCGCTGGCAAGACAACTCGCGGCCGGGCCGACCGCCGCGTTCAAAGCCGTCAAACACCTGATCGCCGACAACGCCAGCGCCGATCTTGCCGACGTGCTCAGCCGCGAAGCCCGCGCCCAGGCGCTGCTGGGCGCCAGCACCGATCACCGCGCCGCCGTCGAAGCATTCCTCGACAAACGGCGTCCGACCTTCGCCGGACAGTGATGACCGACACCTTCGACGAGATCATCGCTGCGGGGCAGCGGGTGGAGCCGCGCGATCAGATGCCCGACGGCTACCGCCACACCCTGATCCGCCAGATCGCCCAGCACGCGCATTCGGAGATCATCGGCATGCAACCCGAGGGCAATTGGCTGACCCGGGCGCCGTCGCTGCGGCGTAAGGCGATCCTGTTGGCCAAGGTGCAAGACGAAGCCGGCCACGGCCTTTACCTGTACTCCGCCGCGGAAACCCTCGGCGCCGACCGCGGCGACCTAACCGCGAAACTCATTGCCGGTCAGCAGAAATACTCGTCGATCTTCAACTATCCGACGCTGAGCTACGCCGATATCGGCGTGATCGGCTGGCTGGTCGACGGCGCCGCGATCTGCAACCAGGTGCCGCTGTGCCGCAGCTCCTATGGACCGTATGCCCGCGCGATGATCCGGATCTGTAAGGAGGAGTCGTTTCACCAGCGGCAGGGCTACGAACTGCTGCTGACGATGATGCGCGGCACCGACGAGCAACGCGCGATGGTGCAGGACGCCGTCGACCGGTGGTGGTGGCCGGCGCTGATGATGTTCGGCCCGCCCGACGACCAATCACCCAACACCGCCCAGTCGATGGCCTGGGGCATCAAACGCCACACCAACGATGAACTGCGCCAGCGATTCGTCGACATGACTGTCCCGCAGGGCGAGGTCCTCGGCGTCGGCTTTCCCGACCCCGAGCTGGCGTGGAACGAACAGCGTGGCTGCTATGACTTCGGCACACCCGATTGGTCGGAGTTCCTGGCCGTTGTCCACGGCAACGGCCCGTGCAACCAGGAACGGATCGCCACCCGCAAAGCCGCCCACGAGCAGGGCCGCTGGGTCCGGCAGGCCGCCACCGCCTTCGCCGACAAGGGGAAACATAATGAGCGACAAGCAAGTTGACCCGGCCTGGCCGCTGTATGAGGTGTTCGTCCGCGGCAAGCGCGGCCTCAACCACGTCCACGTGGGATCGCTGCACGCCGCCGACGACGAGATGGCGCTGCGACACGCGCGCGACGTCTACACCCGACGCAACGAGGGCGTCAGCATCTGGGTGGTGCGCTCCGCGGCGATCACCGCGTCGAGTCCCAGCGAAAAAGACCCGTACTTCGCGCCCAGCGGCGACAAGGTCTACCGCCACCCCACCTTCTACGACATCCCCGACACCGTCGCGTACATGTGAGGCCAGGACCCGCCATGATTGACCACGACTCGGCCTACACCGGCCTCGTCGACATCGACGCCGCCGACCAGTGGGCATTCGGGACCAGCTTCGACGACCCGCTGGCCGGGGTGGACACCCGCCTGGCCGACGGCATCGACGGCGCGGCTCTGGCCAGCTACTGCCTGATGCTCGGCGACGACGCGCTGATCACCGCGCAGCGGCTGACCCAATGGCTCACTCGGGCACCGGAACTCGAAGAGGAGGTGGCGCTGGCCAACATCGGCCTGGACCTGCTCGGGCAGGCCCGGCTGCTGCTCGCCCGCGCTGCCGCCGCCGAGCCGGAGGTGGTGCCCGCCCTACCCGAGGGATCGCCCATTCCCGCCGAGGACGCGCTCGCGTTTTTCCGCGACGAACCGCAGTTCCGCAACGTGCGACTGACCGAACTCGACAACGGCGACTTCGCCGTCACCATCACCCGCCTGCTGGTGTTCGCCACCTACCGACTCGCCCTGCTGCAGCGGTTGTGCAGTTCGCGTGATCCGGTGCTGGCCGCGGTGGCGGCCAAGGGCGTCAAAGAAGTCACCTACCACCGCGACTACGCCGCTCGCTGGCTGATCACCCTGGCCTGCGGCACAACCGAATCCCGGCGCCGCATCGAGGCAGCGCTCGCCGCGGTCTGGCCCTACGTCGGCGAACTGTTCATCAGTCACCCGATCGAAACGCGCCTGGCCGCGGTCGGCGCCGGCGTCGACCCGGCCGACCTGCGCACCGAATTCGATGCGGTGATCCGGCAGGTATTTCACGCCGCCGAACTCCCGATCCCATCGCCGGCAACTGAGGGCGGTCGGAGCGGGCGCGACGGCTGGCACACCGAAGCGATGGGGCCGCTGCTCACCGACATGCAATCCGTTGCCCGGGCACATCCGTTGGGGCAATGGTGATCCCGCTTGACCGGGCGCGACGGGTGGCCGCTGAGGTCACCGATCCGGAGATGCCGATCCTGACGCTCGCCGACCTCGGGGTGCTGCGCGACGTGTCCAGCGACGAGCACGGCCGGGTAGTCGTCACCATCACGCCCACCTACTCCGGCTGCCCGGCCATGGCCACCATCCGCGCCGACCTGCAGCAGGCACTGGCCAGGGCCGGGTTCGACGACGCGCAGATCCGCACCGCGCTGAGTCCGGCCTGGAGCACCGATTGGATCAGCGACGACGGGCGCCGCAAGCTCGCCGCCTACGGCATCGCCCCACCCGGGCCCGCGCCCAGTCACAGCGGCCCGATCATGCTCACCCTGGCTCCGCGCCGCCGGGCGGTTCGTTGCCCGCGATGCGGATCGGTCGACACCGACATGACGTCGGAATTCGCTGCGACACCATGCAAGTCGCTGCATCGTTGTCGGTCTTGCGCCGAGCCGTTCGAGCGGGTGAAGGAGATCTGACATGACCACCCGCACCCAACCATTTCACCCGCTGTCGGTAGCCGCCGTGCAGCACCTTTGCCACGACGCCGTCGCTGTCACATTTGCCGTGCCCGACGAGTTGCGACCGGCCTTCGCGTTCCGGCCCGGCCAGTCCGTGACTTTGCGAAAGCGGTTGGGCAGCATCGAGGAACGACGCAGCTATTCGGTCTGCGCACCGGCGGGGGAGCCGCTACGGATCGGGGTCCGGGAAGTAGCAGGCGGGGCGTTTTCCCCGTGGTTGGTCCGTGACTTGCGTCCCGGCGACACGGTAGAGGTGCAGACACCGGCGGGCAGCTTCGCCGCCGAACCCGGCGGCGGCGCCCGGCACGTGCTGATCGCCGCGGGATCCGGTATCACTCCGATCCTCTCGATCGCCGCAAGCGTGCTGCACCAACCGGATTCGCACGTGACCTTGTTCTACGGGAATCGGCACGCCAACTCGGTGATGTTCGCCGAGGAACTCGCCGACCTCAAGGACAGCTATCGCGCACGATTCGAATTGATCCACGTGCTCTCCCGCGAACCCCGCGGCGTCGACCTGTTCAGCGGCCGGCTCGACGCCTCCCGCATCCGGGCGCTGCTGCAGACCCTGGTTCCGATCGATGCCGTCGACCACTTCTGGCTGTGCGGGCCGCACGGCATGGTCGTCGACGCCCAACAAGTGCTACGCGACCTCGGCGTCCCCGACGACCGGGTGCACCGGGAACTGTTCTTCGTCGAAGACGTTGCCCCGCCACCGGCCCACCACCTCGAGGCCACCGCCGACGGGCCCACCAGCGACGTCACCATCATCCTGGACGGGCGCTCCAGCACGCTGCGCTTGCCGCGGCGCAGCACGGTGCTCGACGCCGCGCAGCGGTCCCGCGACGACTTGCCGTTTGCGTGCAAGGGCGGGGTGTGCGGCACCTGCCGCGCCAAGGTCACCGCCGGCAGTGTTGATATGCGCCGCAACTACGCGCTCGAAACCGCTGAAGTGGACGCGGGTTTCGTGTTGACCTGCCAATCGCTTCCATGCAGCGACGCCGTCACCATCGACTTCGACGCCTGACCGAGGAGTCACATCATGACCGAGATCGTCGACCGCCCCGCGGCGTGTAGCACCCGATCGCCCGATGAGCTCGAGCCAATCGAGACCGCATCCCGCGACGAGATCTCCGCACTGCAGCTGCGGCGGCTGAAATGGTCACTGCAGCATGCCTATGACAACGTGCCGCACTACCGGGCAGCGTTCGACGCCCGCGGCGTACACCCCAGCGACCTCAAAGAGCTCGGCGACCTCGCGCTGTTTCCGTTCACCACCAAGGCCGATCTGCGGGCCAACTATCCGTTCGGCATGTTCGCGGTGCCACAGTCCCAGGTGGCGCGATTGCACGCGTCGTCCGGCACCACCGGGCAACCCACCGTCGTCGGCTACACCGCCGCCGACATCGACACCTGGGCCAACCTGGTCGCCCGCTCGCTGCGCGCCGGCGGCGTGCGCTCCACCGACAAGGTCCACATCGCCTACGGCTACGGGCTTTTCACCGGCGGGATCGGCGCCCACTACGGCGCCGAACGGCTCGGCTGCACCGTCATCCCGATGTCGGGCGGCATGACCGAACGCCAAGTCCAGTTGATCGCTGACTTCCAGCCCGACGCCATCATGGTCACCCCGTCCTACATGCTGACCATCGTCGACGCGATGGAGGCGGCGGGCATCGACCCGCGCACCACGTCGCTGCACATCGGGGTGTTCGGTGCCGAACCATGGACCGACGAGATGCGCGTCGAACTCGAACAGCGCGTCGGGATCGACGCCGTCGACATCTATGGTCTCTCCGAGGTGATGGGACCCGGCGTCGCCCAGGAATGCGTGGACACCAGAGACGGCCTGCACATCTGGGAAGACCACTTCTACCCGGAGATCATCGACCCGGTCACCCAAGAAGTGTTGGCCGACGGCAGCGACGGGGAACTCGTGTTCACGTCGCTGACCAAGGAGGCGTTTCCGGTCATCCGGTATCGCACCCGTGATCTGACCGCGCTGCTGCCCGGCACCGCCCGCTCGATGCGCCGGATGCGCAAGATCACCGGCCGCAGCGACGACATGATGATCCTGCGCGGCGTGAACGTATTCCCCAGCCAGATCGAGGAATTGATTCTCCAGCAGCCGGGTTTGGCGCCGCAGTTTCAGTGTGTGCTCGACCGTCCGGGCCGGCTCGAGCAGTTGACCGTGCGGGTGGAGCATCGCCGCGGTGTTGGGGTTGAACTCCGCCAGCTTGCCGCGGACGCGCTGGCGCAGCAGATCAAGAATCGCATCGGCGTCAGCGTGATCGTGAGTGTGGTAGCGGCCGGCTCGATCGAACGGTCAGCGGGCAAGGCGCACCGGATCGTCTCTCCGGCGAGTGGCCAGTTATGACACGCAAATTGCGAAATAGCGTGTCATAACTGGCCGTTCGACGGACCGAGTGACAGGAGGGCAGCCTCGTCGGCGGTCAGAATTCCCGCGTCGGCCAGTCGCGCCACAAAGCGTGGCAGCCGCGGGTTGCGCTGAGCAGCACGGGCCAGTAGGCGGCGCGCCTCGGCGCGTCGCCCCCACCGGGCATGCAACACCGCCGACCAAAACATCGCCTCGGGATTCGCGCCCAGCACGTCATCGGCAGCTGCGAGTACCCGTGCAGCCGCGGCCAGTTCGGCATCGTGCTCACCGAGAACGGCTCCTAGCGGATTGAACACCACCCGCGACACTTCGTCGTATGCAACGGCCAGATCAATGAGTCGAGCGAGTTCGCCGATCGGGTCGGGGTGGTCGTCCACCCGCACGTCACGCAGCACACCATCCCATGGGGTGTCGGTGTGTCGACCATCGACAACCAGCAGCGCCGCCGACTGCCTGCCCCGGATATCGCCGCCGGCCTCGTCGCCACTGCGCAGACCCGCTACCAGACGATGCGCGAGATCTCCCTCCGCCTGCTCGAAGCCGCGCAGCATCGCGCCGAGCACCTCGTCATTGTCGAGCATGTTGCCCAGCGCGGCGGCATGATCGGAAGTCGCCGCGCCAGCCGACGCGACACACCGCTGTCCGCTGTGGATTGCCAAGCCGCCGCCAGAATCCAGATAGCCGACTTGCCGCAGTTCCCGATCAGGGTCGGCGTCGAGCAGCAGCGACAGTGCCTCGGACGCAGATCGGTCATCCCGCATCAACGCCAACCCCTGAGGCCCGTAGGAACGTTGCGGAAACGCCTGCGTCGCCACCACTCCCACGCCCGCTTCCGCCCACGTCACCACCGCACCGACACCGAGATAGTGCGACTGTGATGCGACGCCCAGCGCTCCGGTGGCCGGGTCGCGAGCCAGCAGCGAGAAGGTCATTCAGAAGTCGGTTTCCTCGACCAGCTGTGCGTAATGATTGCGGTATTCGGTGGTCTGCGTAATCGGCATCAGCGCGGCCAGCTTCGCCACATTGCCGGTCAACTTGACCCGGCCTTGCATGAACGCGGCGTTCGGCGCCAGTTCGCCGCGCAGCATCGCGACGGAATCGGCATACGACGCCGACATGGTGCCGTCCGCAGCCGGGTCGTCACCGAGCTGCTGGTCGACGATGCGGCCATCCTGCACATCGGCGAAATAGCGGATGTCGTCACCGTCGGGCGCCTGGGTGAGCCGGTATTGCACCCGCGCCGACGCGCCGGGCCGGCGGCCGAAGGCTTGCTGCAGCTCGCGCTGCCGGTCCAGCCATTCCTGCGATGCGTACTTCATACCGTCTCCTTGGGTTGAGTTGTGCTGGCCTGTCGATCGATCACGGCCAGCAGGCGTTCGGCCGTGATCGGAATGGTGTCGACGACGGCGCTACTGTTGCCATCCAACGCGTCGCGGATCGCGTTGGCCAGCACCGCCGGCAGCGGGATGGCGCCACTCTCGCCGGTGCCCTTGGCGCCGTTGAGCGAGAACGGCGTTGGGGTTTCCAGGTGCACCAGCTCCACGGCGGGCATGTTGGCCGGCAACGGCGGAAAGTAGTCCCACAGCGACTCGACCACCGGCTGGCCGTCCGCGGTATACGGCAGCTGTTCGTAGAGCGCAGCGCCCAGCCCCTGCGCCGCCCCGCCGATGATCTGCCCGGCGACGTTGGCCGGATTCAGCTGCACACCGCAGTCATGCCCGAACACCAGCCGCTGCACCGACACCGTCCCGGTGTCGCGATCGATCTCCACCACCGCGGCGACCGCGCCATACGAGAAGGCGAACGCCTGCGGATCGTAGGTATACGACGACTCCAGCCCGGGTTCGGAGTCGGGTGGAAGATCCCGGGCCTGGTAGGCCGCTTCGGCGACCGCGGAAACCGTTAGCGTGCGTCCGGATTCGTCAGCAAAACCGCAATCGACATCACGCACCGCCTCGGCCTCCAGCAGGTGGGCCGCGATGTTGCGCATCCGATCCCGCAGCCGGCGCGACGCCATCATCACCGCCGACCCGGCCACCCCGGCGCCGCGGCTGCCGCCGCTGCCGTAGCCGGTGTACGGACAGGACAAGGTGTCGCCGCAGATCACCGACACCGACTCCAGCGGCACCCCGAGCTCGTCGGCGGCGACCTGCGCCAGCACCGTCTCGAGTCCCTGGCCCATCGGCATCTGACCGGTCAACACCGTGACCAAGCCCGACGCGTCCATCCGAACGACCGCGCGGTCATGGCCGGGACTGTTGATTCCCATCATCGCCGCGGTCAACGACGGCCCAAAATTCGTGGCTTCCAGATAGCATGCGACACCGACACCGACCAGCCGGCCGGCGGCGCGGGCCTCGGCAGCCTCCCGTCGCGTCCGGCCCCAGTCGATCTGGGTCGCAACGAGATCCAGCATCTCGCTGTAGCGTCCGCTGTCCAAACACATCATCGCCGCCGTCCAATACGGCAATTCGTCGGGCCGCAGCAGGTTGCGGTGCCGAATCTCGATCGGATCGATACCGAGCCGCCGCGCACCCTCGTCCATCGCACGCTCGATCGCGAACGTGGCCTCGGGCATCCCGAATCCGCGGTAAGCGCCAATCGGCGTCTTGTTCGTCACCACCGCCACCAGCTCGCTGAGCGCATCGGGAATCCGGTACGGGCCGAGCACCGTGGCGGCGGTGACCATCCCGGTCCCACAGCCCACCATGTACGGCGTCGCACCGCAGTCGAGAAACACGGTGGCCCGTAACCCCGATATCGCCCCGTCGGCGGTGAATCCCACTTCCAGGTCGACGACCGTGCCGCGACCGTGAACCGTGGCGACAAACGCCTCCGACCGGCTCTCGATCCAGCGGACCGGCCGGCGCACCACGCGGGCCGCGAAGGCCACCAACGTCTCCTCGATGTAGGCGCACGCCTTGTTGCCGAACGCGCCGCCCATATCCGGGCACAGCACCCGCACGCGGCTCTCCGGAACTCGCAGCGTCGCACTCAGCGAGCCGCGCACCTGATGCGGTGATTGCGTCGACGTCCAGACCGTGACCGACTCGCCGGTGATATCCCAGACGGCGCGCACCCCGCGGGCCTCCAACGACAACCCCGCCACCCGGCTACTGGTATAGCGGCCACTGACCACCACCGCCGCATCGCCGAGCGCCGCGGCGGCGTCGCCCGCCTCGAAACGATTGCGGCCGAACACGTTATCCGGCCACCCGTCGTAGAGCAGCGGCAGGCTGTCCGGGCACGCGTCGACGACGGCGGGCAGCTTCTGATAGCTGACGTCGACGAGCTCGGCGGCGTCCTCCGCTAGATACGCGTCGTCGGCGATGACGGCGGCGATCGGCTCACCGACGTAGCGGACCTTGTCGGTGGCTAGGCACCAGGTGGGCGCCTCGGCTTGGATCTGGGCATTCCACATCATCCCCATCGGCTCGGTGCAGTCGCGAATGTCCGCGCCGACCAGCACCGCGTGCACGCCGGGTGCGGCGCGGGCCTCCCGCGGATCCACCGTGATGCGGGCGTGCGGTTCGCGGGAGCGCACGATCACCACATGCAGCTCGCCGGCGGCGTATTCGTCAGCCAGATAGCGCCCGCCGCCGGCCGCCAGCCGCGCCAGGTGCAGCCCCGGTGGGCCCGCACCGACCTGACGTGCCCCGGCAGTCATCGGCTCTGCTCGACAATCTTGGCGGCGACAAGTTCCTCGGCGGCCGCGACGATCGGCGCGTAACCGGTACAGCGGCACAACGACGCGGCCAACCGATCCCGCAACTCGGCCGGGGTGGGCCGCGCGCCCGCGTCGACCTCGGCGAGCAGCTCTTCGATCAGCACCACGAATCCGGGTGTGCAGAAGCCGCACTGCAGCGCGCGGTGCCGGATCAGGCAGTCCTGCACCGGGGAAGGCTCAGCCGGCCGGCTGAGGCCTTCGATCGTGACGACATCCGATCCGTCGGCTTGCACGGCCAGTGTCAAACATGCTCGCACCGAACGGGAATCGAGTAGCACGTTGCAGCTGCCGCACAATCCTTGGCCGCAGCCGATGTGGGTGCCGGTCAGGCCGAGCCGCTCACGCAGGAAGTCGGCCAGCGACATCCGGGCGGGTACGTCTGCGCGGGTCGGGCGGCCGTTGACCCGTAGTTCGATGGTCACGGCAGGTCCTTCCGTAGCCGACGCAGCAGGCGGGCGACCATGCGCACCGCCAGCCGACGGCGATGCTCTCCGGATCCCTGCGCATCGCCGGTGAAGGTGAGACCCGCCGCAAACGCGTCGGTGAGCACCGGTACTTGTCCAGCACCCCCGACCACGATGCGCACATCGGTGACGTCACCGTCGACCACGTTCCCGGTGACCGCGGCACTGATCAGCGGTGTGTCGCCGGCGCCGCGTAGCGTGACTTCGTCGAAATACCCGATGGATTCGTTTGACGGCCGATGGAACGTGACACTGTGTACGAACTCGCCGGGCCGCAGGGCGGTCTGACACGGTGCCCGGAAAAAGTCGTCGGCTGCAATAGACCGGAACCCGTTCGACGAGACGGCGGTGATCTTTCCGCCGAGCGCGAGCAGGCAGACCCCGAGTTCGGCGGCCGGGTTGGCGTGCGCGATGCTGCCGCAAACGGTGCCGCGATTGCGCGTGGTCACCTTACCCACCCGCGGAAGCGCTTGCGCGAGAACGTGAAAGCCGGCGAGGGCGGGGGAGAACTCGGTGGCGCGCTGGGTGACGGCGGCGCCGACGCGCAATCCATCGGCGGCGGCGCGCAGGTCGTGCAGTTCGGCGATCCGGGTGATGTCGACCAGGCGGCGCGGCCGCTCCAGCCTGCGGACCAATAGTGGCATCAGGCTCTGTCCACCGGCGAGAACCCGTGTGCCGCTGGGATCGTCACTCAGCACAGTGCAGGCCTCGGTGACCGAGTCAGCTGCCAGGTAGTCGAACGGTGCCGGATGCATCGCAAACCTCAGCCGGTCGGCACGCTGCCGATGTGCTGCAGCCGTTCGTCGATCAGCTGCGCCACCAGCGTCGGATCTTCGATGTGGGCCAGGTGCCCGCGCCCGGCCAGCACCCGGCACTCAGCCCCCAGTGCCGCCGCGAGCTCGGCGCCCAGCGCCGGCGGGCACGTTTGATCGTGCTCACCGGTCAGCACCAGCGCTGGCGCTGCGACTCGTGGTGCGGCAGAAGAAATGTCGGCGGAGAATGCCGCACGGATGATCTGCTCGATCGTGTTGCTGTCGTTGCGCGCCGCCCGACGTACCGAGTCGGCAAGCAGCGCGTCGTCGGTATCGGGCGCAAAGCTCGCCACCGCAAATTTCTGGAAGAACTGTGTCGGCCCGAGCCGGTGCAACTCGTCGACCACAGCGGCGGTGTCCACTCCGCTGGCCCGCAGCGCGCTACCGATCACCGTGATCGACTGGACCCGCGCCGGCTGGCTAGCGGCCAGCACGATACTTGCGCTACCACCGAAGGAGGCGCCCACCAGATGGGCCCGTGAAATGCCGAGATTGTCCATGACCGCCGCGATATCGGCGGCGTAGTCCGCGGCACCATAGCTTTCACCGCGATCGGACAAGCCGTGTCCCCGTAGGTCGACGGCAACCGAGCTGCGGTCGGCGAGCTGCTCCATCACCGGCAGCCACTGTTCGGCGGCGCCGTTGATGTGATGGACGAACACGACCGGGGCGTCTGGCCCGTCGCAGATTCGTCGCACTCCCCGGATCACACCGGCCGGTCCCGACACCGCGTATCGCTCCATGGGCGCTACTCCGCCTCGTTGGGCGCATGGGCGGAGAAGTGCGCGTGCACCAGCTCCCACGTGCCCTCGCGGCGCCGCCAGATCTCGGTGCTGCGCATGCCGGCGTTATAGCTACCCAGATCGCCGAAGTCGGCCTGGTAGTGGTTGAGGTAGGTCACCCATGCGACATCACCGACCACGTCGATGCGCTCGTCGCGAAGCTCGGCGCTGATCGCCTCGCCGCTCATGGCCGACGACAACAGGTCCCACAGCTGAGCGATCTGATCCTGCCCGACGTAGACCGCGCCGTTGAGGTTGTACCAGACCAGTTCGTCTGGTATCGCGGTCACTCGTCGCCGCAAATAGCTCGAGTCGAGCGGGCCGTTGGCATCGACGAATTCGCGGTGCAGGCGCATGATCTCGCGCGTGTCGGCGTCGAGCAGGGTGTCGGTCATGGCGTGTTCCGTTCTTCGGTCAGGGTTGGGCGGCCAGCAGGGGACGGCACTCGGCTATCGAGGCGATCAGTTCGGGCAACTGGTCGAGCGGCGCGAACGGCACGATCGCGATCTCGTCGATCCCGGTCTCGGCGTAGGCCGCCAACGAATCACCAATGGCCTCCGGCGGGCCCACCATCGCCACCGCGTCGATGACATCGGGAGTAAGCACCTTGGCGGCCTCGCCCCTGGCGATTGCGTCTACCAGCGCGCCGTCCGGTATCGCCCCGGCGGCAAGGTATTCGGTGGTCGCTGGGTCGAACGCCGACAACAACTCCGCCACCTGGAGACGGGCCGCCTGTAAGTCGTCGGTGATGAACGCGGTGACCACAGCCGAAATCCGGAAGCTGTCGCGCTGGCGACCGGCCTCGGCGAGCGTTGCCTCCACCCGCTGCACGGTGTCGGCCAGGTACGTGCGCGACGCGCCGGCGCTGAGGCAGACCCCGTCGGCGTAGCGGGCGGCGGTTTCCACCATCTTCGGTCGCACGGCCATGATGTCCAGCGCGGGCGGCGCGGACAACGGATTCAACTTGTATTGCTCGAACCGGAAACCGGGGTAGTCGGCGGTCACCTCGTCGCCGGCCAGCGCGGCCGTGAGGGCACGGTGCAGCGCGATCGTCGACCCGATCGGCTTGTCGACCGACCGGCCGAGTTTGGCGATCATGTCCGGCACCCCGGTCCCGATCGCCGCCCGGACCCGCCCCGGTGCGATTTCGGCCAGCGAGGCCAGTTCCATCGCGGCCACGCCGGGGTGACGCCCGGCCGCGCTGATGCCCATCAGCACCACTTCGAGCCGCTCGGTCTCCCGCAGATACACGGTCGCGGGCACCACCGCGTCGTGCGCGCAGATGTGCTCGGCGTACCACAGGCCGTCGAACCCACACTCGTCGGCGGCGCGGACGGCCGGCAGGTCGGCAAGGATCGAGCCGAATCCGCTAAACGACAGGCTGACTCGCACCGTCCGACCCCATCTCTGTTTGCCAGATTCGCCGGCGAAAGCCAGCGGTCCGGCCAACGTAACTCCATCTGTGACACGATGTCAACGTTTATGTTGTACATAGCGTCCGAGACGTGCGAGACTGAGCAATGTGACGACGCGACAAAGCGATCTGCAGGCGCGGCGGCGCGAGCATCGGCGCAATGCCCGACGGCGGCTGCTGGACGCTGCCCATCGCCTGCTGGAGAACCAGCCCTGGGCCGAGATCTCGCTTGACGACATCACTTCCGCGGCCGAGGTCGCCCGGACCGCGTTCTACCGTCATTTCGAGGATCGTCAGCATCTGCTGATGGCGATGCTCGACGACGTCGGTCTGGAGCTGGGTCATGTCGCCGACGAGTGGATGGCCGACAGCGACGATCCGGCCGCCGAGCTTCGGCACAGCCTGGCCGACCTGACCGCGATTTTCGTCGAACATGGTCGGCTCATCCAGGCGATCTCGGATACCGCGCGCTACGACCCGGAGATCAGCGAGCTGTATGCCGCGCTGGCCGAGGGGCTGGTCACGGCCACCGCGCGCCGCATACAGGCCGACATCGCCGGCGGCCGCAGCCAGATCCAGCAGCCACGCGAGGTGGCGCGGGCGCTGACGTGGATGAACGAGCGCTACCTGTTGGCGTCGTTCGGGCAGCGGCCGTTCGCCGATCCGGCCGCCGCCACTGAGGCGCTGACGACCATCTGGATCAACACGCTCTACCGGCCATCGGCGGAGGCGCCGTGAGCCCACGGCTGCTGGTGCACGGCGGCTGTGTCTTTGATCCGGTCTCCGGTACGGCGGCCCCGGCCGATGTGGTCATCGACGGCGAGCATGTCGTCGAGGTGGGGCCGGGCCTGGACGGCGACACTACTCTGGACGCCACCGGGCACCTGGTGGTGCCGGGCTTCATCGACTGCCACGTTCATGTCACGCTCGACGACGTCGACGTGCTGCGGCTGATCCAAACTCCGTTCTCGCTCAGGTTCTTTCACGCGGTCCGCAACTTGCGGCTGACATTGCATGCCGGGGTGACCACGATCCGCGACGCGGCCGGGGCGGACCTCGGCGTCAAACAAGCGGTGGCCACCGGCGTGATCGACGGCCCCGACATGCAGGTCGCGATCGGAATGCTCAGCCAGACCGGCGGTCACGCCGACGAATGGATGCCCTCGGGGGAGTGCGTGCACGCCCTGTGGCCGCCCTATCCCGGCAGCCCGTCGACGATCGTCGATGGCGCCGACGAGATGCGCCGCAAGGTCCGCGAATTGATCCGGGCCGGCGCCGATGTCATCAAAGTGGCCACCACCGGCGGGGTGATCAGTGCGCGCAGCGATCCACGCCGCGCGCACCTGGCCGTCGACGAACTGGCGGTGATGATGGCCGAGGCCCGAGCCGCGAGGGTTCATGTGATGGCGCACGCGCAGGGCACCGACGGCATCAAGAATGCGGTGCGCTGCGGTGTCCGCTCCATTGAGCACGGGGTGTATCTCGACGAGGAAGCCGTTGCGATGATGGTGGAGCGCGGAACCTGGTTGGTGCCAACACTATCGGCGCCGCGTGCGCTGCTGCGGATGGTGCAGACCGGAGCCGGCGTCACCGAAGCCACCCGGGCCAAGGTGGCCGATGTGGTCGAGGCACACGATGCGTCGTTGCGGCTTGCCCACGCGGCCGGGGTGCGCATTGCGATGGGAACCGACGCCGGGATCGCACGCCATGGCGACAATCTCGCCGAGCTTGAATTGATGCAGGATCAGGGCCTCTCGGCGGTGGAGGCGCTGCGTGCGGCGACGACGTCGGCCGCCGAATTACTGGACGCCGGTGATGATATCGGTGAGCTGGCGCCCGGTAAGCGGGCAGACCTGGTGCTCTTGGACGGCACCGACATCGGCGTGCATGGCCTGTCCGAGCGGGTACGGGCGGTAATCCACCGCGGCGCTATCTGTCGCAAAGTGCCCGCGGAGACGCGGTCGTGTCGCAGTCCGGATGGACAGGATGCGTCGTTAGTCGGCGTGGATTAGGCAGTATGTAGCGGCTCTCGCGCTTGCCAGGTGCATAGACAGCTTCAACGCCTAGCATCTGTGGACATGAGTGTGGACGATGTGTTGCGGTGGGACGGCGAATTGACAGTCACCCGGCACGACCCGGATACCGGGGCGTCGTTTGTCATCCGGGTGGACTCCACGCGGTTAGGTCAGGCCGCCGGCGGCACCCGCGCTGCGCAGTATCCGTCGCTGGCCGGCGCTCTCGAGGATGCCGGGAAGCTCGCCGGGGCAATGACGTTGAAGATGGCGGTGAGCGACCTTCCGATGGGCGGCGGCAAATCCGTGATCGCACTTCCGGCGCCGCGCAAAGACATCGCCCCGGAGACCTGGCAGCGGATCCTGCAGCTGCATGCCGAGAACATCGACCGGCTCAACGGCACCTACTGGACGGGGCCCGACGTCAACACCGACTCCGCTGACATGGACATCCTGAACGAGACAACCGAATTCGTCTTCGGCCGCTCGGCAGATCGCGGCGGCGCCGGGTCCAGCGCCGTCAACACCGCGCTCGGGGTGTTTGAAGCCATGACGGCCACCGCCAGTCATGCCGGCCTCGGAGCCCTCGGCGGACTCACCATTCTGATCCAGGGACTCGGGGCAGTCGGCGGACACCTGGCCACGCTGGCCGCGGAAGCCGGTGCCCGGCTGTTGGTCTCCGACACCGAATCCCAGCGGCTGGCCTGGGCGCGTCAACTCGGTTGCGCGGTCATCACGCCCGAAGCGGTGTCGACGACGCCGTGCGATATCTTCGCGCCCTGTGCGATGGGCGGCGTCATCGACAGCGCAACCGCTGCGCGGTTGACCACCTCGGCGATCGTCGGTGCGGCGAATAACATCCTCGCCGATGAACGGGCCGGCGCCATCCTGCGTGAGCGCGGCATTCTGTATGCGCCCGACTTCGTCGCCAATGCCGGCGGCGCTTTCCATCTCGTCGGGCGCGAAGTGCTCGGGTGGGACGACGACACTGTTGCCCAGCACACCAGTCGAATCGGCGACACCCTGATCGAGGTCTACGCGATCAGCGAGGCCGAGGACATCACCACCGATGCCGCGGCCCAGATCCTGGCCCGCCGCCGGGCTGCACGTTCACAGCCAGTCGGACGGTAGGCCGGTCCACTCCTCGAACACCAGCCAGGTGCGGGTAGACCGGATACCGGCCATGCCGTGCAACCGTTCCAGCACGACGGTACGTAGCGTCGCATTATCCGGGGCGCGGACCACGACGAGGACGTCGAAGTCGCCGCCGACCAAGGTGAACCGTTCGACGAACTGCAACGTCTTCAGTTGCTCCGACAGGCCACGCCAGGCGTCCTGCTGAATGGACAATGCGATCAGCGCCGATGTCGCAAAGCCCGTTCGTTCCAGGTTGATTCGTGCGGTGAACCCCTCGATGATCCCGCGCTGCTCGAGCCGCTCGATCCGCGAGTACACGTGGGTGCGAGAGATGTGGGCACGTTTGGCCAACTCCAGCATCGACACCCGACCGTCCTTGACCAATTCCCGGATCAGCCGCCGGTCGACCTCGTCCAGTTCCATGTGTTCGCCGCCTCGTCCGCTTCGGTGGGTTATGTGAACAGTATGCGCACGCAGACCGCTTATACAACCCAATACATCTGCAAAACACGGCCTGATAGTGCATCGATGGCCATAGATACCGATCATTGAAAGCCAAGTAGACAACGTGGAGGCAGCGGTGACGGTGGTCGAGCAGATCGGCGCGACGTACACGAATTTTCTTCCCGCCGACACGCCCGTCCAGTACCTCGACCCGACCGGACAGCTGACCGACAGCCCCGCGAGATACCCCCGACCGTCCGGTCAACGCCTAATCGACATGTACCGAAACATGGTTCTCGGACGACGTTTTGACGAACAAGCCACCGCGCTGACCAAGCAGGGCCGACTGGCGGTCTATCCGTCCGCACGCGGGCAGGAAGCCTGCCAAATCGCCGCGGCGATGTCGCTGCGGACCGAGGATTGGCTGTTCCCGACGTACCGCGATTCGATGGCATTGGTCACGCGCGGGGTAGATCCGCTCGAGATCCTCAGCATGTTGGCCGGTGACTGGCACTGCGGCTACGACCCGGCACACCACCGCAGTGCCCCGCAGTGCACCCCGTTGGCCACCCAACTCCTGCACGCGGCCGGGCTTGCGCATGCCCAGACCCGCAAGGGCGCCGACGCGGTGGTACTGGCGCTGTGCGGCGACGGGGCGACCAGCGAAGGCGACTTCCACGAAGCGCTGAACTTCGCCGCGGTATTCGACGCACCGGTGATCTTCCTGGTGCAAAACAACGGGTTTGCGATCAGCGTGCCCTTGGCCCGGCAGACCGCGGCGCCGTCGCTGGCGCACAAGGGAGTCGGATACGGCATCGGCAGTGAGCAGGTCGACGGCAACGATCCGGTGGCCATGCTGGCCGTGATGGACGAAGCCCGCAACTACGTACTGCGGGGCAATGGGCCCGTCATCGTCGAAGCGCACACCTACCGGGTCGAGGGGCATACCAACGCCGATGACCCCACTCGGTACCGCACCAACGACGAAGTGGCGCACTGGCGCACCAAGGACCCGATCGCCCGGCTGGAAAACTACCTGCGCGCCGAGGGAATGATCGATGACGCGCATGTCAGCACGATCGCAGCCGAGGCCGAAGATCGCGCCGCGGCGCTACGAGCCGGGATGAACGCCGAACGGCGACCCGACGCCGACGACCTGTTCCGGTACGTCTTCGCCGAACCGAACAGTCAACTGCGCGAACAACAACGCCAGTTGCAGGCGGAATTGGCCGTCGAGGCGCGGGAGGCCTGACGGACATGACCATGATGACGATGGCGCAGGCCCTCAACACCGCCTTGCGTGACGCGCTCGACGAGGACGAGTCGGTCTTGGTATTCGGCGAGGACGTCGGCGAGCTCGGCGGAGTGTTTCGGGTCACCGACGGTCTGGCCAAGACGTTTGGCCGAGACCGGTGCTTCGACACCCCGTTGGCCGAATCGGGCATCGTCGGGTTTGCCATCGGCATGGCGATGGCCGGTTTTCGACCGGTAGTGGAGATGCAGTTCGACGCGTTTGCCTATCCGGCGTTCGAGCAGATCGTGTCCCATGTCGCCAAGCTCAGAAACCGCACCAGAGGAAAACTGTCGGCTCCGATGGTGATCCGCATCCCTTTCGCCGGCGGTATCGGCGGGGTCGAGCACCACTGTGACTCCAGCGAGGCGTACTACGCGCACACCCCCGGGCTCAAAGTCGTTGCGCCGGCGTCGGTGGCGGATGCTTACAGTCTGTTGCGGCAGGCCATCGACGATCCCGACCCGGTGGTGTTCCTCGAGCCCAAACGGCTGTACTTTTCCCGCGCCGAGGTCGAGCTGCAGCGCGGTGACCCGATCGGACGAGCGCGAATCCTCCGGCCGGGACGCGACGCCACACTGATCGCGTACGGGCCGGCGGTCGATCGGGCGCTGCAGGCCGCAGAAGCGGCCGCCGACGACGGCCGCGACATCGAAGTAGTCGACTTGCGATCGATCGTTCCGTTCGACGACGAGACCGTCGCGGCATCGGTACGCAAGACCGGGCGATGCATCGTGGTGCACGAGTCCCAAGGATTCGCCGGCGTGGGAGCCGAGATTGTGGCCCGCGTGCAGGAACGCTGCTTCCATCACCTGGAGGCACCGGTGCTGCGTATCTGCGGATTCGACATCCCCTACCCACCACCGAAACTCGAGCGATTCCACCTGCCCGGATGCGATCGGATTCTCGATGCGCTCGACCGGCTGCAGTGGGATGACCGCATCGAGATCGTCGCCTGAAGGAAAGGGAGTGAACCCATGCTCACTGCAATCGGATCGTTAGCGTTGATGCTCGTGCTGGTGCTGTTGCCACTACTCATCCCAACGCTCGTCACCATCGGACACGCCTTCGGCTCCGTGCGGTTCCGCGAACCTCAAGTCCGCCCCGCGGCAGAGCTGGCGCCCGAGTGAGCGACCAGACGTTCCTGCTTCCCGACCTCGGTGAGGGTCTGGCGGACGCCGTCATCGCGGAGTGGCGAGTACAGGTAGGCGACACCGTGACCGTCGACCAGGTGATCGTCGAGGTCGAAACCGCCAAGGCTGCCGTCGAGGTCCCGGTCCCGTTCGCGGGCACAGTGATTGAACTGCACGGCGAGGTCGGTTCGACTCTGGCCGTGGGCACGCCGTTGATCACGGTGCGCGCGGAGGAGCGGGCTGGCTCGGGCAATGTACTGATCGGCTACGGGACCCAGGAACCCGATCGACCTCGTCGACGCCGCACGCCGGTGGGCTCAACGAAGGTGATCTCACCAGTGGTCCGTAAATTGGCTCGCGACAACGGTGTTGACGTCACAAGCTTGTCGGGCACCGGCTTCGGCGGCGTCATCACCCGAGCAGACGTCGAAAGCTCGCTGTCCCAGCCCGAAACCAGCAGCCGAGACGCAGATCGCACCCCAATCACCGGAGTGCGCAAAACAATTGCGGACAAACTCTCGACCAGTCGCCGCGAAATTCCCGATGCCACCACGTGGGTCGACGTCGACGCCACCGGGCTGCTGGACGCCAGACGGTGCATTCAGGACGCGGTAGCGCGCAAAGTCAGCCTGCTGGCGCTGCTGGCCCGGTTCGCGGTCGCGGCGCTGCGGCAGTTTCCTGAGCTGAACTCGTCGGTCGACACCGCGGCCTCGGAAGTTGTTCGCTACCGGCACGTCAACCTCGGAATCGCGGCGCAAACTCCGCGTGGACTGATGGTGCCCGTTATCGAAAGCGCCGATCAGCTTGACCTGCTGAGGCTCTCGGATGCGCTGACGGAAACAACGGCGTTGGCCCGCGACGGCAAACTGCCGCCCGCCCGGCTGACCGGGGGGACCTTCACCCTGAACAATTATGGCGTCTTCGGCGTCGACGGGTCCACCCCGATCATCAACCATCCGGAAGCAGCAATCTTGGGTGTCGGGCGCATCATCGACCGGCCGTGGGTGGTCGAAGGTGCAGTGACCGTTCGCAAGGTGGCGCAAGTGTCGCTGAGTTTCGATCACCGGGTGTGTGACGGCGGCACCGCCGGCGGGTTCCTGCGGCTGTTTGCCGATTTCATCGAGAACCCGATCGCGGGGCTGGCCCGGTTGTGATGGCTGATTCCGATGTGCTGATCCTCGGGGGCGGCTCGGCCGGCTACGCCTGCGCGTTGCGGGCCAGCCAACTGGGGCTTTCCGTGACGCTGATCGAGGCCGCCCAGGTTGGTGGTACCTGTTTGCACCGCGGCTGCATTCCCACCAAAGCCCTGCTGCATGCCGCTGAAATCGCCGACGTGACCCGTGCGGCCGAAAGTTTCGGTGTGCACGCAACTTTGGCCGGCATCGACATGGCGGCGGTGCACGCCTACAAACAATCGGTGGTCGACCGGTTACACACCGGACTGATCGGGTTGATCGATCGCCGCGGTATCACCGTCGTGCGTGGTATCGGCCGCTACGTCGGAAACCACACCGTCGTCGTCGACGGCATTTCCTACACCGGCGGCGCGGTGGTACTTGCCACCGGCTCGGCTCCCCGAGGCATCGCGAACATCCCGATCGGTGATCGGATCATCGACAGCGATCAGGCCCTGCAGTTATCCGAGATCCCACGGACTGCGATCGTGCTCGGCGGCGGTGTAATTGGCGTCGAGTTCGCCAGCATGTGGGCGTCGTTCGGCACCGCAGTGACCGTCCTCGAAACCATGCCGAGGCTGCTGCCGGGGGAGGATGAGTGGACCTCGAAGTCGCTCGGACGGGCCCTGCACCGGCGGGGTATCACCGCCAAGACCAGCGCCGCCGTCACCGGGGCAAAGCAGAACCGTGCCGGGGTGGCAGTGGAATTGGCCGATGGCGAGGTCATCGAGGCCGAAGTGCTGTTGGTCGCTGTCGGCCGTGAGCCCAGATCGGCCGAGTTCGCCGAGGCCGGCATCGAATTGGATCGCGGATGTGTGACGGTCGATCACCGGCTGACGACCAACCATGCCGACGTCTACGCGGTCGGCGACCTGGTGGCCGGTTTCCAGTTGGCCCACCGCGGATTCGCCCACGGCATTTACGTGGCCGAGCAGATCGCCGGCCAAAACCCGGTGCTGACACCGGATCATCTGCTTCCGCGGGTGACCTACTCACACCCGCAGGTCGCGTCGGTGGGGCTCACCGAGGCCGCGACGCGCGAGCAATACGGTGACGTCACCACGCTTGTCTATGATCTCGGCGGCAACGGCAAAAGCCAGATTCTGCGAACGTCGGGCGGAGTCAAGGTAATTCGATGCGGCGGCGGACCCGTGGTCGGGGTGCACATGGTGGGTGACCGGGTCGGCGAGCTGATCGGAGAGGCGCAGCTGATGGTCGGTTGGGAAGCATTGCCGACAGACGTCGCACCGCTTGTGCACGCGCACCCCACGCAGAACGAGGCGCTGGGCGAGGCGATGCTGGCATTGGCCGGCTCGCCGCTGCATGCCTAGCGCGTGCGGCTCATTCGGCGAACAGCGCCATCGACGCGGTGAAGGTGTGCAACGCATTGCGACCCGCGATCGGGCCGATCTCCCCGCCGGCGAAGAACCCGGCCAGCGGAATCCCGCCCAGGAGGTCGGCGATCGTCGACGCGTCGTGATCGGGGACCCCGAACATTCGCCGCCCGCGTCCGGTGCAGGTGAACAGCAATCCGCCCACTGGACGCCCGGGCAGCTGCGCCAGAGCCCGCTCGACGCTCTGGTGCAGGTCTGTGGTGGCGCCGACGGCGTCGCGGACTTGGAACTGCACCGTTGCGCCGACCTCGACCAGCTCGCCGACCTCGATCGCGCCGCTGGCGGGGTCCGCGCCGAGCAGACCGCGGATCAGGAAGTCGCCCTGACCGGGTGCGGCCAGGTGCTCGTCGCCGACGATCCCGATCTGCAGGCCGGTACTGACCAGTTCTTGCTCGTCGCGCGGCATTCCCTCGACGATTTCGCGCAGCCGCTGCATCGGCGTTTGGCCACCCAGCTCGGTGATCACGTCGTCTTGGGCGGCGGTGACAATGTAGGGCTGCCCGATCGGCCGGCAGCCCTGCGACACGACCGGGACCGCCTGCGCCCCGGGTAGCCGCACGCCGACGAGCCCGGAGCTCAACACGTCGTGGTCGCGGAACAGCCGGGTCTCGCCGGGTCCGCGCCCGCCGCTGACCACGCCGCCCACGACGGACGTTCCGGGCAGGTCGGCGTTGAGATGCTCGATGAGCAGATCCGCCGGGAACGTGTAGGGGTCGGGCAGCAGCAGATGCAAATCCGTTGCGGCCCGGGCGAATTGGTAGCCGGCGAGCAGCGCACCCGAGCCGGTGCGCACGAAGTCCAGCTGGAACGTCTCGGCGGGCAGGCCGGACGCCAGCCACACCGCCACCGCGGGCTGGTCCTCCATCTCGCGGCGGCCGGCCACCACCGTCTGGGCGACACACCCGATCAGCGCGGGCGGCGCCAGCGCCTGCTGCACCGCGGCCAGGACATCAGCTGCCTTGTCGGTATGGGATTGCGACGCGAGCAGCACGGCCACCGACGGCGCCTCACCAGCCAGCTCGGCGCGCGCCTGCGCCGCGGCTCGCACCGCGGCCTGCCGCGCGTCGGGCACGCTGGACACCCCGACTCCGATTCGCACCCTCCCATGATGCGCCTCCCGCGGCCAAGCAGTGGTCATGGTCGGTTCGGGGACGACAATGATGAGAGTGTTCTCAGCACAACGGGAGTTCATCGCCTACGGCCCGTCGTATTGGGCCGTCATCGCTGTGTTCGTGATCGGCTCGGGGCTTCTTGTCTGGGTTGGACGCTCGCAGACGGAAGCGCAATCCCGGCGCCTGGGTCGCATCCTTGGGGCGGTGACTGCCGCGATATATGCCACGGTGCTGGTCTATTCACTGGCGCCGCCGACTATCAGCGCGTCGGTACCACTTCGTCTTACCGATCTCGCGACCATCACGGCGGCCTACGCGTTGTGGTCACAGCGACAATGGGCCTTCGCGCTTACCTACTACTGGGGTCTCACGTTGAGCACCCAGGCGTTGATCTCACCGGTTCTGAAGAGTCCGGATTTTCCCAACTACGAGTTCCTCGGCTTTTGGTCGATTCACCTGCTTGTCGTCTGGGCGGCAATCTATCTGACGTGGGGCCGGCGGAGACGGCCCACGTGGCGCAGCTACCGCTTTGTAGTGGTCGTCACGGTTGTTTGGGCAGCAGCTACCTTCACGTTCAACAGCATCGCGAGGACGGATTACGGCTTCTTGAACGGAAAGCCGCACACCGCATCCCTTTTAGACGTATTGGGTCCGTGGCCGGTGTATCTGCTCACTGCGGCGCTGCTCATAGTCGTCGTGTGGGCTCTGATGACCTGGCCATGGGAACGAACAGAACGCTAGGCGGCCCGTCGGCCGACATGACAAAGGACGATCCCGCCCGGCTGCTGCGCCCGATGGTTGCGGCACCTGTCGGATGCAGGCGCTTAGATGTATTCATGTTCGCCCCCGTTGTGAAACACTTGGTATCTCGCCTGGCGTTTATATCTGTACTGATATAACATGGACATTGATCTGAAGCCCATCAGATGGCTCGGTACAACTCGCGATGACCTCCGCCAGCGACGTCCGTCCGTCCGGTACGAGTTCGGACAGCAGTTGTTTCGAGTGCAGATGGGGCTGATGCCCAATAACTACAAACCGATAAGCACCGTCGGCCCCGGTACGTACGAGATACGAGTGCAGGATGCCGACGGCATTGCGCGGCTTATGTACGTCGCCAAGTTTCACAACACGATTTGCATCCTTCACGTCTTCACGAAGAAGACGCAGCGGACAGCGAAGACGGATATCGACCTCGCCAGAAAGCGCTATCGAGAGGCAAGAGATGGCTGAAAGCGTGTTCTACGATCTCGCTGAGACCCCAGGCGAGGCGGCCAACCTCACCGCGCGCGGCATGCTCATGATCGCGATCGAGCAGCGGATCAGAGAAGAAGGCTGGACGCAGACCGAAGCTGCCGCGCGTCTTCATGTGACTCAGCCCCGAATTTCGGATCTCCTCAACGGGAAGATCAGCAAGTTCAGCCTTGACGCGCTAGTCAACATGCTCGCACGAGTTGGCCTGGCACTCGATGTCCGACCGGCCGAAGGTCCATCGGTACGGGCAGCGAAGAAAGCCAAAGGCGTCCGTGCGAAACGGTCAACCCGGGCCGTGTCGAGCAAGCGCAAAGCGCTCAGCAGGCGCTGACCTATGGCGATCACCCCGACGCAGACGGTGATGCTGAAAAGTCGCTCAGAGGCGGGCATTTCGCCCAGTGGTCCGGCAGCGTGACTGGTGTGACGGACGTTACTAAATCAACCCGTAAGTGTGTCTATGCGGTAGCGGCTGACAGTCCAGGGCGGGGTGTCGCGGATGGGCGTGATGGCGACCGTGATGCGGTCTTTGCCAGCCGTGAGCGACTCAGATACAAGGAAGGTGTCCTCGAGCCAACGGTGAAAGGTGTTGCTGCGCGGCTGCAACCAGATCCCGGCAGGCATTCCGTCGACGGCAACGTCTGCTGACTGGAAGCCGGCTGCTTGGTCCGACATGCGGCGCAGCAGCACACCGTGGTTGTCCGCGCGCAGCGCGACGTCGAACGTCATTGCAGCGCTCGTGGCGCGTACCGACCCGGCAACCGGGCGGGCGTCGTCGCTTCCCTCGTACGTGCTGATCAGCAATTGATCAGTGGCGGCGTCGTCGGTGTAGATGTGCAGGATTCGGCTCACCGGATCGCTGGGATAGATCTCGTCGCTGGGCGTGGTGGTGTCGTTCGGATGGGTGTAGAGGAATGCGGTTGAGCTGTAATCGGGTTGAACCATGTTGCGTTTGCCGTGCTCAATGCCGAATCGCAGTGCGGAGTGGTAGCCGATAGCGTCGGCGAACGTGAGCCGATACGCGGCGACACAGTAGCCGGCGCATCCGCCGGTGGCCGTGCGTTGATCGGGTTGGCCAGTGAATGGGGCGCTGAACCGCGTGCCGCCTTTGAAGTACCAGCCGCCCTCGTAGAAGTCTTCGGTGCCGGTGCCATACCACTGCGGCGACGCCGAACCGTCGGTGTACACGCGTTCGGCTCCTTCGAGAAAGTACGGGGCATCGGCGCTAAACGCCGTTTTGATCCCAGCGCCACTCATGGTCTGGCTGACGCCGACGAATTTGCCGTGACCATGCTCTTCGGCGAACAACCAGTCCTGATCGGGCATCGTCGGACCGGCATGCGAGCGCGCGGTGAAGTAGCCGACGCGTCCGCGCTCGAGCGCGGGTGCCCACTGCGGGTCGGGTGTGATCACGACGTCGCTGTCGATCCCCGCCACGGCGTTGTTGGTCGTGTTGATCAGGGTGATGTGGGCTGTGCGGGCGAACGGCATCGGCCACCACTCCGACAACGACAACGACCCCGTGGGTTGTGGGACCGCGGCAAACATCAGCGACTGCACGGTGGTGACGCCCAGTCCGGCGCCGAAGAATTCCCCCACTGGCGAGTCGACCATGGTTTGGCCGTCGAATTCAATCTGGAGCCGCAATCCGGCCAGGAGTTGATCCGTCGGTTCCGGCAGCTGCAGCCGCAGCGCCGAAATCATCCCCGGCCCAGTGGATTCCGCGATCGTCGACGCGGCAATGGCAGGGATCTCGATGAGCCGTTGAGTATGTGTCGCGGTAGCTGGTGCTGGTTTGGGGTCGACGGTGCCCGCGGCCCGGAGGGTCGCAAGCACATCGAGCGCGGGATCGGCAGCCGAGAAAGTGGTGACACCGTCGGCGCTGGAGAACCGGCGATAGTCGACGTGGTAGTACTCCAAATTCGATGCGACGCTGATCCGCATCGACTTTCGGTACGGCATCGGCACCTTGATATACACGCCGCCCGGCGACTGCGCAGCGTTTGCCACCAGAGGCCACACGAACGGCGCACCCAGCGCGCCATCGACCACCGATTGCAGTGGCGCGTCGATTACCGTCTGCCCATCCAGCTCGATGCGCAGCGTTCCGATCGCGTGCACATCGCCGCCGTCGCGGGTGAACCAGATCGAAGCCACCTCTCCGGCACCGCGATCCTCGGCAATGACGCAGCCGGCACCACCGGATGCCAAACATCCACCGGTGCCGTTTCGGTTGCCGGTGGAGATGTCGAAATCACCGCCGCTTCGATCGAAGCTCGACACCTGCAGGGTCTGTGTGTCGTCGCTGAGGTACGGCAACCGATCCAGTCGGCGGTAGGTGTCCCAGCCCACCAGCTTGTCGCTGGGTGTTGTGATCGCCGGCTCGGCAGGCGCTGCGACCGCGGCAGCAGCACCGGTCACCGCGAGCAGCAGTACTGCGATGATCGCAGTCAACGCCTGACCAGCCACCGGCACAGCACCACAGGCTACGGATCCAGGGGCCTATCTGCCCCCAATTTCCGCAGCGGAGGGCGCGGTGACGAGACTGGTCCTCATGCAGATCCCGTTCGCCGACGCGGTGCTCAACCGGCTGGGCCGCCGCGAGGCCGGGCTCGAAGTGATCGAGGAGATCGAGGACGAGGCTGTCGATACCCCCGATGCCGCTGACCTGCTGTCGGCCGAGCCGGCGCTGCTGCTGCAACGGATGGAAAACCGGCTCATCCGCCACCACCTGGCGAAACCGGACGTGTTGAGCACCGAGGAGCTGCGCCGGCTGCGCTACATCCTCAACTTCGCCCGGCTCGCCGATTTCGAACCGGGGGCCGCGGGCCCGGGCGGCAGCCGTGGGCGCGGCGACGTTTCGGTGGGCGCCGAAGTCGGGCCGTGGCTGTCTCGGGTCGCCGACACGCTGTACGGGCCACTGCGCGGGGAGCCGGATCCGATCACGGCGCTGAAGGCGGCGCGCGAGGCGCTGGCGGCGCTGGCCGCCGACCAGGACGATCAGCGCTGCGTGCTGATCGAGCGGCACGGCAGTGACTTCTCCGCCGCGGAATTGGACGCCGAGGTCGGCTACAAGAAGCTGGTCACGGTTCTCGGCGGTGGCGGAGGTGCGGGTTTCGTCTACATCGGCGGCATGGAGCGGCTGCTGGAGGCCGGCCAGGTGCCCGACTACATGATCGGCGCGTCGTTCGGGTCGATCTTGGGCAGCCTGGTGAGCCGCGAGCTACCGGTGCCGATCGAGGAGTACATCGCGTGGGGGAAAACGGTGTCCTACCGGGCCATCCTCGGGCCGGAACGGCTGCGCCGCCGCCACGGGCTGGCCGGCATGTTCGCACTGCGCTTCGACCAGTTCGCGCACGCCATGCTCACCCGCGAAGACGGCGAACGAATGCGCATGTCGGACTTGGCAATTCCATTCGATGTCGTGATCGCCGGTGTGCGCCGCCAGCCCTATTCGGCGCTGCCGGCACGATTTCGCCGTCCCGAATTGGCTGCACTGCAGTTGCGGTCGCTGCCGTTTCGCCCGATCGGGATCGGCGCGCAGGTGGGTGCCCGGATGTGGCAGGTGGCTGCTTTCATCGACCTGCGCGTCGTCAAGCCGATCATCATCGGCGCCGACGAGCCGGAGCGAGACTTCGACGTCCTCGACGCGGCGTCGTTCTCGTCGGCCATTCCCGGTGTGCTGCACCACGAAACCAGCAACCCGCGGATGATCTCGATCCTCGACGCCCTGTGCGAGGAAAAGGACGTCGCGGCTCTGGTCGACGGCGGCACGGCCAGCAATGTTCCGGTCGAACTGGCGTGGAAGCGGGTGCGCGACGGGAAACTGGGCACCCGCAACGCGTGCTACTTGGCCTTCGATTGCTTTCACCCGCAATGGGATCCGCGACACCTGTGGCTGGTGCCGATCACTCAGGCGATCCAGTTGCAGATGGTGCGCACGGTGCCGTACGCCGATCACCTCGTTCGTTTCTCGCCGACCCTGTCGCCGGCGAACCTGGCGCCCTCCGCCGCGGCCATCGACCGGGCATGCCGGTGGGGACGCAAGAGCGTTGAGGCAGCGATCCCGGTGACGACGGCGTTGTTGGAGCCGACGTGGTGGGAGGGCGACGGCCCGCCGGCCGCGGGGACCGCAACGCGCGCGAAGTCGGTGGCGTCGCCGATGAGCGCGGTCATGGCTGCGATTCAGGCTCCGACGAGTCGGTTTGCCCGCTGGCGAGACCGCCTGACGTGAGTCGGGCCCGTGCGGCTAGAGCCCGAGCGCGGCGCGCAGCCGGTCGACGTCCATGCTGCCGCGGGTGGCTGCACCGGCCGGAAAGCTGTCCAGCAGCTTGATCAGGTCGCCGCGCCGGGTGGGGTCGTCGGCGGCCTGCCGCGGGCTGCTGCCATTGAGCGCGGGGATGGGCTGATCGAGCCACTTGGTCTCGTAGTCGCGGATATATCCGTCGAGGGCGGCGGCTACCTGAGGATCGTCAGGGTCAAGTCCGTCCTCATCGGTATCTGGCAACTGCTTGGACAGATCGACAGCCTCCCGGGTGTCGTCGAGCACTTGCATCGCGGGGTCCAGACATGCGAGCGTAGCCAGCACGCGGTCCATCCGCTTTTCGCTGTTGGTCTCTACCCGCAGCGTGTCGCCGTCAAGCACCAGCGTGGCTCGAACCCGTTGCGTGCCATGGGTGATGACGTGTTCGAACCACCGCGCCGATTCGTGGTCGAGCCTGTCGTAGGTGTCATCGAGCGCGGCCCCGATTCCGGCTGGGTCGCCGATGCGCACGGTGGCCTCGCAGATCGCCAGCGGATCGCCCTCCGTGTTGGTCAGCGTCGGTGGCGCGAATCGCCGGCACAACTGCGCCACCAGCTCTACCGGGTCGGGCTCGTTGTCGAGTAGCTCGATCAGCGGGTCGCGCTCATGCAGCGCAACGGGTTCCAGCCCGCCGAAGATTTGCATGCTGTCTCCGGCTGGCACCACCCGCATGCATACCAGCTGCCCTGGTTTCAGCTGGCGGCTGGCCGTCCGCTCCCGCACCTCGTGGGTGTCGCCGGTACGTACGTCGCGCACGGCAAGGCCCTGCCCCGGGTGCACCTGCTCGATCTCGAAGACAGACCGTTCCTCCAGCAGCCATTGCCCGGCCAGCGCCCGCTCGTCGTCGGGCAGCAGTGACCCGCGCAACTCCAGGAACTCCGCGAACGCGCCGCCCTCGAAGAGCACGGCGTCCAGCACCAGCGGATCGCCCAGTATGTCCGGGTCGTCGTCGTATCGGAAGCGTTCATAGCTCACCTCGACCAGCAGGTCGTCCCAGCCGCATAGCAGTGCGTGCTGGATGGCTTTGGCGTATAACCAGCTGGCGCGCTCGGCCAGTGGCAGCTCTTCGTGTCCGAGATGGCATTTCTTATACTTGCGGCCAGAACCGCACCAGCACAGTTCGTTTCGCCCAAGATCGCGGCGAGAGTCAGCGCGGTAGTGCTGTAGCAGCTCCAGCAATGGGTGGTCCGGTTCGACGCCGGCTCGGCGCAGTAGCGCCAACCCGCGCTCGGCGTCGCCGCGATCGGAGGCAATGCGTGCCAAATCGAGCAGCGGCAACGGCCAGTCGACATCCATCGACTCTGCTGCCAGCAGCTCGCGTTCGGCTGCGCCGATATCGCCGATCCGTTCCAGCGCCACCGCACGCAGCCAGCGACACGCCACCCGCGCCGCGGGCGGCACCTTCGGCTCCAGCACCTCTGCGAGCATCCCCAACGCGGCCGCACCGTCACGGCCATTGCCGACCGTCTCGTCCACCAGCGCATCGGCCAGCTCCGGGTCGGCGAGGACGACCCCGAGCCCGCCGGCCAGGTCGATGGCTCGATCGAGCGAGGGCCCCGCCTCGCTGTCGCGAACCTTGGCCAGCGCGTCCTCCAGCGGCACGTCCGCGCCAACAGCGATCAGCAACAACAGCGACACCTCGCTGTACAGCGTGACGAGCGTGTACAACGCGAACGCGTCGTCGGGGTCGAGGTCGTGCCGCTCGGCCAGCCGGGCACTCCCGCGTTCGAAATCCCAACGCCTGAAATCGAATCCACCGGGCGCGAGCCACTCGCCGCGACGTGCCAGGCCGTGGTCGTCGATGATCTCGCTCAGCGGCGGCGACGGCTCGGTGAACAGCGTCGGGTCCGCACCGCACGCCGTCCACACCGCCATGTCGATGAACTCCGGCTTGTCAGCATCCAGCGTCGCTGCCAACGCCGCCCCCGCCGCGGTAGGCGCCACCGCGGTGACCCGCTCGAGCGCAAGACCGTCCGCGATCAGCCGTACCCCGATCAGGTCTCCTTCGGCCACGCCCAACGCTGTCAGCGTGCCCGCCTCCAGAAGCAGCACCGGCGACGTGTCGGCCACCTCGACCGGAATGTCGCGCTCCTCAAGCAGCTCATCGTCGTAGTCGGCCACCACGATTTGTGCTGCCGACCCGTCGGCGAACCGCTGGTAGGGCGCGTAGTCGCACAACTCGGCGATCGGGCCCAGATCGGGGGTGATCGTGAGTATGTCGTGGGCGGCCTCGCCGACACCGAGCCGGTGGGTGAAGATTCGCCCGGCGAGTACCGTCGGCAGCCATACCCAGCGATCGTCGACCAATTGCTTTGTCGGCCACTGCATTTCCATCTGAACCACGCTCGGTATGCCGGGATCGGCCACGCCGGCTTCCCGCAGCCGTTGCGCAATCTCGTCGGCGTGCAAGGGACCCTGCTCGACCAGAATTCGTTCCAGGGCCGGGAGCGCGTCCGTCTCCGTCACGGCGACCACCCTATGCTCTGTCGGCCGGAACGCGCACTCCATCGCCGGGCACGCACAGTGGGTGGCTGGATCGTGTCGGGCCCCTAGGCGCAGCCTCTGCATAGTCGACGCGAAATCTCCCGACCGCGTCGCAAGGGGTTCAGGGGAACGGCTCGCGCTGAGTCGGCCTGAACCGGTGCAACGGGATCAAGCATCTCTGCATCATGATGCAGAGATGCTAGGATTTGGTGTGCGCACCACCATTGACCTTCCGGAGGACCTGCACAAACAGGCGCTCGCGATTGCGCGGGACACCCGCCGTAGCCTGAGTGAAACGGTCGCCGACCTCATCCGACGCGGCCTTAAAGCCGGCAGCACCACCGCGACCGCCACAGACCCCAGGACCGGGTTGCCTCTGGTGAGCGTCGGGACCGTGGTGACTTCCGAGGACGTGCGCTCCTTGGAGGATGAAGAGTGACTGCGCTGCTCGACGCGAATGTGCTCATCGCGCTGGTCGTCAACGAGCACGTGCATCACGACCCGGCCGCGGAATGGTTATCGGCATCCGGCACAGGATTTGCGACGTGCCCGATCACACAAGGAAGCCTTGTCCGATTTCTGTTGCGCAATGGGCAATCCGCGGCAGCCGCGCGAGGTGTCGTCAGCGCAGTCGAGAGTGCGGACCGTCACGAATTTTGGTTTGACAGTGTCTCTTTCGGCGATGTAGAGCTCGGTGGCGTGGTCGGCCACCGGCAGGTCACCGATGCTTACCTGGCTCAGCTCGCACGAAGTTGGGAAGGGCAACTGGCCACTCTCGATAGCGGGCTGGCACACCTGCACAGCGATGTCGCGGTTCTTATTCCCACGTAGTTTTGATGCTCGGTTTGTCGCTGAAAATCAAGGGCGGGCGTGCGCACGCCATTTCCGCCAGCCACGCCGCGCAGCGAACGCGCCGACGACGGCGGTCACGCACCACACCGCTATCGCCGCATAGGCCAACGGCGCCGAGCGATCCGCAATCGAAGCCCCCAGCGCGGTGTAGACGAACGCCCGCGGCACCGAGCCGATAAACGCCCCGACGGCCATCTGCCACAACGGAACTCCGAACGCCCCGAACGCATAGGAGGCGAGCGCATCCGAGATCCCGGGGATGAAGCGCTGGCCGACGACCGCCCACAGTCCGCGTCGTTCGATCAGCGCGTCGACTCGGTCGGCGCGTGTCGTTCCCAGCAGAGCCCGCGCGCTTTCCCGGCCCGCCCGGCGACCAACCAGGCTCGCGACGATCGCGGTACCGACCGTCGCGCCCAGCGTCACGAACACACCAACCACCGGACCGAACAGCACACCGCTGCCTGCGGCCAGCACCGGGCCAGGTACGAACAACGCGCCGAGGACCGCCGATGCCAGGACGTAGGTCAGCGGCGCCGCCGGCCCCGTCGCCGAGACCGCGCGCCGTATCTCTTCGACGTCGATGACTCGCTTGACCGCGACGAGGTAAAACAGCACAAGGAGGAAGACCGCGAACACGGCGAGACGCACGATGTGGGGTCGTCGCGATGTCAGGGCGGAGGTGTCGTCCATGGTGACCGTGATTCTTCCGCATCGACGTTGGCGACTGCTCGTAATTGTCCTGCTTACCCTCGCCACGGCATCCTCCGCCTGTACCGCGCACCCAACGGTAAGCACCACGCACACAACGCAGGCGCCGAACACGGCTCCCACGCGCGACTTCCCGGCAGTCGTCAAGCTGATCAACGATGCGATTGCGGCTGAGCGGCTACCCGGTGCGGTGGTGGTGATCGGGCACGCCGGCAACGTCGTCTTCCATCGGGCTTTTGGCTCACGCAAGCTTGCCGGCGAACCGGGACTGGACGGATTGCCCGGGCCTGCCGAGCCGATGACCGAGGACACGATCTTCGACATCGCCTCGCTGACCAAGCCGCTGGCGACGGCGACCGCGGTCATGCAGCTGCACGAACAAGACAAGGTCCAGTTCGACGATCCCGTGCAGAAGTATCTGCCCGGCTTCAACACGGCGAACGATCCGCAGCGCGCACAGGTGACGCTTCGCATGTTGCTGACCCACACATCAGGCGAACCGATCGACGTCAACCTCACCGATCCCTGGGGACTGGACCGAGCCGATAAACCGGAAGGCATTCATCGTGCGCTCACCACACCGTTGCAATCGGATCCCGGCGAGGCCTTCCGCTACTCGGACATCAACTTCATTCTGCTAGGTGCGCTACTGGAGAAACTCACCGGCGAGGCAGAAGATGTTTACGTCCAGCACAACGTGTTTGGGCCGCTGGGCATGGCAGACACCCGCTATCGTCCGCCCGCTGGCCTGGTGCCGCGCATCGCGCCGACTGCGATGGACGACGGCCATCTGCTTCGGGGCACCGTGCACGATCCGACGGCGCGCCGCATGGGCGGAGTGGCCGGCAATGCCGGACTGTTCTCGACGGCCCACGACGTCAGCATCTACGCGCAGGCCCTGCTGGATCGCCTTGCGAACCGCCCCAGCGCCTTTCCGCTGAAGCAGGCGACTGTGCGGGTGATGACGAGTCCGCAGCAGCCCGGGCACACCGCCCAGCAACTCGAAGCAGCCAACGAGGCGGCCCGAGCCGCTGCGAACTACCCGGCGATCAAGGAGCAGAACCTGTTCGGCTTTGGCTGGGATATCGACACGGCCTACTCCATGCCGCGCGGCACGATCTTTCCCATCGGTAGCTTTGGCAATACCGGCTTTACCGGAACCTCGCTGTGGATCGATCCAGGCTCAGACACCTACGTGGTTCTGCTCTCCAACGCAATCCATCTGCGCGGCAGCACACCGATCTCGGATCTACGCGGTCAAGTGGCGACGGCGGCAGCCCAGGCTCTGGGCCTGACGTAGGGTCGGAGCGTGGCGAGAACCGATAACGACACCTGGGAGATCACGGAGAGCGTGGGCGCGACGGCGCTGGGCGTGGCGGCGGCGCGCGCGGCGGAAACCGAGAGCGACGACCCGCTGATCAGTGATCCGTTTGCGCGGGTTTTCCTCGACACCGTCGGCGACGGGGTATGGAATTGGTATTCCGCGCCTGAGCTGCCCGCCGAGGTCGTGGAAGCCGAACCCGAGCTGCCGCTGCGGCAGCAGGGGTTGGTCAACTATTTCGCTTCGCGGACCAAGTTTTTCGACACGTTCTTCCTCGATGCCACCAACGCGGGCATCCGCCAAGTGGTGATCCTGGCCGCCGGTTTGGATTCGCGGGCCTGGCGGTTGCCGTGGCCCGACGGCACGACCGTCTACGAACTCGACCAGCCGCGGGTGCTGGACTTCAAATTGTCGACGCTGGCCCAGCACGGCGCCCAGCCGACATCCAATCGGGTCGGTGTGCCAGTGGATCTGCGCCACGATTGGCCAACGGCGTTGCAGCAGGCGGGCTTCGACGCATCGGCGCCGAGTGCCTGGTCGGTTGAGGGGCTCTTGATGTACTTGCCGGCCGCGGCGCAAGACCTGCTATTTGCCCGCGTTCAAGAGCTCACCGCCGTCGGCAGCCGGATCGGCGTCGAAGCGCTCGCACCCAACTTCGCCGACCCCGACGCGATTGCGCAACGACGTGAGCGGATGGAGCGCGTCCAGGCGTTGATGGCCAAGGCAGATCCGCAGCGTGAGGTTCCGCGCAGCGACAAGCTGTGGTACTTCGAGGAACGCGAAGACGTTGGCGACTGGTTGCGCGACCACGGCTGGCACGTGACAGTGACGCCGACCGAAGAGTTGCTGGCCGGCTATGGCCGCGAACCTGCCAAGGACCTCGAGCAGGCCGCTCCGTGGAACTTGTTCGTGTCTGCGCAGCGGGCGTCGTGAACGACGGAGCAGCCGCACACCTCGGCACGACGACCGCCGAGGCGATGGCCCTGCTCATCGACGCGGTGGAGCAAATCCCCTCGGAGAGTTGGGATCAGCCATCCAATCTCGACGGCTGGACTATCCGGGACTTGGTGGGTCACGTCACTGGCAGCGCAGCCAAGATCGTAACGCTGGTCGAGGGCGGAGACGTTGGCCAGACGCCCTCCCAGCCGGATGACTGGACCTCTGAGAGCCCAGCAGCGCGGCTTCGCGAGCTGGCTGGCCGGTTGCAGGACACGTTGCCAGACGCGGACCTGGACGCGACGCGGCCTTCGCCGCAGGGCGAGGTGCCTCTTTTCCGGGCGCTGGCTTTCCCCGTAGCCGATCTGGCGATGCACAGCTGGGATATCCACCGCTCACAGGGACGTCTGATCGAGCTGCCGGAGGGACTGCTGGCGTTTTGCCGGCAATTGGTGGAGTCGGTGCCCGAGGAGATGATGCGAGTCCCGGGCAGGTTCGGGCCGGCCCAACCCGCGCCCGAGGATGCGACGCCGACGACCCGGCTGATGGCATTTCTCGGGCGATCGGTCGATATAGGCTGACAAGCCCAAATTCGTGCCACACCAGTCACAATGGCACCGTCAACGCGCCAACCATGACATGCTTCTCAAACTCGATACCGTATGTGATAGCACTCAGTGCAGGCCACGGCCCGTCGGCTGTGTTTGGAAAAGGTACTAGTCCTTTCACGCCGTGACGGGTGAGTCTGCTGAGACTTAGACGGTTCAAAGTCAGGAGCCTAGAGCGTGGCCTTACACGATCAGCACGCGCAGGTCGCGGGGCGCGGTGCCAGAATCTTGTCCGAGAATGTGGAACGCTGTCCGCATGGCGGCGTCGCCCTGACTGATATAGCGCGCCGCTCGCGCCAAGCCTGGGCCATCGTGGGTTTGTGTTGCCGAGATGCAGTAGGGAAGCCCGAGATCGTAGTCAACAGCTGCCCGTTGCAGCGCGTTGGTCAGCACCGGCTCCGGGCTCGGCAGCTGTCGATGCAGATTCGCGACGGCGCCCACGGCGTTTTGGCAGGCTGCGCCGGTCCCGGGGATATCGTGTTCAGCCGCCGCGACGGCGATGTTGTTGCGAGCGGCGACCAGATCGTTGATCGAGCGCTCGGATTGGGCGAGCCATGCGCCCATCGTCACGCGAACCGGTGGAACCGATGTGCTCGACAGCGGGGTCGCCGCGCTTTCCGTTGAAACCGGTTGCCCAGTCGTCCATCTGTACAACATCCACGCCGACACCGCGACGGTGACGATCAACAACACGACGCTTCCCGTCGTCGCGATCTGTTGATCACGTTGATACCTACTCGTGGCGTGAAGACTGGCTGTGGCCATGGCTGGCTTCCCTAGCTTTTTCGGCACGGTTGATCGAGGGGCGAAGACCTGCCCTCCTGCCGGGTTCGACCGGCCAGGATCTACGACCTCGTGCTGTGCGTACCCACTCCTTCGGCCGGTAATCCTCGTATGTTCAATAGCCGGCTATGCCAGTTCGGCTTGTCACATCAATCACAGGCGTACCTAGAAGTTGAGGCGTTCGTTGTGCCCGCCTTCGGGCGACAAAGCGTAGGCGCGACGCCGGTTTGTCGCTACGAGGCGGGCATATCGTCGATACCAACCCATGCGGTGACCAGTGCGACAGATGTTACGTTTGCAACCGTTGTCGCAAACCTGTTGCTCGGATCGCTCGCCGCTCGATTGCGGCGCGCACGGAAGCCTCGGTCCCGACCACGCGCACCTTTCGTTTCGCGCGAGTCATCGCGGTGTAGAACAGCTCCCGAGTCAACAACCGCGACTCCTCCGAGGGCATCAGCACGGTCACCTCGTCGGCCTGACTGCCCTGGGATTTATGGATGGTCATCGCGTGCATGGTCTCGACGTCGGAGAGTCGGCTGGTCGAAAAGTCCAGTGGCCCTGCGGCACTGGCGATGACAGCGCGCATGCCATCAGGGCCCGCGACCACCACACCAATTTCCCCGTTGTAGACCCGCAGCCCGTAGTCGTTGGCGGTCACCATCACCGGACGTCCGGCGTACCACTCCGACCAGGGCGGCAGGCCGGTCTCTTCCGACAGCCACTTCTCCACCTGACGGTTCCAATGCGACACGCCATACGGTCCGTGGCGATGCGCGCACAGCAATCGATGCTCATCGAGCGTGGCCAGCGCCACTTCGGAGGCGCCCAACAGGGCGGCCTCTCGCGTCCGCAGCGCATACGGAACCAGCAGGCCGCGCAACCGCTCGGTCGGGTCCTCGGATTCGATCCATTCGATGTGCTCACCGCCCGCTCGCAGCAGCTCGATCACCCGATCTGCGTGGCCGACACGGGTCGCGGCGGCCAACGCGCCGATCGATTCACCGAATCGGTGTGACGTCTGCAGCGAGGCCACCTGCACGTCGGTGCGCGCCGACAGACCGTCCACCAGGTCGGCCAGCACGGCCCCGGCCTCCACCGACGCCAACTGATCGGCGTCGCCAACCAAGACCAGCCGGGTGCCGGGCCGCACCGCCTCCAGCAGTCGCGCCATCATGGTCAGCGACACCATCGACGTCTCGTCGACCACAATCACGTCGTGCGGCAACCGATTTCCGCGATCATGCTTGAACCTCGACGACGTGTCGGGCCGGTTGCCCAACAGACGATGCAGAGTCATCGCCCGCAGCTCACCCAGCCGCATCCGGTCGGCCTCGTCCAGCTTGGCCACCTCATGGGCGACGGCTTCCTGCAGTCGCGCTGCGGCCTTACCCGTCGGCGCGGCCAGTGCGATCCGCGGCCGCGAGGCCCCGGCGACCTCAGACTGCTCGGCCACCAGCGCAAGCAATCGGGCCACGGTGGTCGTCTTCCCGGTGCCCGGACCGCCGGTCAGCACCGTGATGGCTTGCGTCAGTGCGATCCGCGCGGCCGCACGTTGCTCCTCGAAGCGCTCGGGGAAAAGCCGCTCGAAGGAGGTCACGGTGACCGTCGGCGTGGACTGCAGCAACGCGAGCAGGTCGTCGCATACCTGCTTTTCCTCGAGCCAGTACCGGTCCAAGTAGAGCAGCTCGCCGAGCAGTCGTAGCACCGGCGGCTCACCACAGAGCGGCGACGCGCGCACCGCCGTCATCCACTCATCGGCGTCGGGCCACGGTAGGTCAGCGATACCGACCTGCGCTTCGACATCTCGCAGATCCACGCACACCGAACCACCCCGCACCGCACGCACCACCACTGCGACCGCCAGCGTCACGCGCTCGTCAGTCTCGCCGACGAGCGCGGTGAGGCGTTGTGCCACATGGATGTCCGCAGCTTCGAAGACGCCGGCCTCGCTGAAGATCCGCAGCGATCCGGCCGCCGCCACTGCCTCCACTGTCACGCGGCGGCCCTCCCCGCATCGAGCAGATCCGACAGCGCCACCACCAGCTCGGTGGGCGGCCGCCAGCTGAACACGCCGCCGCCCGGGGTTTTGACCCCGCACATGCCGCGCACGAACAAATACAGCACCCCGCCGAGGTGCACAGCCGGGTCATAGCCCGGTTGCCGCCAACGCAGAAACCGGTGCAGCGCAGCCACATACAACAATGCCTGCAGTGGATAGTCCGAGTGCAGCATGGCATCGGCCAAGCGGGGTTGCGTGTAGTCGGACGCGGCGTCGCCCAGATAATTGGTCTTGTAGTCGACTACCAGGTACCGGTCGGCAACACGTAACACGGCATCAACCGAGCCGGTCAGGTAGCCCCGCAACGACTGGTCACCAAGCGGGGGCCCCATCAACCGGTCGGCGTAGGACGCCAGCGGATCACCGGCCGGCAGGTGCTCGCGCAGCAACGTTCCGATATCCGCCAACCGAATATCGGGCGCAGCCGATCGCACGTCCCCTCCGGCCAGCGGGAACTCGAAGTCCAATTCCCGCAAGCGATCCCGCAGTCCAATCTGTCGCAGCGTCAAACCGTTGGCGAGCGGCACCAACGACGTATCGTGCATCGGCACCATCGCCGTGGCCAGCACGTCCGGAGCCGCATCGACCGGCCACCATACCGAATGACGCCGGATCTGCGACTCCAACTCAGCGGCAAGCTCCGTCGCGAACGGGTCAGCCGTCTCCAACACCGCATGTACCAGCGTGCCGAACTTTGCACCCCTTGGCAGATCCGCCATCGGCGACGGTATGTCTGGCCCGGATGCGGCCTCGCTCAACGGAATATCGCCCGTCTCGTCGTCGAGCTCAGTGACCTCCGGTTCGCTGCTGACTCCGGTGGTTTCGGCCACTCGAATCAGACCCGAGTAGGAGGTACGCCGCCATGCGGTGTCGATACTGCGGTGGAAGTGGCGGTTGTCGAGGTCCGACGGCACTGACTCGGACCGCATCGAGGGCGCCGGGGCCACTACCGACTGCTCGATCACCGGACCGCCGGCGGCCTCCCACTCGCGCAACCGGGCCATCGCATCGTCGTCGGAGATCTTCGCGGGCTCACACCGGTCGGGTACGTGCGACTCCCCGGGGCGGCGACCGCGCAGCAGCCGCGACAGGCCGCCGTTGGGCTCGTGCCAGGCCGGTGACCACCATGCCACCACCTGCGACTGCGCACGGGTCATCGCAACGTAGGTCAGTCGGCTGTCGTCGCTGGCATCCTCCCGGCGGCCGAGTTTCTCGACGGTGTCGAAGTCCGGGCTGTCCTTGCCGCCGATATGCAGGCAACGCACGCCGTCGTCGTGGAACAACACCACATCGCGGTCCTGAGTGCTGCGGTTGAAGGCGAACGGCAGATACACGATCGGGTACTGCAGGCCCTTGGCCGCGAACACTGTCATGATCTGCACGGCGGCGGCGTCGCTGTCGAGTCGCCGGTTGCGTTCGGTTGCGCCGCTGCGTTCTTCGCGTTGGGTACGCAGCCAGTCGCGCAGGCCCGGTAAGCCCAACCGCTCGCGGTGCGCGACGTCCTGCAGTAGCTGCGTCATGTGGGCCAGGTCGGTCATGTGGCGCTCGCCGCCCTGCCAGGACAGGATGCGATCACCCATGCCCTGCAACTGCGCGGCTTCGAAGATGGCCGCGACCCCGCGTTCCCGGGCATGCCCGGCCCATTCCCGCAGCGAATCGGCGACCCGATCGGTCAGCGCATCGCCCCCGGCGGTCAACGATTCCGCGGTTTCGCCGAAGAACATCGTCGCGGCGGCCGCTCGCACCATTCCGGGGCGATGTGGTTGGTCGAATGCCTCCAGTAGGCAGAGCCAATCCTCGGCGGCATCGGACTTGAACACGTCGGAGTCGCCGGTGTAGACCGCGGGGACGCCCGCATCGCACAGTGCCGCGAAACATGCACCCGCGTCCTTGTGCGTCTCGACGATCACGGCGATGTCGCCGGCACGCAGCGGCCTACCGTCGAACGTCGCTCCGCGCGACAGCAGCGCGCCGATATCGGCGGCCAGGTCGGCACCGATATGCTGACGCAGGTCGTCGATCGCCAGATTCTGGATGCCGCTGCGGCCCAACGCCGCTCGTTGCACGACCCGTAACCGGAACGGGTCGCCCACGGGCGCACCCGCTAACCGGTGACCCTGGTGGTGGGCCTCGACATCCTCCACCACGATCGACTCGTGACCCAGTTGGGCACCGCGCAGCACCACCTGCAGCCGCTCGACGAGCGCCGCGTCGCTGCGCCAGTTGGTGCCCAGCGTCTTCTGCTCGCCCGCCGTCTCGGCCGCCCGAAGATACGTCACGATGTCGCCGCCGCGGAACGCATAGATGGCCTGCTTGGGATCACCGATGAGAATCACGGTGGAGCGCCCGCTGAACGCGCGGTCGATTACCTGCCATTGCACCAGATCGGTGTCCTGAAACTCGTCGACCATAACGATCGGCCAGCGGCGGTGCATGCGCAGCCGGGCGGGGGAGTCGTCGGTGGCCAGTGCCGAGGCCAACCGGATCAGCAGGTCGTCGTAGCCCAGGACCGCCCGACGCCGCTTGCGTGTTTCCAGCTCGGCCAGAACATCGTTCGCGAAGCCGATGCAGACGGCGGCCCGCGAGCCGGGCTGCGGATCGCGTGGACGCAACTCCGTCGACGGGTTGTTGACCACCTCGCGCGCCAGCCGCAGCGCATCGCGATGCAGCAGCACCGGATTGTCGCGCTGTTGCCCGAAGTGAGCCAGGTACAGATCGTCGACGATCTCGGTGACCAGCTCGTCGAGGCTCTCCAACAGCGTGGCATTTGCAGCGGTGTCACCGGCCACGCCGAGCGACTTCAGCACCAGCTGGCAGAACTGGTGCGTGGTGGCGATCGTCGCCGCGTCGAAGCCGGCCAGCGCATCGCGAAGCCGCTGCTGGCGGACCGCGCGCTGATCGTCGTTGCCGTCCAGCAGGTACGCCACCAACTGGTTGTCGCCGACGGTCGACGGATCGCCGAAAGCGGTAACGGCATCGGCGATTTGGCCGCGAACGCGCTCACGCAGCTCTTGGCTGGCCGCCCGGCTGAACGTGATGAGCAACATCTGGTCCAGCGTCGCCAGACCCTCGGCGAGATAACGGGTCACCAGACCGGCCAGCGCGAACGTCTTGCCGGTTCCCGCGCTGGCCTGCAGCACCGTGGTGGACCGTTCAGCGGGCAGTGGGCCGCGCAGGTCGAAGCGCTCCATCACGATGGCTTCCGCTCGGCGCGCAGCATCGGCAGCCACAGCCGGGCGGCATACGCGCCGAGCCGGTTGTCTTCACCGTCGTACTCCTCGCCCGGCCGCAGCGGTTGCATCAGATCGGCCAGCCGCGCGTTTTTGCCCCACGCCCGCACGTGGGCGGGTGCTTGGTCTTCGGCGGGGTATCGGTTGGATTTCCACCGGAATTGCGCCTGGTCTACCGGATCGTCGCCACAGTGCCGGGCGACCGCCCACGCATAGGACGTCTTGATCGGCAACGGAATCGGCTCCTGCCGTCCCGCGTCATAGATCGCCACAAGTTCACGCAGAACCTCGGTGGCGTCATCGGCCGGCCGGCCCAGGCCTTCCACCCGCGGAGTGGTTCCCCGCTTGGGGCGCCCGATGCACACTGCCGACCAGTCGCGGCTTGGGTCATGAGCGATCAACGCCAGCAATGGAATCCACGACTCGAGCAGATGTTTGCCGTCCAGCTTGGAGTAGGTCACCGACACCAGGCGCTCGTCGTACACCGGTGACACCGTGCCGGTGAGCCGTCGCCCCGCGACAAGTTCGATGTCGACGTCGTAGACCTGCGGGTTGATCTGACGGTGTTCCTGCGCCGCGGTCGCCAGCAGGTTGGCCTGATCGCGAATCTCTTTGGCCTTGCGCCAACCCAACTGACCCGGCGGCAGCGTGCCGCGGCGCCACTCAGCCGCCCGTGCCTCATCCGGAGTCATCCCGCGCAGGATGTCGCCCAGCATCCGGTCGCCGACCGTCCACTCCTCGAGGCTGTCGATATCGACCGGCATGGCGTCCTGCACGCCGTCGACGTCTCGCGGCAGGGTGAACTCCAGCGCTCGGAAAAAGCCCTTCACCGGGTCTTTGAAGAAGCTGACGAGATCGGCGAGGATGACGTCAGCGACAGGCGGTGGCGGTAGCGGTCCGGAAACGAACTTCGGCTGTTCGCTGCGCTCGCCGGTAGCCACGCGCGCCGCCCGCAGCACGGTCGGGTCGAAGGTGAATGGGACGCTGGGCACCAGCTCTCCGGGCATCACGTTGCGAACATCGAAGGGCTGCAACGGATGTTCGACGACGATGCGGTCACGGATATTAGCCGTCGTGGTCCTGTCGAGGGTGTCCAGCAGTTCAGCCAGCGGCACCGCCGGCGGGCGCGGCTGACCCGAGTACTCGTTGGCCCCGGTGTAGGTGATCACAAGCTTCTCGGTGGCCGCACCGATCGCGTCGAGCAGCAATTGGCGGTCCTCGGAACGGATGTCGCGTTCACCGGTCATCGGGTTGCGCGCCAATGCGTCGTCACCGTCGACGATGCCGAGACGTGGGAACGCCCCGTCGTCGAGGCCGACCAGGCACACCACCCGATGCGGCACCGAGCGCATCGGCACCATGGTGCAGACGGTCAGGGTGCCGGTGCGGAAGTTTGCCCGCGTCGGCCGGCCGGCCAGGTGCCGATCGAGCAGCGCCCGGATATCGGGCAGTCGCAAGGCAGTGTCAGCACGAGAACCGGCCTGCTCCAACACCTCCGCGAACTCACGCTGCATCTGGCTGGTCTGCCAGACGTCCGCATCGTCGACATGTGTCAGCAGCGTGATGTCGTGGGTCAGGGCGGCCAGCCACTCGCGTAACGGCCGCGCGCCGGTCAGCGAGTCGACGGTGGACTGCAGTCGGGCGACGAATTCGGCGAACTGGCCGGCCAATTGGACGCGGTTGCTGCTGACGTCGTCGAGCGGCAGCGTGTTCTCGATCCAGGCACGTGAGTCCTCGGACATCGCCACCCCGGCCAATACCCGGTCGATGCCGAATTGCCATGTGTTGTGCACGAAATCGACGTGGTAGGGCTGCCGATGCTCCTGGTCGAAGCCCCACCGAATGTTGGCCTGGCGAACCCAGCGGGTGATGTTCTCCAGATCGTCATCGGTGAACCCGAAGCGGGCCCTGATCGGCGAGGCTTGGGCGAGGTTAAGCACCTCACTGGCGGTGGCCCGGCCGCCGGCCAACGTCAGCAACTGCGCAGCAACGCCGAGCAACGGGTTGGTCTGGAACAGCGAGCGGTCGGCGAGTGTGACCCGCAGCCGATGCGCAGGATGCGCGCCGTGTACCACGTCGCCGAGCCCGAAGCCGGCAACGATCAGCGGCGCGTACGTCTCGATGTCCGGACACATCACCAGGATGTCGCGCGGTTCGAGCGTGCGGTCGTCTTGCAGGAGGCCAAGCAGCACCTCCCGCAGCACGTCGACCTGACGGGCCGGGCCGTGGCAGTTGTGCACCTGCACCGAGCGGTCCTCGGGTTCGAATGCGCGGCCTTCAGGGCGGACCGCGTTGGCGGCGATATCGGACTGTAGCCAACCGAGCAGGGTATCGGGTTTGGTTGCGCCGGTGAGGTATTCGTCGGACTGCAGATCCGCCGGCAGGCCGCGCTGAAGTTCGCGCAGATCTCGTCCGAGCGTCGCGAGCAGCGGATGATGGGCGTGACGGTGACTGGTGTCCTCGAGACGCGGCACCGCGCCGTGCACACCGTTGAGCGCCTGCCACAACGCATCGCTGGGGTGCGGCAGCCACAGGTGCAGATCGTGGTGGGTGGCCAGCGCTTGCAGCAACTCGATGTCGGTGCGTGCCAGCCTGGTGTGCCCGAACAGCGACAGCCGTGGTGGCAGCTCGCTCGGCCCGTCCTGCAGCCGGGCCACCGTCTTCTGATGCCGGAGATGCGGGGGATCGGCTTCGATCGTGGCCACCAGCGCCCGCCACAACTCCGGCTGCCACGCCAGATCGGCGTCGAGACCTGCCGTGTTGCCGTCCAGCCAATCGATCAGCAGCTGTGGACGCTGCCGGGCATAGGACGCGAACAAGCCGGCGAGCCGGCGCGCCACCGCATAGCGTCGACCGCGGCGCAACTCGGCCTCGGCGTCGTCGACATCGAAGTGACCCAAATGCGTTGCCAACGTGCGACACCACGGCTCGTCCAACGAGCAGTCGATGACCTCCAGCAGCGGCCACGTCATCGCCTCCGACAACCACGGGTCGTCGTCGACGGTGCCGGTGATCTCGGCGATCAGCGAGCCCGGGCTGCGAAACTGCACCCCCGAGCACACCCCGTCGCCGCCGCGGCCCGCGCCGAGTACGTGCGAGAGCCGCTGACTGAGCCAGCGCTCCACGCCGCGCGCCGGAACCAGCACCAGTTCCTCGGCGAAGGGGTCGGGCAGCGGGTCTGCCAACAGCGCACCGAGCCCGTCGGCAAGCAGGTCGGTGCGTTCGGCACGATGGAGATGTAGCGCCATTGCGGTGCCACCATAGACGGGTGTACCGACAGTAACGGCCAGATCAGCGATTTGTCGTACGCCTGTGCCAATAGTGAGGGGTCAAGATGGAAGCCTGGGACGCGATCTGCGCTCGGCGCAATGTGCGGCAGTACACGCAGCAGCCGGTGTCCGATGACGACCTGAACCGCATCGCCGAGGCTGGCTGGCGGGCGCCGTCGGCGAAGAACCGCCAGCCGTGGGACTTCGTCGTCGTCACCGATCGGGCTCAGCTGCAGGACCTTTCCACGGTGTGGCAGGGCGCCGGACATATCGCCTCGGCTGCGGCAGCCATTGCGTTGGTGATACCGGTCCCACCCGATGACCGCCGCAAGGTGACCGATCAATACGACGTCGGTCAGGCGACGATGGCGATGATGATCGCGGCCACCGATCTGGGCATCGGCACCGGCCATTCGTCGGTCGGGGACCAGGACAGGGCGCGCGCCATCCTCGGGGTGCCCGACGATCACCTGGTGGCCTACCTGCTGGGCGTCGGCTATCCCGCCGATCGCGCGCTCCGGCCGATCCGCAAACCGAATCGGCGGCCGTTTTCTGAGGTTGTCCACCACGGACGCTGGTGAATCTTGAACGGTGTATGAGGGACCTCTAAATCCTGGCTAACTGCCCGCACCGAGCCGTTACCCTCGCACGATGACTTTCGGGGGACCGCAACCCGGCTACGGAATGCCGGCCATCGGCCGGCAATCGCCGGCACCACGCCCATGGCGATGGCTGGTCGTGGCGGGTCTCGGGGTGCTCATCGGCGTCGCCGTCGGGGCGATGATCCCGATCGTCAGCAGCCATCAGGCGCACGGCTACCGCGTCGGTGACTGCGTGGTGGTGGAGCCGACGTCCGGCGGCGAGCTGCACACCACCCGCACGGGCTGCGATACCGACCCCAGTTTCACCGTGGCCAAGTTGGCCGACCGGGCAGGTGACTGCGCTGCCAACGGGTACGACCGGTTCCGGCCACCCATCGCCGACGCAGCGACCGCCAAATTGTGCCTGGTTCCTAACCTCGTCGCGGGCCACTGCTACCGCCTCGGCACCGCGATCGGCGTCTGGGACTTGAGCAATTGCGCTGACCGCGGACCGACGACGATCAAGGTGAGCAGTCGACTGGAAACCGACAACGCTCAAGCATGTTCGTCGGACGGTTACCTGCCTGCGCGGACCTATCCTTCGCCACCACGGACCTACTGCCTGGCCGGCATCACCTAACTCGGCCTATAGGCTGAGTGCGATGCACCAGCACAAGGGCGACTACGGCATCGACGGATCATTCAAGACGGTCTCGGCGCGCGGACAGGCGATTGGCGTCGGCGTCCAGGCCGCGGCGCTGCTGGGATGGGCCGCGATCAACTGGCGGCGCGGTAAGCGGTTGGCGGCAGCGTTGGCCGCGACGGGCGGTGCCGGAACTATCACCAGCGCAGCGCTTTACCTCTACGCCACCCGGGCCGGCAAGTTCGAAGCCTGGGACCGGATCCTGGACGGCTTGCGGCTGCGCGGCGACGAGACGGTGCTGGACATGGGCTGCGGCCGCGGTGCGGTGTTACTGGCCACCGCCAAGCGACTGCCCCGCGGCCGGGCGATCGGCATCGACCTGTGGCGCGCCGACCAGACCGACAACTCGCCGTCGGCCACGCTGAAAAACGCCGACCTGGAGAACGTCGGCGACCGCATCGAAGTGCGCACCGCCGACATGACCGCATTGCCGTTCGACGACAACAGTTTCGACGTGATCGTGAGCAGCCTGGCGATTCACAACATCCCCACCCGCGATGGCCGGCGACAGGCGCTGCGTGAGGCGACACGGGTGCTGCGGCCCGGCGGCCGCCTTGCGATCGCAGACCTTTGGGAAACCCGCCGCCACGCCGTGCAGCTTCGCGACCTGGGCTGGCAGGATGTGCAACGCCGCAACGTGGGATGGCGGATGTGGTTCGGCGGACCCTGGACGTCCACGCGCGTGGTGACGGCGACCAAGCCCGCCTCGATACCATAGGCACCGTGCGCGTTCGGCGATTCGGTGAGCTTGAGGCCGCGGTCATGGACCGGGTGTGGAATCGCGGCCAGCAGAGCACGGTCCGCGAGATCTTCGACGACATGGCGCGCGACCGCGAGATCGCCTACACGACCGTGATGTCCACTATGGACAACCTGCACCGCAAGGGGTGGTTGCAGCGTGAGCGTGCCGGCAAGGCTTTCCGCTACTGGCCGACGATGACCCGCGAGGAACACTCGGCGGCACTGATGCGCGACGCGTTCGACACCGGCGGCGACTCCGACCTGGTGCTGGCCGCGTTCATCAACCAGATGGATGAGAAGGAGTCGACGCGGGTGCGCGCCGCGCTGCGTCGCCTCATCGACGAAGGCCGGCAATGAATGCGACCGCGGTGATCCTGCTGTATGCGGCCGCGTTGACCTGGCTGGGGCCGCCGCTGCTGCGACGGGTGACTGCCGGCGGTATTCATCCTCGGCTCGGTGTGGCGGCGTGGCTGACGGCGGTGATCGGCGCGGTTGCGGCGTGGTTCGCCGCATTTGGCGTCCTGCTCGTCGATGCGGTCGGCAGTATGTGGCACAACTCGGCATTGATGTTGTGTCTCAAAGTACTTGGCTTCGCCGGTCATATCGGGGTGCCGCAGCCGATCGGCTCGGCGTTGGCGTTGGGTCTGCTTGTTGCGGGCCTGGTCGTCACGCCAGTCGTTGCCCGCAACGTGGTGCACCGGCTGCGATGGATGCGCTCGCGCAGCCGCCGACACGCGCTGACTGCGCGGATGATCGGCCGGAGAACCGAGTTGCCGGGCGTGGTTGTTGTCCCGGGCGAGGAAGCCGCGGCCTACTGCGTGGCCGGCCGCCCGCCTGCCGTCGTCGTCACCACCGCTGCCCGCGACCGGCTCGACGAGCCGCAACTGGCGGCGGTCCTTGCCCACGAAGCCGCCCACCTCACTGGCCGGCACCACGACGTGCTGATGGTGTTGCGAGCGTTGGCCGCCGCCCTGCCGCGGCTACCGCTGTTTCCCGCCGCTGCCGACGGTGTGGCGGGGCTGCTGGAAATGTGCGCCGACGACATCGCGGTTCGCCGGCACGGCGCACTGCCGCTGCTGGGCGGACTGCTGGCTCTGGTGGGGCAGCCGCCGGTGGCGTCGGCTGCGCTCGGCGCCGCCGATTCGGCGGTGGTGGCCCGCGCGGAACGACTGGCGCTCCCGGCGCCTGGCCGCATCCGTTGGCGTGACCGGCTGGTCCTGACGTCGGTCATTGGTCTGTGGGCCGCTGCGCCGATGACGGTGCTGCTCACCTGCCATCTGTGACCGGTTCACGCCGCCGTGTGCGCCACACCGTCGCCGCGATCCCGGCGGCCACCAGCGCGGCACCCACACCCAACAACGGCCACACGCCCAGCGCTTCGACCTGGTGGGCCAGCCAGCCCTGCACACCGGCGGCGGTATGGATGATCGGGTCGTCCGGGCCGGCGTTGGTGAAGTACAACCGGATTTCGTAATAGCCGTAGTAGGCGACATAGAGTCCGGTCAGCAACACGATCACGCCGACGATGCGATTCACGTATGGCAGCACGCGGCGAAACGCCGCGGTGGCCGACGAGCCGGCCAGCGCCACCGTCAGCGCGGCAACGCCGACCGTGATGGTCATCCCGGCCGCGTATGCAACGAAGGCCAGCATCCCGGAGAGTATCGAGCCCTGTTTGAAGGTGGTGCTGATGACCGCGAGAAATGGTGCGACAGTGCAGGATAGCGAGGCGACGGCGTAGCCGAGGCCGTAGCCGTACATCGATCCCAGCCGGGCCGTCGGCGCGCCGCCCGCCAGCTTGGGCAACACCACGCTGATGTCTTTGCCGGCCAGCAACCAGACTGCGATGCCGATCAGCAACACGCCGATCACCACGGTGCCAAACGGCAGATACTTTTCCGCCGAGGCGATCACCGGTGAGATCGCCAGGCCGAACACCCCGAACACGGTCAGGAATCCGGCGGACATCGCCACGGTGGCCAGCCCGGCCCGGCCCAGCGCCGCCGACCGAGAGGTCTCCTGGCTGCCGGCGATCACCAAGCCCAAATAGCCGGGCAGAAAGGCGAATCCGCATGGGTTGAGAGCCGCCACCAGTCCGGCGGCCAACGCGAAGCCTAGCGCCGCGGTGTCGATCATCGCTTGCTCAGCGTGCTGACTCGCTCGGACAGCTGAGATTCGGTCATCGTGCCCTTGACGACGTCGATGCTGCCGTCCGGCCGGACGAACGCGTATGCCGGTTGTTGCGTTACACCGAATTTGGTCCACACCGCCGAATTGGTATCGGCCAGTTGGGTGAACCCGTCGACGTGGTACTTGTCGACGAATTCCCGCATGGCGGATTCGTCGGCGCGCGCGGCCACTCCGACGAACGTCACGGTCGGATTCGCCGCGGCGACTTTGGCCACTGTCGGCGCCTCGCGCTGGCAGTTGGGACACCAGGGCGCCCAGAACCACAGCACCGCGGGCTTACCCAGCAGGGTTTCGCCCGAGAACTGCCGACCGTCGAGGGTGGTCGCGCTGAACTGCAGCTGATCCGGCATGCCATGGGTTTCGCCGGACGTCGGCTTGGAACCGCACGCGCCCACGACGAGCATGGCAGCGATCAGCATGGCGATCAGGCGACGTGACATCGCGGTTCCCTCCGGTCGAGTGCTACCCGTACTACCTACGTACGTAGATAGTAGATGATGGCTCGGGTGACCGGCGACTGCGGCATAAGGGCATGCTGGGGGACATGACCAGAAACGAGATCACCGAGCAGATCGTCGTTGCCCGGCTGGAGAAGGGCTTGACCTGGCAGGAGTTGGCTGACGCCATTGACCGGCCGGTGGCATGGACCACCTCGGCATTACTGGGCCAGCAGCCGATTCCCGCCGAGTTGGGCAAGGTTCTCGTTGAGATGCTGGGTCTGGACGAATCGGCGGTCGCGGTGCTGGCTGCGCCGCCGATGCGCGGCGGGTTGCCGACGGCGGTGCCCACCGACCCGACCATCTACCGGTTCTACGAAGCCCTGCTGGTCTACGGGCCGGCGATCAAGGAACTGATTCACGAGCAGTTCGGCGACGGGATCATGAGCGCGATCAACTTCAGCGTCGACGTGCACAAGAAAACGCATCCGTCCGGCGATCGCGTGGTGGTGACTTTTGATGGGAAATTCCTACCCTACGAATGGGTTTCGGGCGAGGAGCGATGACCGACACTCCGCTGAGGGCCGACCTGGTCCTGTCCGGTGGCGGTGTCAAGGGTATCGGGCTGGCCGGTGCCATCGTCGCGCTGATGGATGCCGGCTACCAGGTGCCGCGGGTGTCGGGGACGTCGGCCGGCTCGGTTGTCGGTGCGATCCTGGCCGCCGGTGCCGATCAACTGACTCCCGCCGACGTCAAGAACCTGGCGATGACGTTGCCCTACCGCAAGTTCCTGGATCCAGGACCCATCGAAAAGATCCCTGTGCTCGGCCCAGCCTGGGGTCTGATCAGCGAAGAAGGAATCTACAAGGGCGATTTCGCCCACGACTGGATCCGCGGTCAGCTAAAGAGCCTGGGTGTCAACACGTTTGGCGATCTTGCCCTCGACGACGACACCTTGCCGCCTGAGCGGCGCTACCGGTTGGTGGTCACCGTCGCCGACGTCACCACCGGCCAGTTGGTGCGGCTGCCCTGGGACTATCGCCGGCTCTACGGGCTGGATCCCGACGAACAACTGGTCGCCGATGCGGTCCGCGCCTCGATGTCGATCCCGTTCTTCTTCCACACCGTCAAACTCACCAGCGCGGAGGGTGTGACATCGACGCTCGTCGACGGGGGAGTGCTGTCGAACTTCCCGATCGACTCGTTCGACCGGCCGGACGGCAAGCCGCCACGTTGGCCCACCTTCGGGATCACCCTGCTGCCCAACCTGCCCCAGGACAACGCCAAGGTGATTCCCGCATTGGCGCCGCTGCATTGGCTCGGCGGCGGCCCGACCCTGCTGGAAAGCCTGATCACCACGATGATCGTCGGCCGCGATCAGGCCTACCTCAACCAACCGTGGGTCAGCGCACGCGCCATTCGCGTGGACTCGACCGACGTCGGCTTCCTCGATTTCGACATTTCCGACACGCAGAAAGAAGAGCTTTACCAACGCGGTTACGACGCGGCAGCGGCATTTCTGTCCACCTGGAACTGGGCCGAATACCGCGAACGCTTCCGGCGATAAAGGAATCTCATGGCTGACGACGCGAAAAATGCGGATCTCATCCTCTCCGGCGGGGGGGTGAAATTCATCGGTCTGGTGGGCGCGATCGTCGCGCTGATGGACGCCGGATATTCGTTCCCCCGCGCGTCCGGCGTATCCGGCGGCTCGGTGGTCGCCGCGATCATTGCGGCTGCGTCCAAAGGCGAACAGCTGACCAGCGCGGAAGTCAAAGAGCTCGGACTGTCTGTGCCGCTGTCGAAATGGCGTGACGCGGCGCCGATCCCGTTCCTCGGGCCAGCCTGGGGCCTGGTACGTGACACCGGGCTGTACCGCGGCGACTTCGCTCACGACTGGATCCGCGGCGAGCTGAAGAACTTGGGCGTCAGCACGTTTGGCGATCTCGCCATCGACGACGACAATCTACTCGAGGAGCGGCGCTATCGGGCCGTGGTCACGGTCGCCGATCTGACCACCGGCCAGCTGGTGCGATTGCCCTGGGACTACAAGCGGGTCTACGGCCTGGATCCGGACGAACAGCCAGTCGCCGACGCGGTGCGCGCCTCGATGGCAATCCCGTTCTTCTACCGTCCGGTCGCCTTGACCAGCGCCACCGGGCTGACGTCCACTCTGGTCGACGGCGGCCTGCTGTCGACCTTCCCGATCGATTCGCTGGACCGGCCCGACGCCAAACGGCCGCGCTGGCCGACCTTCGGAATCACGGTGATTCCCAAGCTGTTCGAGGGCATCGAGAGTGCGATCCCCGCGCTCAGGCCGCTGCGGCGCCTGCTTGGACCGCCGTCGCTGCTGGAACATCTGATCACCACCATGCTGATCGGCCATGACCAAACCCACCTGAGCGAGCCGTGGGTCAGTGCCCGCACCATCCGGGTGGTCTCAACCGAGGTGAGCGCCCTGGACTTCGGCATCTCGCGAGGCCGCCTCGAGCAGCAATACGATCGGGGCTACGCGGCAGTCCACGAGTTCTTGTCGACCTGGGACTTTTCGGCGTACCTCGAGCGCTTCCGCCGATACCAAGGCGTTTAGCGCGGCGATCGCAAGCGCGGCGAAGCCGGGTGCAGCGGGTCGCCGCCAAACTTAACTCGTCAGTACCTGCGGCGAGAGCTCCTTGAGCATCGCGTTGGCCCAACGCATCTGACGCAACGTTTCCGGGTGGCAGCGCGACGTCAAGTCGAGCAGCTCCTGGTCCTTGGTGGCCTGCGCAGCCTGGCCGAGCAGCTCCCAGTCCACCGATGCTCCTGCGGCCATCCGATGAATGCGCCGCAGATCGGCCAGCAGCAGCAGACCCGGCTCGGGACGCTTGCGTAACAGTCCGCTGAGACGCGACTGTAAAAACCCGCTGAGCGCCCGGGTTCGCGGCTCAGCCGACAGCCGCAGGCCGTAGTGGCGGCCATGGGTGGCCAAGTCACGCAGATGGTGTTGCGACCAGCCGGCCAGGTCGCGGGCGATGTGGTAGATGTCCTGGTCACTGCGATGCCGCGATGCCATCACGTTGAGCTCGTGAGCCAATTTGCGTTCAGCGCGGTGCAATTCGCGGATCGCCAGCTTGATCTTCACGACTGACCTACCGGGACCTCGGATACGGTGGCCGCCGCACCGCCCACTGTCGCGGGCACCTGGCCGTTGACCGGGGCCGAGGCCGCCGTCGTCGGCGCAGTAGCGACGTCACCGTTGCCGTCGCGCTTTCGGCGCAGCGCGGCGGCGGCCGTCTTGTAGATCGGCTGTTTGGACACCGGATCCCAATCGGTGAGCGTGAGCTCATTGCCGGCGCGGTGGTGGCCCGCCATTTTGGGCCCGTCGGCGTCGAAGTAGCCGTAGTGGAACGGGACGAATAACACTCCATCCCGGATAGCGCTGATCCGGGCGGCACAGCTGATGCGGCCGCGCGGGGTGCTCACCTCGACCATGTCGCCCTCTGCGATGCCCAGACGACGGGCATCACCGGCTGAGACTTCCACCCACACCTCGGGTGCGGCGGCGTTGAGTTGCGGTGCCCGAGCAGTCTTGGTGCGAGTGTGGAAGTGGTACAGGGTGCGGCCGGTGATCAACGCGAACGGATAGCCGGAGCCGGGCTTTTCGTGCGGCGGAACATACTCCGCGGCCTTGATGATCGCCTTGCCGAACGGGTTCATCGCCCGGTACTCGGTGGGTTCCAGTGGCGCGCCGGTGATCAGATCTTTCCCGTAAGCTTCGCAGTAATCCGGTGCAGCCCAGAACTTTCCGTCGGCGTAAAGCCGTTCGGTGCCGTCGGGATTATCCGCGGTGCAGGGCCATTGAACGCCGCTGCCGCCGCGAAGCTTCGCATAACTCAGCCCGGTGTAGTCGCACGGCCGCCCGGCGCTGCATTTCTTCCACGCCTCGAACGCCGACTCGGGGTCCGTCCACGGCGGAAACGGCTGCCCATCCTTGTCGCGGAAGTCCATCCGTCGCGCGTAGTCGAGGAAGATGTCCAGATCGGAGCGCGCTGACCCCGGTGGCTCCACGGCCTTTTCGGAGATGTGCACGGTGCGGTCGGCGTTGGTGAAGGTGCCGGTCTTCTCACCCCACGCCGCGGCTGGCAACACCACATCGGCAAGCTCGGCGGTCTCGGTCATGAAAATATCCTCGACCACCAAAAACAGTCGCTCTTGGGACAAGATGTCGCGGATCCGGGCCAGCTCGGGCAGCGACACGGCCGGGTTGGTCGCGGTCACCCACAGCATCTGCAGGCTGCCCTCTTCGGCGTAGCGAAACATCTGCATGGCGTGAGTCGGCGGTGCATAGTGCGGAATCTGTTGCGGCTCAAGGTTCCACAGCCGGGCGAGGTCGACAATATGATCGTCGTTGGCCCAGTTGCGGAACCCGGCGAGGTCACCGTCGGCGCCGCATTCGCGGGTGTTCTCCGCGGTGGGCTGCCCGTTCATCTGCAGCACCCCGCAGCCGGGCTTGCCCAGCATCCCCCGCACCAGGTGAATGTTGTTGACCTGCACCGATGCTGCGGTGGCCTGGTGCGACTGGTAGAAACCCTGTAGCACCGTGGACAGCAGTCGTTCGGCGGTGCCGATCAGGCGCGCCGCCGCCCGGATGTCGTCGATGTCGACCCCGCAGATCTTGGCAGCGCGTTGCGGTGGAAATTCTGCGACACGCTTACGCAGCTCGTCGAAACCGATGGTGTGCGAGTCGATGTAGTCGTGGTCAACCCAGTCGTTGGCGATGATCTCGTGCAGCAGACCGTTCATCAACGCCACGTTGCTGCCCGGCAGCGGCGCCAGATGCACGGTGGCATGCAAGGCCACCGGCGTCGTCCGCGGGTCGACGCAGATGATCGCCGGCGGCGACTCGCCCACCAACCGGTCCAGCATCCGGGCCCACAACACGGTCTGCGTCTCGGCGACGTTGTGTCCGAACAGAGCAATCACGTCGGCATGGTCGACGTCGGTGTAGGACCCGGGCTGGCCGTCGCAGCCGAACGATTCCTTCAGCGCCTCAGCGGCCGTCGCCGTGCACAGCCGGGTATTGCCGTCGACATGGTTGGTACCGATCGCGCCGTGCGCGATCACGCCCTGCGTGTAGTACTCCTCAAGGAACAACTGCCCGGAGGTGTAGAAGCCAATTGCGCTGGGGCCGTGGCTGTCCAACAATCCCCGGCTGCGGGCCACGATCGCCTCCATCGCGGTGTCCCAGTCACAGGGCTGCAGTCGGCCGTCGCGGCGGATCAGCGGGGTGGTGAGCCGATCTGCCGAGGCGTTGGCCTGCCAGCCGAACATGTCCTTGGGGTCGAGTCGCCCGTGGTTGACCCGATCGACCGCGCGGCCGCGGACGCCCACGATACGTCCGTCCTTGACGGCGATATCCAGGCCGTCGCCGTTGGAGTGCAACACCGCGGCCGACTGCACCCACCGGTCCACCGACTCCGGGGCGATGCCCTCGTCCAGGTAGTTGTCGACGCGTTGCGGCCACGGCTGGCCGGGTTCATAGGGTGTTCGCAGGCCCCACGGTTCCGCGATCGGGTCGATGGCCACCATGGCCGAGGCGTACCCGACCTGGGGATTCCGAAACCCCGCCGCGGCGATCGCAAGCGCGGCGGAGCCGGGCGTAGCGGGTCGTCGCCAATGGCCAGCGTGCGACTACAGCCCGAACTCGGCTGCCATACCGTCGATTCCGCCGCGGATGCGGTCCAAAGCCTCGGCACGGGTCCGCAACTTCGTCGCGGTGTGTGCTTTCTGGTGCAACGTGGCGAACTCCCGGGCGGCCTCGACCGCGCGTTCCCGCACTACCTCGGGCAGCACGATCTCGTCGACAAAGCCCGCCGCGACAGCGGTTTCGCCGAAGAACGTCTTGGCCAGTCCGGCGGCCTGCTGGTAGGCCGATGGCGTCAGGCGCAGCTTCATGATCTCCAACGCCGCATACGGAATCGTCATCCCGATCGCGACTTCGTTGGCCTGAATGTTGTACGCGGGGGCGGCCACTCGATGATCACCACTGGACAACAGGAACGCGCCCATCGCGATGGCGTGGCCGGTGCAAGCCATCACCACCGGCTTGGGATAGGACAACAGCCGATGCGACAACTCGAAGCCGCCCTTGAGCATGTCGATCGCTGGCTGCGCCTCGCCCGACGTCAAAACTTTCAGATCGAAGCCGCCGCTGAACACCCGGTCGTTGCCGGCGATCACCATCGCGCCGACGTTGTCGCGGTCGGCGTTGTCGAGCGCCTCCTGCAGGGCTTGCTGCATGGCAGGCCCCAGCGCATTGACCTTGCCGTCGTCCATCGTGATGATCGCGATGGACTCGTCGTGGCGATAGGTGACTGGGTCGCTCATGGGAGTCGATTCAATCACGTCGCCCGTTAGCTCCGGTGCTTACCGGCCTCCGCTTTGGCCCGGTCCCACCGCAGATGCACATCGGTCGGATCGTCGAGTTGGCGGGCCCGCCACCGGTCTCGGGTTTCCTCCGCCGCGCGATTGATGCGTTCGATCTCGCTGCGGAACACGTCGGGCCGAGGTTCGGTGCTGGCGTAGTGGAAGTACGTCAACAGCCCGCGCAGCAGTTCCAGCTTCTCCTTTTCCCGGCTGGCCAGGTCGTGCGTCGTCATCAGCTCGACCCGCCGCACCGGCGGCAGGGCATCCCAGTCGAGTACCACCTTGGTCTCGAACGGACGCTGCTTGCGCTGCCAGAACTTCCAAGCCGGCCTCTCCTCGGGGCGGTCGTAGTAGGTCACCGTGCCCGCGAACCGCGGCTCGATGTCGTCGCCGAGTTTGGCCCGGTTGAGCACCGAGTCCCACACCACCCGCCATTCCTGATTCGGCGCCAGCGTCGCCAACTCCTCGGGCAGCTTCATCTCGACGACGTCGGTGTAGCCATCCGCGGTGTTCTCGTAGGCGGCGACAGTGGGCGGGCGCGGAAACGCGAAGCGGATGTTGTAGGCCGCGGTCTTGCCGAAGTTACGGACGACAAGTTCGATCACATGCCAGTCGGCGCCGTGCGGCTCCATCGACATGCCGATGTGCGGCCGGGTCTGCTCGATCGACACCTCATGATTGCGCCGCACCTGCCGGTTGGCCCACAGCAGCGCGAACACTCCGACCGCCAGCACCGCCCAGCTGCCCAATGCCACCCAGGTGTTGGAGCCTGACCCGGTCACCTCATGCCAGCGGTCATGGAACCAGCCCATCGAAGACCTCCGCGTATGCCGCCGTTGATCGGGGACCGAAAATTCGCTGATGCGATCTTAGAGTGCGCTCAGCCGCCCATCATCATTCGCCACTGGTCGAGATTGGCCGGGCGGTAGACGTAGTTGGAACGCTTGACTTCCGACAGCGATGCACTCGGCTCAGCCGAATACCAGTGGCCGGGAAACACCGTCGGGTCACCGGCCAGCCCGGCGAGCTGCCGCAGGCTGCGATACATCTCATCGGAGTCGCCGCCGGGGAAGTCGGTGCGCCCGCAGCCCTCCAGAAACAGCGTGTCGCCGGCGACCAGCCGGCCGTCGAGCAGAAAGCACTGGCTGCCCGGCGTGTGGCCGGGCGTGTGCAGCAACTCGATATCGATATCGCCGACGCTGACCACGTCGCCATGCTCATGCGCGGTCAGATCCGCCATGCTGATTCCGGTGACTCGCGAAACCCACTGCGCCTCATGGGTATTCACGTGTACGGGCACGCTGGTGCGCTCCAGCAACTCGGCGAGGCCCTTGAGTTCGAAACCCATCATCGAGCCGCCGACATGGTCGGGGTGGTGGTGGGTGACCAGCACCCCCGAGAGCCGCATGCCGTCGGCTTCGAGCGCGTCGAGCAGATCCCCGGCGGCGTAGGCCGGGTCGACGACTACCGCGTCGCCGCTTTGCCGATCGCCGATCAGATAGGCGAAGTTGCGCATCTGCGTCGCGAACATGTCGCCGGCGGCGAAGTCGCGCCCGGAGAGTAGTTGGCGGAAATACAGCCGGTCCGTGTCAGGCACCCGTCCAGCCTACGGCGCGGCCCGCCGCGCCTCGGCGGGCCTGTCTGAATGTTTGCCAGGATTTTGATGGTTCACGTTTCGCCAAGCGGGTATCGTTGGTTAATGACGTTCCGCACGGTCGAGATCGAGGTCGATAAAGCCCTCGTCGACGAGGTCATACGCAGATTTCATATGCACAGCACGCGGGAGGCGGTCAACCTCGCGCTGCGGACTCTGGTCGCCGGTGCCGACGCCTCCGAATCTTCGCTAGACGACGACGAGGTCGACGAATTCGGCAACCTGGACGCGCTGCGGCTGCACCGCTCCAGCGAGTCTGTGTGATTTGACCGGGATTGTTGACCGAGGTCCTTCCGGGGTACCTGCGCGCCCCGTATCGCCGCAGGGCGGGTTTGGTCGGCCTGCGGCCCAGGCTGTACCCTCTTTTAGGCCGGAGGCCGACCCGAATGGTCGCTTCGGGCCAGGCCCCCTTAGCTCAGTCGGCAGAGCGTTTCCATGGTAAGGAAAAGGTCAACGGTTCGATTCCGTTAGGGGGCTCGGCGGACGCCGAGCAGGCAGGCGGCGCGTACCGAGGCGATGTAGCTCAGTCGGTTAGAGCGAACGACTCATAATCGTTAGGTCGCCGGTTCGAGTCCGGCCATCGCTACAGGACAACAACAAGACATGAGAAAGAGAAGCGGACGTGGCCTCCAGTACCGATGTACGGCCGAAGATCACTTTGGCGTGCGAGGTGTGCAAGCACCGCAACTACATCACCAAGAAGAATCGTCGCAACGACCCCGATCGGCTCGAACTGAAGAAGTTCTGCCCCAATTGCGGCAAGCATCAGGCACACCGCGAGACGCGCTAGGTAGACAGCCGTGTCGTTGGGCAAAGATGTCGTTGGTAGGCACTATCGGTACCCCGACCATTACATGGTCGAGCGGGAAAAGATTCGGGAGTACGCCGTCGCCGTCAAGAACGACGACCCGGCCTACTTCGAGGAGATGGCCGCCGCCGAGTTGGGCTACGACGGCCTGCTGTCACCGCTGACATTTATGTCGGTGTTCGGCTATAAGGCCCAAACGGCGTTTTTCGCTGACGCCAACATCTCGATCAACGACGAGCAGATCGTCCAGGTCGACCAGGTGCTGAAGTATCTGAAGCCGATCCAAGCGGGCGACAAGCTCTATTGCGACGTCTACGTGGACTCAGTGCGGCAGGCGCACGGCACCGACATCATCGTCACGAAAAACATCGTGACCAACGAAGCGGGCGAGGTAGTACAGGAGACCTACACGACCTTGGCGGGTCGTGCCGGCGAAGAGGGAGAAGAGGGTTTCAGCGATGGCACGGCGTGAGTTCAGCTCGGTGGCGGTGGGCGACCAGCTACCGGAGAAGGTTTACCCCCTGACCCGGCAGGATCTGGTGAACTATGCGGGTGTCTCGGGCGACTTGAACCCGATCCACTGGGACGACGAGACCGCCAAGATGGTCGGTCTGGACACCGCGATTGCGCACGGCATGCTGACCATGGGCCTCGGCGGCGGCTATGTCAGCTCCTGGGTCGGCGACCCGGGGGCGGTGACCGAGTACAACGTGCGGTTCACCGCGGTTGTGCCGGTGCCCAACGACGGCAAAGGCGCCGAGATCGTATTCACCGGCCGGGTCAAGTCCGTTGACGAGGACAGCAAGTCGGTGACGGTCGCGATTACTGCTACGACCGGCGGCAAGAAGATTTTCGGCCGGGCCGTCGCGTCGGCGACGTTGGCGTAAGCATGGCAATCAAAACCGACATCCGCGGGATGGTCTGGCGCTATCCCGACACATACGAAGTAAGCAGAGAAAAGATCCGGGAGTTCACCAAGGCGATCAAGGCCGACGACCCGGCCTGCCTGGACGAGAAAGCCGCCGCTGAACTCGGGTATGACGCCCTCGTCGCCCCCCTGACGTTCGTCACGATCTTCGCGCAGCTGGTCCAGGCCGATTTCATGCGGAGCGTCGATACCGGCTACGAGACGATGAACATGCTGCACGTCGACCAGAAGTTCATCTTCCACAAGCCGATCCTGGCCGGCGACGTGCTGCACGCTGAGATGGAGGTGCAGTCGGTCAACGAGCGGTTCGGCGCCGACATCGTCGTCACCAGGAACATCTGCACCAACGCCGTCGGCGAGGTCGTGCTGGAGGCCTATACCACGATGATGGGTAACGAGGGCAACGACTCGGTCCAGCTCAAGTGGGACATGGAGTCCGGCCAGATTGTCCGAACCGCGTGATTAGTACCTGAGACCGGCGTCGATGTACACTCGGACCTCGGGGTTTTCCCGTCACAAGCGCGCTTTCCGGTAGTCGACCAAGCGGAGGGCGCGCGTTCATGTGAAGCCCCGTGCGCACAGGTTGGCCTGCCAACCGGCATAGGGGCGTAGCTCAACTGGCAGAGCAGCGGTCTCCAAAACCGCAGGTTGCAGGTTCAAGTCCTGTCGCCCCTGCTGACCATCGGATTCAGCGATGGTGGACACTGGAAGGTGACCACCCGAAGAGGCAAACAGAGGAGCATGCGGTGAGCGACGAGCGCGACGGTGCCGACGCAGCCGACGGCCGCACGGCGGTAGCGACCCGACCGCAGCGCCCCAGCGGCAAGCGGTCCCGCCAGCGGGCGGGGGATGTCGAGTCGTCAGCGGTCGAGCTCGGCAAGGACAGCGCCGAGGTCAAGAAGAAGAAGGCCAAGAAGACCAAGAAGTCGCAAAGCCCCAACCCATTCGCGTACGTCTACAACTACCTGAAGCAGGTTGTCGCCGAACTGCGCAAGGTGATCTGGCCCAACCGCAAGCAGATGATCACCTACACCTCGGTGGTGCTGGCCTTCCTGGTGTTCATGGTGGCGCTGATCGGCCTGGCCGATCTGGGTCTGGCCAAGCTCGTGCTGCTGGTGTTCGGCTGACGGACGCCCAGCGGGTTATAGAGAGGAACTGAGAGAACCGTGACTACCTCCGACGGCGACCAGCCCGTGGGTGAGACGGTCGACATCGAGGAGGCCTTGCAGGAGGCCACCGCCGAGTCCGGTCCGGACGCGGCGGCCGAGGCCGTCGCCCCCGAAGAGCCGGCCGAAGAGGTCGACCCGGCCGTCGCGCTGAAGGCCGAGCTGCGCACCAAACCCGGCGACTGGTATGTCATCCACTCCTACGCCGGCTACGAGAACAAGGTCAAAGCCAACCTCGAGACCCGCGTGCAGAACCTCGACGTCGGCGACTACATCTTCCAGGTGGAAGTGCCCACCGAAGAGGTCACCGAAATCAAGAACGGGCAGCGCAAGCAGGTCAATCGCAAGGTGCTGCCGGGCTACATCCTGGTCCGCATGGACTTGACCGACGACTCGTGGTCCGCGGTGCGCAACACCCCGGGTGTCACCGGGTTCGTCGGCGCGACGTCACGTCCGTCCGCGCTTTCGCTGGACGACGTGGTGAAGTTCCTGCTGCCGCAGGGGCCGGCGAAGAAGCCGGCCAAGGGTGCGGCCGCCACCGCCGCCGCGGCCAGCGAGGGCGGGCTGGAACGACCGGTGATCGAGGTCGACTACGAGGTCGGCGAATCGGTCACGGTGATGGACGGGCCGTTCGCCACGCTGCCCGCCTCCATCAGCGAGGTCAACGCCGAACAACAGAAGCTCAAGGTGCTGGTGTCCATCTTCGGTCGCGAAACACCTGTGGAACTCGGCTTCGGCCAGGTTTCGAAGATCTAGCGTTAGCGCACGAAAGGAAGACCAACACCTCATGGCCCCGAAGAAGAAAGTCGCCGGGCTGATCAAGCTTCAGATCGAAGCCGGCCAGGCCAACCCCGCGCCGCCGGTCGGCCCCGCGCTCGGCCAGCACGGCGTCAACATCATGGAGTTCTGCAAGGCGTACAACGCCGCGACAGAAAGCCAGCGCGGCAACGTCATTCCGGTGGAGATCACCGTCTACGAAGACCGCAGCTTCACCTTTGCGCTCAAGACACCGCCCGCCGCCAAGCTGCTGCTCAAGGCAGCCAGCGTGGGCAAGGGCTCGGCCGAGCCACACAAGACCAAGGTCGCCAAGGTGACCTGGGACCAGGTCCGCGAGATCGCCGAAACCAAGAAGGCCGACCTCAACGCCAACGACATCGAGGCCGGCGCCAAGATCATCGCCGGCACAGCCCGATCGATGGGCATCACGGTCGAATAAGGTTTTCGACCGGTGGGAGGGCCCGCTCCGGCCCGCTTTTCAACCACAACCAGGAATGGATAACCAATGAGCAAGAACAGCAAGGCATATCGCGCCGCCGCCGAGAAGGTGGACCGCTCGCGGCTGCATACACCGCTGGAGGCGGCCAAGCTGGCCAAGGAAACCTCGTCGACCAAGCAGGACGCGACCGTCGAGGTGGCCATCCGGCTCGGCGTCGACCCGCGCAAGGCCGACCAGATGGTCCGCGGCACCGTCAACCTGCCGCACGGCACCGGCAAGACCGCCCGGGTCGCGGTGTTCGCGGTCGGCGATAAGGCTGACGAGGCCACCGCCGCAGGCGCCGACGTGGTCGGCAGCGACGACCTGATCGAGAAGATCCAAGGTGGGTTCTTGGATTTCGACGCCGCGATCGCCACGCCAGACCAGATGGCCAAGGTCGGTCGGATTGCGCGGATCCTCGGGCCGCGCGGTCTGATGCCCAACCCCAAAACCGGCACCGTCACCCCCGACATCACCAAAGCCGTGAACGACATCAAGGGCGGCAAGATCAACTTCCGGGTGGACAAGCAGGCCAACCTGCACTTCGTGATCGGCAAGGCCTCGTTCGACGAGAAGAACCTGGCGGAGAACTACGGCGCCGCGCTCGACGAGGTGCTGCGGCACAAGCCGTCGTCGTCGAAGGGCCGTTACCTGAAGAAGATCACGGTCTCGACGACCACCGGCCCCGGCATTCCGGTCGACCCGGCGATCACCCGCAACTTCGCCGCGGAATAGCTCCTCTCGCGAGCAGACGCAAAAGTCCGCTTTTCCCCGGCGTGTCGGGGGCTTTTGCGTCTGCTCGCGGTGCTCAGGTGGAGCATTCGGCGATCCGGCGGCGCAGAAACGTCCGTGCCGGCTCGGAGCCGGTGAACTCCAGCGCCTGACGGTAAAACCGCAGCGCCTCGGCGGCCTGCCCGTCGCGGCGAAGCAAATCGGCGCGGATCGGGGCCACCAGGCGGGTCAGTCTCGGATCGTCCTGGACGGCATCCAGCGCGGCTAAGCCGGCGGCGTAGCCGTCCCGAAAGCCCACGGCCAGCGCACGATTGGCCCGCGCTACCGGTGAATCGGTGATCGCAAGCAACCGGTCGTAGGCCGCGCAGATCGTCGCCCAATCGGTGTCCTGCCAACTCGGCGCCGTCGCGTGCACCGCGGCGATCACCGCCTGCGGCAGATACGACCCACTCGATCCCTGCGCCAGCCGCAGCCGATCTAGGCCGCGGGTGATACGGCCGCGGTCCCACCGACCACGGTCTTGTTCGTCCAGCGGCACCAGCGCCCCGGCGGTGTCCACCCGGGTCGCCCGACGCGAATCATGCAGCAGCACAAGGGCTGCCAATGCGTGAGCTTCCCGCTCATCGGGCATCAGGCTGCACAGCTCGCCGGCGAGCCGAACACCCTCGTCGCACAGCTCGTCGCGGATCGCCGACGGCCCTGCCGTCGACCAGTAACCTTCGGTGAACACCGAGTAGACGCAGCCCAGCACGTGTGGGGTGCGTTCGGGCAGCAGCTCGGCGGGCGGCACCCGTAGCGGGATGTTGGCGTGCCGGATTTTGTTCTTGGCTCGGGTGATTCGCTGACCGACCGCGGCCTCGGTCTGCAGCAGCGCACGGCCGATCTCCGCCACGGTCAGCCCGGAGACCAGCCGCAGTGTCAGCGCCAGCTGCGAGGTTCGGTCGAGGGCGGGATGGGCGCAGGTGAACATCATCCGCAACTCGTCGTCGCGTACCGGGTGGACGTCCACCCGGTCGGTGCGCGCCCTGATCTCCTCGACCACCGCTGCCAATTCCTTTCCGGGACGCGAAGATTCGCGCCGCAGCCGATCGCGGGCGCGGTTGCGCGCCACCGTCAGCACCCATGCGCCGGGGTTATCTGGCAGGCCGTCGCGTCGCCACGCCCGCAGCGCCTCGGCGAACGCTTCCTGGACGGCGTCTTCGGCGACGGTCAGGTCACCCGACCAGCGGGCCAGCGCGGCCACCGCCGGGCCCCATTCCTGCCGGAAGACGCCGTCCAGGTCGGTCATGCGTTACAGGTGGGAGAGGCCGGCCAACTGACGCAACTGCACGGCCGAGGCGGGAATCATCTCGGCCAGTTTGACGGCCTCGTCACGGTCGGCGGCCGACAGCAGGTAGAACCCGGTGGCGATTTCCGCACCCTCGACGTACGGGCCATCCGTCAGTAACACCTGCCCGTCGCGCACCCGCACGGTCGTCGCCGTCGCAGGATCATGCAGCGCGGCGCCGCCGACGATGTGATCCCCCGCAGTAGCGGCGAATTCGCCGTGTCGCGCTGCCTCCTGCTGCCACTCCGGTGTGCCCGGCGCCGACACAGATGCCGCCGGTTCCAGCAGTAGCGCCAGCCACTGGGCGTCCGTGCGCGACCACTCGGGATCGAACGCGTGATAGAGGGGCCGGACCTCTATCGTCCCCACCTTGGCGACCGGGATGGCGCGGGCCAATGTCAATGCCTCGTCGAGGTTCTCCGCTTCAAACACGTAGTAGCCGCAGGCCACTTCGGCGGATTCGGCGAACGGGCCGTCGGTGACAACCGGAGCGTCCGGGCCGCCGGTAATCCGCACCGCGGCCGCAGCCGGCGTCAGCGCATCGCCACCGCGGAGTGCCGAGGCGGCGCCGGCTTGGAAGCTTTCGAATTCCGCCATCAACGCGGCACGCTCGTCGGGCGTACGGTCCCGCTCCTGGCTGGTCAACAGAGCCAAGTACTGCATTGTGATCACCTCCGGTAGTGAGCGAAACCCCGTGTTTCACTCTCTACCTGTTCGACGAACGAGGCGAGGCGAATCCGACAGCTAGGCCGCCGCCGGCTTGAGGTAGGTGACCAGGCTGACGTCCAGCGACTCGTCGGTGAAGTAGTACTCACAACCGCGGAGGTACTTCATGTAGCGCTGGTAGACCTCTTCGGACTGGATCTCGACGGCCTTGTCGTGGTGGGCCTCCAGCGCGTCGCCCCAGATCCGCAACGTCTTGATGTAAGACGGCCGCAGCGAAAGCGGCTCGGGCACAACGAAACCGGCCTTCTCGCCATGTTCCACCATCATGTTGGTGGTCGGCAGGCGGCCGCCCGGGAAGATCTCGGTGAGGATGAACTTGATGAACCGCGCGGTCTCGAAGGTCAGCTTCTTGCCGCGGGCATGCAAGTCGTACGGGTGGTAGCTGACGCTGCTCTGCACGGTCATCCGACCGTCGTCGGGCATGATGTTGAAACAGTTCTTGAAGAACCGGTCGTAATTCTCGTGGCCGAAGTGCTCGAACGCCTCGATGGACACGATCCGGTCGACGGGGTCGCTGAAGTCCTCCCAGCCGCGCAGCAGCACCTGGCGTGTGCGATTGGTGTCGATGCTGTCCAGCACCTGCTGAGCGCGGGCACGTTGGTTCTTGGACAGCGTCAGGCCGATGACGTTGACGTCGTAGCGCTCCACGGCGCGCTTCATCGTGGTGCCCCAACCACAGCCGATGTCGAGCAGCGTCATGCCCGGCTTGAGATCCAGTTGATCGAGGTTCAGGTCGACCTTCGCGATCTGGGCTTCCTCGAGCGTCATATCGTCACGCTCGAAGTAGGCGCTGCTGTACGTCCGAGTCGGGTCCTGGAACAGGCCGAAGAAGTCGTCGGACAAGTCGTAATGCGCCTGGATGTCTTCGGGACGCGTCCGGATGTCTGTCGAAGCGGCTGGCTTGTCAGGCATTGATGCTTGTCGCCTTTCTGGTGAACTAATTCCCGCGCAACTCATCGACTGGTGAGAGCACCATACCTGTCCTTTACCAGTGCGGGGTGCCGACTGGCTTACTTCTCCAGCGTGAACTGATTGACGTCGATGTAGCCGGTGCGGAATCCCTTCGCGCAGCCGGTCAAGTAGTGCATGTAGCGGTCGTAGACCTCTTCGGACTGGATCTCGATGGCCTTGTCCTTGTTGCCCTCCAGCGCCGCGGCCCAATGGTCGAGCGTCTTGGCGTAATGCGGCTGCAGCGACTGGCGACGGGTCAGCGTGAAGCCACCCTTCGACGACCGGTCCTCGACCATCTCGATCGACGGCAGCCGACCGCCCGGGAAGATCTCGGTCATGATGAATTTCAGGAAGCGGGCCAGCTCGAAGGTCAGCGGGATCCCGCGCTCCACCATCTGTGGCCCGGTCAGGCCGGTGATCGTGTGCAGCAGCATCACCCCATCGTCGGGCAGCGCGCCGTAGGCGATCTTGAAGAAGTCGTCATAGCGGTCGTGGCCGAAGTGCTCGAACGCGCCGATCGAGACGATCCGGTCGACCGGCTCCTCCCACTGCTCCCAGCCCTCTAACAGAATCCGCTTGGTGCGCGGGCTGTCCATCTCGTCCAGCGTCTTCTGCACGTGAGCGGCCTGGTTTTTCGACAACGTCAGGCCGACGACGTTCACGTCGTACTTCTCAATCGCGCGCCGCATGGTGGCGCCCCAGCCGCAGCCGACGTCGAGCAGCGTCATCCCGGGCTGCAAACCCAGCTTGCCCAGCGCCAGGTCGATCTTGGCGATCTGCGCTTCTTCCAGCGTCATATCGTCACGCTCGAAGTAGGCGCAGCTGTAGGTCTGGGTCGGGTCGAGGAAGAGCCGGAAGAAGTCGTCGGACAGATCGTAATGAGCTTGTACATCCTCAAAATGAGGCTTCAGCTTTTGCGCCATGGTGTGCGCCTTCCTGGTTTTACGACGTCTCCGCCTCGACTGAGCGGGACTCCCCACCCGCACCCCCATACCCCCCGGACATGCTAGTCGATCAGGGGTGGGGAACCGAATTGCGAAACCAGCCGATCGGGTATCAGGCTTCGGCGAATGTGGCCGTCAGCTCGGCGATTACCCGATCCCACAGCTGCTCGGGCAACTCGTGGCCCATGCCGTCGAACGTCACCCAGCGTGCGCCGCGGATTGCCCGCGCCACCGCACGCCCGCCAGAGGGCCGCATCAGCTTGTCGGCCCGACCATGCAATACCACGGTTGGCGCGGTGATCTGCCGGTCGTAGCCGACCAGACTGCCGCTGGCCAGCACTGCGCTGAAATGACGGGGAATACCCCACGGGTAAAAGCTGCGCTCGTAGCCCTCGATGGCCTCTTCGCGGATCCGCTGCTCGGGTGCCGGGTAGGCGGGGCTGCCGATGATCCGGGTGACCCGCACCGCGTTGTCGATGATGACGTCGCGCGGCGACCCTGGTGGCGGTCCGTTGAGCAGCGCCAGCAGCTGCCGCGGTCCGGGCGGCGGCAGGAATCGGCGGTTGTTGCTGGAAAAGATCACCGCCAGCGACCGCGTCCGCTCGGCAAACCGCGCCGCCACGATCTGGGCGATCATGCCGCCCATCGAGGCGCCGACGACATGCGCTTGCCGGATCCCCAGATGGTCGAGCACCGCCGCGGCGTCGTCGGCCATCTGTTCCAGCGCATAGGCCGATTTGCCGGGTAGCCCCAGCCAGAACCGAAGCATCCGCAAAACCAGCGGCCCACCGGAGCTTTGGCCCCGCTCGGTCTTGCTGGACAGGCCGACGTCGCGGTTGTCGTAGCGGATGACGCGCAGGCCCTCGGCGACCAGCTTTTCGCAGAACGCGGTGCGCCACAGCAGCAGCTGCGCGCCCAGACCCATGATCAGCAGCACCGGCGGGTCGCCGGGGTCGCCCATGTCCTCGTAGTAAAGATCGACATCACCCGATCGGGCAGTCCCGGAGCGGACCTGCACTACACCTCCACGTCGCTTTGATGCTCGCGGCTGACCTCCACCATGAAGTTGGCGAAGTAGCCGGTGAGCTGCGGATCAGACATCATCTGCCAACGCGGTGCCAGCAGCTTCATATACCGCTCCACGTAGAGGAACTGCTTGCCGATCAGCACCAGCTCGCGGGGCAGCTTGACGTCATAGGCATCGGCCAGCGTGGAGAGTTGCCGGCCGATGTCCGCGTAGGACATGTCGCCCAGCGACTGCATCGTCAGCGGGGTGGCGAACTTCTCCAAGTCCTTGGCCGCCTGAGCCTCGGGTTTCATGGTGCCGACCGCGCCCATCAACACCACGATCTTGCCCGCGGCGGCGTGGTCCTTTTTGACCAGCAGCGCATAAACCAGCTCGCGCAGCAGCCAGCGGGTGCGCGGGTCGATGCGGCCCATGATCCCGAAGTCGAAGAACACGATGCGGCCCTGATCATCGACATAGAGGTTGCCGGCGTGCAGGTCGCCGTGGAACAGGCCGTGCCGCAGACCGCCCTCGAACAGGCTGAACAGCAGCGCCTTGACCAGTTCGGTGCCGTCGAACCCGGCTTTACGGATCTCGGCGGCGTTGTCGATGCGGATGCCGTGCACCCGTTCCATCGTCAGCACCCGGTCGCTGGTGTAGTCCCAATACACCTGCGGCACTCGGATGTTGCGGCCCAGCGGCGAGGCATGCAGATGCGAGACCCACGCCTCCATCGACTGGGCCTCGAGGCGGAAGTTCAGCTCCTCGGCCAAGTTGTCGCTGAAATCGGCGACGACGTCCTGGGCGGAGAGCCGGCGGCCCAGCTTGGCCAGTTCGACAGCCTGGGCAAAACGCTTGAGGATCTGCAGGTCGGCAGCGACGCGGCGACGGATCCCCGGCCGTTGGATCTTGACGACGACCTCTTCGCCGCTTTTCAGCGTCGCGTAGTGCACCTGAGCGATGGAGGCCGATGCGAACGGCTGCTCGTCGAAACTGGCGAACAGCTGCGATGGATCGGCGCCAAGCTCGTCGATGAAGAGTTTCTGCACGTCGCCCTGATCGGCGGGCGGCACCTTGTCGAGTAGACCCCGAAATTCCCGGGAAAGCTGTTCGCCGAAGGCGCCCGGGCTGGACGCGATGATCTGCCCGAACTTGACGTAGGTGGGACCCAGGTCAGCGAAGGTCTGGGGCAGCTGCTTGATCACCTTCTGTTGCCAGGGGCCGCGGCCGGGCAGCTTGGTGACGATGCGGGCAGCAGTACGGGTGAGCTGCCAACCGGTCACGCCGACGCGGGCCGCTTCGACCGGCAACGGCACCCGGTCAAGCTTCGCTAGCTCGCGATGATTGCTGGAACTCATCCGTGCAGTCTATGGGCGGGCGAGCGCGAAGTTCTCCGTCAGCGTCTCGACGATCGGGCGCCACACCGGTTCGGGCAGGTCGTGGCCCATGCCGTCGACCACGACAAACCGCGCGCCGGGGATGGCCGCGGCGACCGCCTGCCCGTTACGCGGCCGCAGCATCGGATCCGCCGACCCGTGCACCACCACCGTCGGCGCGGTGATCGCCCTGCTGTAGGCCAGCAGGCTGCCGGTGCCCAGCACCGCGTCGACATGGCGCCGCATGCCGGCCGGATAGCTGCCCCGCTCGGCCAGCTGCTGGACCCGCTTGCGCAGGTCTGCATTCGACGGCAGGAAGTTCGGGCCGTTGAGCGCCGCGATGTTGCGCACCTCGAATGCCAGCCGCTGCTCCTCGGATGCGTTTTTACCCGGGGCGTCGAAGACCAGCTTGATCACCGCCCAGGCCGGCGGCGCCGAGAAGAACCGCTTGCCGGTGGTCGACATGATGATGCCCAGCGACGCCACCCGGTCCGGCTCGGTGGCCGCCAGAATCTGGGCGATCATGCCGCCCATTGACGCGCCGACGACGTGCGTGCGGCTGATTCCGAGATGGTCGAGCAGCGCGACGGCGTCGTCGGACATGTCGCGCAGCGTGTAGGGCACCGTGCTGGTCTTGCCGATCAAGTACCGCCAAGCACGCCGGTAGGCCGTGCCGTCGGCCCGATGCCCGTCCATCTTGGCCGACAACCCGGTATCGCGGTTGTCGAACCGCACGACGCGGTAGCCGACGTCGAGCAACTGCTCGCAAAAACCGTCGGGCCACATCGGCAGCTGGGCACCCAGACCCATGATCAGCAGCACCGGCGGATCGGCCGGGTCGCCCAGGTCCTCGTAGTAGATCTCGACGACGCCGTCCGGGGTTTCGCGGCGCGCGACGCCGCTACGGGTCAGCATGCGTGCGCCACGGCGTCACCCACGGACGTGGTTCCCACTTCTCCAGGCCGGCGATCAGCTCGTACATGGTGGCGCCGTCGATGCTTTCGCGGATGATGTCGGCGTGCCCGGCGTGCCGGGCCAGCTCGTTGATCACGTGCAGGATCACCCAGCGCACCGACCAGGCCTCGAGATCGTCGGGGAACCACGGAATATCCTCGGGAACCGGCACCGGGGCGTCGAGGTCGGCGTTGTCGACGAGCCGCAGTGATTCCGCGTTCTGCGCCTTGAAACCGCCCAGCAGCCCGGCCAGTGTCTCGTCGGGCCGCATCACGTGCTGATCGCCGAACTCCTTGGCGATCTCCTCGAACGGCCGAGGGTCTTTGGGCGGGGCGCCCGGCGCGGCAGCCACTCGTGCCATCCAGGTCCGCTGCAGACCGGTTGCGTGCTTGACCAGCCCACCGATCGACAGCGCGCTCACCGACGGGGTGGCGCGGGCCTGCTCGTCGGTGAGTCCATAGGACACCGCGAAGTAGGCGCTTTGGTGATAGGCCAGATACTCGCGCAGCGCGCTGCGCTCGTCAGCGACCGGTGCGGCCAGAGCGGGCATGGGTAGTCCCTATCACGTCGTGATGCCCAGGCGATCCGCGAGGACCAGAAACGCGACCGCGAAGTCGTTGCCGACGGTGTCTGTGCGCAACCGGTCCCAGTCCAGCTGCTCGCGAACGGCGCGGACAGCCGGCAGCAGCGACGCGAAATCGCAATGGTGTTCGGTCAGCGCGCACAGCTTCTGGGTCATGACCTGCGTCGGTGACAACACCGGCATCCGGAGTGCCAACACGTCGCGGCTGGCCGCCGAATCGAGCAGGTCCGCGTCGACCGGCACGCCGTTGATCCGGTGCAGCACATCGACCACCGCGCCGTCGAGGCAAGCCTTGAACAGCCAGTCTTCGGGGGTGCGGTCGATGGCGAACCCCGCTGTGGCCAGTGTCTGCGCGGCGGCGTCGGCATCGGCCTCGGCGACGGCGAAGTCGACGTCGTGCACGGGTTCCGGTGCGCCGTAGACCCACAGCGCGTAGCTGCCGGCGAGCGCGAACCGAGGCCCGTGCGCCTTGAGCGCCGACGCCGCGCGGCGCAGTGCCTCGCGCAACTGTTCATTGGATGCGAATGCGGTCATGTTGGGTAGGTACTACCCATGCGGATGGCCACCTTCAACATCCTGCACGGTCGCAGCGTCCACGACGGCGAAGTCGACGTGGACCGGCTCGCCGACTGTGTGCGACGACTCGACGCCGACATCCTGGCCCTGCAAGAAGTCGATTGCGACCAGCCCCGCTCGGCGATGGCCGATCTGACCGCGGTGGCCGCCGAGGCCATGGGTGCGGTCAGTCATCGGTTCGTCGCGGCGATCTCCGGCACGCCCGGCGCGACGTGGATGGCCGCCACCGGCGACGAACAGCCGGGCACCGCGGCCTACGGCATCGCGCTGCTGTCCCGGTTTCCGGCGCTGAGCTGGCAGGTGCTGCGGCTGCCGCGGATCCCGGTGAGGTTTCCGATGTATCTGCCGGCGCCGCGGCGGGTGCAGGTCGTCGACGAAGAACCCCGGGCCGCGGTGATCGCCCGGCTCGACACCGACCTGGGCGAGCTGACCGTGGCCAATACACACTTGTCGTTCGTGCCGGGCTGGAACCGGCTGCAGTTGCGGCGACTGATCCGCGATCTACGCGGCTTCGAGGGCCCGCGGGTGCTGATGGGTGACCTGAACATGAGCCCGGCCACGCCGCGTCGGACCCGGTTGCGTCCGCTCGCGTCGGTGCTGACGTTTCCCGTCGATGCCCCCGATCGCCAGCTCGACCACATCCTGACCGACGACAGCCAACTGGTTGCCGAGGCGTGCTCGACGCCCGCGTTGCCGATTTCGGATCATCGGCCGCTTGTTGTCGACGTCTCGCGCCACAACCGGCAATGATCGCGTCATGCTCACACTGTCCCTCGACATCGGGGGTACGAAGATCGCCGCCGGCCTCGTCGACGCCGATGGCGTGCTGGTCCACGCCGACAGCCGACCTACTCCGAATAGCCAACGCGCAGAAGATGTTTGGGCTCTAGCTCAAACGCTGATCCGCGAGGCGCTGGATGTCGCCGGCGGCACCGTCGGGGCGGTCGGCATCGGGTCGGCCGGTCCGATCGACCTGGCCGGCGGCACCGTGAGCCCGGTCAACATCGGCTGCTGGCGTGATTTTCCGCTGCGCGACCGGGTCGCCGCCGCGGTGCCGGGCGTCCCGGTGCACCTGGCCGGCGACGGGCTATGCATGGCAGTCGGCGAGCACTGGCGAGGTGCCGGACGCGGCGCACGCTTCCTGCTCGGCATGGTGGTCTCCACCGGGGTGGGTGGGGGGCTGGTACTCGACGGCGTCCCGTATCAGGGCCGCAGCGGCAACGCCGGACACGTCGGGCATGTGGTCGTCGACATCGGCGGTATGCCGTGCTCGTGCGGGGGCCGGGGCTGCGCCGAGACGATCGCGGCCGGTCCGTCGATGACGCGGTGGGCCCGCGCCAATGGCTGGGACGGGAGCGATGCGATGGCACTGGCCGAGGCGGCCGCCGCCGGTGAGCCGGTGGCGCAGCAGGCGTTCGGCCGCGCCGCGGGCGCGCTGGCCGCGATGATTGCCTCGGTGGCGGCGGTGTGCGACCTCGACCTCGTCGTGATCGGCGGGGGCGTCGCGAAGGCCGGGGAAGTGCTGTTCGCCCCGTTGGGCGCGGCGCTGGCTGACTACGCCGGCTTGGACTTCCTCGCTGGGCTGCGGGTGGTTCCCGCGGCGCTGGGTGGCGACGCCGGGCTGGTCGGGGCGGCCCGGCTCGTCACACCTGTCACTTGAGTCACTGGCCATCGGCTGTTTTGGCTGATAGCAGATGGCCACGCTATTGTGGTGGCCGATCCACCCAAGACCGTTGGTCACCGAGCAATCGGTTGAAGGTCCGGGAACTCCCGGCGGCCCACGCAGGAGGACGAGGCAACCGTACGTCGGCACGCGCCGGCGCCATGTTCACGCCCCGACCGCATCCTGCGTCGGGGCGTTCGTGATTTCCGGGTCGAGACGATCGCAAGCGCGGCGAAGCCGGGCGCAGCGGGTCGTCGCGCGACAGGTAAGACCACCCCAAGGAGGCATGCATGGCCCGGGCTGACAAGGCCGCCGCCGTCACCGATATCGCCGAGCGTTTCAAGGCATCTACGGCCACCGTGATCACTGAGTATCGCGGTTTGACAGTGGCCCACCTGGCCGAGCTGCGGCGATCGCTGGGCGACTCCGCCAGTTATCGGGTGGCCAAGAACACGCTGGTCAAGCAGGCCGCGTCGGAGGCCGGTGTCGAAGGACTCGACGAGTTGTTCGTCGGGCCGACGGCAATCGCGTTCGTCACCGGCGAGGCGGTCGACGCCGCCAAGGCCATCAAGACCTTCGCCAAAGACCACAAGGCGCTGGTCATCAAGGGCGGTTACATGGACGGTCACCCGCTGACCGTCGCCGAAGTCGAGCGGATCGCCGACCTCGAATCCCGCGAGGTGCTGCTGGCCAAACTGGCCGGCGCGATGAAGGCCAACATGGCCAAGGCCGCCGGGCTGTTCAACGCGCCGGCGTCGCAGGTGGCCCGGCTCGCTGCCGCCCTGCAGGAGAAGAAAGCCGCGGAGGCTCCCGCCGCCCAGGCGCCCGCCGCCGAAACCACTGAAACCACCGAATAAGCCCCGTACCCACACCAAGGAAGGACACCACTATGGCCAAGCTCTCAACCGATGAACTGCTCGACGCGTTCAAAGACCTGACGCTGCTGGAGCTCTCGGAGTTCGTGAAGAAGTTCGAGGAGACCTTCGAGGTCACCGCCGCTGCTCCGGTCGCCGTGGCGGCCGCGCCCGGCGGCGCGGCCCCGGCTGGTGGCGCCGAAGCCGCCGAGGAGCAGTCGGAGTTCGACGTCATCCTCGAGGCGGCCGGCGACAAGAAGATCGGCGTCATCAAGGTCGTGCGCGAGATCGTCTCGGGTCTAGGCCTCAAGGAGGCCAAGGACCTGGTCGACGGCGCGCCCAAGCCGCTGCTGGAGAAGGTCGCCAAGGAAGCCGCCGACGAGGCCAAGACCAAGCTCGAAGCTGCCGGCGCCACCGTCACCGTCAAGTAATTCGATTCGCAACAGCCCCCGGAGCGCCTACGCTCCGGGGGCTTCGCGTACTGCCGAGCGCTGCGACTGCTCGACCCGTTCGGGTAAATCACCCAGCGCGACAAGAAGATTTTTCGTCATCGCGGCCAGCACCGGCCCGACGGCCGCGCCGTCGCCGCCGTAGTAGCCGGCCAGCTCGAGCATCACGAACCCGTGGATGACCGCCCAGAACTGGGCGGCCACCGCCACCACGGCGGCGTCGTCGTCGGCCGAGCCGGCTGAACCCCCGGCGATCCGGCCGGCCTGCATCGAGCGGTGCACCGGTCCCACCACCCGCGCGAAGCTGGGATAGCGGTCGCTGATCTCGGCCACCGACAAGGCGACCACGTTGTGTGCCGGTGCATTGATCCCGTGCGCGCTGGTGCTACCGAACATCAGCCGATACATATGCGGGCGTTGGATCGCGTAATGCCGGTAGGCGATGCCGGTGGCCATCAGGTCAGCGACCGGATCGTCGGTCGACGGCACTGCCAGGGCATCGGCGAATTGCCGCAGACCCTCCTCGGCCACCGCGGCGATCAACGCCTGCATCCCGCCGAAATGGGTGTACACCGCCATGGTCGAAGTGCCTGCCCCGCCGGCGACCTTGCGCGTCTGCAACGCGTCGGGCCCGTGCTCGTCGAGCAGGCTGACCGCCGCATGCACCAACCCCGCACGCGCAGTCGGCTCGGTCTGGGAAGTCATCATTGCCATTTTGGCACAGCAGGCGTACGGTCCATAACACCGAAATAACATCGTTATAGGAGTTGGAGATGACCGCGACTGCCAGCACCCAGACTCGCAACCCGTACCTCGAGGGCTCCCTCGCGCCGGTGGCCAGCGAGGTCACCGCGACGGACCTGCCGGTGACCGGTCGCATTCCGGAACACCTCGACGGTCGCTATCTGCGCAATGGACCCAACCCGGTCGCCGACGTCGACCCCGCCACCTATCACTGGTTCAGCGGCGACGCGATGGTGCACGGCGTTGCGCTGCGCGATGGGCAGGCCTGCTGGTACCGCAACCGCTGGGTCCGCAACTCGCCGGTGTGCGCGGCTTTGGGCGAGCCCGAGCCCGCCGGGCTCAATCCGCGCGCCGGCATGCTGTCGGTCGGTCCCAACACCAACGTGCTGAGCCATGCCGGACAAACCCTGGCGCTTGTCGAGGGCGGCGGCGCCAACTACCGGCTCACCGATGACCTCGACACCGTGGGAACCTGTGACTTCGACGGCACCCTTTCCGGCGGCTACACCGCCCACCCGCACCGGGACCCGGCCACCGGCGAATTGCACGCGGTGTCCTACTCCTTTGCGCGCGGACACAGCGTGCAGTACTCGGTGATCGACACCCAGGGGCGGGCCCGCCGGACCGTGGACATCGCGGTGACCGGATCGCCGATGATGCACGACTTCTCGCTGACCGACAAATATGTGGTGATCTACGACCTGCCGGTGACCTTCGACCCGGTGCAGGTGCTGCCGACGACAGTCCCGCGCTGGCTGAATGCGCCGGCCCGGCTGGTGGCGCAAGCGGTGCTCGGACGTGTCCGGATGCCCAGCCCGATCACCGCGATGACCAACCGCAACCGCCAACCCATCCACCAGATGCCCTACAAGTGGAATGACCACTACCCTGCGCGCATCGGCGTCATGCCCCGCGACGGCGACAACAGTGACGTCAAGTGGTTCGACATCGAACCGTGCTACGTCTACCACCCGCTCAACGCCTATACGGAAACCCGCGAGGGCGCCGAGGTGCTGGTGCTCGATGTGGTGCGCTACGCGCGGATGTTCGACCGCGACCTGCGCGGCCCCGGCGACAGCCGGCCCACCCTGGACCGCTGGACCATCAACCTGACGACCGGTTCGGTAAGCACCGAACGCCGTGACGACCGGCCGCAGGAATTTCCTCGCATCAACGAGAGCCTGTTGGGTGGCAAGCACCGGTTTGGCTACACCGTCGGGCTCGAGGGCGGCTTCCTGGACGACGGGAAGACCGATATGTCCAGCGCGCTGTACAAGCACGACTACCTGACCGGGTCGGCGACCGTGGCCGCGCTCGACCCCGAGCTGCTGCTCGGCGAGATGTCGTTCGTGCCCAATCCAGTGGCCGCTGCCGCCGAGGACGACGGCATCCTGCTCGGGTATGGCTACCACCGCGGCCGCGACGAAGGCCAACTGGTCTTGGTCGATGCGCAAACCCTCGAGTCGGTGGCAACGGTTCATCTGCCGCAACGGGTGCCGATGGGTTTTCACGGCAACTGGGCGCCGCGGTATTAGACGTACGTGTCATTGCTGGCAGGCCGCCGCGACCGCGGACGATAGTCGTGTCGCTGGTCGCGTGCATGCGCTAAAGTGACTGAAACCACAGGCCACACCAGCAACGTCATCGAGAGGATTTCGCATGGGAATCGGCATCCAGGTCGAAGGACTGACCAAGTCCTTCGGATCCCAGCGAATCTGGGAAGACGTCACCATGGACATCCCGGAGGGCGAGGTCAGTGTGCTGCTGGGCCCCTCAGGTACCGGCAAATCAGTGTTCTTGAAGTCGTTGATCGGCCTGCTGCGCCCGGAGCGCGGTTCGATCATCGTCGACGGCACCGACGTCACCGAGTGCTCGGCCAAAGAGCTTTACGACATCCGCACCCTGTTCGGTGTGATGTTCCAGGACGGCGCACTGTTCGGCTCGATGAACCTCTACGACAACACCGCGTTCCCGCTGCGCGAGCACACCAAGAAGAAGGAAAGCGAGATCCGTGACATCGTCATGGAGAAGCTGACCCTGGTCGGTCTGGGCGGCGACGAGAAGAAGTTCCCCGGCGAGATTTCCGGCGGTATGCGCAAGCGCGCCGGCTTGGCCCGCTCGCTGGTGCTCGACCCGAAGATCATCCTGTGCGACGAGCCCGACTCGGGTCTGGACCCGGTCCGCACCGCCTACCTGAGCCAGCTGCTCATCGACATCAACGCCCAGATCGACGCCACGATTCTGATCGTCACGCACAACATCAACATCGCCCGCACGGTGCCCGACAACATGGGCATGCTGTTCCGTCGCAAGCTGGTGATGTTCGGTCCGCGCGAGGTGTTGCTGACCAGCGACGAGCCGGTCGTCCGCCAGTTCCTCAACGGCCGCCGGATCGGGCCGATCGGGATGTCGGAGGAAAAAGACGAGGCCACCATGGCCGAAGAGCAGGCGCACCTGGACGCCGGCCACCACGACGGCGGCGTCGAGGAGATCGAGGGCGTGCCGCCGCAGATCACCGTTACCCCGGGAATGCCCGAACGCAAAGCGGTCGCCCGGCGCCAGGCCCGGGTCCGGGAGAACCTGCACACTTTGCCCAAGGGCGCCCAGCAGGCGATCCTCGACTCCCTCGAGGGCACCAATGAGTACTCAGCCAGCGAGTTCGGCGACGCGGGTGACCGTGGCCGCCATCGCGACTACGACGCACCCACCGAGACGATCCGCACTCAGTAAGCGACAACGGCGCGCAATATGTGGAAGGAGTTCTGCTGACAACTTGGCGCGTCAACCCTTGACGGGAGGGCCTGAAGGGGCCAATCTGTTGGGCAGCATGTGTGCACGGGAAGGCGAAGACGGCGGCCAGCGCCAGATCGCCGGTACCCCCGGAGCGCGGTAGTTGAGGAATGCGCCGTCCTGCGCTATTGTTGGACGTTGCGCTGGCTGCCTCCTGCCCACCTCACCCGCCACTTGACACCGTGGTCCTAGCCTGAGCCCGTTCCGGCTCAGCGATCTAGCTGCGTGCGTGAGTTTCGGACAGTTCGTTCGCCAGCCGAACCGACACAGTTATCGCGGCGAACAGGTCCGGTGCCCGCCGGCTTTCGTTAGTCGCACGAGGTGCTGGAAGGATGCATCTTGGCAGTCTCGCGCCAGAGCAAGAAGAACCCCTCAGGTACTCAGATTTCATCAAATGGCTCCGTTCCCGGAGCGCCTAACCGAATTTCTTTCGCCAAGCTGCGTGAACCGCTCGAGGTTCCCGGTCTTCTCGACGTGCAGACCGATTCCTTCGAGTGGCTGATCGGCGCGCCCCACTGGCGCGAAGCGGCCGCTGCCCGCCCTGATGGCAGGACCACCGGTGGTCTGGAAGAGGTGCTCGAAGAGCTGTCGCCGATCGAGGACTTCTCCGGCTCGATGTCACTGTCCTTCTCCGACCCGCGGTTCGACGAGGTCAAGGCACCCGTCGACGAGTGCAAAGACAAGGACATGACGTACGCGGCCCCGCTGTTCGTCACGGCCGAGTTCATCAACAACAACACCGGCGAAATCAAGAGCCAGACGGTGTTCATGGGCGACTTCCCGATGATGACCGAGAAGGGCACGTTCATCATCAACGGCACCGAGCGGGTGGTGGTCAGCCAGCTGGTCCGCTCGCCCGGCGTGTACTTCGACGAGACCATCGACAAGTCGACCGAGAAGACGCTGCATTCGGTCAAGGTGATCCCGAGCCGCGGCGCGTGGCTGGAGTTCGACGTCGACAAGCGCGACACCGTCGGGGTGCGCATCGACCGCAAACGTCGTCAGCCGGTGACCGTGCTGCTCAAGGCGCTGGGCTGGACCAGCGAGCAGATCACCGAGCGGTTCGGCTTCTCCGAGATCATGATGTCGACGCTGGAGAAGGACAACACCGCGGGCACCGACGAGGCGCTGCTGGACATCTACCGCAAGCTGCGCCCGGGCGAGCCGCCGACCAAGGAATCGGCGCAGACCCTGCTGGAGAACCTGTTCTTCAAGGAGAAGCGCTACGACCTGGCCCGCGTCGGCCGCTACAAGGTCAACAAGAAGCTCGGCGTCAGCGGCGCATCGACGACCACCCTGACCGAAGAGGACGTCGTCGCCACCATCGAGTACCTGGTGCGCTTGCACGAGGGGCAGCCCACGATGACCGCGCCGGGCGGCGTCGAGGTGCCGGTGGAAACCGACGACATCGACCACTTCGGCAACCGGCGGCTGCGCACGGTCGGTGAGCTGATCCAGAACCAGATCCGGGTCGGCATGTCCCGGATGGAGCGGGTGGTCCGCGAACGGATGACCACTCAGGACGTCGAGGCGATCACGCCGCAAACCCTGATCAACATCCGCCCGGTGGTTGCTGCGATCAAGGAGTTCTTCGGCACCAGCCAGCTCTCCCAGTTCATGGACCAGAACAACCCGCTGTCGGGTCTGACCCACAAGCGTCGCCTCTCGGCGCTGGGCCCCGGCGGTCTGTCCCGTGAGCGTGCCGGCCTGGAGGTCCGCGACGTGCACTCCAGCCACTACGGCCGGATGTGCCCGATCGAGACGCCGGAGGGTCCGAACATCGGTCTGATCGGATCGTTGGCGACCTACGCGCGGGTGAACCCCTTCGGCTTCATCGAAACGCCGTACCGCAAGGTGGTCGACGGTGTAATTACCGACGAGATCCACTACCTGACCGCCGACGAGGAAGACCGCCACGTGGTGGCGCAGGCCAACTCGCCGATCGACGACGACGGCCGGTTCACCGAGGCCCGGGTCCTGGTGCGCCGCAAGGGCGGCGAGGTCGAGTACGTGTCCTCGGCCGAAGTGGACTACATGGACGTCTCGCCGCGCCAGATGGTGTCGGTCGCGACCGCGATGATCCCGTTCCTCGAGCACGACGACGCCAACCGCGCCCTGATGGGTGCCAACATGCAGCGCCAGGCGGTTCCGCTGGTGCGCAGCGAGGCGCCGCTGGTGGGCACCGGGATGGAGCTGCGCGCCGCGATCGACGCCGGCGACGTCGTCGTCGCCGACAAGAGCGGCGTCATCGAGGAGGTTTCGGCCGACTACATCACCGTGATGGCCGACGACGGCACCCGGCAGACCTACCGGATGCGCAAGTTCGCCCGGTCCAACCACGGCACCTGCGCCAACCAGCGTCCGATGGTCGACGCCGGCCAGCGGGTAGAGGCCGGCCAGGTGGTCGCCGACGGTCCGTGTACCGACAACGGCGAGATGGCGCTGGGCAAGAACCTGCTGGTGGCGATCATGCCGTGGGAGGGTCACAACTACGAGGACGCCATCATCCTGTCCAACCGCCTCGTCGAGGAGGATGTGCTGACCTCGATCCACATCGAGGAGCACGAAATCGACGCCCGCGACACCAAGCTGGGCGCCGAGGAGATCACCCGGGACATCCCGAACGTCTCCGATGAGGTGCTGGCCGACCTCGACGAGCGCGGCATCGTGCGCATCGGCGCCGAGGTTCGCGACGGCGACATCCTGGTCGGCAAGGTCACCCCGAAGGGGGAGACCGAGCTGACCCCGGAGGAGCGGCTGCTGCGGGCGATCTTCGGTGAGAAGGCCCGCGAAGTCCGCGACACCTCGCTGAAGGTGCCGCACGGCGAGTCCGGCAAGGTGATCGGCATCCGGGTGTTCTCCCGCGAGGACGACGACGAGCTGCCGGCCGGGGTCAACGAACTGGTCCGCGTCTACGTCGCCCAGAAGCGCAAGATCTCCGACGGTGACAAGCTGGCCGGCCGGCACGGCAACAAGGGCGTGATCGGCAAGATCCTGCCCGTCGAGGACATGCCGTTCCTGCCGGACGGCACCCCGGTGGACATCATCTTGAACACCCACGGTGTGCCGCGACGGATGAACATCGGCCAGATCTTGGAAACCCACCTGGGCTGGTGCGCGCACAGCGGCTGGAAGGTCGACGGCGCGCCGGACTGGGCGGAAAAGCTGCCTGAGGAACTGCTGGAGGCCGAGCCGAACAACATCGTGGCCACGCCGGTGTTCGACGGCGCCCAGGAAGCCGAGCTGCAAGGCCTGCTGTCCTCGACGCTGCCCAACCGGGACGGCGAGGTGCTGGTCAACGGCGACGGCAAGGCGGTGCTGTTCGACGGCCGCTCCGGTGAGCCCTTCCCGTACCCGGTGACCGTTGGCTTCATGTACATCATGAAGCTGCACCACCTGGTGGACGACAAGATCCACGCCCGCTCCACCGGCCCGTACTCGATGATCACTCAGCAGCCGCTGGGCGGTAAGGCGCAGTTCGGTGGCCAGCGGTTCGGTGAGATGGAGTGCTGGGCCATGCAGGCCTACGGCGCCGCGTACACGCTGCAGGAGCTGTTGACCATCAAGTCCGACGACACCGTCGGCCGGGTCAAGGTATACGAGGCGATCGTCAAGGGCGAGAACATCCCCGAGCCGGGCATCCCCGAGTCGTTCAAGGTGCTGCTCAAAGAGCTGCAGTCGTTGTGCCTCAACGTCGAGGTGCTCTCCAGCGACGGTGCCGCCATCGAGATGCGCGACGGTGACGACGAGGACCTGGAGCGCGCTGCGGCCAACCTGGGAATCAACCTGTCCCGCAACGAATCCGCCTCTGTTGAGGACCTTGCCTAATTTGTTTTCTAGTCCCGAAAGGGGAAAGGGAGTTACGTGTTAGACGTCAACTTCTTCGATGAACTCCGTATCGGCCTGGCCACCGCGGAGGACATCCGCAACTGGTCTTTCGGCGAGGTCAAAAAGCCGGAGACGATCAACTACCGCACGCTCAAGCCAGAGAAGGATGGCTTGTTCTGCGAGAAGATCTTCGGACCGACTCGCGACTGGGAGTGCTACTGCGGCAAGTACAAGCGCGTGCGCTTCAAGGGCATCATCTGTGAGCGCTGTGGCGTTGAGGTGACCCGGGCCAAGGTGCGTCGCGAGCGGATGGGCCACATCGAGCTGGCCGCGCCGGTGACCCACATCTGGTACTTCAAGGGTGTGCCGAGCCGGTTGGGCTACCTGCTGGACCTGGCGCCCAAAGATCTCGAGAAGATCATCTACTTCGCCGCCTACGTCATCACCGGCGTCGACGACGAGTTGCGGCACAACGAGTTGTCCACTCTCGAGGCCGAGATGGTTGTCGAGAAGAAGGCCATCGAGGACCAGCGCGACGCGGACCTGGAGGCCCGCGCCCAGAAGCTGGAAGCCGACCTGGCCGAGTTGGAGGCCGAAGGCGCGAAAGCCGATGCGCGGCGCAAGGTTCGCGACGGCGGTGAGCGCGAGATGCGTCAGCTGCGCGACCGCGCGCAGCGCGAGTTGGACCGGCTGGACGAGATCTGGACGACGTTCACCAAGCTGGCCACCAAGCAGCTGATCGTCGATGAGAACCTCTACCGCGAGCTGGTCGACCGCTACGGCGAGTACTTCACCGGCGCGATGGGCGCGGAGTCGATCCAGAAACTGATCGAGAACTTCGACATCGACGCCGAGGCCGAGTCGCTGCGCGACACCATCAAGAACGGCAAGGGGCAGAAGAAGCTTCGCGCCCTCAAGCGGCTCAAGGTGGTCGCGGCGTTCCAGCAGTCGGGCAACTCGCCGATGGGCATGGTGCTCGACGCGGTGCCGGTGATCCCGCCGGAGCTGCGCCCGATGGTGCAGCTCGACGGTGGGCGGTTCGCCACGTCCGACCTCAACGACCTCTACCGCCGGGTGATCAACCGCAACAACCGACTCAAGAGGCTGATCGATCTGGGTGCGCCCGAGATCATCGTCAACAACGAGAAGCGGATGCTGCAGGAGTCGGTGGACGCGCTGTTCGACAACGGCCGTCGCGGCCGGCCGGTCACCGGGCCGGGTAACCGCCCGCTGAAGTCGCTGTCGGATCTGCTCAAGGGTAAGCAGGGCCGGTTCCGGCAGAACCTGCTCGGTAAGCGGGTGGACTACTCGGGCCGTTCGGTCATCGTGGTCGGCCCGCAGCTCAAGCTGCACCAGTGCGGTCTGCCCAAGCTGATGGCGCTGGAGCTGTTCAAGCCGTTCGTGATGAAGCGGCTGGTCGACCTCAACCACGCGCAGAACATCAAGAGCGCCAAGCGGATGGTGGAGCGTCAGCGTCCGCAGGTGTGGGATGTGCTCGAAGAGGTCATCGCCGAGCACCCGGTACTGCTGAACCGCGCACCGACTCTGCACCGGTTGGGTATTCAGGCCTTCGAGCCGATGCTGGTGGAGGGCAAGGCCATTCAGCTGCACCCGCTGGTGTGTGAGGCCTTCAACGCCGACTTCGACGGCGACCAGATGGCGGTGCACCTGCCGTTGAGCGCCGAGGCGCAGGCCGAGGCCCGCATCCTGATGCTGTCGTCGAACAACATCCTGTCGCCGGCGTCGGGTCGTCCGCTGGCCATGCCGCGACTGGACATGGTGACCGGGCTGTACTACCTGACGACCGAAGTCGACGGCGACACCGGCGAATACGTGGCCGCTGCCAAAGACCGCGCAGAGACGGGCGTGTACGCATCGCCTGCTGAGGCGATCATGGCCGCCGACCGCGGCGTGTTGAGCGTGCGGGCCAAGATCAAGGTGCGGCTGGAGCAGCTGCGTCCGCCCGCCGAGGTCGAGGCCGAGTTGTTCGGCGCACATGGTTGGCAGCCGGGGGATTCCTGGATCGCCGAGACCACGCTGGGCCGGGTGATGTTCAACGAGCTGCTGCCCACGGGCTACCCGTTCGTGAACAAGCAGATGCACAAGAAGGTGCAGGCCGCGATCATCAACGATCTGGCCGAGCGTTACCCGATGATCGTCGTCGCCCAAACCGTCGACAAGCTCAAGGACGCCGGTTTCCACTGGGCCACCCGCTCCGGGGTGACGGTGTCGATGGCCGACGTGCTGGTACCACCGCGCAAGCAGGAGATCCTCGATTCCTACGAGGAACGGGCCGACAAGGTCGAAAAGCAGTATCAGCGTGGCGCTTTGAACCACGACGAGCGCAACGAGAACTTGGTCGAGATCTGGAAGGAAGCCACCGACGAGGTCGGTAACGCGCTGCGCGAGCACTACCCGGCCGACAACCCGATCATCACGATCGTCGACTCCGGTGCCACGGGTAACTTCACCCAGACCCGGACGCTGGCCGGCATGAAGGGTCTGGTGACCAACCCGAAGGGTGAGTTCATCCCGCGGCCGATCAAGTCGTCGTTCCGTGAGGGCCTGACGGTGTTGGAGTACTTCATCAACACCCACGGCGCGCGGAAGGGCTTGGCCGACACCGCGTTGCGTACCGCCGACTCGGGCTATCTGACTCGTCGTCTGGTCGACGTGAGCCAGGACGTCATCGTGCGCGAGGCGGACTGCGGCACCGAGCGCGGTATCACGGTCGAGATCGCCGAGCGTCAGCCCGACGGCGCGTTGATCCGCGACCCGTTCATCGAAACGTCGGCCTATGCCCGCACTTTGGGCACCGACGCGGTTGATGAGAAGGGCAAGGTCGTGGTTGCTCGCGGTCACGATCTGGGCGACCCCGAGATCGACGCGCTGCTGGCGGCCGGCATCACGCACGTGAAGGTGCGGTCGGTGCTGACCTGCGCGACCGGCACCGGCGTGTGCGCGACGTGTTACGGGCGCTCGATGGCGACCGGCAAGCTGGTCGACATCGGTGAGGCCGTCGGTATCGTCGCGGCCCAGTCCATCGGCGAGCCCGGCACCCAGCTGACTATGCGCACCTTCCACCAGGGTGGTGTCGGCGAGGACATCACCGGTGGTCTGCCCCGGGTCCAGGAGCTCTTCGAGGCCCGCATCCCGCGCGGTAAAGCGCCGATCGCCGACGTCACGGGGCGGGTCCGCCTCGAGGAGGGTGAGCGCTTCTACAAGATCACCATCGTCCCGGACGACGGTGGCGAGGAAGTGGTCTACGACAAGCTCTCCAAGCGTCAGCGGCTGCGGGTGTTCAAGCACGAGGACGGCACCGAGCGGCTGCTCGCCGACGGCGACCACGTCGAGGTCGGCCAGCAGTTGATGGAAGGCTCCGCCGACCCGCACGAGGTGCTGCGCGTGCAGGGCCCGCGCGAGGTGCAGATCCACCTGACCAAGGAGGTCCAGGAGGTCTACCGGGCACAGGGTGTGTCGATCCACGACAAGCACATCGAGGTGATCGTGCGGCAGATGCTGCGCCGGGTGACGATCATCGACTCGGGCTCAACGGAATTCCTGCCCGGCTCGCTGATCGACCGCGCGGAGTTCGAGGCCGAGAACCGTCGGGTGGTGGCCGAGGGCGGCGAGCCCGCCGCCGGTCGCCCGGTGCTGATGGGTATCACGAAGGCGTCGCTGGCCACCGATTCGTGGCTGTCCGCGGCGTCGTTCCAGGAGACCACTCGAGTGCTGACCGATGCGGCGATCAACTGCCGCAGCGACCGGCTCAACGGTCTGAAGGAGAACGTGATCATCGGCAAGCTGATCCCGGCCGGTACCGGGATCAACCGCTACCGCAACATCCAGGTGCAGCCGACCGAGGAGGCCCGGGCCGCCGCGTACACGATCCCGTCCTACGAGGATCAGTACTACAGCCCGGATTTCGGTGCCGCCACTGGGGCTGCGGTCCCGCTGGACGACTACGGCTACAGCGACTACCGGTAACTAGCACGAGAAAGCCCCGGGTCCCATGCCCCGGGGCTTTCTCTTTGCCCCTCGCCGCGTCGAGCGTCACGCCAGCGTGGCCGTCGCGTCCCAGTGCCGCGCTGGCGTGACGTTCGCGTCATGCCTTCGCACTAGACTGGCCGCGTGCTCATCGGTTCGCATGTCCACCAAGACGATCCCCTGGCCACGGCCCAGGCCGACGGCGCCGACGTGGTGCAGTTCTTCCTGGGCAACCCGCAGAGCTGGAAGAAGCCCAAGCCGCGCGACGACGCTGAGACGCTGAAGGCGTCGACGATGCCGCTGTACGTCCACGCGCCGTACCTCATCAATGTGGCCTCGGCCAACAACCGCATCCGCATCCCGTCGCGCAAGATTCTGCAGGACACCTGCGACGCGGCCGCGGCCATCGATGCGACGGCGGTGATCGTGCACGGCGGCCACGCCGATGACAACGATATGGACGCCGGCTTCGGGCGGTGGGTCAAAGCGCTGGACTACCTCGAGACCGACGTGCAGGTATATCTGGAGAACACCGCTGGCGGCGACCATGCGATGGCCCGTCATTTCGACACCATCGGCAGGTTGTGGGATCACATCGGCGACAAGGGAATTGGGTTCTGCCTGGACACCTGCCACGCCTGGGCCGCCGGCGAGGAGCTGATTGACGCGGTCGACCGGATAAAGGCGCTGACCGGCCGCATCGACCTGGTGCACTGCAACGACTCGAGGGACGCCGCGGGCTCCGGTGCCGACCGGCACGCCAACTTCGGCACCGGCCAGATCGATCCGGAGCTGCTGGTGGCCGTCGTCAAGGCCGCCAGCGCGCCGGTCATCTGCGAAACCGCCGACCAGGGCCGCAAGGACGACATCGCTTTTCTGCGCGACCACCTCAGCTAGCGGTGGCCGTCTCAGTCGAGGGTCATTACACCTCTTGAACAGTTGTCGACAAAATGTAACACTGGACTCATGCCCGATACCCATGTCGTCACCAACCAGGTCCCGCCGCTGGAGGACTACAACCCCGCGTCGTCACCCGTTCTGACCGAGGCGCTGATCCGCGAGGGCGGGCAGTGGGGCCTCGACGAGGTCACCGAAGTCGGCGCGATTTCCGGCAGCGCCGAAACCCAACGGTGGGGCGAGCTGGCCGACCGCAACCGGCCGATCCTGCATGCCCACGACCGCTACGGCCACCGCCTCGACGAGGTGGAGTACGACCCGGCCTACCACCAGCTGATGCGCACCGCTATTGCCCACGGCCTGCACGCCGCCCCGTGGGCGGATTCGCGGCCGGGCGCACACGTTGTGCGCGCCGCCAAGACCGGCGTGTGGACCGCCGAGCCCGGCCACATGTGCCCGATCTCCATGACCTATGCCGTCGTGCCGGCGCTGCGATGCAACCCTGAGCTCGCCGACATCTACGAACCGCTGCTGACCAGCCGCGAGTACGACCCGGACCTGACAGTGCCGACAACCAAAGCCGGTATCACCGCCGGCATGTCGATGACCGAAAAGCAGGGCGGCTCTGATGTGCGTGCCGGCACCACCCAGGCCACCCGCAATGCCGACGGCAGCTACAGTCTGACGGGTCACAAGTGGTTCACCTCGGCGCCGATGTGCGACATCTTCCTGGTGCTCGCACAGGCACCTGATGGCTTGTCGTGCTTCCTGCTGCCCCGGGTGCTGCCCGACGGCACCCGCAACCGCATGTTCCTGCAGCGTCTCAAGGACAAACTCGGCAACCATGCCAACGCCTCCAGCGAGGTCGAGTACGACGGCGCCACCGCCTGGTTGGTCGGGGAGGAAGGCCGCGGAGTGTCGACCATCATCGAGATGGTCAACCTGACTCGGCTGGACTGCGCGCTGGGCAGCGCCACCAGTATGCGCAGCGGACTGACCCGTGCTGTCCATCATGCCCAGCACCGCAAGGCGTTCGGCGCCTACCTGATCGATCAGCCGCTGATGCGTAATGTGCTGGCGGACTTGGCTGTCGAGGCTGAGGCGGCCACCATGGTGGCGATGCGGATGGCCGGCGCCACCGACAACGCGGTACGCGGTGACGAGACCGAGACGCTGCTGCGCCGCATCGGATTGGCCGCGACCAAGTATTGGGTGTGCAAGCGCGCCACCCCGCACGCCGCCGAGGCGATGGAGTGCCTGGGCGGCAACGGCTACATCGAGGACTTCGGTATGCCGCGGCTGTACCGCGAAGCGCCGCTGATGGGAATTTGGGAGGGCTCTGGCAACGTCAGCGCCCTGGACACGTTGCGCGCCATGGGAACCCGCTCGGAATGCGTCGACGTGCTCTTCGCCGAGTTGGCCAACACCGCCGGCCACGATCCACGGCTGGACGCCCACGTCGACCGGCTCAAGCCACAGTTGGCGGATCTCGAGACCATCCAATACCGGGCCCGTAAGGTCGCCGAGGACATCTGCCTGGCGCTGCAGGGCTCGCTGTTGGTGCGGCACGGTCATCCCGCTGTCGCTGAGGCATTTCTGGCCACCCGGCTCGGAGGACAGTGGGGCGGCGCCTACGGAACCATGCCCACTGGCCTGGATCTCGCGCCGATTCTCGAGCGTGCAATGGTCAAGGGATGACGCACGCGATCAGACCGGTCGACTTCGACAACTTGAAAACGATGACCTATGAGGTCACCGACCGGGTTGCCCGAATCACTTTCAACCGGCCCGAAAAGGGCAACGCGATCATCGCCGACACCCCGTTAGAGCTGTCAGCGCTGGTCGAGCGGGCGGACCTCGATCCCAACGTGCACGTGATCTTGGTGTCGGGTCGGGGCGAAGGGTTCTGCGCCGGCTTCGATCTGAGCGCCTACGCCGAAGGCTCGTCCTCAGCCGGTGGCGGCAGCACCTACAAGGGCACCGTGCTCGACGGCAAAACCCAGGCCGTCAACCACCTGCCGAACCAGCCCTGGGACCCGATGGTCGACTACCAGATGATGAGCCGGTTCGTGCGCGGGTTCTCCAGCCTGATGCACGCCGACAAGCCCACGGTGGTCAAGATCCACGGTTACTGCGTGGCCGGCGGCACCGACATCGCGCTGCACGCCGACCAGGTGATCGCCGCCTCCGACGCCAAAATCGGCTATCCGCCCACGCGGGTGTGGGGCGTGCCGGCCGCCGGACTGTGGGCGCACCGGCTCGGTGACCAGCGCGCCAAACGCCTTCTGCTGACCGGCGATTGCATCACCGGCGCCCAAGCCGCCGAATGGGGACTGGCGGTTGAGGCACCCGACCCGAAAGATCTCGACGAACGCACCGAACGACTCGTCGAACGCATCGCCGCAGTGCCGGTCAACCAGCTCATCATGGTCAAGCTCGCACTCAACACCGCGCTGTTGCAACAAGGTGTGGCGACCAGCCGGATGGTCAGCACGGTGTTCGACGGCGTGGCCCGGCACACGCCCGAAGGCCACGCGTTCGTCGCCGATGCGGTCGAGCACGGCTTCCGCGACGCGGTCCGGCACCGTGACGAGTCCTTCGGGGACTACGGCCGCAGAGCATCTGAGGTGTAGGCGATGCCCAGGACGCTGGCACGCATGACAGCTCGGTCGGTGGTGTTGTCCGTGCTGCTCGGCGCTCACCCGGCCTGGGCCAGCGCAGCCGAATTGATCAGGCTCACCAGCGATTTCGGTATCAAGGAAACCACGTTACGAGTGGCGCTGACCCGGATGGTCAGCGCCGGAGACCTGATCCGGTCGGCCGACGGCTACCGGCTCTCCGACCGGCTGTTGGCCCGCCAGCGCCGTCAGGACGAGGCGATCAGCCTGCGCGTGCGGCGCTGGCATGGCGACTGGACCATGGTGATCGTCACCAGCGTCGGCACCGACGCCCGCAGCCGCGCTGATCTACGAAACACTTTGCACGGCAAAAGATTCGGTGAGCTACGCGAAGGGGTATGGATGCGCCCCGATAACCTCGACTTCGAACTGAAGCCAGACATCCGGGACCGGGTACGGATCGTGAAGGCTCGCGACGACGCGCCCGGCGAGCTGGCCGGCCAGCTGTGGGACTTGCCGACGTGGGCACGGGCCGGCTATCGCATGCTCGACGAGATGTCATCTGCCACCGACGTTCCCGCCCGGTTCACGGTGGCCGCCGCGATCGTGCGCCATCTGCTGAGTGACCCTATGCTGCCGACTGAACTGTTACCCGCGGATTGGCCGGGCGAGGGGCTGCGGGCAGCCTACAACGACTTTGCCGCCGAACTGACCGCGCGGCGCGACGGTATCCGATTAGTGGAGGCGACATGAGTGATCCGGTGCGTGTCGAGCGCAGTGGGCCGGTTACCACGGTGATTTTGAATCGGCCGGAGGCCCGCAACGCCGTCAATGGCCCGACAGCCGCGGCCCTGTTCTCCGCATTCGAAGAGTTCGACCGGGATGACGCCGCATCGGTGGCGGTGCTGTGGGGCGACCACGGAACATTCTGCGCGGGAGCAGACTTGAAGGCGTTTGGCACTACTGACGCCAACGCCGTGCACCGGACCGGGCCGGGCCCGATGGGGCCCACCCGGATGGTGTTGTCCAAACCGGTGATCGCCGCGGTCAGCGGCTATGCGGTAGCAGGTGGGCTGGAGTTGGCGTTGTGGTGCGATCTGCGGGTCGCCGAGGAGGACGCCGTGTTCGGCGTGTTCTGCCGTCGTTGGGGAGTGCCGCTAATCGACGGCGGCACCATCCGACTGCCGCGTCTGATCGGGCACAGCCGGGCGATGGACATGATCCTGACCGGTCGCGGCGTCGACGCCGCGGAAGCCCAGGCGATCGGCCTGGCCAACCGCGTCGTGCCCAAGGGGCAGGCCCGCAGCGCCGCCGAGGAGTTGGCAGCGCAGCTGGCCGCACTGCCGCAGCAGTGCATGCGATCAGATCGGTTGTCGGCGCTGCACCAGTGGGGGATGGTCGAATCAGACGCGTTGGACTATGAATTCGCCAGCATCTCCCGCGTCAAGACTGAGGCGACGGCAGGAGCGGGCCGCTTCGCAGCCGGCGCCGGCCGGCATGGCGCGAGCAGCTAACCCTCGTTGACCTTGTTGCCCGAGCCGAGGTTCTCGACCGTCGGCTTGCCGTTTTTGTAGCTGATGGTGTTGTTGAAGCCGACGATGTTGAGTTGCTTGTCGATCTTGTCGAAGGTGATTTTGTTGTCCGCGCCGCCGATGCTGACCGTCGAGCACGTGCCTTTGACGGTCAACTTGTTGTTGGAGCCGCCAACGTTGAGCGATTTCCCGTCACCGCAATCGAGATCCGTTGTGGTGCCGAACGATCCGTAGTTGATAACGTTCCCGAGCTCGAACTGTGCACCGGTGCTTTCGGTCGTGCTCGTCGTCGACGGTGTCGCGTTCTTGTCATTCGACCCGCAGCCGGCCAGCCCGAATACTGCCAGTGCGGTGACGGCGAGCGCCCCGGCTACCGATGCCCGAGAGCGGCCGCCGCTGTACGCGTGCATTTCTCCTCGATTCGTCCGGGTAGTGGGTGAACGTCAATCAGCGTCCGCGGACTTTCACACTGCGGCGCGATTGATGCGGTTGGTCATGCCCAGTTCACGGCCGCGGTCCCAGATGACCGGGTCACCGTTGTGGAAGTACACCGTTTCGTCAGTGCCGTAGACGGTGATGTCGTTGAGAACCGTGTCGGCGACGATGGTGTTGCTCGTACCCATCACCGTCACCGCCCAGCAGGTACCCAGCGCGTTGACCGTGTTGAAGGTCCCGTTGACGATCAGCGTGGCATTGTTGCAGTCCACCGTCGTCTCGACGCCTTCTCCGGTGATGTGGGTGTCGCCGTTTTTGGCGTGTGCGGCCGGCGCTCCGACCGCCAGTATGAGCGGGATGGTGATCGCGCAGGCGACCAATGTTCGGCCCAGGCTTGTCGATTTCACCGCGGGGTCCTCTCGCCATGGCGCGTGATTGCTCGACTGAGCCTACGTGCATTGTCTTAGGTGGTGGCCGGCTTCCTCCATTTGCGGATGGGTTTGATGGTCCGGAGTTGTTCTCGGGCCTACCTCCGACGGCCCGCGTCGTCGCCGGACTAGAGTTCTTCGCTGACCCTGGTGCATTGCAAAGACGGGTCGACGTGAACCGAAGGGCGATCGCCGTGGCAGCTGAACCGGAACCACAGGTTGGTCGGTCGCGTGCCGCCGGCAAGGCTGCGGCCCGACCAACCAAACTCAGCCGCGAGATCATCATCAATGCCGCACTGACCTTCCTCGACCGGGAAGGCTGGGACGCATTGACCATCAACGCGCTGGCCACCCAGTTGGGCACCAAGGGCCCGTCGCTGTACAACCATGTGCACAGCCTGGAAGATCTGCGCCGCACAGTGCGGACGCGGGTGATCGACGACATCATCACCATGCTGAATCGAGTCGGTGAGGGCCGCGCCCCCGACGACGCGGTCCTGGTCATGGCGGGCGCTTACCGCAGCTATGCCCATCACCACCCCGGTCGGTATTCGGCGTTCACCCGGATGCCACTCGGTGGCGATGACCCCGAGTACGCCGCCGCCACCCGGAGCGCCGCCGCCCCGGTGATCGCGGTGTTGTCCTCGTACGGTCTCGACGGCGAACAGGCCTTCTATGCGGCATTGGAGTTCTGGTCGGCGTTGCACGGTTTCGTGTTGCTGGAAATGACCGGTGTCATGGACGACATCGACACCGACGTGGTGTTTTCCGACATGGTGCTGCGGTTGGCGTCCGGAATGGAGCGCCGCAGCAGGTAAGCGCCGCGGTAGGTAGGCCGGGCCAGGCGGGCCCCTAGACTCGTGGAGAATTTGCACCCGATCCACGGAGCTGTTGTCACCATGCCCGAGGAGTTCCAGCTTGAGTCCGCTACCCATCTCGCCGTCGTCCTGGCCTGGCTGGCGGGCGCCACCGCCGGCGCCTACCTGCTGGGCTGGGGGGTGTCTTGGCTGTTGCGCCGCATCGGCCGGCGCAGCGAGTTGATCCAGGACGTCGACACCCTGACCCGCCGATCGTTTCGCGCCCTACTCATGGTGATCGCCGCACACATCGCCGTGGATGCGACCATCGATGCGTCGGTGTCCTGGCGGGACAACGTCGATCACCTGCTGCGCATCGTGACGATCGCGACCACCACCTGGCTGTTCGCCAGCCTGGTTCAGGTCGCGGAGCGGCGCACCATCGCCCGCTTCGCCGGCGGTGACGCCGGTATCGCCGACGCGGACCGGCAGCGCCGACGAATCCGGACCCAGGCCATGACGCTGCGGCGACTGGCGATTGCCATCCTGATCGTGCTCGGGGCCGCCGCGGCGCTGATGACCTTCCCGTCGTTCACCCAGGTCGGCAAGACGCTGTTCGCCTCGGCCGGGGTGTTGTCGGTGGTGGCCGGTCTTGCCGCGCAGACCTCGCTGGGCGCGGTGTTCGCCGGGATGCAGATCTCGTTCTCGGACGCGATCCGGGTCGGCGACGTGGTGGTGCTGGAAGGCGAGTGGGGCCGCATCGAGGAGATCACCCTGACCTACGTGGTGGTCCAGATCTGGGATCAGCGCCGACTGGTGCTGCCCACCACGTACTTCACCACCAAACCCTTCGAGAACTGGACGCGTTACTCCACCGACCTGCTCGGCACGGTGGTCTTCGATGTGGACTTCACCGTCCCGGTGGACGAGATGCGTGCCGAGTTGCAACGCCTGCTCGCCGAGAACGAGCTGTGGGACGGCCGCTCGGGCTCGCTGGTGGTGCTCGACGCGGTCGGCGGCTTTCTGCGGGTGCGGGTCACGCTCAGCGCGTCGAACTCCGGTGACCTGTTCACCCTGCGATGCGCGGTGCGCGAAGGCCTGGTCGACTGGCTGCAACGCACCCACCCGGGCGCGCTGCCGCGCTGGCGGTTCGAAGGGTCGCCCTCGCGCAGCGACGCCGAACTGGTGGGGGCCGGCAACGCCCGCGGCGGGGCGTAATAGCGTCGCGGCGGAGCACAAAGGCGTGGGCCTGGGCGGGCCGCAGCCGGGGCTGCCGTCGCCGCTTTGACCTGCTCGACTAGCGGCGGGTATTGTGGATACTCGCGCCTGGCGGCGTAGGGCGCCTTGGGGACGTAAGGTGCGCACGCCGGGCCAATTCGCATGTCCATGACGCTACGGATTGAATCCGGGGCAGGCGCGTGCGACACACCCGGCCGCGGGGTACTGCGGCAGGGCATAACAGCAGGACAGAGACGGAAAAACAGAAAGCCGGTAGATGCCAACCATTCAGCAGCTGGTCCGCAAAGGACGCCGCGACAAGATCGGCAAGGTCAAGACCGCGGCCCTCAAGGGCAGCCCGCAGCGCCGTGGCGTGTGCACGCGCGTGTACACCACGACCCCGAAGAAGCCGAACTCGGCGCTTCGGAAGGTGGCGCGTGTCAAGCTGACCAGTCAGGTTGAGGTCACGGCCTACATCCCCGGCGAAGGCCACAATCTGCAGGAGCACTCGATGGTCCTGGTGCGCGGCGGCCGGGTGAAGGACCTGCCGGGCGTGCGCTACAAGATCATCCGCGGCTCGCTGGACACCCAGGGCGTCAAGAACCGCAAGCAGGCTCGCAGCCGTTACGGCGCCAAGAAGGAGAAGAGCTGATGCCGCGCAAGGGTCCCGCGCCGAAGCGTCCGCTGGTCAACGACCCGGTCTACGGGTCGCAGCTGGTTACCCAGCTGGTGAATAAAGTTCTCCTGCAAGGGAAGAAATCGCTGGCCGAACGCATTGTTTATGGTGCGCTCGAACAAGCCCGGGACAAGACTGGCACCGATCCGGTGATCACTCTCAAGCGGGCTCTGGACAACGTCAAACCGGCCCTGGAGGTCCGCAGCCGCCGAGTCGGTGGCGCCACCTATCAGGTGCCGGTCGAGGTGCGGCCGGAGCGGTCGACCACGCTGGCGCTGCGCTGGCTGGTCAGTTTTTCCCGGCAACGCCGGGAAAAGACCATGGTCGAGCGGTTGGCAAACGAGATCCTGGATGCCAGCAATGGCCTTGGGGCCTCCGTCAAGCGGCGTGAGGACACTCACAAGATGGCCGAGGCCAACCGCGCCTTCGCGCATTATCGCTGGTAGGGAGCCGCATCGGCGACCATCTGGCAGCGTCGCCGGAGGCGAGAACGACAGCTAACCAAGCAATCGAAAGAGTGGGAAGACTTCTGTGGCACAGAAGGACGTGCTGACTGACCTGAGCAAGGTCCGCAACATCGGCATCATGGCGCACATCGACGCCGGCAAGACGACGACCACCGAGCGGATCCTGTACTACACCGGCGTCAACTACAAGATCGGTGAAACGCACGACGGCGCCTCCACCACCGACTGGATGGAGCAGGAGCAGGAACGCGGCATCACCATCACCTCGGCGGCGGTGACCTGCTTCTGGAACGACAACCAGATCAACATCATCGACACCCCGGGCCACGTCGACTTCACCGTCGAGGTGGAGCGCAGCTTGCGGGTGCTCGACGGTGCGGTCGCGGTGTTCGACGGCAAAGAGGGCGTGGAGCCGCAGTCCGAGCAAGTGTGGCGCCAGGCCGACAAGTACGACGTGCCGCGGATCTGCTTCGTCAACAAGATGGACAAGATCGGCGCCGACTTTTACTTCACGGTGCGCACCATCGAGGAGCGTCTGGGCGCCAAGCCGCTGGTCATCCAGCTGCCGATCGGCGCCGAGCACGAGTTCGAAGGCATCGTCGACTTGGTCGAGATGAAGGCCAAGGTGTGGCGCGGCGAGACCAAGCTCGGCGAGACCTACGAGACCGTCGAGATCCCCGCCGAGCTGGCCGACAAGGTCGAGGAGTACCGCACTGCGCTGCTGGAGATCGTCGCCGAGACCGACGAAGAGCTGCTGGAAAAGTACCTGGGCGGCGAGGAACTGTCCGTGGCCGAGATCAAAGCAGCGATTCGCAAGCTGACGGTGGCCTCCGAGCTCTACCCCGTGCTGTGCGGCAGCGCGTTCAAGAACAAGGGCGTGCAGCCGATGCTCGACGCGGTCATCGACTACCTGCCGTCGCCGCTGGACGTCGAGTCGGTGCAAGGCCATGTGCCTGGCGATGAGAGCGAGATCATCACCCGCAAGCCCAGCACTGACGAGCCGTTCTCCGCGCTGGCATTCAAGATCGCGGTGCACCCGTTCTTCGGCAAGTTGACCTACGTGCGGGTGTACTCCGGGAAGGTGGAGTCGGGCTCACAGGTCATCAACGCCACCAAAGGCAAGAAGGAGCGGCTGGGCAAGCTGTTCCAGATGCACGCCAACAAGGAGAACCCGGTCGACACCGCGTCGGCCGGCCACATCTACGCGGTGATCGGGCTCAAGGACACCACCACCGGTGACACGTTGAGCGACGCCAACCAGCAGATCGTGCTGGAGTCGATGACGTTCCCCGACCCGGTCATCGAGGTGGCCATCGAGCCCAAGACCAAAAGCGACCAGGAAAAGCTGAGCCTCTCGATCCAGAAGCTGGCCGAAGAGGACCCGACGTTCAAGGTGCACCTGGACCAGGAGACCGGCCAGACCGTGATCGGCGGCATGGGCGAGCTGCACCTGGACATCCTGGTCGACCGGATGCGTCGCGAGTTCAAGGTCGAGGCCAACGTCGGCAAGCCGCAGGTGGCCTACAAAGAGACCATCCGCCGCAAAGTGGAGAGCGTCGAGTTCACCCACAAGAAGCAGACCGGCGGCTCGGGTCAGTTCGCGAAGGTCATCATCACGCTGGAGCCGCTCGTCGACGGCGAAGAGGGCGCGACCTACGAGTTCGAAAACAAGGTCACCGGTGGTCGCATCCCGCGGGAGTACATCCCGTCGGTGGACGCCGGCGCGCAGGACGCCATGCAGTACGGTGTGCTGGCCGGCTACCCGCTGGTCAACCTCAAGGTGACCCTGCTCGACGGCCAGTACCACGACGTGGACTCGTCGGAGATGGCGTTCAAGATCGCCGGCTCCCAGGCGCTGAAAAAGGCGGCCGGACAGGCGCAGCCGGTGATCCTGGAACCGATCATGGCCGTCGAGGTCACCACCCCTGAGGACTACATGGGCGACGTGATCGGCGACCTGAACTCCCGCCGTGGTCAGATCCAGGCCATGGACGAACGCAGCGGTGCCCGCGTGGTCAAGGCGCATGTGCCGCTGTCGGAGATGTTCGGCTACGTCGGCGACCTGCGGTCGAAGACACAGGGTCGGGCAAACTACTCGATGGTGTTCGACTCGTACGCCGAAGTACCGGCGAACGTGTCGAAGGAGATCATTGCGAAGGCGACGGGCGAGTAAACAACCAGCATTGGCGCGGAGTAACCTTGCCCGGTCACTACCGCGGCACAAGTGAAGAAACCAACACTGCTTTAACGAGCACCAACAAGTCCAGGAGGACACAGAAGTGGCGAAGGCGAAGTTCGAGCGGACGAAGCCGCACGTCAACATCGGGACCATCGGTCACGTTGACCACGGCAAGACCACGCTGACCGCGGCTATCACCAAGGTCCTGCATGACAAGTACCCGGAGTTGAACGAGTCGCGGGCATTCGACCAGATCGACAACGCGCCCGAGGAACGTCAGCGCGGTATCACGATCAACATCTCCCACGTGGAGTACCAGACCGAGAAGCGTCACTACGCGCACGTCGACGCCCCGGGTCACGCCGACTACATCAAGAACATGATCACCGGCGCCGCCCAGATGGACGGCGCGATCCTGGTGGTCGCCGCCACCGACGGTCCGATGCCGCAGACCCGCGAGCACGTGCTGCTTGCGCGTCAGGTCGGGGTGCCCTACATCCTGGTCGCGTTGAACAAGGCCGACATGGTCGACGACGAGGAGCTGCTCGAGCTCGTCGAGCTGGAGGTCCGCGAGCTGCTGGCCGCCCAGGAGTTCGACGAGGACGCCCCGGTGGTCAAGGTATCGGCGCTGAAGGCGCTCGAGGGCGACGAGAAGTGGGTCGAAGGCATCGTCGAGTTGATGAACGCGGTCGACGAGTCGATTCCGGATCCGGTCCGCGACACCGACAAGCCGTTCCTGATGCCCGTCGAGGACGTCTTCACGATCACCGGCCGGGGCACCGTCGTCACCGGCCGTGTCGAGCGCGGCGTGATCAACGTCAACGAAGAGGTCGAGATCGTCGGCATCAAGCCGACCAGCACCAAGACCACGGTCACCGGTGTCGAGATGTTCCGCAAGCTGCTCGACCAGGGCCAGGCCGGCGACAACGTCGGTCTGCTGCTGCGCGGTATCAAGCGCGAGGATGTCGAGCGTGGCCAGGTTGTCACCAAGCCCGGCACCACCACGCCGCACACCGACTTCGAGGGCCAGGTCTACATCCTGTCCAAGGACGAGGGCGGCCGGCACACGCCGTTCTTCAACAACTACCGTCCGCAGTTCTACTTTCGCACCACCGACGTGACCGGTGTGGTGACGCTGCCGGAGGGCACCGAGATGGTGATGCCCGGTGACAACACCGACATCTCGGTGAAGCTGATCCAGCCCGTCGCCATGGACGAGGGTCTGCGCTTCGCGATCCGCGAGGGTGGCCGTACCGTCGGCGCCGGCCGGGTCACCAAGATCGTCAAGTAGTTTCGACCAAAAGCACAAGCGGCGCTCATCCGAAAGGGTGGGCGCCGCTTTGCGCTGCGCGTTATTCTCACGAACGTGTTGTGGCGCTACCTGAAATCGCAGGTGTTCGTGCTGCTGTGCGGCGGCTTGGTCGGACCGATCTTTCTGGCCGTCTATTTCGCCACCGGGCAAGACAATTTATTGAAATGGATGTTCTACGTTGGCCTGTTCGTAACGGCTGGCGACGTGCTGGTTGCGCTGGCACTGACAAACTACGGGGCGAAATCGGCGGCCATGACCGCCGCGCTCGAGCAAAGCGGAGTCCTGGCGCTGGCGCAGATCACCGGGATCACCGAGACTGGTACCCGGATCAACGACCAACCACTGGTCAAGTTGCAGTTGCGCATCGCCGGTTCGGGTTTCACGCCATTCGACAGTGCCGACCGGGTCATCGCGAGCGTGACCCGGCTGGGCAACATCACCGCACGCAAGCTCGTCGCCTTAGTCGACCCCGCGACCCAGAGATACCAAATCGACTGGGAGCGCAGCGCTTTGGTCAATGGCCTGGTGCCAGCGCAATTCACTGTGGCAGAAGACAACAAGACATATGATTTGAGCGGGCAGGCCGGGCCGCTGATGGAGATCCTGCAGATCCTCAAAGCCAATAACATCCCGGTGAATCGGATGGTCGACGTGCGGTCCAATCCTGTGCTGCGGCAGCAGATTCAGGCGGTGGTGCGGCGGGCGGCAAGCCGGACCGCAGAAGACGCAGCCGTTGACGGCCCGTCGGCCGCGGGATCGCCGGCTGCGGTGATCGCACCGGTGCAGTCCATCGGGGAGCGGTTGCAGGAACTCGAGACGCTGCATGCTTCCGGCGCGCTAACCGATGCGGAGTACGCCAGCAAGCGCGCCGAGATCATCGCCGAGATCTGACCCTCGGCTGTTCCGGCTGGGCCTGTCTAGAACACGTTTCAGTTCCGCTGCTAGCCTGTCCGGCAGTTGGTGAAAGGGGTGTCCGTGACTACAGCAGCGGGGTCTTTGCAGGGACGCGTCGCGTTCGTTACCGGCGCTGCCCGGGGACAGGGCCGCGCCCACGCGGTCCGATTGGCGCGCGAGGGCGCCGACGTCATCGCCCTGGACATCTGTGCGCCGGTATCCGAGAGCATCACCTACCCCGCAGCCACCCCTGAGGATCTCGCCGAGACAGTCCGTGCGGTGGAGGCCGAGGGGCGGAAGGTGCTGGCGCGTGAGGTGGACATCCGTGACAGCGCGGCGCTGCAGCAGTTGGTGGCCGACGGCGTCGAGCAGTTCGGCCGGCTCGACATTGTGGTGGCCAACGCGGGTGTGCTGAGCTGGGGCCGGGTTTGGGAAATCACCGAGGAGGAATGGGACACCATCATTGGTGTCAACCTCTCTGGTACCTGGCGTACCGTCCGCGCGGTGGTGCCGGCAATGATCGAGGCCGGTAATGGCGGGTCCATCGTGGTGGTCAGCTCGTCAGCAGGGCTGAAGGCCACCCCCGGCAATGCCCACTATTCGGCGTCCAAGCATGGCCTGGTCGGGCTGGCCAACGCCCTGGCGATCGAACTGGGCGAGTTCGGCATCCGCGTCAACACCATCCATCCGTATTCGGTCGACACCCCGATGATCGAGCCGGACATGATGATGAAAATCTTCGCCGAGCACGGGCACTATGTGCACAGCTTCCCCCCGATGCCGGTGCAGCCCAAGGGGTTTATGACCGCAGACGAGGTCTCCGACGTCGTGGCCTGGCTGGCGGGCGACGGCTCCGGGACATTGTCGGGAGCGCAAATTCCGGTCGACAAGGGCGCCTTGAAGTACTAACGCAGGGTGGCCCACCATTCGGCGCCGCGATCGTGTATGAACTCCACGTGACTAGTAGCGAGGGGGGCAAGGGCCCCGCAAACGGAATCGTGGTCGTCGGCGGGGGGCTCGCTGCGGCTCGGCTGGCTGAACAGCTTCGCCGGGCGGAGTACACCGGCCCGCTCACCATCGTCAGTGACGAAGCGCATCTGCCCTATGACCGGCCGCCGCTGTCAAAGGAGGTATTGCGCAGCGAGGTCGACGACGTGACGCTCAAACCGCGGGAGTTCTACGACGAACGCGATATCACCCTGCGTCTCGGGTCGGGGGCCACCAGTCTGGACACCGCGGCACAAACCGTGACGCTGGACGACGGAACGGTGCTGGGCTACGACGAGCTCGTGATCGCGACCGGTCTGGTGCCGCGGCGCATTCCGGCGTTTCCCGATCTGGAAGGCATCCGGGTGTTGCGTTCATTCGACGAGTGCCTGGCGTTGCGCAGCCACGCGTCTGCCGCACACCGTGCCGTCGTCGTCGGTGCCGGATTCATCGGCTGTGAGGTCGCGGCAAGCCTGCGCGGTCTGGGGGTCGAGGTGGTGCTGGTGGAGCCGCAGCCGGCGCCGCTGGCGTCGGTGCTAGGCCAGCAGATCGGTGAGTTGGTGGCACGGCTGCACCGTGCGGAGGGTGTCGACGTGCGTACGGGCGTCGGGGTCGCCGAGGTTCGCGGTAGTGGCCACGTCGAAACGGTCGAGCTGACCGACGGCGCTGAGGTGGCGGCCGACCTGGTGGTGGTCGGCATCGGCTCCCGGCCGGCCACCGAGTGGCTGGAGGGCAGCGGCATCGAGGTCGACAACGGCGTGCTCTGCGACATGGCCGGGCGCACCAGCGTGCCCAACGTGTGGGCGCTCGGCGACGTCGCCTCGTGGCGCAGCCCTGCGGGACACCAAGTGCGAGTGGAACATTGGAGCAATGTCGCTGAGCAGGCGAGAGTCGTGGTGCCCTCGATGCTTGGCCGAGATGTCCCGTCGAACGTCGTGGTCCCCTACTTCTGGAGCGATCAATACGACGTCAAGATCCAGTGCCTGGGCGAGCCGCACGCCACCGACACCGTGCACCTCGTCGAGGACGACGGCCGCAAGTTCCTGGCCTATTACGAGCGCGACGGTGCGGTGGTCGGCGTCGTCGGTGGTGGCATGCCCGGCAAGGTGATGAAGACCAGAGCCAAAGTCGCTGCGAGTGCGCCGATCTCGGAAGTCCTGGGCTGATCACCCCTTGCGCGAGCGTGCGTGTCCCCGGCCGACACGCCGAACTAATCTCCGGGTTTACGCACTCTCGCGGCAGGGCCTGGAAGGTCTATTGCCAGGTGACCGGCGGACCGTGCGGCGAGCAGTCGGCCAGTATCCGATCTTCGCCACTGGGCCAGCTGCGGGCGCGCAACAGAAACTCCACCGAGCTGTCCGGTGTTCGCCGCTGTGGCTCCAGCGTGAGGTGGACAAACGGCGACTCGGCTCCGGCCTGGGCGGCCACCGCATCGATGCCGGCGTCGACGGATGCTTGCTCGTCGCGGGAGAGATACTGCCTCGTGATGGAGTGCCACAGCACCGTCGTCGTGCCCGGCGTCACGGTGAGACCGGCGACGGCCTCGCCGGCCCGGCAGCTCGTCAACGGAGCGGCGACGCGCCGAGCGACGCTGATCGCTCCGCGCAGCCGCTGCAGCCGGATGGGCATATCGGGCCACACGTAGCTCAGCAACGTCAACTCGCCGTCGCGGCCGGTGGCGTCGACCGGCGCCAGGTCATAGCCGCGGCGTTCGACGATCTGCAACCTGCCCGGCGGAGGAGGTTGACCTCGCCACGCGTCGTCGATGGTCACCGGCGAGTCGCCCGGTCCCCATTGCCCGCCCGGGTAGCGATACCGGTAGTAGTCGGCCCGCAGGTTCAGCCCGGCGCTGCAGCCGATCTCGAAAAGCCGTACTGGCAAACCGAATTGGCGAGTCAGGATCAGCAGCGCCCCGATCAGCGCGGCCGAGCGGCCCACCTCGTTGGTCTGCGGCGGCTGATCGAGCGCGGCGCGCAGCACGTCGGCATGGTCGGCGGCGACCCGCACGATATCGGGCCAGGCCGCGTCGGCATCCCAGTGGCCGCCGGTGCTCGGATACCAGCGCCGCAGCACCCGTGCGCGACCGTCGAGCACCAATCGATGCAGGCCGCCGAGCAGTCGTAACGGCAGGGCCAGCCGTCCGGGATCGTGTTCGTGGCCGGAAAGGATGTCGGCAAAAATTCCCGCGGCGTTGACGTCGCCACCCACCCGACTGAGCAGTTCGCCGTACATCGGCGAGCCCAGTTCGGCACAGGCGTGGCCCTGCACCCGTAGCGACCGCAACAGCGGGGTGTCGCTGTTCACGGCTTCAGCCGGTCCAGTCCGGCGCGGACGACGTCGAATGCGCCGGCCAGCGCCTGGGGTAACGACACTGACTCGTCATCCAGCCATTGCTCATAGGCGCTCAGCGCCACCCCGAGCATCATCCATGCAATGGTCTGCGGCAACAGGTCAGACGGCTTGGCGCCGGACCTGCGCGCCACGAAGTCTGCAATGACTTCTCGCCAGCCGGCATACATCGTCATCGAATACGCTTGCAGCTCAGCAGTTTGCAGGATCACCCGCATACGCTGACGGTGCCGGACGGTCTCCGAGTCGTCGAAAGTGTTGAACGCCAACAAGGCTGTGCGCAGCGCTTCGCCCAGCGGCACCTCAGCATCGACGTGGTCGAGCAGTTCGCGCAGGTGCTGAAGGTGGGCATCGAAATCACCCCAGGGGATGGCGTTCTTCGAGGCGTAGTAGCGGAACAGTGTGCGCCGGGCGATGCCCGCCGCCTGCGCGACATCGTCGACGCTCACCTCGTCGAACCCGCGGGCCGCGAACAACCCGAGGGCCACGTCGGTGATGTGGTGCGGGGTCGTCGAGCGGCGCCGGCCCACCCGCGATTGAGGCACCATGACATCACCTTCCTGGGGGCCCTCTTCCGTTCTGGCACTCGATGCCATATTCTGGCCAAGATTGTGACCGGGCTGACACCCACTTGTCGAGCCCCTGACAACGAAAGGCCACACCATGGAGCCGAACCAGACCGACGTCGACACCGAGCTCGTTACCGAGACCCTGGTGGAAGAGGTGTCCATCGACGGGATGTGCGGGGTCTACTGAGCGTGCCCGCGGGCGAATTCAGCCCGGACACCGGCTGGCGGTTGCACCCACAAGTCGCCGTGCGGCCCGAGCCGTTCGGTGCGCTGTTGTATCACTTCGGCACTCGCAAACTGTCGTTTTTGAAAAACCGCACAATCCTGGACGTCGTGCAGTCGCTGGACGACCATGCCGACGTGCGAACCGCTTGCCGTGCCGCAGGGATCGACGACGCGCAGCAGCGTCCCTATGTGAACGCACTGAGTGTGTTGGCGGCCTCGAACATGCTGGTGCCCAGGGATTCAAAGGAAGTGAGTCAATGACAGCGGTCGTACCCCGGCTCGTGGAGCAGTTCGAGCGCGGCCTGGACGCTCCGGTCTGCCTGACCTGGGAGCTGACCTACGCCTGCAATCTGGCGTGCGTGCACTGCCTGTCCTCGTCGGGTAAGCGCGATCCCCGTGAATTGTCCACGCGGGATTGCCAAAACATCATCGACGAGCTGGAACGCATGCAGGTGTTCTACGTCAACATCGGCGGCGGTGAGCCGACGGTGCGACCGGACTTCTGGGACCTGGTCGACTACGCCACCGAACACCACGTGGGTGTGAAGTTCTCGACCAATGGGGTGCGGATCACCCCCGAGGTCGCGGCGCGACTGGCGGCCAGCGACTACGTCGATGTGCAGATCTCCCTGGACGGCGCGACCGCGGAGGTCAATGACGCCGTCCGCGGTGCCGGGTCCTACGCCATGGCGGTACGGGCTCTGGAGAATCTAGCCGCTGCGGGCTTCTCCGACGCCAAGATCTCAGTGGTCGTGACTCGCCACAACGTCGGTCAGCTCGACGAATTCGCAGCGCTGGCAAGCCGTTACGGCGCCACCCTGCGGATCACCCGGTTGCGGCCGTCTGGCCGGGGCGCCGACGTCTGGGACGACCTACACCCAACGGCCGACCAACAGGTCCAGCTCTACGACTGGCTAGTCGCCAACGGCGACCGGGTGCTCACCGGCGACTCGTTCTTCCACCTGTCGGCGCTGGGCGAACCCGGGGCGCTGGCCGGGCTGAACATGTGCGGGGCCGGTCGGGTGGTCTGCCTGATCGATCCGGTGGGCGACGTGTACGCCTGCCCATTCGCCATCCACGATCGCTTCCTGGCCGGAAATGTGTTGTCCGACGGTGGTTTCGACAACGTCTGGAAGAACGCTCCGCTGTTTCGCGAATTGCGCGAACCGCAGTCGGCCGGGGCCTGCGGCAGCTGTGGCCATTACGACAGCTGCCGGGGCGGTTGCATGGCAGCCAAGTTCTTCACCGGTCTGCCGCTGGACGGGCCGGACCCAGAATGTGTGCAGGGCTACGGCGCGCCGGCGCTGGCCCGCGAGCGCGACAAGCCGCGTCCGGCCGGTGACCACTCCCGCCGCAGTCGGCCGGTGCCGTTGACGCTGTCGACGCGCCCACCGCAGCGACTCTGCAACGAAAGCCCGGTCTAGCCGTGGCCCGCGATGCCTGGTTCGAGACCGTTGCGATCGCTCAGCAGCGGGCCAAGCGGCGGCTGCCCAAGTCGGTGTACGCCGCGCTGATCGCCGCCAGCGAGAAGGGCATCACGGTATCGGACAATGTCGAGGCGTTCGGCGAACTGGGCTTCGCGCCGCACGTCGTCGGTGCGATCGCCAACCGAGACTTGTCGACTACCGTTATGGGACAAGATATCTCGCTACCGGTGATCATCTCGCCCACGGGTGTGCAGGCAGTGCACCCCGACGGTGAGGTGGCCGTCGCACGAGCGGCCGCGGCGCGGGGCACCGCGATGGGACTCTCCTCCTTCGCCAGTAAGCCCATCGAGGAAGTCATCGCGGCCAACGACAAGCTGTTCTTCCAGCTCTATTGGCTCGGCGACCGCACCGCGATCGCCGAGCGGGTCGAACGGGCCCGCGAGGCCGGCGCCGCCGGGCTGATCGTCACCACCGACTGGACCTTCTCGCACGGCCGGGACTGGGGCAGCCCCAAGATCCCCGAGCAGATGAACTTTCGCACCGCGGCCCGCATGATGCCGGAAGGCCTGACGCGGCCGGGCTGGCTGCTGCAATGGGCGAAAACGATGCGGCCGCCGAGCTTGCAGGTACCCAACCAGGCCCGGCGGGGCGAACCTGGGCCGCCGTTCTTCGCCGCCTACGGCGAATGGATGGCCACCCCGCCGCCGACCTGGGACGACATCGCCTGGCTGCGCGAGCTCTGGGGCGGGCCGTTCATGCTCAAGGGCGTGATCCGGGTGGACGACGCCAAAAGAGCTGTGGATGCTGGAGTTTCAGCGATTTCGGTGTCCAACCATGGTGGCAATAACTTGGACGGCACACCGGCGGCAATTCGCGCGCTACCCGCTGTCGTCGACGCGGTCGGGGACCAGATCGAGGTATTGCTGGACGGTGGTATCCGCCGCGGCAGCGACGTCGTGAAGGCGGTGGCGTTGGGGGCGCGTGCGGTGATGATCGGGCGCGCATATCTGTGGGGCCTGGCGGCCGGCGGACAAGGCGGAGTCGAGAATGTGCTCGACATCCTCCGTAGTGGCATCGACTGTGCGCTGACCGGGCTGGGCCAGGCTTCGGTGCATGACCTCAGCCCCGACGACGTCGTGGTGCCTCCCGGGTTTGCTCGCGCACTCGGCGTGCCCACCGGCGACCGCGGCTAGCCGGCCCGCGGCGAAACCAGCGGGAGTTCTGATACTCGCGTGGCAGGCGTGGCAGAGGTGGACGAGGGTGACAAAACCACCAGGATGGTGGAAAAAATTTCATCTGGACAACCAACAACCAATGCACGGCAGGTGAATTCGTCCTACCATCGGCGGGTGGCCGTCCTCGGCGAACTCAGCAGCTCGACGTCGGGCCAGCTACGCGGCGTGTCGTCGGCGGTACTGATCCCGGTGGGATCCACCGAGCAGCATGGCCCGCACCTCCCGCTGGACACCGACACGCGGATCGCGACTGCGGTCGCCACTGCGGTCGCCGCACGTCTGGCCGAACTGCCGGAGCACGACGACCTGGCCCAGCAGTGGCTGGTCGCGCCGGCCATCGGCTACGGCGACAGCGGCGAGCACCAAAGCTTTCCGGGAACCATTTCCATCGGCACCGACGCCCTGGCGGTGCTGCTGGTTGAGTTCGGCAGGTCGGCGACCTGCTGGGCCCAGCGCCTGCTGTTCGTCAACGGTCACGGCGGCAATGTCGTCGCCCTGGACCGCGCGGTCCGCCTGCTGCGATCCGAAGGACGCGACGCGGCGTGGACTGCGTGCACGGCGCGGGATGCTGACGCCCACGCCGGCCACACCGAAACTTCCGTGTTGCTGCACATTTCACCCGCTGATGTGTTGACCGACCAGTGGTGTTCGGGTAATGGTGCCCCGCTGTCCGACCTGCTGCCAACGATGCGCCGCGGGGGAGTCGCGGCAGTCAGCGAGGTGGGCGTGCTGGGGGACCCGACGACGGCGACCGCGACCGAGGGGCAGCGAATCTTCACCGAGATGGTCGACGGCTGCGCGCGCGCAGTGCTGCGCTGGGCGCCGCGCGCCGACGGGATGCTGACATGACCCAGACCCGGCTGCCGGACGGGTTTGCTGTCCAGGTCGACCGACGCGTGCGGGTGCTCGGTCGCGGGTCGGCTCTGCTGGGCGGCTCACCCACCCGTTTGCTGCGGCTGGCGCCGGCCGCGCAGGACATGCTGGCCGACGGCCGACTGAAGGTGCACGACGCACTCAGCGCCGAGTTGGCACGCACCCTGCTGGACGCGACGGTGGCGCATCCCCGGCCGGCTGGCGGCCCGTCACACCGGGACGTCACGGTGGTAATTCCGGTGCACGACAACGCATGTGGGCTACGCCGGTTGCTGGCCTCGTTGCGCGGACTTCGAGTGATCATCGTCGACGACGGTTCGTCGGAGCCGATCGAGCGCGACGACTTCGCGGGTGCGCACTGTGACGTCGAGGTGCTGCACCACCACCGTAACAAGGGGCCCGCGGCAGCCCGCAACACCGGACTGGGCGCGTGCAAAACCGACTACGTCGCGTTTCTGGACTCCGACGTGGTTCCGCGCCGCGGCTGGCTGGAAGCTCTGCTCGGTCATTTCTGCGACCCCACCGTCGCCTTGGTGGCGCCCCGCATCATCGGTCTGACACAAAGCGACCACCTGGTGGCCCGCTACGAGGCGGTGCGTTCGTCGCTGGACCTCGGGCAGCACGAGGCCCCCGTCATTCCCTACACGAACGTTGCCTACGTCCCGAGCGCGGCCATCATCTGCCGCACTGCCATGCTGCGCGACGTCGGCGGGTTCGACGACACGCTGCAGGCCGGTGAAGATGTCGACCTGTGCTGGCGGCTCGTCGAAGCCGGTGCCCGGTTGCGCTACGAGCCCATCGCTTTGGTAGCGCACGATCACCGCACCGAACTGCGAGATTGGATTGCGCGCAAAGCGTTTTACGGTGGGTCGGCGGCGCCGCTGTCGGCGCGCCACCCTGACAAGACGGCGCCGCTGGTGATCTCCGGCTGGGCGCTGGCAGCCTGGATTCTGATGGCGGTCGGCTCCGGGTTGGGATATCTGGCGTCGCTGCTGCTGGCCGCAGCGACGGGTCGTCGTATCGCCAAGTCCATGGAGGGGCCCGACACCCAGGTCTTGGATGTCGTGGCGGTGGCAGCCCGGGGCCTCTGGTCGGCGGCGCTGCAATTGGCGTCGGCGATCTGCCGGCACTATTGGCCGGTGGCGCTGCTGGCGGCGATGCTGTCCCGACACTGTCGGCGCGCCGTGGTGATCGCCGCTGTCGTCGACGGGGTAGTGGACTGGCTGCGTCGCCGGGGAGCCACCGACGACGAAGCCAGACCCATCGGGCTGGTGACATACCTGCTGCTGAAGCGCCTCGACGATCTGGCATACGGACTCGGATTGTGGTGCGGCGTGGTACGGGAACGCAATATCCGACCACTCAAGCCGCAGATCCGGATCTGACCACCAGTTGAGCGCAGCCGCCCTGCACAGTGATGTGCTGATCATCGGCGCGGGAAGCGCTGGATCAGTTGTGGCTGAGCGGCTTTCCGCCGACCCGCAGTGTGCGGTGACGGTGCTGGAAGCCGGCCTCGGTCTCACCGATCCGCAGCTGCTGGCACAGACCGCCAACGGCCTGCAGCTGCCGATCGGGGCGGCCAGCCCGTTGGTTTTGCGTTATCAGACCCAACTGACCGAGCAGCCGCCCCGGCACATGCTGATCATGCGCGGCGCGACCATTGGTGGTTCGGGCGCGGTCAACGGCGGCTATTTCTGCCGCGGACTGGCCCGTGACTTCGACGGCTACCAGCTGCCCGGGTGGGCGTGGTCAGACGTGCTCGACCATTTTCGGGCCATCGAAACGGACCTGGATTTCGGTGGACCCGTACACGGCGACCATGGGCCGATCCCAGTGCGCCGAACGACCGAAAACATCGGCAGCACTGCGGCTTTCATGTCTGCAGCGCAGCAGGCCGGCTTTGACTGGATTCCCGACTTGAACGACGCCGGTCACGAGATGCCGACCGGCGTGGGTGCTGTCCCTCTCAACATCGTCGACGGCATTCGCAACGGTTCGGGCAGAACGTATTTGGCGCCCGCACTGCAGCGGCCCAACCTGACCCTGCTGGCGCAGACCCGCGTGATGCGATTGCGCTTCGCAGGTGTGCGCGCAGTGGGCGTCGACGCGAGTGGCCCAGGTGGGGCGATGACGTTGACCGCCGATCGAATTGTGCTGTGCGCCGGTGCGATCGAGTCCGCGCATCTGCTCATGCTGTCCGGTGTCGGCGACGAAGACATGTTGCGTGGTGCCGGTATCGACATAGTGGCACCGCTACCTGTCGGAATGGCCTGCAGCGACCACCCGGAATGGGTACTGCCGACGAACTGGCCGATCGCCACCCGTCGGCCGGTAGTAGAAGTTGTGCTGAGCACGTCGGACAACCTCGAAATACGCCCGTACACAGGCGGGTTCGTCGCGATGGTCGGTGACGGCACCGCGGGCCATCCGGACTGGCCGCACATCGGCATCGCTCTCATGCAGCCGCGCTCCCGCGGGCGGATCACGCTGGTGTCCGGTGATCCCGCGGTGCCGCCGCGAATCGAGCACCGCTACGACACGGAGCCCGATGACATCGCCACCCTACAGCGAGGCGCCGAGCTGGCTCGCGAATTGGCCAGGGCGGCAACGTCGGTCGGGCCGCCCGCCTGGTCGACGTCGCAACACCTGTGCGGCAGCGCCCCGATGGGCGCCGACGCTGATTCGCGCGCGGTCGTCGACCCCCAGTGCCGGGTACGCGGTATCGAGGGATTATGGGTGATCGACGGGTCGGTACTACCGACGGTCACCAGCCGCGGCCCGCATGCCAGCATCGTCATGCTCGGTCACCGGGCCGCAGAGTTCGTCAGGTGAGTCGGACCGGCGGGACACGATTCGCCGGACCCAACGCAACTGTTGTCCGTCCCGACCCGGCGCCCACGCGGCAATGAGCAGCGCTGCTACGGCGATGATCACCCCGAGCACCAGAAACGAGGACTGCGTGGCCTCCAGGAAGGCGGTGCGGCTCAGGTCAGCGAGCGCAATGCCTTGCGGCCCAAGCCTGTCGGAGATCTCCAACGCCTGGGCCAGTGAATGAGAAGCCGGTGCGCGCAACGGCTCGGGAAACGCTGCCAGGTGCGGTGTGATGACGTTGCCATACCGAGCCGCCAGGATGGATCCGGCCAGCGCGATCCCGAGGGCGGCACCAACCTCGCGAGTGGTGTCGTTGACCGCCGAGGCAACGCCCTGCTTCTCATCGGGCACTGCCGCCATGATCGCCGAAGTTGTTGGGGCCGTGCATAGTCCGATCCCCGTGCTGACCACCAGCAGCGGCCACATCATGTCCCAGTACGGCGAATTCACCTCGAGTGCGCGCATCCACAAAAAGCCGGCCGAGATCAGCAGCAAGCCGACGAAAATCACCAACCGCAGTCCCAATCGGGGCAGATACCACTGAGACAGGACCGAAAACGTCAGCATCGGCAGCATCAGCGGACTGAAGGCGATGGCCGTGCCAATCGGGCTGTAGCCCATCACCAATTGGACGAACTGCATCATGACGAAGAAGAACCCGAACATCGCCACGAAGAAGACCGTGATGGTGGCCGCGCCGGTGGCAAAATCCGGGCGGCGGAACAACCGGACATCCAGCAGCGGATGGCGGCGTCGCAGCTCGACGAATCCGAACAGCGCGGCCAGCAGCACGCCCACCCCCAGCGGCCCATAGACCAGCGGGTTGCTCCACCCTCGCGCGGGCGCCTCAACCACGCCGAAGACGAAAACCGCTACGGCGCCACCGATCAGCACCGCCCCCACCCAGTCCAGCGGGGTCGCCTCATCGTCGCGCGAAGACGACACCGTGCAGGCCAGCACGAAGATCAGTGCGGCGCCACCGGCGAAGGCCCAGAAAATCGACTCCCACGGCCAGAAGTACAGCAGCGCCCCCGACCCGAGCATCCCGATCACCCCGCCACAGCCGGCAACGCCCGCCCAGATGCCGACCGCCTTCATGCGTTCGTCCTGCCGATACGCGGCGGTCAACAGCGACAGCGTGGCAGGCATGATGAATGCGGCGCCGGCGCCGGCCACGCCCCTGGCCACAATGATCTGCAGGGGATCGCTGAACACCGCCGCCGCCACCGAGGCGATGGCGAAAATCGCCAGGCCGATCAGCAGCGCGCCGCGCCGGCCATAGCGGTCGCCGATAGCCCCGGCGGGCAGCAGCAGGCAGGCCAGCACGACGGTGTAACCGTCGACCACCCAGGTCAATTGGGACTGGGTGGCCGAGGTTGCCACCGCAATGTCGCCCAGCGCGGTGTTCAACGCGACCATCGAGGCAATCACGAGCGACACGCCCATGCAGGCCACCACGACCGTCCAGATTCGTGCGCGATTGGACCCGAGCGCGGTGCCGACATCAGTACGCTGGTCAGGCCGGACGAGGGTTTCGGCCACAGCGGGTGCCCCCTTTCGGTGGCAAAGGTAGTTTTGAGACTAACAGTCTCGTAGGTAGACCGATAGTCTCGGTTTTAAACGGAGGTGGTACTCATCACCGGCAGCAGTACCGATCCCCGGCCGGCGCGATCCCGGGCCCGGTTGCTCGAGGCCGCTACCGCGCTACTGCGCTCGGGAGGGCCCAGCGCGGTGACCGTCGACGCGGTCACTCGTGGCGCCAACGTAGCCCGGGCCACGCTGTACCGCCACTTCCCCAGCGGAAATGATTTGCTGGCAGCGGCTTTCAATAGTTTGATCCCGCCGGCGGCCATGCCTTCTGAAGACGGCAGCCTGCGTGATCGGCTCATTGCAGTGGTGCTGGGCTTCGGTCAATCGATCGCCGAGGCGCCCGGCATGCTGACCGCGATGTCGTGGCTGGCGCTGGGGCGCGACTTGGAACAGATGCCAGAGGCCCGGGGCGTTCATGCCGCCGACAGCGCTGCAATCAACACGCTGCGCGAACACATCGCTGCGCAGTACGCGGCCCCGTTTGACGCGATTTTCGATAGCCCGGAGGCTGCGGAGTTGGGCGACATCGACCGGTCCCGTGCGATTGCCCTGTTGATCGGCCCGCTGGCATTGGGCCGACTGTCGACCTTGCCGGATTTCGACTACCGGGAATGCGCCCGAGCCGCTGTCGACGGTTTCCTGTATGTGCAGCGCGCGCAGCAAACGCCGCTCAGCGCAGCGAGTACCGAATCGGCAGGTGCTTGAGCCCGCCGACGAACACCGTCGCGATCAGCTCCGGGTTCCCGTTCAGCTCAATGGATTTCAGCCGGGGCAGTAATTCAGTGAAGAAGCTGTTCACCTCCATGCGCGCCAGCGCGGCCCCCAGGCAGAAGTGCACGCCGTAACCGAACGCCAGGTGCTTGTTCGGGTCGCGGCCGACGTCGAAGCGGAACGGATCGTCGAACACCTCCTCGTCCCGGTTGGCGGAGACATAGGACAGATACACCGATTCGCCTTCAGCGATCGGGATCCCGCGCACGTTGGTGTGCGCGGTGGCGGTGCGCATGAATTCCTTGACCGGAGTCACCCAGCGGATCATTTCCTCGGTGGCCAACGGCATCAGATCCAGGTTGTCGGTTAGCCGCCGGCGTTGATCGGGGTTCTCGATCAGCGCCTGCAGGCCGCCGGCGATCGTTGCGCTGGTGGTGTCGTGGCCCGCGGTCGCGATGATCACGTAGTAGGACGCGGTGTCGAGATCGGAGAGCGGTTGCCCGTCGACGCGGGCGTTGGCGATCGCCGAGGCCAGGTCCTCGGTCGGTTGCTCGCGGCGTGACGTGGTGATGGCGTTGAAGTAACCGAAGAAGTCCAGCAGGATTTGGAGCTGTTCTTCGGGGGTGTTGCCGCGCTTGAATTCCTCGTCGTCGCCGCCGAAGAGTTCCTGGGTGAGTCTGAGCATGCGGGGAAAGTCCGATTCCGGCAGGCCCAGCAGCGACATGATCACGTACAGCGGGTAATTCACGGCGACTTCTTGCACGAAGTCACATTCGGTTCCGGCGGCCATCATCTTGTCGACGTAGATCTTGGCCAGCTCGTCGACGCGGACCTTGAGCGCGCGCATCGCCTTGGGCCGGAACCAGTCGGCGCCGATCGCCCGCACCACCCGATGTTGCGGGTCGTCCATGTGGATCAGCGTGCGCAGCCCCATCCCGGAGTTCAGTTGTGCGCGCGCAAAGTCGTCCTGCTCGGCAGTCGCCAGCAGCGGGCGTGGCTCGTTGACCCACAGGTTGTTGTCCCGCTCGATGTCCATGATGTCGGCGTGTTTTGTGATCGCCCAGAACGGCCGGTACGGCGGGCAGTCGACGAGCGACACCGGCGCATGGGCGCGCAAATGGGTCAGTGCCGCATGCAGCCGCGGCTCGTCGGCGTAGGAGGTCGGGTCGGCGAAGACCTTGGCGGCCTCGTCAATGATCGGTGCGCTCATCGGCTTCCTCACCTGCTGGCGTGATTTCTCGACGGGTGCGCCCAGGCGGCCATGCAGGCCGCAAGCGGCCCGAAAAGCAGTCAGGCAACAAGATCCAGAATTTTTTCAGTGTCCGTCATCCCAAAATCCGCGGGAGCGGTTTCGAGAGATCCGTAGGCTGAACCCTTGTGTCGATCCGATTGCTTCGCCGTGGCCGCGCCTGCGCCGCGCTGCTGGCGGCGGCGACGGTGGTGGCCGGCTGCGGCCACGGCGGTAGCGCGGTGCCGCACCGGCCGGCGCCCGCTTATGCCGGACCGTTGGATGCCGCTATCGTGCGCACCTCGGTGGGATCGATGCGTGGCCTCGTCGCCGCGGATTACCGCCTATTCCAAGGCATTCCATATGCGGCACCGCCGGTCGGTGCGCTGCGGTGGCAGCCGCCACGGCCGGCGGCGCGCTGGGCGGGGACACTGAACGCCACTAAACCGGGGCCCCAATGCACCCAGGAGACCCGCCCGGGGAAGACCAGCGAGAACTGCCTGTCCCTCAACGTGTGGACGCCCAGCCCGGGTCGAGCCGACAAGCGCCCGGTGATGGTGTGGATTCACGGGGGCGGCTTCGTCAACGGTAGTGGCGACATCTACAACGCGCGGTGGTTGGCCGCCAAGGGCCACATCGTCGTCGTCACGCTCAACTACCGGCTGGGGGCACTCGGATTCCTGGCGCACCCGTCGCTCGGCGCGCCCGCTGACTTGGGCAACTACGGTCTGGCCGATCAGCAGGCCGCACTGCGTTGGGTCCGAGACAACATCGCAGCCTTTGGCGGCGATCCGGCCAAAGTCACCATCGCCGGCGAGTCCGCGGGCGGCATGTCGGTGTGCGACCATCTGGCCGCACCCGCGTCGGCGGGGCTGTTCCGCGCGGCAATCATCCAGAGCGCGCCGTGTCAGGCACAGGCCGACCTGGCGACCGCCCAACGCATCAGCCTGGATTACGCGGCATCGGTGGGCTGCCCCGATCCCGCCGCCGCCGCGCAGTGCCTGGGAGCGTTGCCGGCGACGGCGCTGACCCAACCGCCCTGGTACACCCACATCGGCGACGCCAATGCGTTGACCGGGCCGGTTGTCGGCACCGGGGTGCTGCCGGTTGGTCCGATCGCGGCGTTCGGCGGCGGTCGGGCCGCCCGGGTCCCAGTGCTGATCGGCGCCAATCACGACGAATTTACGATGTTCGCCGCGCTGCGGTACGCGCGCAGGAATCACGGTGTCACCAGCGCCGAGTATCCCAATGTGTTGACCGACATCTTCGGCGCCGACGGTCGGAGCGTGCTGGCGCACTATCCACCGGAGCGCTATGGCGGGGACGTGTCGCTTGCCTACTCCGCAGCGGTGACCGACGGAGTCTTCTCGTGTGTCGCCGACCGGATGGCGGTCGCGTTGAGCCGTAACGCACCGGTGTATGCCTACGAGTTCGACGATCCGCACGCGCCGGCACCGGATTCGTTGCGGCACGCGCCTTTTCCGGTCGGCGCCAGCCACTCGTTAGAGCTGCGGTACCTGTTCAACGTCGGCGGCGCCCCGCCGTTGAATCCCGCCCAGCGCGCGCTGTCGGACCAGATGATCGCCTACTGGAGCCGATTCGTGAGCACTGGCACGCCCGAGGCCGCCGGTCAACCCGAGTGGCCCAAGCTGAGTGGTGATCACGCCCCGTGGATGTCGTTGCGTCCCGACGGCAGCAGGGTCACCACCACCTTCGAAGCCGACCATCAATGCGCGTTCTGGGCGACGCTGAAGGGCAGGTCGTGAGCCCGCCCCACTGGCCGTCGGCCCGGTCGAGATCGACGTTAGCGCCCAAAAGTGCGAGTGGGATCGGCCCTAACGTCGATCTCGGCGTGGGTAGCGTCAGCGCGCCGGTGTCACCCAGGTGGTGATGTCGGCGTGCACGACCTCGACGCCGCTACGGTCGGTGATGCTGACGGGCACCACCAACTCGACGCCGTCGGTGATCTGTTCGAAGTCCGGCGGGTCCAGCCGGGCCACCGCCCGCAGCGACGTAGTGGCCTTCTCCAGGTACTGCACACTCATCGACTTGGGGATCCAGCGATGGCTGCGCGGCACGGTGGCTTCCATCAGCATCCCCATCGCGACCTCGGCCGCGTTGCAGCACGCAATCGCGTGCACGGTGTGCAGGTGGTTGTAGACGAAGAACCACTTGGGCACCCGCACCTCGGCCAGCCCCGGCTCCATCCGCACCACGTGCGGCAGCACCGAGACGAAGTAGGGGACTCGCGCCATAGCGGCCGCCGAGAACAACCGGGTGCCGCCCGGACGCCCGGACAGTCGTTTCCAAGCAGTATAAGTGCTGGTCGTGCCGGTCATGCCGACAAACCTTACTCCGGAGTAAGGAGCTGGCGCCGCGGCCCATGGCGTCGCTGACTACCCTGGGCGGTCACCGGGCCGCCGCAATTTGGCCGCTGCCACGATCTGGGGCATACTGTTCAGGTTGCCTTGGGCCGGGTTCGCGCCTGGCCGGGCATACGACCGGCGCCCAGACGGGCGCGTCCGGTCCCATCCTCGGAACGCGACCAATTTCGGCCGCGGACCAGGCTGCGTGCGGGCGACACACCCGACCGCGGGGGCCGGTGGACCACGACAGGTAAACAGCGGCGCAACATCCGGCGCGACGCCAGATCGATCCAGATCGATCGACGCGCTGCGGGACACCGGGTCCGGACATTGGAGAGTGAGGTAGGAGAAGCGTGGCGGGACAGAAGATCCGCATCAGGCTCAAGGCCTACGACCACGAGGCCATTGACGCCTCGGCGCGCAAAATCGTCGAGACGGTCGTCCGGACCGGCGCCAGCGTGGTAGGTCCGGTGCCGCTGCCGACCGAAAAGAACGTGTATTGCGTCATTCGCTCTCCGCACAAATACAAGGACTCGCGGGAGCACTTCGAAATGCGCACGCACAAGCGGTTGATCGACATCCTCGATCCGACGCCGAAGACCGTTGACGCGTTGATGCGTATCGATCTGCCGGCCAGCGTCGACGTCAACATCCAGTAGGAGATCCAGAACAATGGCGAGAAGAGGCATTCTGGGCACCAAGCTGGGCATGACGCAGGTGTTCGACGACAACAACCGAGTTGTCCCGGTGACGGTGGTCAAGGCCGGACCCAACGTGGTGACTCGAATCCGCACACCGGAGCGTGACGGCTACAGCGCAGTGCAGTTGGCCTACGGCGAAATCAGTCCTCGGAAGATCAACAAGCCGCTAACCGGTCAGTACGCTGCTGCCGGGGTCAACCCGCGTCGGCACCTGGCCGAGTTGCGGCTCGACGACGCCGGCGCGACAGCGGAATACGAGGTCGGCCAGGAGTTGACCGCTGAAATCTTTTCCGCCGGCAGCTACGTCGACGTGACCGGCACCTCCAAGGGCAAGGGCTTTGCCGGGACCATGAAGCGGCACGGTTTCCGCGGGCAGGGCGCCAGCCACGGTGCTCAGGCGGTGCACCGCCGGCCGGGTTCCATCGGCGGCTGCGCTACGCCGGCGCGGGTGTTCAAGGGCACCCGGATGGCCGGCCGGATGGGTAACGATCGGGTGACCACGCAGAACCTGTTGGTGCACAAGGTCGATGCCGAGAACGGCGTGCTGCTGATCAAAGGTGCGGTCCCTGGCCGCAACGGTGGACTCGTCGTGGTCCGCAGCGCGATCAAACGAGGTGAGAAGTAATGGCTGGCATCAAGATTGACGTCAAGACCCCGGACGGCAAGAACAGCGGCTCCGTCGAGTTGCCCGCTGAGCTGTTCGATGCGCCGGCGAATATCGCGTTGATGCACCAGGTGGTCACCGCACAGCGGGCAGCGGCGCGACAGGGCACGCATTCGACCAAGACGCGCGGCGAAGTACGCGGTGGTGGTCGTAAGCCGTACCGGCAGAAGGGCACCGGGCGGGCCCGCCAGGGCTCGACACGGGCTCCGCAGTTCACCGGCGGTGGTGTCGTGCACGGCCCCAAGCCGCGCGACTACAGCCAGCGCACCCCGAAGAAGATGATCGTGGCCGCGCTGCGCGGCGCGTTGTCCGACCGGGCGCGCAACGACCGTATCCACGCGATCAGTGAGCTGGTGTCGGGGCAGACGCCGTCGACCAAGAGCGCCAAAGCTTTTCTGGCCACGCTGACCGATCGCAAGCAGGTGCTGCTGGTGATCGGACGCGCCGACGAGACCGGTGCGAAGAGCGTGCGCAACCTGCCGGGTGTGCACGTGCTGGCGCCCGACCAGCTCAACACCTACGACGTGTTACGCGCCGACGACGTGGTGTTTTCCGTGGAGGCACTCAACGCCTACATCGCGGCCAACACTCCCGAGGAGGTTTCGGCCTGATGGCGACTGTCACTGATCCCCGCGACATCATCTTGGCGCCGGTCATCTCGGAGAAGTCCTACGGGCTGATCGACGACAACGTCTACACGTTTTTGGTGCACCCCGATTCGAACAAGACGCAAATCAAGATCGCGATCGAGAAGATCTTCTCGGTCAAGGTCGCTGCGGTGAACACCGCGAACCGGCAGGGTAAGCGCAAGCGCACCCGGACCGGATACGGCAAACGTAAGGACACCAAGCGCGCCATCGTCACGCTGGTGCCGGGCAGCAAGCCGATCGACCTATTCGGGGCACCGGCGTAGTCGAGGATAGAGAGACTTAAACAGACATGGGAATTCGCAAGTACAAGCCGACGACTCCGGGTCGTCGCGGTGCCAGCGTGTCCGATTTCTCCGAGATCACTCGTTCGACTCCGGAGAAGTCGTTGGTGCGTCCGCTGCACGGTCGCGGCGGACGCAACGCACACGGCCGGATCACCACCCGCCACAAGGGCGGCGGGCACAAACGTGCCTACCGGGTGATCGACTTTCGCCGCAACGACAAGGACGGCGTCAACGCGAAGGTCGCGCACATCGAGTACGACCCCAACCGCACCGCCCGGATTGCCTTGCTGCATTACCTTGACGGTGAGAAGCGTTACATCATTGCACCGCAGGGACTCTCGCAGGGTGATGTGGTGGAGTCCGGTGCCAATGCCGACATCAAGCCGGGCAATAACCTTCCGCTGCGCAACATTCCGGCCGGTACGCTGATCCACGCCGTGGAGCTGCGCCCGGGCGGGGGCGCCAAACTGGCCCGCTCGGCGGGATCGAGCATCCAGTTACTCGGTAAAGAGGGCACCTACGCGTCGCTGCGGATGCCCAGCGGTGAGATCCGCCGCGTCGACGTGCGCTGCCGCGCCACCGTCGGCGAAGTGGGCAACGCCGAGCAGGCAAACATCAACTGGGGTAAGGCCGGCCGGATGCGCTGGAAGGGCAAGCGCCCGTCGGTCCGCGGTGTGGTGATGAACCCCGTCGACCACCCGCACGGCGGTGGTGAGGGTAAGACGTCCGGTGGGCGTCACCCCGTCAGCCCGTGGGGCAAACCCGAGGGACGTACCCGCAAGCCGCACAAGCCCAGTGACAAGCTCATCGTCCGACGCCGGCGCACCGGCAAGAAGCACCGCTAGGAGTAGCCGATGCCACGCAGCCTGAAGAAGGGTCCGTTCGTCGACGACCACCTGCTCAAGAAAGTCGACACGCAGAACGAGAAGAACACCAAGCAGGTCATCAAGACCTGGTCGCGGCGGTCGACCATCATCCCGGACTTCATCGGCCACACGTTCGCCGTGCACGACGGACGTAAGCACGTGCCGGTGTTCGTCACCGAAGCGATGGTGGGTCACAAACTCGGCGAGTTCGCACCGACGCGCACGTTCAAGGGACACATCAAAGACGACCGGAAAGCCAAGCGGCGATGACCAGCACCACAACCGAATTTCCTTCTGCGGTCGCCAAGGCGCGCTTCGTGCGTGTCTCACCGACCAAAGCACGCCGGGTGATCAACCTGGTACGTGGCAAGTCCGTGTCCGAGGCGCTCGACATCCTGCGGTGGGCGCCGCAGGCGGCCAGCGCGCCGGTGGCCAAGGTCATCGCCAGCGCGGCGGCCAACGCCCAGAACAACAACGGGCTCGACCCGTCAACTCTGGTGGTGGCCAGCGTCTTCGCCGACGACGGCCCCACCGCCAAGCGGATCCGTCCGCGCGCTCAGGGCCGTGCCTTCCGGATCCGTCGTCGTACCAGCCACATCACCGTGGTGGTGGAGAGCCGGCCGGTGAAGGACGAGCGATCGCAGTCAGCGCGGGCGCGCCGCGCCCAGGCCAGCAAGGCAGCCGCCAAGAAGGCGCCGGCCAAGAAAGCACCCGCCGACAAGGCGCCCGCAAAGAAGGCATCCGCCAAGAAGGCGCCGGCCAAGAAGTCCACGGAAACCTCCAAGAAGACTTCTGAGACTTCCGAAGCGAAGGGAGGCTCGCAGTAGTGGGCCAGAAGATCAATCCGCACGGCTTCCGGCTGGGTATCACCACGGACTGGAAGTCACGCTGGTACGCCGACAAGCAGTACGCCGACTACGTCAAGGAAGATGTGGCGATCCGCCGCCTGCTCTCCAGCGGGCTGGAGCGCGCCGGAATCGCCGACGTGGAGATCGAGCGCACCCGCGACCGGGTCCGGGTGGACATCCACACCGCCCGGCCGGGGATCGTCATCGGACGCCGCGGCACCGAGGCCGACCGCATCCGCGCGGACCTGGAGAAGCTGACCGGCAAGCAGGTCCAGCTCAACATCCTCGAGGTGAAAAACCCCGAGTCCCAAGCACAGTTGGTGGCGCAAGGCGTAGCCGAACAGCTGAGCAACCGCGTCGCGTTCCGCCGCGCCATGCGTAAGGCGATCCAGTCGGCCATGCGTCAGCCCAACGTCAAAGGCATCCGGGTGCAGTGCTCCGGTCGTCTCGGCGGCGCCGAGATGAGCCGCTCGGAGTTCTACCGCGAAGGTCGAGTTCCGCTGCACACGCTGCGCGCCGACATCGACTACGGCTTGTACGAAGCCAAGACCACCTTCGGCCGCATCGGCGTCAAGGTGTGGATTTACAAGGGCGACATCGTCGGTGGGAAACGGGAGCTGGCCGCTCCCACGGGTGGCGCCGACCGCCCGCGCCGCGAGCGGCCGTCGGGCACCCGTCCGCGCCGCAGCGGTGCCGCCGGCACGACGGCCACCAGCACCGATGCGGGACGCGCTGCCTCGGGTGCCGAAGAAGTCGCTGCGCCGGCCGCCGTCGCTGCGGAGCCGACCGCCGAAACGCAGAGCACGGAGAGCTGAATCATGTTGATTCCCCGTAAAGTCAAGCACCGCAAGCAACATCATCCCCGTCAGCGTGGCATCGCCAGCGGCGGCACCACGGTGAGCTTCGGCGACTACGGCATCCAGGCACTTGAGCACGCCTACATCACCAACCGGCAGATCGAGTCCGCTCGTATCGCCATCAACCGGCACATCAAGCGTGGCGGCAAAGTGTGGATCAACATCTTCCCGGACCGCCCGTTGACCAAGAAGCCCGCCGAGACCCGAATGGGTTCGGGTAAGGGTTCGCCGGAATGGTGGATCGCCAACGTCAAGCCGGGGCGGGTGCTCTTCGAGCTCAGCTACCCGAACGAGTCGATCGCCCGGGCCGCGCTCACCCGGGCAATTCACAAGTTGCCGATCAAGGCACGCATCGTCACCCGAGAGGAGCAGTTCTGATGGCAGTGGGAGTTTCCGCTGGCGAACTGCGCGAGCTCACCGAAGAAGAGTTGATCGAGCGGCTGCGCGAATCCAAGGAAGAGCTGTTCAACCTGCGCTTCCAGATGGCGACCGGCCAGCTCAGCAATAACCGTCGACTCCGCACGGTGCGTCAGGAAATCGCGCGCATCTACACCGTGCTCCGCGAACGTGAACTCGGCCTGGCTTCCGGGCCGGATGGTGAGGAATCGTAATGGCAGAGGCGAAAACCGGCGCCAAGGCTGCGCCGAAGAAGGCTGCTACCAAGGCTGCCAAGACCGCTCCGAAAAGTGCGGCGTCGAAAGATGCTGCTTCGGAGGGGAAGGGCCCCAAGCACACTCCGCGCACCCCGAAGCCGCGGGGCAGGCGGAAGACCCGCATCGGTTACGTGGTCAGCGACAAGATGCAGAAGACCATCGTGGTCGAGTTGGAGGACCGGGTACGCCACCCGCTCTACGGCAAGATCATCCGCACGACCACAAAGGTCAAGGCGCACGACGAGAACGGTATCGCCGGTATCGGCGACCGAGTCTCGCTGATGGAGACGCGCCCGCTGTCGGCAACCAAGCGCTGGCGGTTGGTGGACATCCTGGAGAAGGCCAAGTAGCGGTTGACGACCGCACACCCAGAAGCCCCTGAACAGGCATTGTTTCAGGGGCTTTTGCGTATGTTCGCAGGTATAGTCTGCAGCCGATATCCGGTAGGTCCACCACGAGAGTGAGGCCAGCGATGGCATCCGAGTCCAGTGAGTTCAACGGCAAAATCGAACTGGATATTCGTGACTCGGAGCCGGATTGGGGACCGTTCGCCGCTCCAAACGCACCGGAAAACGCCCCGAACATCCTGTATTTGGTGTGGGACGACGTCGGCATCGCCACCTGGGACTGCTTCGGCGGACTGGTCGACATGCCGAACATGACCCGCATCGCCGACCGCGGCGTGCGACTGTCGCAGTTTCACACCACGGCGTTGTGCTCGCCAACCCGAGCGGCGTTGCTGACCGGTCGCAACGCCACCACGGTCGGCATGGCCACCATCGAGGAATTCACCGACGGGTTCCCCAACTGCAACGGGCGCATCCCCGCCGACACTGCGCTGCTGTCCGAAGTGCTCGCCGAACGCGGCTACAACACCTACTGCGTCGGCAAATGGCATCTGACGCCGCTGGAGGAATCCAACCTGGCGTCAACGAAGCGGCACTGGCCGCTATCTCGCGGCTTCGAACGGTTCTACGGGTTCCTGGGCGGTGAGACCGACCAGTGGTATCCCGACCTGGTTTACGACAACCATCCGGTGACTCCGCCCGGTACCCCTGAGGACGGCTACCACCTGTCGAAAGACCTCGCCGACAAGACCATCGAATTCATCCGTGACGCCAAAGTGATTGCGCCGGACAAACCGTGGTTCAGTTATGTGTGCCCCGGTGCCGGCCATGCACCCCACCATGTGTTCAAGGAATGGGCCGACAGATACGCCGGTCGCTTCGACATGGGCTACGAGCAATACCGCGAGATCGTGCTGGAGAACCAGAAGTCGATGGGCATCGTCCCACCCGATACCGAGCTTTCGCCGATCAATCCGTACTTGGATGTGACGGGGCCGTCCGGTGAGTCGTGGCCGTTGCAGGACACGGTGCGCCCCTGGGAATCGCTGGGTGCCGAGGAGAAGAAGCTGTTCGCCCGGATGGCCGAGGTGTTCGCCGGCTTTCTGTCTTACACCGATGACCAGATCGGACGGATCCTGGATTATCTCGAAGAATCCGGGCAATTGGACAACACCATCGTCCTGGTGATCTGTGACAACGGTGCCAGCGGCGAAGGCGGGCCGAACGGATCGGTCAACGAGTCGAAGTTTTTCAACGGCTACATCGACACCGTCGAGGAGAGCCTGAAATTCCTCGATCGTCTCGGCGGGCCGGAGACCTACAACCATTACCCCATCGGGTGGGCGATGGCCTTCAACACGCCCTACAAGCTGTTCAAGCGCTACGCCTCGCATGAGGGCGGCATCGCCGACAGCGCAATCATCTCGTGGCCCAGCGGAATTGCCGCCCACGGTGAGGTGCGCGACAACTACATCAACGTCTGCGACATCACTCCGACCGTGTACGAGCTGCTGGGCATCACCCCGCCGGAGGTCGTGAAGGGGATTGCCCAACGGCCGCTGGACGGTGTGAGTTTCAAAGCGGCCCTGGATGATCCGGCGGCAGACACTGGCAAGAACACTCAGTTCTACACGATGCTGGGCACTCGGGGGATCTGGCACGACGGCTGGTTCGCCAACACCGTACATGCCGCCACCCCGGCCGGCTGGTCACATTTCGACGCCGACCGGTGGGAGTTGTTCCACATCGCCGCTGACCGCAGCCAGTGCCATGACCTCGCCGGCGACCATCCGGAGAAGCTGGAGGAGCTCAAAGCGCTGTGGTATTCCGAGGCCGACAAATACAACGGGCTGCCGCTGGCCGATTTGAATATCTTCGAAACGATGTCGCGGTGGCGGCCCCATCTGGCCGCCGACCGCTCCAGCTTCACCTACTACCCGAATGCCGCCGAAGTTGGTATCGGGGCCGCCGTCGAGCTACGCGGACAGTCGTTCTCGATAGTGGCCGACGTGACGGTGGACACCACCGGCGCCGAAGGGGTGCTGTTCAAGCAGGGCGGGGCGCACGGCGGCCATGTGCTGTTCATTCAGGACGGGCGACTGCACTACGTCTACAACTTCCTCGGCGAGCGGCACCAGTGGATATCGTCGTCGGGAGCAGTTCCGTTGGGCCGGCACCTTTTCGGGGTCCGCTACACCCGGTCGGGCACCGTGCCGAACAGCCATACACCGCTGGGCGAAGCCGTGCTCTACATCGACGATCAGGCGGTCGCCACGTTGTCGGAGATGACGACTCAGCCGGGAACGTTCGGGTTGGCCGGCGCCACGGTGAGCGTCGGGCGCAACAGCGGTTCGGCAGTGTCCAGCCGCTACAAGGCGCCATTCACCTTTACCGGAGGCACCATCACACGCGTCACCGTGGACATCTCGGGTACGCCCTACGAAGACTTGGAAAAGACGCTGGCACTGGCATTTTCGCGTGACTGACCGGCATGCTGACCGACCTGGTTGACTTACCCGGCGGCTCGTTTCGGATGGGATCGACGAGCTTCTATCCCGAAGAGGCGCCGATACACACCGCGACGGTGGGCGCCGTGGCGGTGGAGCGTCATCCGGTGACCAATGCCCAGTTCGCCGAATTCGTGGCTGCGACCGGCTATGTGACAGTTGCCGAGCAGCCGATCGATCCGGCGCTCTACCCCGGCGTTGATCCAGCGGACCTGCAGCCCGGTGGACTGGTGTTCCGTCCGACGCCGGGTCCGGTCGATCTGCGCGACTGGCGGCAATGGTGGCACTGGGTGCCGGGCGCGAGTTGGCGGCAGCCGTTCGGCCCGGCCAGCGATGTGGTGGACAAGGCCGACCATCCCGTCGTGCAGATCGCCTATCCCGACGCCGCGGCCTACGCGCGCTGGGTCGGCCGGCGGTTACCGAGCGAGGCCGAGTGGGAGTACGCCGCCCGCGGCGGATCCACCGGGACCTACTCGTGGGGCGACGAGGAGAGGCCGGGTGGGCAGCTGATGGCGAACACCTGGCAGGGCAGCTTCCCGTACCGCAACGACGGCGCTCTCGGCTGGACCGGAACCTCGCCGGTGGGGATCTTTCCGCCCAACGACGTCGGCCTGCTCGACATGATCGGCAATGTCTGGGAGTGGACGACCACCGAGTTCTCGGTGCATCACCGGCTGGATCAGCCGCCCAAGGCCTGCTGTATGCCGTCGGAAGCTGCTGATCCGGCGGTCAGCCAGACGCTCAAAGGCGGCTCGCACCTGTGCGCGCCGGAGTACTGCCATCGCTACCGGCCAGCGGCGCGGTCACCGCAGTCGCAGGACACCGCGACCAGCCATATCGGGTTTCGCTGCGTGGCGGACGTCGGTTAGTGGCGAGCGTGCGTGTTCCCGGCGTTTAGTGCGGCGTGTCGGCCGGGGACACGCACGTTCGCGGCAAAAGGGGAGGCAAAGGGGGACGAATTTGGCGCTGAGCTGGTCGTCACCTAGACTCTAGGGGTTGCCGTGGGCAGACCTCGGCCGGCGCGAGTCGGCCCCGCGTGCCCTTCGGTAATGAAGACCACGCACGTCAGGCCTCGACGGCACTGTATGGGCGTGCACACGTTAACCAGGGCCGAGGAGATCTAGTGATTCAGCAGGAATCGCGGTTGAAGGTGGCCGACAACACCGGCGCCAAGGAGATCTTGTGCATCCGCGTGCTCGGCGGCTCGTCACGGCGGTACGCCGGTATCGGTGATGTCATCGTGGCGACCGTCAAAGACGCCATCCCCGGCGGCAACGTCAAGCGCGGGGAGATTGTGAAGGCCGTCGTGGTGCGCACCGTCAAGGAACGGCGCCGCGCCGACGGCAGCTACATCAAGTTCGACGAGAACGCGGCGGTCATCATCAAGCCCGACAACGACCCGCGTGGAACTCGCATCTTCGGCCCGGTGGGCCGCGAACTGCGTGAGAAGCGCTTCATGAAGATCGTGTCGCTGGCCCCGGAGGTGTTGTAAATGAAGGTCCACAAGGGCGACACCGTCCTGGTCATCTCCGGCAAGGACAAGGGCGCCAAAGGCAAGGTGTTGCAGTCCTACCCAACGCGCAACAAGGTGCTCGTCGAAGGCGTCAACCGGATCAAGAAGCACACCCCGATCTCGACCAATCAACGCGGCGCGCAGTCGGGTGGCATCGTCACGCAGGAAGCTCCGATCCACGTCTCCAACGTGATGGTCGTCGATTCCGACGGCAAGCCCGCCCGGGTGGGCTACCGGGTCGACGAAGAAACCGGCAAGAAGGTCCGCATCTCCAAGCGCAACGGCAAGGACATCTAGAGATGACGACTGCAGAAAAGGTTCAGCCGCGGCTGAAGGTGCGCTATCGGGAAGAGATCCGTGACGCGCTCAACCAACAGTTCGGCTACGTCAACGTCATGCAGATCCCGACTGTGGTCAAGGTCGTCGTCAACATGGGCGTCGGCGACGCCGCCCGCGACGCCAAGCTGATCAACGGCGCGGTCAACGATTTGGCGCTGATCACTGGGCAGCGGCCGGAGATTCGGCGGGCCCGCAAGTCGATCGCACAGTTCAAGCTGCGTGAGGGCATGCCGATCGGCGCCCGGGTCACGCTGCGCGGCGACCGGATGTGGGAGTTCCTCGACCGGCTCACCTCGATTGCGCTGCCGCGTATCCGCGACTTCCGCGGCCTGTCGCCCAAGCAGTTCGACGGCGGGGGCAACTACACGTTCGGGCTGAACGAGCAGTCGGTGTTCCACGAGATCGACGTGGACTCGATTGACCGGACACGCGGCATGGACATCACCGTCGTCACCTCGGCGACGACCGACGACGAAGGACGAGCGCTGTTGCGGGCCCTCGGCTTTCCGTTCAAGGAGAACTGAACAGATGGCGAAGAAGGCACTTGTCAACAAGGCCCAGCGCAAGCCGCGATTCGCGGTGCGCGCGTACACCCGCTGCAGCAAGTGCGGCCGTCCGCGTGCGGTGTACCGCAAGTTCGGGCTGTGCCGGATCTGCCTACGCGAGATGGCGCATGCCGGCGAATTGCCCGGCGTGCAGAAGAGCAGTTGGTAACCGGCCCCGAACAGTTGCGCAGCAGGCCCGGACGGGGAACCGCTGCGAGGAAGGTGATACGGCTGTCATGACCATGACGGATCCGATCGCAGACTTTTTGACACGTCTGCGCAACGCCAATTCGGCGTACCACGACGAGGTGAGTCTGCCGCACTCGAAGATCAAGGCCAACATCGCCGAGATCCTCAAACGCGAAGGCTACATCAGCGACTATCACATCGAAGACGCTCGAGTCGGCAAAGCGCTTGTCGTGCAGCTGAAGTACGGGCCGAGCCGCGAGCGCAGCATCGCCGGTCTGCGGCGGGTGTCCAAGCCGGGTCTGCGCGTCTACGCGAAATCAACCAACCTGCCGCGGGTGCTTGGCGGCCTGGGTGTGGCGATCATCTCGACCTCCTCGGGCCTGCTCACCGACCGTCAGGCAGCCAGACAGGGCGTGGGCGGCGAAGTCCTCGCGTACGTGTGGTGAGGGAGACGTAGAGATGTCGCGTATTGGTAAGCAGCCGATTCCGGTCCCCGCCGGTGTCGACGTGACGATCGACGGTCAGAACGTGTCGGTCAAGGGCCCCAAGGGCGCCCTGGAACTCAAGGTGTCGGACCCGCTGAGCGTCGCGCGAGACGACGACGGCGCGATCGTGGTGACCCGCCCAGATGACGAGCGGCGCAACCGTTCCTTGCACGGCCTGAACCGCACCCTGGTGTCCAACCTGGTCACCGGTGTGACGCAGGGCTACACCACGAAGATGGAGATCTTCGGCGTTGGTTATCGCGTGCAGCTCAAGGGCACCACGCTGGAATTCGCGCTCGGGTACAGCCACCCCGTAGTGATCGAGGCGCCGGAAGGCATCACGTTCGCGGTGGAGACGCCGACGAAGTTCTCCATCTCCGGGATCGACAAGCAGAAAGTCGGCCAGATCTCGGCGAATATCCGCCGGTTGCGCCGTCCCGACCCCTACAAGGGCAAGGGCGTGCGTTACGAAGGCGAGCAGATCCGCCGCAAGGTCGGAAAGACAGGTAAGTAGTCATGGCACAAACGCAAGCTGGTACCGCGCGGAAGCCGGTGGGGCAGAGCGTGTCCGCTGCTCGTCGCGCAGCCCGGCTGCGCCGGCATGCGCGGCTACGCAAGAAGATTTCGGGCACCGCGGAGCGTCCGCGCCTGGTGGTGCATCGGTCGTCGCGGCATATCCATGTGCAACTGGTCAATGACCTCAACGGCACCACGTTGGCGGCTGCTTCGTCGATCGAGGCCGATGTGCGCGGGGTCGATGGCGACAAGAAGGCCCACAGTGTGCGGGTCGGCCAGTTGATCGCCGAGCGGGCCAAAGCAGCCGGAATTGACACCGTGGTGTTCGACCGGGGTGGCTACACCTACGGCGGGCGGATCGCTGCGCTGGCCGACGCCGCGCGCGAGAGCGGGTTGAAGTTCTGATGAAACACAATGGAGGGACCGCATCATGACGGAGCAGCCGACTGCAGGGGCCGCCGCTCCGGACACCGGCGGCGCGACTCGCGGTGAGGGGCGTGGCGAAGGGCGCGAGAGCCGGGGACGTCGCGACGACCGCGGCGGGGGCCGTGGCCGCGACCGCGATAGCAATTACCTGGAGCGGGTCGTCACCATCAACCGCGTCTCGAAGGTGGTCAAGGGTGGACGCCGGTTCAGCTTCACCGCATTGGTCATCGTCGGCGACGGCAACGGGATGGTCGGTGTCGGCTACGGCAAGGCCAAGGAGGTGCCGGCCGCGATCGCCAAGGGCGTCGAAGAGGCGCGCAAGGGCTTCTTCCGGGTGCCGCTGATCGGTGGCACCATCACCCACCCGGTGCAGGGTGAGGCGGCGGCCGGCGTGGTGCTGTTGCGACCGGCCAGCTCCGGTACCGGAGTGATCGCCGGCGGTGCCGCACGTGCGGTGCTCGAATGTGCCGGTGTGCGCGACATTCTGGCCAAGTCGCTGGGCAGCGACAACGCGATCAACGTGGTGCACGCGACGGTGGCGGCGCTCAAGCTGCTGCAGCGGCCCGAAGAAGTGGCCGCTCGACGTGGGCTGCCGATCGAGGACGTCGCACCGGCCCGCATGTTGAAGGCGCGGCGGGAAAGCGAAGCGCTGGCAACGAATGCAGCGCGTGAAGGAACGGCATAGCCATGGCAGACTTGAAAATCACCCAGGTGCGCAGCACCATCGGTACTCGCTGGAAGCAGCGGGAAAGCTTGCGTACCCTGGGACTGCGGCGAATTCGCCATTCGGTCGTCCGCGAAGACAATGCTCAGACTCGCGGGCTGATCGCGGTGGTGCGCCACCTCGTCGAGGTAGAACCTGCGGAGGCGAAGAAGTGACGATCAAACTTCACGACCTGCGGCCCGCGCCCGGGTCGAAGACCAAACGCACCCGTGTCGGTCGGGGTGAGGGATCCAAAGGCAAGACTGCCGGCCGCGGCACCAAGGGCACCAAGGCCCGCAAGAACGTGCCGGTGACCTTCGAAGGTGGGCAGATGCCGATCCACATGCGGCTGCCCAAGTTGAAGGGTTTCCGCAACCGATTCCGCACCGAATACGAGGTCGTCAATGTCGGCGACATCAATCGGCTGTTCCCGCAAGGCGGTTCAGTCGGTGTCGACGAGCTGGTTGCCAAGGGCGCGGTGCGCAAGAACTCACTGGTGAAGGTGCTCGGCGACGGCAAGCTCGCGGTCAAGGCCGACGTCACCGCCCACAAGTTCAGCGGCAGCGCCCGGGAGAAGATCACCGCCGCGGGCGGCTCGGTCACCGAACTGTAGCGAGACCACTGGCGCGAGCGTGCGTGTCCCCGGCCGCCACGCCGCACTCAGCACCGGGTTTACGCACGCTCGCCGCGGCTACGTCTGCGGTCGAGCGCCCAGCACGTCGCGAAACAGCGTCTGGCGCAGCGCGATTTCCCGCGGATCGCTCCACAGGTGAAAACCCAGCCGGTTCATTACATACCCGAACCCGATACCGGTGTCCGGGTCGGCGAACCCGAACGAGCCACCGAGCCCCGGCGTGCCGAACGCCCTGTCGGACGAGCCGAAGCAGAAGTGTGACACCGGTTTGCAATAGCCCAACGAGAAGACCGAGTCGACATGCAGCACCTTGTCGTGTAGCCCGCCGGTCGGAGTGACCGCCGGCTGGGTAAGCGCATCGAGAGCGGTTGCGGCTAAACCGAGTTCGCTGCCTCCGGTCGCCGCGCAACCGTAGGCTTTCGCGACCGAGCGGGCGGTGCCGATTCCGTTGGCGGCGGGAATCTCGACGGTACGGACGTCTTCGCGGTTGTAGTCGCGCATCGCGTCGACGTCGTGGGGCAACATAGCGGCTCGGCTGGTGAGGCCGAAGGGATTCAGTAAGCCCAGCGCGACACGCGGCGGCAGCGTATTGAGGTGTAAGAGCGCCTCGGAGCGTCGCCAGCCGTGCAAGTGGGCGACGAGGCCGCGGTCCACCGAGGCGGGCAATCCGATGTGCAGGTCCAGACCAAGCGGAGTAGCGACTTCGTCGGCGAAGAATCGGCCCAACGATCGGCCCGCCGGATCGGCGTGCCGGATCAATTCGGACTCATACCAGCCCAGCGTGATGGCGTGATAGCCGTGCCGCGTTCCCGGTGGCCAGACCGGAGCCTGTGCTGCCAGCACCGCCGACAGCTTGTCTGGATCGGCCAGGTCGGCCAGTCGCAGCGGTGCATCCAGCACGGGTAGTCCAGCTTGATGAGACAGCAGCTGCCGCACGGTTACCTCGGCCTTGCCGGCCTGCGCAAACTCCGGCCAGTGATCGGTGACCTTGGCGTCGTAGTCGAGGAGGCCGCGGGAGGCGGCGACGGCAACCGCAAGGGAGGCAATGCCTTTCGTCGTCGAGAACATGTTGACCATCGTGTCGTGGCGCCACGGTTCCTTGGTGATGCCGTTGCGGTAGCCGCCCCACAGATCGACGACTTTGACGCCGTTGCGGTAGACGGCGACGGCGGCGCCGACCTCACGGCCGCGGGAGAAATTGGCCCGAAACGCGTCGGCGACCTTGCCATACCCCTCGTCGACGTTGCCGTCGATCAGATCCGGCGACACGGTGACTTTGAGGACCATCGGGTGTTTATATCGCGACCCGCCGCCGAGGACCGCCGAATCGCCATTTCTTCGGTGTGTGAAGGTGCGCAAACCCGGAAAATTGCTCGGCGTGTCGACCGGAAACACGCACGCTCGCGCGGATTAGGCGATCTGTGGGATCACCTCAGCGGCAAGGCGTTCCATTTGCTCACGGTCTTGCGCGACGTCGTCGCCGACGGGGTTGAGCAGGATCATCTGAGCGCCGGCGTCGATCACTTCCCGCAGTCCGCGGGCGACGTCGTCGGGAGTGCCGCAGACCGGGACCGCGTCGATGCCGCGCATCTGGCCGTAAATGCGCCGTAGCCCGGCGATCACACGTTCGCGGGCCTTGGCGGCGTCGTCGTCGACCATCAGATAGACACGCTTGCCGATGGTGAACCGCGCGGGATCCTTGCCCTGGTCTGCGAGCTCGCGCCGCACTGTGTCGACGGCCTGGGCGAAGTTGGCTGTGGTCGACGAGCCGGCACCCAGAAACGCATCGCCATGGCGCACCGCCCGAGCCAGCGCCTGCGGTGCCTGTCCACCAAACCAGATCGGTGGGTGGGGCCGCTGCACGGGTTTCGGCTGGATCGGCAGATCGTCAACCTGACGGAACCGGCCGTGAAACGTCACCCTCGGCTGATCGGACCAGGCCGCCTTCATCAATTGCAGACCTTCGGTGAAACTGCGCACGAAGGTCGCCTTCTCCACCCCGAAGGCTGAGAACTGGCGAAAGCCGCCGCCGGTTCCGACCCCGACGTCCAGCCGCCCGTGACTGAGTCGATCGACGGCAGTCACCGCCGCGGCCAGTTGCAGTGGATCATGCAGTGACGCAACGAGCACCGCCACGCCCAGCCGCAGCCGCTCGGTGCAGGCCGCCGCGAAGGCCAGCAGCTCCAGCGGCGCCAGCAGAGGCGCTTGGCCGACAACCTGCTCCAGCGTCCAACCGCCGTCAAACCCGAGCTCCTCGGCGCGGGCAAGGTAGGACCGCACACCCGCCGCATCGAAGCCGGTCGAGTCCAGTTGAGGGATGGAGATCGAAAACCTCATCCTGCTCACCGTAGGCCGCCGCGGTGACCTGGGCCATCGGTAGGCTCGACGCCATGCTTGGTTTCCTGCCCGACCCGCCCGGCGCTGACGGGGTGCGCGCTCTGGTACGTCGCGTCGACGCCGCCCGCCACCACGGCATCCCCAACGGGTGCGTACTCGAACTCGACTTGTACGGCGCACCGCCGGAGACGGGCGGCTTCGACCCGCTGGCGATCATCAGCGCCGGTGGCCGGCCACTCGTACTGCGCGAAGCCGTCGCCGCAATTTACCGGGCCGCCGACGACCCTCGGGTCGCCGGCCTGATCGCACGGGTGCAGCTTCCGGCCGCCTCGCCCGGTCCGGTTCAGGAGTTGCGGGACGCCATCACCGCGTTCACCGCCCTCAAGCCGTCGTTGGCCTGGGCTGAGACCTACCCGGGCACGCTGTCGTACTACCTGGCTTCGGCGTTCGGTGAGGTATGGATGCAGCCGGCGGGTAGCGTCGGGCTGATCGGCTTCGCCACCAACGCCCTGTTCCTGCGTGAGGCCCTGGACAAGCTCGGTATCGAAGCCCAGTACGTCGCCCGCGGCGAATACAAGTCGGCGGCCAACCGCTACACCCAGGACCGCTACACCGACGCGCACCGCGAAGCCGACACCCGGCTGTTGGAGAGCCTGCGTACGCAGGTGTGGCAGGCGGTTTCCGAATCTCGCAAGATCGACCTCGATGCCGTCGATGCACTGGCCGATCGTGCGCCACTGCTGCGCGACGATGCGGTGAGCGCCAACCTCATCGACCGCATCGGCTACCGCGACGAAGCTTACGCGCGGATCGCGGAACTCGTTGGCGCCGAAGGCATCTCGCCGGAGACCGGCGACGCCGACAGCGATAACGCGCCGGCACGGCTCTACCTGGCCCGCTACGCCCGTGCGAGCGTTCCGCGGTCGGCGCCCTTGCCGCCGATTCCCGGTCGCCGGCCCAAACCGACCGTCGCCCTGGTCACCGTTGCCGGCATGATCGACAGCGGGCGTGGCGGTCCCCGAGTGTTCCCGTTCGGGACATCCAGCGTCGGCGCCGACACCATCGCGGCGGCGCTGCGCGAAGCCGCGGCCGACGCGTCGGTGTCGGCGATCGTGTTGCGTGTCAATAGCCCGGGCGGCGTGGTCACCGCGTCCGAAGTCATCTGGCGCGAGGTCGCCAAGGCCCGCGGTCGCGGCAAGCCGGTGGTCGCGTCGCTGGGTGCGGTTGCCGCATCCGGCGGCTACTACATCTCGATGGGCGCCGACGCGATCGTGGCGAATCCGGGAACGATCACCGGTTCGATCGGTGTGGTGACCGGAAAGCTGGTCGCCCGAGACCTCAAGGATCGGCTGGGGGTCGGGTCAGATTCGGTGCGCACCAACGCCAATGCCGACGCATGGTCGGTTAATGCGCCGTTCACCCCAGAACAGCATGCCCAGGTCGAAGCGGAGGCCGACCTGATCTACACCGACTTCGTGGAGCGCGTCGCGGAGGGCCGGCACCTGAGCGCGGCGGCGGTCGAGGAAGTGGCCCGGGGCCGGATCTGGACCGGCGCCGACGCCCTCGAGCATGGCTTGGTCGACGAGCTCGGCGGACTGCGTACCGCGCTGCGCCGGGCGAAGGTGCTCGCCGGCCTCGACGAAGATGCCGAGGTCCGGATCGTCAGCTACCCCGGATCCTCGTTGTGGGAGTTCCTCCGGCCGCGTCCGTCGTCGCAACCGGCCGCCGCGTCGCTGCCGGACGCGGTGGGCGCGTTGATCGGCCAGTCGGTCGTCGGACTTGTGGACCAGGCTGAGCGGACGCTGACCGGCGCGAGCGTGCTATGGCTGGGGGAGTCGCGGCTTTAGCCCGCCAGCGTCCCGCTGACGAAAATGATCTCGCCCAGCGGGTCGTCGTCGTCGATTGCGGGAACTTCGAGTCCGTTGCGCACGAACAGTTCCGCGCGCGTGACATCGTTGACTGCCCATCCTTTGCCATGCAGGTATTCGACGACGTGGTTGCGCTCGCCGGCGTACACCAACGACGCCATATCGATGTCGATGCCTTGTTCCCGCAGCGGCGCCGACATTTCCCGAACCCGCTCAGCGTCGAAATTTCGGATGCCCGGTACATATTCGGTGGCGATGGTGCTGCCCGGCACGCTCAGCGCGGTGATGTTGTCGAACAACCGGTCTTGGGCTTCGGGCGGTAGGTAAATCAGCAGTCCTTCGGCCAGCCAGGCCGTCGGCGCGCTGATGTCCAGGCCGGCCTCCTGCAGCGCCGCCGGCCAATCCGAGCGCAGGTCGATGCGGATGGTGCGCCGCGTCGCGGTCGGATCAGCGTCGATGCCGGCCAGTGTGGTGGTTTTGAAATCGACGACCTGGGGCTGGTCGATCTCGTAGACCACCGTCTCGGCCGGCCACTGCAACCGGTAGGCGCGTGAGTCAAGTCCGGAGGCCAGTATCACTGCCTGGCGCACGCCGGTTCCCATGGCGTCCAGGAGGTAGTCGTCGAAGTACTTGGTGCGCACCGCGATTCCGTCGATCATCGCCTGTACGCGGGCCGGTGATGCGTTCTCGATGGTCGACAGATCCAGCTCGTCGTCGATCATCTTGACGAAGAAGTCCAGCCCTACTGCGCGCACCAACGGCTCAGCGAACGGGTCGTTGATCAGTCCGCGGGCATCCTTCGTCGCCATCGCCCGACCCGCGGCGACCATGGTCGCGGTCGCGCCCACGCTGGAGGCCAGATCCCAGCTGTCATCATGTGTGCGTGCCATCGGTGTCCCTATCCGAGCGTCGCTGAGACGTAGCTCATCTTGCCGAAGACAGCCATCAAATCGCCGTCCGGATATTCAAAGCCGTTGCGGTCATACAGCTCCCGGATCGGGTAGGGGCTCACCTGCCAATCGCGGTTGGAGAGGTAATCGACGACGATGCTGCGTTCGCCCTGATAGAACAGGTCGGCCATGTCGACGTCGAAACCGAGTCGGCGCCACCGTTCGCTGATCCGCTGCGCATGGTCGCCGGAGAAGGCGTCGGGCTCAGGGAAGTGCTCGGTGGCCAGCCGGCTACCCGGAGCGCTGAGCGCGGTGATGTTGTCGAACAACCGGTCCTGGGCCTCCGGAGGCAAATAGGGCAGCAGCCCTTCGGCGCTCCACGCGGTCGGTTGGTCGGGGTCGAAACCGCCCTCTTTCAGGGCTGCCGGCCAGTCGTCGCGCAGGTCGATGCCGATTGTGCGGCGCTGCGCCGACGGTGTGGCGCCGAAATCGGCAAGGGTGCTGGTCTTGAAGTCGATGACCTGCGGCTGGTCGATCTCGTAGACCACGGTGCCCGCCGGCCACCGCAGTCGATAGGCCCTGGTGTCCAGGCCGGAGGCCAGGATCACCGCTTGCCGTACGCCGGCCTCTGTGGCGCTGGTGAAGAAGTCGTCGAAAAACCTTGTGCGTACCGCCATTTGCTCCGTGCGCGTTTTGCGGTTGAGCCACGGATCGTCATCCAGGCTGACCTCGCCGTCGATCAGCCGGATGAACGGAGTAAGGCCGACCGCACGGACCAGTGGATCGGCGAACGGATCGTCGAGCAGCGCGTCGGGGCCCTGCGAGGCCAGCGCGCGCGAGGCCGCCACCATCGTCGCGGTGGCACCCACGCTGGAGGCCAGATCCCAGGTGTCGTCGTGAGTTCGTGCCATTGGGTCCTCCTAGATTGGGCTGTGCCGAGTCGCTGCGATCGGCGCTAGTTCAGGGTGGCGCTGACGTAGCGCAGGTCACCGAACGGCATGTCTTCCTCGTCGATCGGCGGAAGACCGTTGGCGGCAAACAAATCCCGGACGCTGTCGCCGGTGACCCGCCAACCGTGGCCGGATAGGTAGGGTGCGGCTTCGTTGCGGTCGCCGAAATAGACCAGCTCGGTCATGTCGAGGTCGAAACCATGCTCGCGCCACCGCTGCGAGGCCTTCTGCATCCGTTCTTTCATCTTTTGCTCGTCGGCGGGCACGGGGTTGGACACGCTTTCGGTGGCGAACCGGCTACCCGGTGCACTGAGCGCAGTGATGGTGTCCAGCAGTCGGTCTTGTGCTTCCGCAGGCAAATAGCCCAACAAGCCCTCAGCGCTCCACGCCGTCGGCTTGCTCGGATCGAACCCGGTCTCGCGCAGCGCGGTGGGCCAGTCGTCGCGCAAATCGATGGCGACCGCGCGCCGCTCTGCGGTGGGTTCGGCGCCCAGCTTGGCCAGCGTGCCGGACTTGAACTCGATGACCTGGGGCTGGTCCACCTCGTAGACCACCGTCCCGGCCGGCCACGCCAATCGGTAGGCGCGGGCATCCAGACCGGATGCCAAAATGACCACCTGGCTGATGCCGGACTGCGTCGCATCGAGAAAGAATCCATCGAAGAACTTGGTCCGCACGGCCATGTTGTCGGCCATGCGGTGTGCGCCGGCCCGGTCGTCGTCGTCCTGCAGGTCGGCGGGGTTCAACTCGCCGCTGGCCATCCGGGTGAACAGATCGATACCGACGGCCCGCACCAGCGGTTCAGCGAACGGATCGTTGATCAACGGGCGTTCGGTACGAGTCGCCACCGCCCGAGCGGCCGCGACCATGGTGGCGGTTGCCCCCACGCTCGAAGCGAGATCCCAGGTGTCGTTATCCGTCCGCGCCATATCTGCTCCTTCAAAGTCGTTACTTAGCCAATGTAACTTGCTTAGCGCTGGGTGGCCACTTGAGGCACGTATCTTGCGGTTTTGCGTGTCATAACTGGCCAGTCGCGCCACGCTTTGGGCATGCCCTATTCGGTGGTAGGCAAGCGGGTGCTGATTACCGGTGCATCGTCGGGCGTGGGCGCCGCTTTGGCCCAACAACTCGCTGCCGACGGCGCGGTGGTCGGCCTAGTCGCCCGCCGGCGTGAGCGGTTGGACGCGGTGCTGACCGCCTGCCGGCGAAGCTCGCCGGATTCGCAGATGTGGGTCGCCGACCTGGCCGACACCGCGGCCATCGATCCGCTGGCCGTTGCGGCATGGGAGGGCCTCGGTGGCATCGACGTGTTGGTCAACAATGCGGCGATCCCGAAGCGCCGGGCGGTCAGCGAGTTGGAGCCGGCGGCGGTGGAGGCGGTCATGGGGGTCAACTTCTTTGCGCCGATGCGGCTGGTGCTGGCGGTGCTGCCGCGGATGCTGGCCCGCGGTGTGTTCGCCGACCCGTTCTCGGTTTCACTGCACGCGATCACCCGCCACCTGCTGCCACGGTCGGGCCGGGTTCGTTCGGCTGGTCAGTGATGGTTTGGCCAACAAAGACATCGCCACAAGGCTTTTCATCTCGCCTCGCACCGTGGAAACCCATCTCAGCCACGTCTATGCAAAACTCGACTTCGCCTCGCGCGTGCAGCTAGCGCAGGAAGCCGCCCGCCGTAGCTGAGCCACATTCGTTCACAGTCGGAGCATCTCGCGTCCCATGCAGGAGCGCTCGAGGAATCCATAGCGCTTCGGGTAGTTCCGGTGCGGCTGGCAGCCAGACGGTGTCGAGATGATCGACAGCCGGCGCATCGCGGCGACGACGATACCCCGCACCTCAGTCCGCCAATGAAAAGTATTCGGCCGCAACGGTATCGCTGCCGCGGTACCGAAGACAACCTCGTGCTCGCTGATGAGGATCGGCGCCCGGGAAGTCGTGCCGGGATGTTGCTTGGGGGCCGTGGCGCCGGTGACCATCGTGGCGTTGCCGTTAACGATGTTCATGACAGGTCCTTCTGCTTTCCTGTTGATGCTTCGACTATGCGACTTGGTCGGACGAAGTCCATCGGTGGTTGCGCGCAAATCTGCAGACGAGGTCGTAGATTTTGCGCGACGGCTACGGTGGTCATCCGCGTTTCCGCTGAGAGGCGGCCCGCCGAGTGAGCTGCTCAGTGTCGCTTTGAGGCACGCGGAATCGTGGGCCGCATCTCGCTCGATCAATCGCGATGGTCATGGCAGTCTCCCGAAGGGCGTCGGTGAAGTACCGTCGCCCCACAAAGTCTTGTCGCCGGAGCCACGCACCACACGCGTAGCGGACTACCTGTGTTCGGGGCGGCTGGGGTCGTCGATCGCCCGCCCAGCTTGATGCACGATGCGAAAAGCCAGTCGATCGCGCGCTGGTAATACATTACAGTTAATGTATGAAGACCATCACGGTCAATGTAAGCGAGCCGGTCTATGAGGACTTCCAGCGTGCTTCAAAACGTCTTGGCCGTCCCACCTCGGAGCTGATTCGCGAAGCCATGGAGGAGTACCGGCGCGAACGCCTTCGCCCGCGTAACAATCTGCGCGACTTTCGGCCGCGCTCGCTCGGCGCGGTACTCAAGCCGTTGGCAGCCGAGGACGATCTACTGTCGGAGATGCTCGGGTCCGAATCGTGATCGGCGTCGACACGAGCTTCCTGGTCGGCTTGACCGCCGAAGAACACCCTTCGCACCGCACGTGTTGGGAACTATTCGATGGCGAGATTGTCGGCAAACCGGCGTCGATGGCCATTACGGCGCAGGTGCTGACCGAGTTCTGTCACGTCGTCACCGACGAACGACGGTTCGAGCGACCCCTCCACATGGCTGCAGCACTGGACCTATGCGAGCAGTGGTGGCATGCCCAAGAGTCGCGCGTGGTGGTCGCCGATGCCGAAGTGGGCGCGGTCTGGTTGGTGTGGATGCGCGAGCTGAGATTAGGAAGGAAACGGCTGCTCGACACGATGCTCGCCGCAACTTATTACCGGGCCGGCGTTCGCCGCCTTGCGTCGACCAATTGGCGTGACTTCGCCGGTTACGGAGTCTTCGAGCTGGAGCGTCTGTAGGCGAGCCCGCCCACGACTCCTGACGCGCTGATATGCGCGGTCCACCCACGTCTACAACAAGCTGGGAATCACCGCCCGCATGCAACTCGGCGCAGGAAGTGGCTTGTCATTCGCGGTAGCTCCAGGCGCGCAGTTGCTCGGCGATCGTGTCGAGATCGGGGAGTGCGCCGGTGGCAACCTGGATGACGAATTCGAAGCGGTCATCCTCCGGGGCGCTGATCCACTGGTCGTTGACCGCGAGGAACGTCCGGCAGGCTGTCCATGCCGTTCGCTTGTTTCCATCGACCAGCGCGTGGTTTCGCACCAGGGAATGCAGCAGCGCTGCCGCCTTGAGGTGCACATCGGAATAAGCGTCCTGACCGAAAACCGTTGCGCGGGGGCGGGCCAAGGCTGACTCGAGCAAGCCGTAATCGCGGACTGCCGCGTCGGCCCCGCCGACCTCGCGGGCTATGTCGAGCAGGTCGTCGAGATCGAGGTACTCGATCATGCGTCTTTGAGACGCTCCAGGACCCCGGCCTCCTCGCGCAGTACCCGGTCCAGCGCCGTCGCAACCTTCGCTTTGTGCGTCCGCCGTGCGATGTATTCGTCAATGGCCGACAGCGCGACCGCCTGCATCGAGCGTCCCTCGGCGGCGGCTTGCTTGCGCAGCGCTTCGGTTTGCTCGGCACTGGTCCGCAACGTCATACCCATACCCCGGATGATACCGGAGTGATACCACCCCCAGCTATGGCCCGTGAGTGACGAATCTGCATGTGTTAACATGCATGCATGCGGACGACCGTGGAAATTACCGATCAGCAGCATCGCGCGCTCAGTGCGATTGCTCAGCGCCGCGGGGTGCGCGGTTTCTCGGCGCTCGTCCAGGAGGCACTGGATGCGTATTTGGGGAGTATGAACAGCGACGAGACAGACCTGCTGTTGGGACTCGAAGGCGCGCTCACGGACTCCGAGACACAAGAGGTGCAGTCATGCATCAAGGACGTAAGGGCTAGATGGCGGGCCTCGTAATTGTCGACACTGATCTTGTGGTCGATTTTCTTCGTGGCAAGGGACCCGGAGTACCGCTGGTGCGCGAGTTGATCACCGACCACCGCTTTCGGGTGACCGCGATAACCGCATTCGAATTACGCGTCGGTACGGATTTCTTGGCTCGCCGGGATGACATTCTCCGCCTGGTGCGTTCACGGGCTTTTCCGCTGGATCCGGTTAGTGCGCTACGCGCCGGGGATGTGGCCGCAACGCTGCGGACGGCCGGCCAAGATATCGGCATGGCGGATTGTCTGCAGGCGGGTATCTGTTTGAACTTCGAGTTGCCCTTCGCGACTCGGAACCGCAAGCACTTCGATCGCGTGGCGGGCTTGCAATTGTTCGACGTCGCTTGACCTGCTACATCGGATTGGCGCGCAGATACGAGTAGATCCCAGCAAATCCCGCGTTGACGTCCTCCGGGATGGGCACCGGCCCACCGAGAGCTCGTGCACCCCAGACGATTTGGGCGGTCCGCTCAACCAGCGCCGTGACGTGCAACGCCTTGCCCGGCCGCGGTGCGACGGCCACCATGCCGTGATTGGCGATCAGCGCCGCCGCGCGGCCCTCCAAAGCCTTGACCGCGTTTGCGCCGACGTCGGGTGTTCCGGACGCGGCGTACTCGGTGCAGCGGATATCCCCACCGCAGTACACCGCGAACTCGTCGATGCAGGCCGGAATCGATTGATGCGCAACGGCGAACATGGTCGCCCACACCGGATGGCTGTGGATCACGCTGCCGATGTCGTCAAAAGCCTTGAAACAAGCCAGGTGCAGCTGCATTTCCGTCGACGGTGATCGACCGTCGGCAGCCTGCAGCACGCTGCCTTCCGGATCTACCAGCACCAGATCCTCGAGCCTCATCTCGGCGTAGTCGACCGATGACGGGGTGATGACCAGGTTGCCGTCCTCGCGTCGCGCCGAGATGTTGCCCGCGGTCCCTTCGACCAGACCGCGCCGCAGCATGTCCTTGGCGGCCGCCAGCACCGCGGCTTCGGGGTTATCAACGAATCTCACGAGGCGAGCACCTCCGGGTTGACGATATGCGCCGGCCTACGACCGGACAGCAGCGCTTCCAAATCGTCGGCGACCATCTGCGCCTGTCGCGCTTCAGTGTTCCACGTCGCGCCGCCAATATGGGGGGTGAGCACCACATTCGGCAAGCTCACCAGCGGGTGATCGGTCGGCAGCCATTCGCCGACGAAGTGGTCCAGTCCGGCGGCCCCGACCTTGCCGCTGCGCAGCGCCTCGACGAGTGCATCGGTGTCATGCAGCTGGGCCCGCGCCGTGTTGAGGAACACCACGCCGTCCCGCATCGCGGCGAATTGCTCGGCGCCGATCAGCCCGGTGGTGTCGTCGGTGACTGGCGCGTGCAGCGAGACGATGTCGGCCTCGGCGAGTAGTTCGTCGAGGCTGTGGCGGGCATCGTCGTTGTACGGGTCGTACGCGATCACCTGCATGCCCAATCCGGTCAGCCGCCATTGCACCGCGCGGCCGACCGCTCCGAGGCCGACCAGTCCGGCCGTCAAACCCGCGACTTCGGCCGCCCGGAATCGCTGATACGGAATCATGCCGTCGCGGAACACTTCTCCGGCCCGCACGTCGGCATCGGCGGCCAGCACATGCCGGGTGGCAGCGAACAGCAGCGCCACCGTCATCTCGGCGACGGCGTCGGCGTTGCGGCCCGGCGTGTTGAGCACCGGGATGCCGGCCGCGGTGGCGCCGGCGATATCGACGTTGTTCGGGTCGCCGCGGGTGGAGGCGATCGCCCGCAAACCGAGCTCGAACACCGGCCCGCTAACTGAATCGCTTTCCACCACAACGATATCGGCGCTCTCAGCAGAAATCCGGTCGGCCAGCTGCTCGGCGGTGTAAATCCGCAGCGGCCGCTGGTCGATCCACGGGTCGTAGACCACGTCGACCAGCCGCCGCAACGTGTCGAACCCATCGCCACGCAGTGGCGCCGTCACCAAAGCACGCGTCACGACTGCCAATGCTGGCGTACGGTGACGGCCGTGTCACGCGCAGAGGTCACAATCGGCATCGACATCGGCAGCACCGCCGTCAAAGCCGTCGCCGCCGACGAGAACGGCCGGGTGACTGCGCGGGCACGTATCCCGCACCAGCTTCGCGTGCCCGCCCCCGACCGGCTGGAGCACGACGCCGACGCAGCGTGGCGAGCAGGCCCGCTGGCCGCGGTGGACCAACTGGCCCGCCATGACGCCCGCGCGATGGCCGTCTCGGCGATGGTGCCGTCGCTGACCGCGGTCGATGCGGCCGGCCGGCCGATCACGCCCGGGCTGCTCTACGGCGACAGCCGTGGCCGCGTCCCGGTCACCGACACCTCGTTCCCGCCGGCAGGGGAGACGGCCGAGTTTCTGCGCTGGACGGCAGCCCAAGCGCCCGAGGCCGCCGGGTACTGGCCCGCGCCGGCGGTGGCCAACCATGCGCTGGCCGGCGACGCAGTTGTGGATTTCGCCACCGCTTATACGACCCTTCCGCTGTTCGACGGCACCGGCTGGAACGAGCAAGCCTGCGCGGAATGTGGTGCCGGCGCCGGCCGCATGCCGCGGGTGGACGCCCCGGGCGCGGCGGCGGCGCAGGCGCCCGACACCGACGCTGTGCTGGCGGTTGGGGCCATCGACGCACTGTGCGAGCAGCTGGTGGCCGGCGCCGACCACGACGGCGACGTGCTGGTGCTGTGTGGCACCACGCTGATCGTGTGGGCGACGATTCCCGAGTGGCGGCAGGTGCCGGGTTTGTGGACGATTCCGCACACCGCGGCGGGGAAGAGCCAGATCGGCGGTCCGAGCAACGCCGGCGGCCTGTTCTTGAACTGGGTGGACCGCATCCTGGGACCGGGCGACCCGAAAACCGCTGAGCCGCGGCGAGTTCCGGTGTGGTCACCGTATGTACGTGGCGAACGCACGCCCTACCATGATCCGGACCGCCGCGCGGTGCTCGACCGGCTGGATCTCACCCACGACGCCGCGGCGCTGCGACGGGCCGCCTACGAGGCGTCCGGCTTCGTCGTCCGCCAGCTCGTCGAACGCAGCGGTGCCCCGGCGTCGCGCATCGTGGCAGCCGGCGGCGGCACCCGCGTGCTGCCTTGGATGCAGGCCATCGCCGACGCCACCGGCCTGCCGGTGCAGGTCTCAGCGGTCGCCGAGGGCGCGGCGCTGGGAGCGGCTTTCCTGGCCCGGCTGGCCGTCGGCCTGGAATCGTCGATGACCGACGCTGCGCGATGGGCCAGCACCGAATGTGTCGTCGAACCCGATCCGGCATGGACGAGTGCCACCGACGAGCGCTACCACCGATTTCTAGAGCTGGCCGACCGCCCGTCGACGCCTACCGAACGGCAGTGACCGCCAGGGTGTTTTGGGTGGGTATCGGCGTTTCCGGCAACTCGAGGCCGGCGTCGGTGAACAGGTCGGCGCGGCTGCGTGTCGACACCTGCCAGCCGCGTTCGGTCAGATAATCGGTCACCGGGTTGCGTTCACCGCGGTACACCAGCGAGGACAGGTCGACGTCGAAACCGTGTTTGCCCCACCGCTCGGTCATCGCTTTCGCTCGCTCGTCGAGCATCGGTGGACCGTCGGGGTGGTATTCGGTGGCCAGCCGACTGCCCGGCGCGCTAAGCGCGGTCACGGTGTCGAACAGCCGGTCCTGCGCGTCCGGCGGCAGATACAACAGCAGACCTTCGGCGCTCCAAGCGGTCGGCTTGCTTTCGTCGAACCCGTTGCGGCGCAACGCTGCCGGCCAGTCTTCCCGCAGATCGATGGGCACAGTTCGGCGCTCGGCGGTGGGGCGGGCGCCCAGTTTCGACAACGTCGACGTCTTGAACTCGACCACCTCGGGCTGGTCGATTTCATAGACGACAGTGCCGTCCGACCAGGCCAGCCGGTAGGCCCGCGAGTCCAGACCGGCGGCCAAAATGACGGCCTGGTGAATTCCTGCGGCGCTGGCGTCGGTGAAGAAGTCGTCGAAGAAGCGGGTGCGCACCGCCATCACATGGGTGAGCCGCTGCAGATTGAACTCCGCGTCTTCGTCGGCGCCGGGAACCTCGATCTGACCGTCGAGCAGCCGGGCGAAGAAGTCGACGCCCACCGCCCGCACCAGCGGGTCGGCGAACGGGTCATCGATCAACGGCTCGGGCTCTCTGCTGGCCAACGCGCGGGCAGCGGCGACCATCGTCGCCGTCGCGCCCACACTCGACGCCAGATCCCAGCTGTCACTTTCGCTGCGTGTCATGGGTACATCCTGATATTTAGCCAATGTAATGAGCCACCGAAACTGTACGCCTGCGTGCGGGCGTTCGCTGCCTGCGCTGTTACTCTCGTAGACTGCTTGACGCGCATATTCTGGCCTGCGGGTCGGCGCGTAATACAGGACAACCCGTTGCTGGCCAGACCAGCCCATTGGCATGCCGCGACCAGAGCCCGGCTGCGCAGGAGGAAGAGTGCTTTCGGCTTTCATCTCATCGCTGCGAACAGTCGATCTGAGACGGAAGATCCTGTTCACGATCGGCGTCATCATTCTCTACCGGGTCGGCGCGTCGCTGCCGTCGCCCGGCGTGAACTACCCGAACGTGCAGAAGTGCATTGCCCAGGTCAGCGGCGGGGAAGCCGCACAAATCTACTCGCTGATCAACCTGTTCTCCGGCGGCGCGCTGTTGCAGTTGACGGTGTTCGCAGTCGGGGTGATGCCCTACATCACCGCGAGCATCATCGTGCAGCTGCTCACGGTGGTCATCCCGCGGTTTGAGGAACTGCGCAAGGAAGGCCAGTCCGGCCAGGCCAAGATGACGCAGTACACCCGCTACCTGGCGATCGCGTTGGCCATCCTGCAGGCCACCAGCATCGTGGCGCTCGCCGCCAATGGCGGGCTGCTGCAGGGCTGCAGCCTGGACATCATCGACGACCAGAGCATTTTCACCCTGGTCGTCATCGTGCTGGTGATGACCGGCGGCGCGGCGTTGGTGATGTGGATGGGCGAGGTGATCACCGAACGCGGTATCGGCAACGGGATGTCGCTGCTGATCTTCGTCGGTATCGCCGCCCGGATTCCGGCCGAGGGCAAATCGATCCTGGACAGCCGCGGCGGGGTGATCTTCACGGCGGTGTGCGTGGCCGCGCTGATCATCATCGTCGGCGTCGTGTTCGTCGAGCAGGGCCAGCGCCGTATCCCGGTGCAATACGCCAAACGCATGGTGGGCCGGCGGATGTACGGCGGCACGTCGACGTATCTGCCGCTCAAGGTCAACCAGGCCGGCGTTATCCCGGTCATCTTCGCGTCGTCGCTGATCTACATCCCGCATCTGATCACCCAGCTGATCCGCAGCGGCACCGGCGGCGCGGGAAACAGTTGGTGGGACAAGTTCGTCGGCAACTACCTCACCGACCCGGCCAGCCCGGTCTACATCGCCATCTACTTCGGGCTGATCATCTTCTTCACCTACTTCTACGTGTCGATCACCTTCAACCCCGACGAACGTGCCGACGAGATGAAGAAGTTCGGCGGCTTCATTCCCGGTATCCGACCCGGCCGGCCGACCGCTGACTACCTGCGCTTTGTGCTGAGCCGCATCACACTGCCGGGTTCGATCTACCTCGGTGTGATCTCGGTGCTGCCGAACCTGTTCCTGGAGATCGGCAATACCGGACAGGTACAGAACCTGCCGTTCGGCGGCACCGCGGTTTTGATCATGATCGGCGTCGGTTTGGACACCGTCAAACAGATCGAGAGCCAGCTCATGCAGCGCAACTACGAAGGGTTCCTGAAGTGAGAGTGGTTTTGCTCGGACCGCCCGGGGCGGGCAAGGGCACCCAGGCCGTCAAGCTGGCCGACAAATTCGGGGTTCCGCAGATCTCCACCGGCGACCTGTTCCGCGGCAATATCAGCGCGGGCACCAAACTCGGCTTGGAAGCCAAGCGCTACCTCGACGCCGGCGACTTGGTGCCCTCTGAGCTGGCCAACGCGCTGGTCGAAGACCGGATCGACCAGCCCGACGCGGCCTCCGGGTTCATCTTGGACGGCTACCCCCGTTCGGTGGAGCAGGCCAGGGCGCTGCACGAGATGCTCGAACGGCGAGGAGCCCCGCTCGATGCGGTGCTGGAATTCCGGGTGTCCGAAGAGGTGCTGCTCGAGCGCCTCGAGGGGCGCGGCCGCGCCGACGACACCGAGGAAATCATTCATAACCGGATGAAGGTCTACCGCGACGAGACGGCGCCCTTGCTGAAGTACTACCAGCATGAGCACGAACTGAAAACCGTCGACGCCGTCGGCACTGTCGACGAAGTGTTCGCCCGAGCTTTGCAGGCGCTGGGCAAATAACCGTGATCGGCGGACTGCGAAGTCGCAAGGTCGTGCCGCAGCGCAGCTCCGGTGAACTCGACGCGATGGCCGCCGCGGGCGCCGTCGTGGCTGTCGCGCTGGGCGCAGTGCGGAAGGCCGCCGCACCCGGGGTGTCGACGCTGAACCTCGACGAGATCGCCGAATCAGTGATCCGCGACGCCGGCGCCACACCGTCGTTTCTGGGCTATCACGGGTACCCGGCATCGATCTGCTCGTCGGTCAACGATCGAGTGGTACACGGCATCCCATCCGCCACCGAGACCCTGGCCGCCGGCGACCTGGTGTCCATCGACTGCGGCGCCATCCTGGACGGTTGGCACGGCGACGCGGCGATCACCTTCGGGGTCGGGCAGCTCATCCCCGCCGACGAATTGCTGTCCCAGGCGACCAGGGAGTCGATGCAGGCCGGAATCGCGTCCATGGTTGCCGGCAATCGGCTCACCGACGTCTCGCACGCCATCGAGAGCGCCACCCGCGCCGCCGAAGCCCGTTACGGCCGCGCCTTCGGCATCGTCGAGGGCTACGGCGGTCACGGCATCGGCCGGCAGATGCACATGGACCCCTTCCTGCCCAACGAAGGCGCCCCGGGACGCGGACCGCTGCTGGCTGTCGGATCGGTACTGGCCATCGAGCCGATGCTCACACTGGGGACCCGCAAAACCAAGGTGCTCGACGACGAGTGGACGGTCACTACCGCCGACGGCTCGCGTGCTGCACACTGGGAGCACACGGTCGCGGTCACCGAGGACGGGCCCCGCATCCTGACCCTCGGCTAACCGGGACCGGTGCACCGGGTGTGAACCGAATAAGGTCCGCACTCGTGTCACCACCGGAAGGTTGTCGATGGACACTCCGGAAACCGGCCCGGTGCGGCTGCCCTATGCGGAGCACGCCGCGGCTTTGTGGCGCTACGCGTTCCGGCTGACCGGTGACCAGACCCGCGCTCAAGACGTCGTGGACGAGGCCCTGTCACGCGCGCAGCAGCATCCCGGGGTTCTCGACGACGCCGAGCGGTCGGCGCGTGCCTGGCTGTTCAGCCAGGCCCGAAACATGGTCGGCGACGACCGGCACAACGCCGGGCTGATGCCATCGGACGGCTCGGGGGCGCTGCAACCGGCGCGCAACCCGGCGCTGGACCGCATGCTGGTCGGCGACGCGATGGCGGAATTGCCCATGGAGCATCGGGCAGTGCTTCGTCGCTCGTACTACCAGGGGTTGACCACCGGAGAAATCGCCGACGATCTCGGGATTGCCGAGGGTACCGTGAAATTGCGGCTTCACCATGCTCTGCGAACCCTGCGACAAGCCCTGCTAGAAATGGGGGTGGCGCAATGACCGCCTTCGACTGCGCCGAATACTCCACCTGGGACGCCGCATATGCGCTGGGCTCACTGTCCGGCGCCGACCGGCAGGAGTTCGAGCGGCACATGGGCAGTTGCCCATCATGCCGGGAAGCCGTCGCCGAATTGTCCGGCATGCCCGGTCTGCTATCACTGCTCGACGGCAACGAGGTACTCGCGATCGAGACGGGCGATGTCCGGTGGGATATCCCGCCGCTGCCCGCGGCGCTGACGACGCCGGAGCGACGGTTGCAAGCCGTCCCAGATCACGGGGTGCCGCCAGAAACGGTCTTTCCGGTCTTTCGCGCCGGCAACTACGCCCCGGTACATGACGAGCTGACCGCCTTCGATCTGCCGGTCGAGGGAGCCATTCCGCCTGGGTTGGACGGCTGGTATCTGCGCAACGGTCCGAACCCGCGGGTGGACGTCGGCCACTGGTGTGTCGGGGACGGGATGGTGCACGGTGTTCGGCTGGAAAACGGTCGGGCAGCGTGGTACCGCAACCGTTGGCTGCGCACCGAGAGTTTCGAAAATCCCCTCCCGCTGTACAACCCCGACGGCTCTCGGAACCTGCACTCGAGCGTCGCCAACACCCATGTTGTTCGCCATGCCGGCAAAACGCTTGCGCTGATGGAATTCTCGTTACCGTACGAGATCAGCAACGATCTCAAAACGTTGGGTGCCTACGACTTCGGCGGCAAGTTGGCCGATTCGATGACCGCCCACCCCAAGATCTGCCCCGTCACCGGCGAACTGCACTTCTTCGGATCCGGCAACATCCTGGAGCCGCATGTCACCTATCACCGCGCGGATGCCGACGGTCAGCTGGTTGTCAACCGCCCCATCGACGTTCCCGCGCTGACCCTGATGCACGACTTCGCACTGACCGCTGAGCACGTCGTGTTCATGGACCTGCCGCTGGTGTTCGACCCGCGCCTGGCGCTCGCCCAACAGGACGAATTGGACCTGCCCTACCGGTGGGACGACAACCACCCGGCTCGGCTCGGCGTGCTGCGCCGGGACGATCCCTACGGTCCGATGTGCTGGTTCGAGATTGAGCCGTGCTACGTGTTCCACATCGCGAATGCGTACGACAGCGCCAACACAATTGTGCTGGAGGTTGTCCGCTACCCCGAAATGTGGCGCGACACTAGCGAATTCGGAATCGATGCGGCATTGTGGCGCTGGTCTCTTGATCTGGACACCGGGTCCGTCGCGGCGACCCAGCTCGACGACCGCGGGGTCGAGTTCCCGCGCGTCGACGACCGGCTGGTCGGTGCGGCCGCTCGCTACTCGGTCGCGGTCGGCGGCGGCGCCCTGGTGCGCTATGACCTCGAACGTGACAGTGCCTCCGAACACCGGTTTGCCGCCGACGGCCAGCTTGGTGCACCCAGCGAGGCGGTGTTCGCACCGGCCACCGACCACACTGACGAATCGGCCGGCTGGTACCTGACGTACGTGTATGACCCGATACGCGACAGCAGCGACCTGGTCATCATCGATGCTTCCGACTTCGACGGCGAACCCGCTGCGCGCATACAGCTGCCGCGCAGGGTCCCGCACGGCTTCCACGGCAACTGGCTGCCCGCCTGAGCGGCGCGTTGCGACATCCGCGCCTTGAAGTGAACCGAAGCGCAGCCTGACACGTGTCGTTATCAGAGGGTTTGGGAGGTGATCGAGTGCCCGATATTGCTGGCAGATCGGCACCCGAAGCCGCCTTGATGAAGGCCCTTTACGACGAGCACGCGGCGGCGTTGTGGCGATACGCGCTGCGGTTGTCCAGCGACCGGAACCGAGCCGAAGACGTTGTTCAGGAGACGCTGTTGCGGGCCTGGCAGCATCCCGAGGTGTTAGACGACACCGACGGCACTCACCGGTCGGCGCGTGCGTGGCTGTTCACGGTCGCTCGCAACATGATTATCGATGAGAGCCGAAGCGCCCGGTTCCGCAAGGAAGTTGGCTCGTTGGACACGGCTCCCGAGCGGGCAGGCCCGGATGACGTGACCGCGGCGTTGGACCGGATGCTGATCGCTGACGCGATGGCGCAGTTGTCGCCGGAGCACCGCGCGGTGATTTACCGGTCGTATTACAAGGGTTGGACCACCGCGCAGATCGCCGCAGAGCTGGAGATTGCCGAAGGGACCGTGAAGTCGCGGCTGCACTACGCCGTTCGAGCGCTGCGGCTCACACTGCAAGAGTTGGGGGTGACACGATGACGGCGCTACAACCGCCGGGAGCGCCCGGCGACGGATCACCCGGCTACGGCAGCCATGAGTACGCGATGTGGGACGCGGCCTACGTCCTGGGGGCACTATCGGCCGCCGACCGGCGCGAGTTCGAGGCGCACATCAGCGGCTGCCCGTCATGTCGCGAAGCCGTCGGTGAATTGGGCGGCATACCCGCGTTGTTGTCGCAACTCGATGGCGATCAAATGGCCGCGATCGCCTCGGATGACGATGCACCGGAGACGCCGCAGCTGCGACCGGAAGTCCTGACATCGCTATTGGCCGCGGTTCGCTGGCGGCGGCGCCGTTCGCACGTGATGACCTCGGCCGCTGCGGCTGCCGCCGCGGTCGTGCTGGCGATCGGGGTTTTTGTTGGGGTCGCGGGTCATTCCCCGACATCCTTGCCACCGCAGGCCAGCGTGTCGGCGCTGCCGATGGCGCAGGTTGGGACGACCGCGCTGACCTCGACGGTGTCGGTCAGCAGCGAGCGCTGGGGAACCTTCATCGATCTGCAGTGTGTCTGCCTGGCACCGGTGAATGCCCGCCACGACAGGCTGGCGATGGTCGTGGTGGGTCGCGACGGCAGCCGCACCCAGTTGGCCACCTGGGTGGCCGAGCCCGGGCATACTGCGACGCCGGCCGGCAGCATCTCGACATCGGTTGACCAGATCGCCGCAGTGCAGGTGGTGTCTGCCGACAACGGCCAGGTGCTGCTGCAGCGCGCGCTGTGAATTCCGGCGGCTACCGGCCGCCCATCCAGCTGTGGAATCGGTTATCCGGGTCGTAGATCGAGCGCACCTGATCCAGCCGCGCCAGGTTCGCGTCGGCGATGAATTTCGCCGGTCGCCGCGCGAGGTTCTCGTCGGCGAGTGCGATGCCGGTGGCCAAGTGCGACATCGCCGCCATGTTGGAACTCGCCCAGTCGCCGTAGCGTTCGTCGTCGGCCGGATCCGGCCAGGCGGTGTAGAGCGCGAGGTAGATCTCGTCCTCCAGGCCGTAGACCATGTCCGCACGATCGGGGGACGGCTGCCATCCCGCGAAGACGAACTGCGACGGGTGCGGTGGCATCGTTTCGATGATCTTGCGGATACCCGGTAGCAGCTCTTCGGCGGACGCCGAAGTGAACATGCTGTCCGCGATATAGCGGTGGCCCGCTGGGCAATTGGTCATCACCGCGGCATACCAATTGGCCAAGGTTGTGGGCGCATACGGCAGGTTGACGATCGACCGATCGGCGACCGGGCAGCTGCCCAGCGGCGCAAGGGCTTTCATCGCCTCGTCCTCCGAATCGGCAAACACCGGCGCGGCGATGGTGATGCCGGGGTGATTGAGGCCGGTGCCCGGGAAACTGCGGCAGGTGATCATTTGCAGTTCGACGCGGTCGTCGAGCTCGGCACAGACCGAGCGTCCCCAGGTGAACACCTCGTCGGCAACATCGATGGGATACATGTACAGGCAGGTGCCCCAAACCGGCGGCCGCCGGTGAATGCGCAAGCTGAAGGAGGTGACCACGCCGAAAAAGCCTGGCCCCGAGCCGCGGGCGGCCCAGTACAGGTCCGGGTGGTGCTCGGGATCGCAATGGATCTGCTCGCCGTCGGCGGTGACCACCTCCAACCCGAGCACGCTCTCACATGCCGGTCCGACCACCTTGCTGTTCCAGCCGTAGCCGCCTTGCAGCAGAAAGCCACCGAGGCCGATGCCTTCGCAATGTCCGGCCGGGAAGAAAAGCCCCACGGCGTCGAGCTCGAGCGCGAAGTCGCTCGCGGCCTTGCCGGGTCCGACGCGCGCGACCATCGCATCCGTGTCGACGATGCAGTGATCGAGGCGACTGACATTCAGCAGCAGGCCGCCGTCGCGCAAATGACTGGCCGTCCAGCTGCGCCCGCCCGAACATACGCCGACCTGGTGGCCGTTGGCACGCGCATAGCGGATCGCTTCGACCACGTCGTCGCTGTCATTGGCCAGCACGATCGCATCGGGAAAGCGTTCCGGCACTAAGCCGTTCCATACGGAGCCGCGGCGGGCTGGTTCATATCCGTCCATACCGCGCAAGAAGATCTGCACCCGTGTTTCCTTTCACCGAGCTGCGGCAACGCAATGTTCAGCGCGGCTGCTGAGGTAGGCCGCGACCTCGCCGGCGAGCGGCGTGGCGCCGCGACGGATCGCCCGCAGCGGGCCGCTGGGCGGAATGCCATACCCGATGGCGAACAATCCGTCACCAAGGTGGCAGGCGAACCCGCCACGCGGATCGCCCCGCCCGTCCAGGACCCCCAGGTGACCGACCAACGGCTCGAGGTCGGTGGAAAACCCAGTGGCGGCGATGATTACGTCCGGCGACAGCGACGTACCGTCCGCGAGAATCACGTCACCCGTTGCAATTCGCTGCACCGCAGCTACCACCGCAACGCGCCCGGCGCGCACGACATCGACCAGCTCGTCGGCCAGGGTGGGGATGCGCCCGGACAGCTCGACCGTCGCCTTCAGCCCAAGCGGGGGTTGGTGGAATCCGTAGCCCGACAGGTCACCAAACAGTAAGCGGTTGAGGCGTGTGATCAGCGGATCGATCATGCGCGCCGGGACCGGAGCAAACAGTTCCAGAAAGACATCTGACGGCAGACCGCCGATCGAACGGCGCACCAGGTGCGGCGGGGTTCGTACGGCAAGCCAGATTTTGCCGGCGCCGCCGCGGGCGAGCTGGACGGCGATGTCGGCGGCCGAGTTGCCGGCGCCGACTACCAGGACATCGCGCCCCCGGTACGGGCGCGCGTTGCGGAAGTCGGCTGAGTGAACGAGTTCGCCGGTGAAGCCCGCGACGCCCGGCCACGGCGGAACCGTAGGTGTGCAGTACCGGCCAGTGGCGAGAACGGCGGCGGCTGACCGGGTTTCGCCCCGTGATGTATCGAGCAGCCAACCGTCTGGAGTCCGGTCGATACGGTTGACCGCACACCCGAGCACCGGCGTGATGTTTTGTGTTCGCACGTATCGGTCGAAGTAGCGGACCATGTTGTCCTTCGTCGGCCAACGACCTGCGCCCAGCGGGATCCGTTGCCCGGGAAGATGTGACAAGTAGCCGTTCGTGTTGAGGCGGAAGTTGTCGTAGCGCGCGTGCCAGGACGCCGCAGGCGTCGTCGCGCGGTCGATGACGAGAGCCTCGATCCGATGCCGATGACCAAGCTCACGAGCGACGGCGAGGCCTGCTGGCCCCGCACCGATGACAACGACGTCCTGAGTAGTGAACAACTGGCGCATGACCCCCTATTCACGGGCCCCCTGCGGTAACACGGTCTAGATCCGCGTGCGGTTCACCGGTGCACGGCCACTGACCGCCGGCGCTGATTGAACTTCTTGTCGCCGTCAAGCGTGTTGGCAGTAGGAGGTGTGTGTTGACGGGCGAACCGCTTCGCGTTGTGGTTGTCGGTGGCGGTGTGGCCGGCGTTTCCATCGCCCGCGGATTGTTGCGCGACGGGCATGATGTCACGCTCTTCGAGCGGCGGCCGCAGCTGACGGCCGGTGGTGGCGCAGTGACCATCTGGTCCAATGGCGCGACGGTGCTGCGTCAGCTGGGCGTCGATATGGACGGCACCGGTCAGCTGTTGTCGGTGGTGCGGGTGTTGACATCCACTGGTCGCCCCTTGGCGACTTTGGACTTGACCGCGATCGAGGACCGGCTCGGGGCACCCGTCCGGATGGTGCCACGCCGGGTGCTGCTGGAACGGCTGCTGAAAGGGTTTCCGGCCGAACGCATCCGGTGTGACGCTCGCGCGGTCGCCGTGGTCAGGACAGCTGGCGGAGCGGTGGTCGAATTCGACGACGGCGGCCGTGCCGAAGCAGATGTGGTGATCGGCGCCGACGGCTTGCACTCGATGGTTCGAAAGACCCTGGGCGCGCCGCACGCGACATCCACCGGGTGGTGCAGCTGGCAGGGGCTGGTCACCCTCACCGACATACCCGACAACCACGCCGCGCTGATGATGATCGGCGAACACGGCAACCTCGGACTGTGGCCGGCCGGGGGGTGCGATCTGCAGTGGTGGTTCGACCTGCCGTGGTCGCCTGGCTTCGTCCGACCGGGTCGTCCGATCGAGGAAATCCGCTCGCACTTCAGTGGGTGGTCTGATTTGGTCGACCGCGTCCTGGAGACACTGACCGATGCGGACCTCGCCCCGTCCCCGTTTCCGCATTATCGACACCCGATTCCCCGCCGCGGTGACGGCGCAGTGACGTTGCTCGGCGACGCCGCACACACGATGCCGCCCACCTTGGCGCAGGGAACCAATCAGGCGCTGCTCGACACCATGGTGTTGTGCAAGGCCATCTCGGATTTCGGGAGCGGCGATCTGTGCGCCGCCTTGCGCTGGTATGAGAACACCAGGCGACCGAAGGTCAAGGCCGTGTCCTGGGTGACCACGCAGCAGGTGTCTCGCAGCGAGCCGATGCTGCGGCCGGCGGCGTTGATCTCCGACCGGTTTATGACGTGGGCGCTGACGACGTTTCTGGGTTGGGCAAGCCACCGCCGCATGGCCGCGCAGATCAGCAGAGAAGTCGCGGCCGCCAACCTGAGCGTCGAACTGTCGAGGTGATGTGATGTCCGTGACGGCACCGCCCGCCGGGTTGGCTCGCGCCGTCGAATGGCTCCGCCACCACCTGTATCGGGTACATCAACGGCTGACACCTGCCCCGGCAGCGATGATGGAGATGATCATCGCGACCTGGGCATCGCAGGCGATCACGGTGGCGGCCCAACTCGGTGTCGCCGATGAGCTGGCCGATGGGCCGCTGCCGATCGACGAACTGGCCGCCCGAGTGGGCGCAGACGCGGACGCGCTGCGTCGGCTGTTGCGGGCGTTGATCGGCCGGGGCATCTTCCGGCGCCGGCGCGACGGCCGCTATGAGCTGAATGCGCTTGCGGCGACGCTGTGTTCCGACGCGGCGGTGTCGATGGTGTGGGCGGCGCGGTTCTACGGCTCGACCGAGCAGCGCGAACGATGGACGCTGTTATTGGACTCGATCCGAACCGGCAACGCGGTTGTCCCGGCCCTGCACGGCAAGCAGAGCTTCGACTACTTCGCCGAGCACCACGAGCACGCCGAACTCTTCAACCAGACCATGACGAGCGTTTCGCAGCTTACGGACGCACCCGTCGTCGCCGCTTACGACTTCGGTGCCTTCCCCACGATCGTCGACGTTGGCGGCGGGCAGGGGCCGCTGCTGGCCGCCATCCTGGCGGCGGCGCCGGCGTCGCGGGGCGTTCTTTACGACCTGCCCGGTGTCGTCGCGGGTGCCGAGGAGCTGTTGCGTGAGCGCGATGTCGCCGGGCGGGTGCAGATCGTGGCGGGGTCGTTTTTTGACGACGTTCCGGGCGGAGCTGACGCGTACGTGCTCAAAAACATCATCCACGATTGGCCCGACGAGAAGGCGGTGCAGATCCTGCGCAACGTTCGCGCGGCGGCCGGGCACCGGGCCACGGTACTGCTGATCGAACTGGTGATCCCTGACCACGACCGTGATTTCCCAGGAAAGTGGGTAGACCTGGAGATGCTGCTGAATCTGGGCGCCCGCGAACGCACCGCGGTCGAGTATCGAGACCTACTCGGCCAGGCCGGGTGGCGGTCGACCAGGGTGGTGCAAACCGCCTCACCACTGTCCGTGGTGGAGGCCGTACCCGCCTGAACGGCGAAGCGATGAACTCAAAGCGTCCGCGAGTCGTCTATCAGATATGCCTAGCACGTACCGGGTGGTCGATTACCTCGTCGGGCAGCTCGCGGCCATCGGAGTCACCCACATCTTCGGCGTGGATGGCGCCAACATCGAAGACCTTTACGACGCCGCATATTTTCGGTCGGACATCACGGCGGTGCTGGCGAAGCATGAGTTCTCGGCGGCGACGATGGCAGATGGGTACAGCCGCAGCGGGGCCGGCTTGGGGGTGGTGGCGGCAACTTCGGGCGGTGGTGCGCTCAACCTCGTTCCCGGACTTGGGGAATCGCTGACCAGCCGGGTTCCGGTGCTGGCATTGGTGGGTCAGCCGGCCACGGCGATGGACGGGCAGGGCAGCTTCCAGGACACGAGCGGCCGCAATGCCTCGCTGGATGCCGAGCGGTTGTTTTCGTCGGTGTCGCTGTTCTGCCGAAGGGTACTGACACCCGGCGACATCGTTGCCGCGTTGCCGGCGGCACTGGCGGCAGCGCGCACGGGTGGGCCGGCGGTACTGTTGCTGCCCAAAGACATTCAGCAAGACACGATCGGCATCAACGGCCACCGCTGTGATCTTGAACGGCCGCGTTCCATTGGCGATCCGCATCCGATCGTGCGGGCAGTGCACCAGGCGATCGGGCCGGTCACGATCATCGCCGGTGAGCAGGTGGCCCGCGACGACGCGCGAAGCGAACTGGCGGCGCTGCGGGCGGTGCTGCGCGCGCGGGTGGCGTGTGTGCCCGATGCCAAGGATGTCGCGGGGACACCGGGTTTCGGGTCGTCGTCGGCGCTCGGAGTCACTGGTGTGATGGGTCATCCCGGGGTCGCGGAGGCGGTCGCCCGCAGCGCGCTGTGCCTGGTAGTGGGTACGCGGCTGCCGGTGACCGCGCGCGCCGGGCTCGACGATGCGCTGGCCGGAGTGCGCACGGTGTCGATCGGGTCCGCGCCGCCGTACTTTGCCTGCACCCACGTGCACACCGACGATCTGCGGGCATCGTTGCGACTGTTGACCAGCGCGTTGACCGGGCGTGCGCGGCCGATCGGTATCCGGGTACCTGATGCGGTGTTGCACAAGGAACTTTGCCCGCCTTCGTTCGACGGGCCGGGGGTGCGCTACCGCGATGCGATGATCGCGCTCGACCGGGCGCTGCCCGACGGGGTGGACATCGTCGTCGATGCCGGCAACACCGGCGCGGCCGCGATCCACTATCTGCCGACGCGGCGCGAAGGCCGATTCATTGTCGCGCTTGGTATGGGCGGCATGGGCTACAGCTTCGGCGCCGGCATCGGCATGGCATTCGCCCGTGGCCGGCGGGTCGTGGTCGTCGCCGGGGACGGGGCTTTCTTCATGCACGGCACCGAGATACACACCGCGGTGCAATACCGGCTTCCGGTGACGTTCGTGTTATGCAACAACAACGCCCACGCCATGTGCGTGACCCGCGAGCAGTTGTTCTATGACGATCGATACAGCTACAACCGATTTGCGCCAAGCAATCTCGGGGCTGGCCTGGCGGCGATGTTTCCCGGACTGATATCCGTCGACGTCACCGCCGTCGACGCGTTCTCGTCGGCGATGAGCACGGCACTCGATGTCGACGGGCCATCGGTGGTCAGCGTCGAGTGCGCAGCCGACGAAATCCCGCCGTTCGCGCCATTTCTGGCTCGGCCGACGACCAGTTTGTCGGCGGCTCAGCTGCATTCAACCACGAAGGAGAGCCGCACCCATGTCGCTGTCAGCGCTTGATGATATTGCCGAACCCATCGAGGGAGTGGTGCGCATCGAGACCGCGCCGTTGGAGCAGACCGCCCCGATCTTCATGGCGAAGATGCGGTCGGTGTATCCGCACGACGAGGTCTTCGGTCAGTACTGCACGGTCAATGACTACGTCGACTGCCCTCCCGACGAGCTGTTCGCCTGGTTGGCCGACACCCGAAGTCTCGAGGAGTGGACCTATACCCTGCGCGACTTCACTCCGACTGATGAGCCTGGGCTCTGGCAGGCCTACGACCGGTTACTGCCGGACACCAAGATCTACACCCGAACCGTGGCCAACGCCGATGCCCGTACCGTCGACTACCACTGCGCCTGGGACCAGGGCAGGCACCTGTGGATGATCTATCTGATGCGGGTGCTGGACGCGCAGGTGGTGCTCGACAAGCCGGGATCGGTTGTGCTGTGGACCAATTGCCGACATCCGTTCTATGACCACAACCCACATCCGGAAACTGTCCCGCCAGGCCGCACGGGCTGGGTGGGCGACTTCTGGGACTTGTTCGGCGCCGGCCATGGCCTGGAGTTGAACAACCTCAAGACGATCGCCGAATACCGTCACCGCAGTGGCCTCCCGGTCATTCCGGCCTGGATGAGATGAGCGCCTCATGAGCCCACCCGCTGTCAGCCTGGCCGATGTTTCCAGCTATCTGCCCGGCACGCCGATCGGCGCGGATTACTACGCTGAATTCGCTGAATCCGACGCCCTGCGTGACAATCTCATGTTTCGCGCACCCAAGCTTCGCCACCACGTCGCGCCCGACGAGACCGCGATCGACATGGTCGAACGGGCCTGTGCGGGGCTGATAGAACGCCATGGCCGGGAAGCCGTCGAAGACGTCGAGGTGCTGATCACCCATACTCAGCTGCCAGATATGCCGTTTTACGGCGCAGGCGGCGGGGTCGCGCACCGGTTGGGTATGCGACCGTCGTGGGTGCTGGACTTGCACAACGGCGGGTGCGCGGCATTCGTGTTGGCACTGAAGGTGGCTCGTCAACTGTTGGCCACCGGGGAAGGACGGACGGCGCTCATCGCGATCGCGCAGAACGCGGCGGGTCAGGTGTTCGACCAGCCCGGGGTCCGCGGCAAGGCGCAGGCGTCGGTTCCCGGCGACGGCGCCGCGGTCGGCCTGGTCACGGTATCGGACCAGTCGCACATCCTCGATGCGGAGTGCCGCACCTACGGTGAATACGCCGGCGACATGACGTACACGATTGACCCGCCACGCAAGTACTGGCAGCCCGGATCCGGCGAAGGCTGCATCGGTTTCACCGACAGCAAGATCGCCAAGGTGCTCGCTCGCGGCAACCGCCAGGTTCCGGAACTGGCATTGGCCGTGTGTGACCGAATAGGTCTGGTGTCCAAGGATATCGACCTGCTCGTCACCAACCAACCCAATCGGGTGTTCCTGCGGAACTGGCGCGAAGCACTCGAGGTGCCGGAATCGCGACACCTCGATACCTTCGATGAGTGCGGCAACCTGTTCGGTGCCGCCATCCCGGTGAACCTTGATCGCGCGATCAGTAGCGGACAGATCGCGGCCGGCGACGTGGTGCTGATGGCGGCCTTCGCACACGCGGGTGACTTCGCCGGCGCCGCGGCCATCCGATGGGGCGGACGCAACTGATGGCGACGGTGGCGGACCCGGTGTCCAGTGAGGCGCTGCCAAACCCAGTCGACCCACTTGCCTTGTCGTTGAACGAGAACCCGTTCCCGCCGTTGCCTTCGGTACGGTCGGCGTTGATCCGCTCGATCGACGCGGCCAACCGGTATCCGGAGTTTTTGCCGCAGCAGCTGCGGCGAGTGATCGCCGGACATATCGGTGTGGCGGAAGCCCAGGTGGTGCTCGGCGCCGGTGCGACCGGTGTGGTGATGCAGCTGCTCCAGACGATGACCGCGCCCGGCGATTCGATCGTCATGGCTGCACCGACGTTCGACGGGTATCCGATTTTCGCGCAGCTCGCCGGTTTGCGCCCGGTGATCGTTCCGCTCGACAAGCACGGACACCACGACCTGGAGGCCTTCGCCGATGCCGCCGTGAACGCCCGGGTGGCCGTGCTATGCCGGCCGCACAACCCGACCGGCACCATCGAACCCGTCGCCGACGTGCTGCAGTTTCTGCGCCGGATACCGGCGGACACGATCGTCGTGCTCGACGAGGCTTATATCGAGTTCACGGCAGCCGAGCATCGAATCGACGCGGCGACGTTGATCGCACGTTTCCCGAATGTGGTTGTGGTGCGGACATTCTCCAAAGCGTACGGATTGGCGGGGTTGCGGATCGGTTATGGACTCGGATCGACCGAGCTCATCCAGACATTGTGGACCAGTCAGCTGCCGTTCGGCATGGCGATTACCAGCCTGACGGCAGTCACCGCGTCCTATGATGCCGAAGGCCAACTGCTCCAGCGGATCCGGCTCATCACTGCCGAACGCCGGTATCTGCGGATGCGGCTATCCGCGGTGGGGATCTACAGCACCAACTCGCATGCGAACTTCTTGTACCTGCCGTCGAGGGATCGGCCCTGGCGCGAGGTGTTGGGCGGCGGCGGTCTGCAGATTCGTTGTTACGCCGACGGCGGCGCGCGCATCACCGTTGGTGCCCGAGAGTCCACCCTGGCGGTGTTGGCCGCGATGTGAAAGTCGGCGCGATCGCGCCGAAGTGCGGTAAGAAGGGGCGTGGCCGCTTCCGATAACCGTGACCCGATCGCGGCGGCGCGGACCAACTGGGAGCGCGCCGGATGGGGCGACGTGGCCCAGGGCATGGTCGCGGTGACCTCGGTGATGCGGGCCCACCAGATCCTGCTTGCCCGTGTCGAGACCGCCTTACGCCCCTATGACTTGAGCTTTTCCCGGTTCGAGTTGCTGCGCCTGTTGGCGTTCACCCGCACCGGCGCGCTGCCGATCACCAAGGCTTCCGACCGGCTGCAGGTCCACGTCACCAGCGTCACCCATGCGATCCGGCGACTGGAAGCCAACGGGCTGGTGCAACGGATTCCGCACCCCACCGACGGGCGGACCACGCTAGTGCAGATCACCGACTTGGGCCGCTCGACGGTCGAAGACGCCACCGTCACGCTCAACAAGCAGGTGTTTGTCGACATCGGGATGTCGGACGCGGACTCGCAGGCGTTGGTGTCATCGATCGAGACGTTGCGGCACAACGCCGGCGACTTTTGATGCGGGGCTTTGGCGCTGCACCGTTGGCGCGCGCACCCCTTGGCGCGAGCGTGCGTGTTCCCGGGTTTTATTGCGGCGTGTCGGCCGGAGACACGCACGCTCGCGCCGGAGAGGTGCTCACGCGATAAGTGACGGCAGCGGGATCGTCGCGGTGACTGCTGTCCCGGTGCCGGGCCGCGACCGGATGTTCAGCTGCCCACCGACCAGCTCGGCCCGTTCGGACATCGACAGCACCCCGTAGCCGCCCATCTCGTCGCCGCCCAGCGGATTCTCGAAGGTGTCGAAACCGACTCCGTCGTCGACGATTTCCAGCCGGGCGATCTCGTCGTCCACCGCGAAGCGCACCCGGGCCATGGTGGCGTTGGCGTGTTTGACGATGTTTTGCAAGCCTTCCTGCGCGATGCGGTACAGCGCGAGCTCGATGTGCTCGGGCAGCCGGGTATCGGAGAGGTCGAGCTCCAGATCCATGTGCGGCATCGATCGGGCCAGGCTGGCCAGGCCGCCGGCCAGGCCGAGATCGTCGAGAACGGGCGGACGCAGTCCGCTGATCGCCGCGCGCGCTTCCTGCAGGGTCAGCCTGACGAGTTCGCGGGCTTCGTCGAGTTGTTCGGAGGCTTCCGCCGGGTCGTCGCCGAGCGCCCTCGCCGCGGCGTCGAGCCGGTAGGACAAGGTGATCACCCGTTGCGAAATCCCGTCGTGGATGTCACCGGCCAGCCGGCGACGCTCGATTTCCTGCGCCTCGATCACCTGCTCGACGAACAACTCGTGCGAGCGTTCCCGGGCCACCAGCCGGCGATGCAACCGGGCCTGATGCATCGCCCCGGCGATCAGCCGGCCGATGACCCGCAACAGCTCGACGTCACCGTCGGTGAATTCGCGCCGCGCGACAGTGTGCACGTTGAGCACGCCGACCAGGCCGCCGGGATCGGTTTCCATCGGCACCGACACCATCGAGGTGAAGTCGCGTCCCCGCAGCGATTGGATCGGCAGATACCGCGGGTCGGCTTCCTTGTCGTGGGTGATCACCACGGGTTCGCGGTGGCTGGCCACCCACCCCGATACCCCGGACCCCAACGGCAATCGGATCTTTCCCACCTGACCGTCGAACGGTGGTGTCGCGCCGGCCAGCGTCAGTGAGCGCTCGCTGTCGTCGAGCACGTGAACGAAGCACACGTCGGTGCCGGTGGCCGCGGTGATCATCCGCGCCGCCGCTGCGGCCAGGGGTTCGACGCCGGGGCCGCTGGAGGCCGCCTGAATGAGTTCGCGCAGCAGCGCCAGTTCGCGGTCGGCGTCGACGATGTCGCGTACCGCGTTGGACGGCCGGATGCGCTCGGTCACTGGTAAATACCCTCGCGCAGGGCGGTCGCGACGGCGCCGGTCCGATCGGTGACACCGAGCTTGCGGTAGATCGAGCGCAGGTGGCTCTTCACGGTTTCCTCACCGATGACGAGCTTGTTGGCGATGCCGCGGTTGGACAGCCCGGTCACCATGTAGGACAGGATCTCGCTTTCGCGCTGGGTCAATCCCTGGCGCGCACCCGGCCAGAATTCGTCGCGTTGCAATCGGGCCGCGGTGTCCGCTGCACGGGCGGCCATGCCGGGGTCGATCACTGTTTCCCCGTGGTGGGCCAACTCCAGCTGGCGCACCAACTCGTCGCTGCTGATGCTTTTCAGCAGGTAGCCGCACGCACCAACCCGCAGGGCCTGGAAGAGGTACTGCTCGTCGTCGTATACCGACAGCATGACGACCTTGCGGTCGGGGTCGCGTTCACGCAACTGCAGGCACAGGTCCAGTCCACTGGCGCCCTGCATGCGCACGTCGCACAGCACGACGTCGGGTTGCAGATCGTCGATGACGCCGACCGCGCGTTCGGCGCCGACGGCTTGGCCGACCACCTGCACCCTGTCCTTGAACGCGGTCAGCATCGCCTTGAGACCTTCGATGACCATCTCATGGTCGTCGACAAGCACGAGGCGAACCGGCGCGGCGCCGGACCCGATGTCGGAAGGCCCCATGGCACCACCCTAAAGCCCCGGTGAGCACGGCGAAGGCAACATGGCCGGTCGCAGTTAGTCACGCCAATCCCCCTAATGGGGGACGCCCGGCCGGGCCGCGGCCGGGAAGCTATCAGCATGCAAACCACGACGCACGGCGCGCGCCCGCGACGGACGTTCTGGTGGGATCGGGCCCGTCCGGTCGACGCTGACGTCCAACCGCTGCGTGCGGTGATCTTCGACGTGGACGCCATGGCCGACATGGATGGCGAGCCCAGAGCCGGGCTGATCGACCTGGTCATGAGTTTGTTCGTGGCCGGGATTTGGGTCGGCGTAGTGAGCACCCGCCGCCGGGCATGGACCGAGACGCTGGTACGGCAGCTCGTCGGCGAGGGGCTGCTGGAGACCTTGGTGACTGTCGACGACGTGGATCGGCCCGACCGGGCCGCTGAACTGTACCGGTTGGCGTTGTGGGAGCTTGGGATCACCGCTGAGGACGCGGTGGCCGTCACTGGTTCGGGGCAGGGGCTGCGCACGGCGAGGGCCGCGGGCCTGCCGGCGGTAGCGCTCACCGCCGGTGACGCCGCCGGCCACTGGTTAGCCGGTGCCGCCGAGATCCGCAGCGGATATGAGGACGGTGACCCGCTGCTGGCGGCCGAGTGCCAGCAGCTGCACCGGCGCTGGTGGATTGCGCAAAAGCGCGGCGAGGCCTGCCGCGAGACAGAAGTTAGGGCTGTGGTTGGGGCCGAATCACGACCGTAGTTTCTGTTTCGCGACGATGCTGCTTAGCCATTGCGCAGCAGCTCGATCACCGCGCTGAAGTCCTTATCGGCGTGGTCGGTTGCGAAGCCGGCGTAGATCTCCGCGGCGTGACTGCCCAACGGCGCGGCTGAACCGGTCGAGGCCACCGCATCCATCGCCAGGCCAAGGTCCTTGTTCATCAACGCGGTCGCGAAGCCCGGTTTGAAGTCGTGGTTGGCCGGTGACGTCGGCACCGGGCCGGGTACCGGACAGTTGGTGTGCACAGCCCAGCAATTGCCGGTTGCGCCGGTGATCACGTCGAACAGCGACTGGGCTGACAGCCCGAGTTTCTCGGCCAACACGAACGCCTCGCCGATCGCGATCTGCTGCACGGCCAACACCATGTTGTTGCAGACTTTGGCGGCTTGACCCGCGCCGGCTGCGCCGCAGTGAATGATCTTGCGCGCCATGGGTTCCAAAATCGGATTCGCCTGTTGGAGGGCGGCCTCGTCGCCACCGACCATGAAGGCCAGCGTGCCCGCGACGGCACCCGCCTCGCCGCCGGAGACCGGCGCGTCGAGCTGGGTGACGCCGTGTGAGCCGGCCAGCGCGTGCACCTCGCGCGCGTCGTCGACCGAGATCGTGGAGCTGTCGATGAACAGCGCGCCCGGTTTAGCGGCGGGCAGGATGTCGGCGTAGCAGCGTTTGACCGCATCGCCATGGGGCAGCATGGTGATGACGACGTCAGCCTCGGCCACCGCGGCGGCGGCGCTGTCGAACACCGCGACGCCCTTGCCGGCGGCGGTCGTGCACGCAGCGGTCACCGGGTCGAAGCCGCGCACGGTATGGCCGGCGGCAGCGAGATTCGCCGACATCGGTCCGCCCATGTGGCCCAGGCCCAGAAACGCGATCGTCGACAACTTCCCGCCTTTCTACGCGCCGGCGCGGACCCGGGCGGCTTCTGCCCGGCCGATGACCACCCGCATGATCTCGTTGGTGCCCTCCAGGATGCGGTGCACCCGCAGATCGCGGACGATCTTTTCCAGACCATACTCGCGCAGATAGCCGTAGCCGCCGTGCAACTGCAGCGCCTTGTCCGCCACGTCGAAGCACGCGTCGGTGACATACCGCTTGGCCATCGCGCACAACTCGACTTTGTCCTCGGCATCGTCGTCCAGCGCAGTAGCCGCACGCCACAACAGCATTCGCGAGGTCTCCAGCGCGGTAGCCATATCAGCCAAGGTAAACCGGATCGTCGGCTCGTCGAGCAGGACATTGCCGAACGCCTCGCGATGCGCAAGGTAGGCGGCCGCCTTGTCGAATGCGGCCTGCGCCCCGCCGAGTGAACAGGCGGCGATGTTGATCCGGCCGCCGTTGAGCCCTTTCATCGCGATGCCGAAACCGGCGCGTTCGCCCTCGGCGCCGCCCAGCATGGCGTCGGCGGGCACCCGCACCTCTTCCAGCACCACCTGCGCCGTCGGCTGCGCGTTCCAGCCCATCTTTTCCTCGTGGGGACCGAAACTCAGCCCGGCACTGCCCTTCTCGACGATAAAAGCCGAGATGCCGCGGGGGCCCTCGCCGCCCGTGCGTGCCATCACCACGTACACGTCGGAGGCGCCCGCCCCCGAGATGAACTGCTTGACACCGTCAAGGACGTAATCGCCGCCCTGCTTGACAGCACGGGTGCGCAAGGCGCTGGCGTCCGAGCCGGCATTGGGTTCGGTCAGGCAGTAGCTGGCAACGACGTCCATCACAGCCAACCGCGGCACCCAGGCCTTGCGCTGCTCGGCGGTGCCGAAGGTGTCGATCATCCAGGCGCACATGTTGTGAATGGACAAGAAGGCAGCCGTCGTCGGGTCGGCGATCGCCAGCTGCTCGAAGATCCGCACCCCGTCAAGCCGTCGCAGCGCGCTGCCGCCCACGTCGTCGCGGCAGTAGATCGCCGCCATGCCGAGCTGCGCCGCCTCACGCAGCTCGTCGACCGGGAAGTGTTGGCTTGCATCCCATTCCAGGGCGTACGGCGCCAGCCGCTTGCCGGCGAACGCGGCCGCTGTTTCGGTGATCACCCGCTCGTCGTCGTTGAGTTCGAAGAATGGCATTCTGCAGCTACTTCATTGTGGGGATGACGAATTCGGCACCGTCCTTGATGCCCGACGGCCAGCGTGAGGTGACGGTTTTGACCTTGGTGTAGAACTGGATCGAGGCCGGCCCGTGCTGGTTGAGGTCGCCGAAGCCGGAGCGTTTCCAACCGCCGAAGCTGTGGTAGGCCACCGGAACCGGGATCGGCACGTTGACGCCGACCATGCCGACCTGCACCCGGGAGGTGAAGTCGCGGGCGGTGTCGCCATCGCGGGTGAAAATCGCCACCCCGTTGCCGTATTCGTGTTGAGAGGGCAAGGCTAGAGCCTCTTCGTAATTCGTGGCCCGGACGATGCACAACACCGGCCCGAAGATCTCGTCGGTGTAGATCGACATGTCCGCGGTGACGTGATCGAACAGTGTGGGGCCGATGAAAAACCCGCCCTCGAGGTTGGCGTCACCGAATGCCAGGTCATCGCTGGCACGCTCACGCCCGTCGACGACGAGGTCGGCGCCGGCGGCCACGCCCTGGTCGATGTAGTCGCGCACCCGGTTGAGAGCGGCGCCGGTGACCAGCGGGCCGTAGTCGGCTTTGGGGTCCAGACTGTGCCCGACGCGCAGGTTGTTGATGCGCTCAACGAGCCTGCCGCGCAGTCGGTCAGCGGTCTGTTCGCCGACCGGCACAGCGACGCTGATGGCCATGCACCGCTCACCGGCGCTGCCGTACCCGGCACCGATCAGCGCGTCGACCGCCTGATCCAAGTCGGCATCGGGCATCACGATCATGTGGTTTTTGGCCCCACCGAAGCATTGCGCACGCTTGCCGGTACCCGTCGCCGTGGCATAAATGTACTGGGCGATGTCCGAGCTGCCGACAAACCCGACCGCGGTGATATCGGGGTGGGTCAAGATCGCGTCGACGGCTTCCTTGTCGCCGTGGACCACCTGGAACACCCCGGGCGGCAGGCCGGCCTCGACGAACAACTCGGCCAGGCGTACCGGCACCGACGGATCGCGCTCAGACGGTTTGAGAATAAAGGCATTCCCACACGCCAACGCCGGTCCCGCTTTCCACAGCGGGATCATCGCCGGGAAGTTGAACGGGGTGATGCCGGCCACCACGCCCAACGGCTGGCGCAATGAGTACACGTCGATGCCCGGTCCGGCGCCCTCGCTGTATTCACCCTTGAGCAGATGCGGGATGCCGACGGAAAACTCGATCACCTCGATACCGCGCTGAATGTCGCCGCGGGAATCGGCCAGTGTCTTGCCGTGCTCCAACGACAGCAGTTCGGCCAGTTCGTCGACATTCTGGTTCACCAACTCGATGAACCGCATCATCACCCGGGCGCGCCGTTGCGGATTCCAGGCCGTCCAATCGCGCTGCGCCTGGGCCGCCGAGGCCACCGCCGCATCGACGTCGGCTTTGCTCCCCATCGGCACCAGCGACTGCACTTGGCCGGTGTTGGGGTCGAATACCTCCGCGGCGCGACCGGACTGCCCGGCGCAGCGTTGGCCATCGATGAAATGCGAAATTTGAGCGGTCATGGCAGCCCTCGGCTAACAGAGAAGAACGAGTGGATACTAGGACATCCTAGTAATGATCCGGGGTGCGTGGCAAGCCGGGACAAACAGCGGCCTCAGTAGATTCGGTTGCGTGACCTCTGATGCCGCCGACCGAGTCATCGAGTTGTACGAGCGTCATGCAGGCGCCTGGTCGCGGGATCGTGGCGAGTGCGTACCCGAAGCACGGTGGCTGGATCGTTTCCTGGCGCTGCTGCCACCTGATGCCGCTGTGCTCGATGTCGGATGCGGATCCGGCGTGCCGGCTCGATACCTGATCGAACAGGGCTGCCGGGTGACGGGGGTGGACTCCTCTACCACCATGATCGCGATGTGCCGGAATCGCCTCCCCGAGCAGAATTGGCATGTCGCTGACATGCGGATGTTGGCTCTGGAGTGCACGTTCAACGGAATACTTGCCTGGGACAGCTTCTTTCACCTGCCGCCAGTTGATCAGCGCCATATGTTTTCGGTCTTCAAGCGGCACGCAGCGCCTGGGGCGGCGCTGATGTTCACCACCGGTCCAGCCCACGGCGAGCGGATTGGCAGCTATGCGGGCGAGCCGCTGTATCACGCAAGCCTCGACAGTGCCGAATATCGCGCACTGCTCGATTCGTATGGGTTTCGAGTAGCAGCTCACGCAGTCGAAGACCCGACCTGCGGACTCCATACCATCTGGCTTGCACTGCTTGAATAGGAGCATGGCTGCGATCACTCGGCGGACGGTATTGGCAGGTGCTGGGACGGCAGCGGGCGCTGCCGCGTTGGGATTCGGCGGATACGAGCTGTTGCGCAAGCCAGGACCGAGCGAATCGTCGATGGCCGGTGGCAACAAACCCAACATCCTGGTGATCGTCGTCGACCAAATGCGCACGCCACAGTGGTTTCCGCAGCGCGGGCAACTCAACGCCATGCTGCCCAATATCGGTCGATTGCAGAGCAGCAGCGTTTCTTTCGAGTCGCACTACACCGCGTCGAACATGTGCACCCCTTCGCGCGGAGTGATGACCACCGGCCTGTACTCGCATCAAACCGGATGTTTGTTCACCGGCGAGGGGCCCAGCGAGTCGACGCTTGCCCCCCGGTTTCCGACCTGGGGCACCATGCTGCGTCAGCAGGGCTATGCGACGTGGTGGTGGGGCAAGTGGCATCTGGGCCAGGCGGGTGATTCGACGCCGGAAGGGCTCGAGGAGCACGGCTTTTCCGGCGGAACCTTCCCCTCGCCGAACGGTTCGCCCAACCAGGGACTGCAGAAAGACCCAGGCATCGTCGACCAGTTCTGCCAATGGTTCGACGACAACGCCGGCACCGGCCCGTGGTGTACGACGGTCTCGCTGGTCAACCCGCACGACATCTGCTGGTGGCCGAAAAGCCCATTGCCCGAGGATGTCCCGCACTGGTTCGACACCGCGCCGGTGAACTTCGAAACACCCGAGGACTTGCGTCGCCGGGGCAAGCCACAACTGCAGATCGACTATCTGAACTTCATGTCTCCGCTGCTGACCGGGATGCTGTCGTATTCGGGGCCGGATGCTGCACGCCAGTGGGCGCGCTGCCTGGACATGTACCTGTGGCTGCAGCAGCAGGTGGACGCCCAGATCGGGCGCGTGCTGGACAAACTGGCCTCACGCCGCGAAATCGACCGCAACACCGTGGTCGTCTTCACGTCCGACCACGGCGAATACGGCGGCTCGCATGGCTTGCGCGGCAAGGGCGCAGCGGCTTACGACGAGTCGATCCGGGTACCGCTGTACATTCGTGACCCGCAGGGGCGCCTCACACCCAGCCCCGGCGACACCCGAACGCAGCTCACCTCCAGCGTCGACTTGGCCGCGCTGCTACTGACCATCGGGTATGGCGGCGACGGATGGCGCGCCGAACCCCGCTACTCGTATCTGGCGAGGCGTGCGGATCTGGCCGCCATCGCCAGAAACGCAGCCGCGCAGGGGCGGCCATGGATCGCGCACGTCACCGACGATATGTCAGTCGAGGAGATGACGACCTTGTTGAAGTCGCCGGACATCCGTGCGGTATTCGGGACGGGCGAGTTGCCGACCGACATTCCCACGTCTGCGCCGAATCACATTGTGGCCGTGCGAACCCAGGACGCCAAGCTCAGCATGTACTCGTACTGGAAGCCCGGTGGCATGGACATCGACACATCTCGACAGATCGAGCGGGAACTCTACGACTACTCAACGCCGTTGGGCCGTCAGGAGATCGACAATCAGGCCGGCCGCAACGGCAAGCAGTCCGCGTTGCAGGCTCTCATCGACCACGAGGTGCTGCCCGAAGTGCGGGCTCCGCTGCCGGCCTTCCTCAACGACGCGCAGGAACAGGGTCTTGCCGATATGCGTGAGCTGGTCTCCCGTCGCGGAGGCTGACACCGCCCTTTACCTCCGACAACGTCGTGTTGCGGTGAACTTCTCGCCGACTTCCCGCGTGTAAGCAGTAGGAGGTTTTGCGATGAGTTCGATGCTGATGGTCTACATTTCGCTGGGCGCGCCGCTCGCCGGGATGGCGCTGCTGAAGTTGCAGGCGCGACTCGAACGTTGGGCCTACACCCGTCACGCCGACGATTAACGATGGGCCCTAGGACTTGTCCTGTAGTCCCTCGATGAAGGCGCGGGTCGCCTCCCAGGTGGGTAGCAGTCCGGCAGCGCTGACTTCCTCGAGGGTGGGAGCCGCGGCGTCACGCTCCGACAGCACCAGTTCGCTGCCGCCGGGCCAGTCGATTCCCAGCGCTGGATCGGTGGGGCAGATGGTGTGTTCGCGTTGCGGGCTGTATTCCGACGAGCACAGGTACATCACTGTCGAGTTGTCCTGCAACGCAAGGAATCCGTGCGCAAGTCCCTCCGAGATGTAGATCGTTCTGCGATCGTGGTCATCGAGTAGTACTGAATCCCACCGCCCGAAAGTCGGTGAGCCCACCCGGATGTCGACGACGACGTCGAAGACCGACCCGGACACGCACGTCACATACTTGGCCTGGCTCGGGGGCAACTGGGCGAAATGCAGGCCGCGCAACACCCCTGCTGACGAGACGGAACAGTTGGCCTGCTGCAGATTGAAGTGGTGGCCGGCGAACGACGTGAAATCCCGGTCGGTAAGCCACTCGAAGAAGAATCCCCGGGAGTCGGAGTGGAGTTGCGGAGTGATCTCCCATGCACCTGGGATGTCGAGTTCACGAATCTTCATGTCACTGACCGCGCTGGTCGTAGCGGGCCTCGACGGCGTCCTTCAACGGCCCCCACCAGGACTCGTTGGCGCGATACCAGTCGATGGTGGCGCGCAGACCGTCCTCGAAGTCAGTATGCTTTGGCGCCCAGCACAATTCGTCATGCAACTGAGAGGGGTCGATGGCGTAGCGCAGGTCGTGGCCGACACGGTCTGTCACGTGATCGAAGTCGTCGGGATCGCGGCCCATCATCTGCAATATTGTCCGCAGCACCGACAGGTTGTCGCGTTCGCCCTCCGCACCGATCAGATACGTCCGTCCCGGTCGGCCGGCTTCGAGGATCCGCCGGACCGCGGCGTTGTGATCGTCGACATGGATCCAGTCCCGCACATTGGCTCCGCGGCCGTACAGCTTGGGGCGCCGTCCGGTCAGCAGGTTGGTGATTTGGCGGGGAATGAATTTCTCCACGTGTTGATACGGCCCGTAATTGTTCGAGCAGTTCGAGATCGTTGCGCGCACACCGTAAGAGCGCACCCAGGCACGCACCAACATGTCAGCGGCAGCCTTGGTCGACGAGTAGGGGCTCGACGGGTTGTAGGGGGTGGATTCGGTGAACCGTCGTGGGTCGTCGAGTGCGAGGTCGCCGTAGACCTCGTCAGTCGAGATGTGGTGCAGGCGCACATCATGGCGGCGGACCGCTTCGAGAATGGTGTACGTGCCGATCACGTTGGTGTGCAAAAACGGCTCTGGATCGGCCAGCGCGTTGTCCACATGGGTTTCGGCGGCGAAATGCACGACCGCGTCGGACTCGGCGACCAACTGGGAAACCAGTTCGGTGTCGGTGATGTCGCCTTCCACCAGCCGGATGTCGTTGTCGACGGGGGCCAGCGATTCTCGGCTGCCGGCGTAGGTCAGCGCGTCGAGCACCGTGACCACGTCCTCGGGGTTTTCCCGTACCGCGGCGTGCACGAAATTGGCGCCGATGAAGCCGGCGCCACCGGTCACCAGTAGCCGCATGCCGCAACCCTAACCGAGCAACGATCGCCTGGTGCGGAGCCGGTGAGGCCCGCTGCCTAGGTGCGGGACGTCAAGCCAAGCGCTGTGGCGAGTTCGGTCAGCGCTTCGAGCAGCTGCTCGGGCCGCGTCAGCACCTGGATCGCCACGTGGTCGGCACCGGCCTGCAGATGCTCGTCGAGGCGAGCGGCGATGGCGTCGGGGGAGCCGTGGGCGACCAACGCGTCGATCAGTTTGTCGCTGCCGGGCTCGCGGACGTCTTTCTCGGTGAATCCCAGCCGGTGCCAGTTGTTCACGTAGTTGCTCAGCCCGAGGTAAAAGCCGACGCTCTTGCGGCCGACCCGCCGGGCCTCCTCGGCGTCAGCGGTCCACACCACCTTGTGTTCGGGCGCCAAAAACACCGCGTTGCCCACCAGCTCGCGGGCCTGCGCGGTGTGCTCGGGCGTGGTCAGATACGGGTGAGCGCCGGCACTTCGCTGCGCCGCCAGCGCGAGCACCTTCGGTCCCAGCGCCGCGATAACTCGCCGACTGGTCGGCACCGTTGCGGCGTCGAGTTCGTCGAGATAGCTCACCAGCGCCTCGTATGGCCTGTGGTACTGCTGACTGTGTTCCGGGTGTCCCACCCCAACGCCGAGCAAAAACCGCCCCGGGTAAGCCTTTTCGATGCGCTGATAGGACTCGGCGACGGTCGCTGCCGGCGACGACCAGATATTGATGATCCCGGTGGCCAGTTGCAGCGAGGTGGTCTGCGCGAGCGCGGGCTCCACCCACGACAAGTCGGCGTCCGGTGATCCGCCGATCCACGCCGCGCCATAGCCCAGCGATTCGATCTGGTTGGCCAGGTCGGGGGAGATGCTGCGGGTGCCCAACCACACGCCGTAGCGGCCCAGGTCGGGTTTGAGGGAAACGGCCTCGGTCATCTGCGTCCTTGTCGTGTGTCTGTCGCCGCGCTCAGGTGGGGGTCAGCTCTAGCGCGCCGGCCAGTTCGGCCAGCGCCGGCACCAGCTTGTCAGGTCGGGTCAGCACTTGGATAGCGACGTGGTCGGCGCCGGCGGCGACGTGTTCGTTGATTCGTGCCGCGATCGCCGCGGGAGTGCCGTAGGCGACCAGGGCATCGACCAGGCGGTCGCTGCCCGGGCGGGTGACGTCGTCGTCGGTGAACCCGATCCGTTTGAAGTTGTTCAAGTAGTTGGCCAGGTTGAGGTAGATGTCGAGGGCCTTGCGCCCGACGGCTCGTGCGCTATCGGCATCCGTGGTCAACACCACTTTGTGCTCGGGTGCCAGTAGTGCCGACGGGCCGAGCAGCTCGCGGGCCTGCGCGGTGTGTTCGGGGGTGGTCAGGTACGGATGCGCGCCGGCGCTGCGCTGTGCCGAGAGTTTCAAGACCCGCGGGCCCAGCGCGGCCACCACCCGACGCTCGGCCGGCACGCCGTAGTCGTCGAGGCGGTCCAGGTATTCCACCAGCGCGTCGTAGGGCTTGCGGTATTCGCTAATGGCTTCGGGGTGGCCGACGCCGATGCCGAGCAGAAAGCGACCCGGGTAGGCCTTGTCGATGCGGTGAAACGACTCGGCCACCGGCTTGGCCGGCGCCGACCAGATATTGACGATGCCGGTGGCCACCTGCAGCGTGGTCGTCTGCTCGAGGATGGGCTCCACCCATTCCAGCTCGGCCGGCGGTGAGCCACCCACCCAGACAGTGCCGTAGCCCAGCGCCTCGATCTCCCTGGCTTGCTGTGGGGTGACGCCGCGGCCGAAGGATCCGAAACGACCGAGGTTGGGCTTGGTTGCTGCTGCTGCGTCCGTCATGGTGGCTCCAACCTGCGGTCCGGTGTCGCTATTCCGGCCCCGGTGAGACGCTCGCGGCGATTTTGGCCAGGCCGAATGAGCGAGTATCGTGGAGCAACGGTGCGTCATCCGCGCTGGCTTTTTTGCGTGCCCAGTCCTAGGAATCTCGGAATTTTCCTAACACCGGCTCACGTTTCAAGTCGAGCGAATGCTGCGCTGATTCGGGCGCACACCCGGACGAAACCAATGACGAGGATTTCTGGAAGGTTATGGCCAAGAAGGACGGTGCCATCGAGGTCGAGGGCCGCGTGGTCGAGCCCCTGCCCAACGCGATGTTTCGCATTGAGCTGGAAAACGGCCACAAGGTGCTTGCCCACATCAGCGGCAAGATGCGGCAGCACTACATCCGCATCCTGCCCGAGGACCGGGTGGTAGTGGAGCTGTCTCCCTACGACCTGTCTCGGGGCCGCATCGTGTACCGATACAAGTAACAAAGCCCGACCCCTACCAGCGAGAAGACAGAACAGGATCGAAACAGCCGTGAAGGTGAACCCGAGCGTCAAGCCGATCTGCGACAAGTGCAGGGTGATCCGCCGGCACGGGCGGGTCATGGTGATCTGCTCCGATCCGCGCCACAAGCAGCGCCAGGGCTAGAGCGGCGATCGCAAGCGCGGCACAGCCGGGCGCTTCACAACTGAATGCAGACCTCCCAGCACCAGTGAGCGGATAGGCCGCTCATCCACGCCCGGAACGGAGGCCGGGCCCCGGAGCAGTCAGCCGGGAACGGACTGGGATCAGACCTCCGCGAAGAAAAGAGGAACGCCACTTATGGCACGTCTAGTGGGCGTCGACCTGCCGCGCGATAAGCGCATGGAGGTCGCGCTGACCTACATCTACGGCATCGGCCGCACCCGGTCGAATGAGATCCTGGCCGCCACCGGCATCGACAAGGATCTGCGCAGCAAGGACCTGACTGACGATCAGTTGGCCCACCTGCGTGACTACATCGAAGGCAATCTGCGGGTCGAGGGAGATCTGCGCCGCGAGGTGCAGGCCGACATTCGCCGCAAGATTGAGATCGGCTGCTACCAGGGCTTGCGACACCGCCGCGGTCTGCCGGTGCGTGGCCAGCGGACCAAGACCAACGCGCGCACCCGCAAGGGGCCCAAGCGCACCATCGCAGGCAAGAAGAAGGCCAGGTAATCAGCCATGCCACCAGCCAAGAAGGCAGCGTCCGCCCCCAAGAAGGGGCAGAAGACCCGTCGCCGGGAGAAGAAGAACGTCCCCCACGGCGCCGCCCACATCAAGAGCACCTTCAACAACACGATCGTGACGATCACCGATCCGCAGGGCAACGTGATCGCGTGGGCGTCCTCGGGTCACGTCGGCTTCAAGGGGTCGCGTAAGTCGACGCCGTTCGCTGCGCAGTTGGCCGCCGAGAATGCCGCGCGCAAAGCCCAGGAGCACGGCGTGAAGAAGGTCGACGTGTTCGTGAAGGGGCCCGGTTCGGGTCGCGAAACCGCCATCCGGTCGTTGCAAGCGGCGGGTCTGGAGGTCGGTGCGATCTCCGACGTCACCCCGCAGCCGCACAACGGTGTCCGTCCGCCCAAGCGGCGCCGGGTCTAGGAGGAGAAACAACCCATGGCTCGTTACACCGGACCCGCCACCCGTAAGTCGCGCCGGTTAGGCGTCGACCTGGTCGGTGGTGACCAGGCATTCGAGAAGCGTCCCTACCCGCCCGGCCAGCACGGTCGCGCGCGGATCAAGGAAAGCGAATACCGGCTGCAGCTGCAGGAGAAGCAGAAGGCGCGCTTCACCTACGGCGTGATGGAAAAGCAGTTCCGCCGCTACTACGCCGAGGCGGTTCGCCGCGGCGGCAAGACCGGCGAGGAACTGCTGCGCATCCTGGAAAGCCGGCTCGACAACGTGATCTACCGCGCCGGACTGGCACGGACCCGTCGGATGGCCCGCCAGCTGGTCAGCCACGGCCACTTCACTGTCAACGGCGTCAAGGTGAACATCCCCAGCTACCAGGTGTCGCAGTACGACATCATCGACGTCAAGGACAAGTCGCTGAACACGTTGCCGTTCCAGATCGCGCGGGAAACCGCCGGCGACCGTCCGATCCCCAGCTGGTTGCAGGTGGTCGGGGAACGTCAAAAGATCCTGATCCACCAACTGCCGGAGCGGGCACAGATCGACGTCCCGCTCACCGAGCAGCTGATCGTCGAGTTCTACTCGAAGTAGTACGCCCAGCACCAACCGGTGTAGGGACTGACCGGCATCAAATAGCGGGTGCCGAGAAGGAGAAGAAGAAACACCATGCTGATCTCACAGCGACCCACCCTGTCCGAAGAGACCGTCAGCGACAACCGTTCGCAGTTCGTCATCGAGCCGCTGGAGCCGGGTTTCGGCTACACGCTGGGCAACTCGCTGCGCCGCACGCTGCTGTCGTCGATCCCCGGCGCGGCGGTCACCAGCATCCGCATCGACGGCGTACTGCACGAGTTCACCACCGTGCCCGGTGTCAAGGAAGACGTCACCGACATCATCTTGAACCTCAAGAGCCTGGTGGTGTCCTCGGAGGAAGACGAGCCGGTGACGATGTACCTGCGCAAGCAGGGCCCGGGTGAGGTCACCGCCGGCGACATCGTGCCGCCGGCCGGCGTCACCGTGCACAACCCGGATATGCACATCGCGACGCTCAACGACAAGGGCAAACTCGAGGTCGAGCTCGTCGTCGAGCGTGGCCGCGGCTACGTGCCGGCGGTGCAGAACAAGGCGTCGGGTGCTGAAATCGGCCGTATTCCAGTCGATTCCATCTACTCGCCGGTGCTCAAGGTCACCTACAAGGTGGATGCCACCCGTGTCGAGCAGCGCACCGACTTCGACAAGCTGATCCTGGACGTGGAGACCAAGAACTCGATCACCCCGCGCGACGCATTGGCGTCGGCCGGTAAGACCCTGGTGGAGTTGTTCGGCCTGGCGCGCGAACTCAACGTCGAGGCCGAAGGCATCGAGATCGGGCCGTCGCCGGCCGAAGCCGACCACATCGCGTCGTTCGCCCTGCCGATCGACGACCTGGATCTGACCGTGCGGTCCTACAACTGCCTCAAGCGCGAGGGTGTGCACACCGTCGGTGAGTTGGTGTCGCGCACCGAGTCGGATCTGCTCGACATTCGCAACTTCGGTCAGAAGTCCATCGACGAGGTCAAGGTCAAGCTGCACCAGCTGGGCCTGTCGCTCAAGGACAGTCCGGCCAGCTTCGACCCGTCGGAGGTCGCCGGCTACGACGTCGCCACCGGAACCTGGTCCAGCGACGCCAACTACGACGACCAGGACTACGCCGAAACCGAACAGCTCTGATAGCCGGACTCAAGACAGGAGCGTCCAATGCCTAAGCCCACCAAGGGGCCTCGTCTCGGCGGGTCGTCGTCGCACCAGAAGGCGATTCTGGCCAACCTGGCCACGGCGCTGTTCGAGCATGGCCGGATCAAGACCACCGAGCCCAAGGCGCGGGCACTGCGGCCATACGCCGAGAAGCTGATCACCCACGCCAAGAAGGGCACACTGCACAACCGGCGCGAGGTGCTCAAGAAGATCCGCGACAAAGACGTGGTGCACACCTTGTTCGCCGAGATCGGACCGTTCTTTGCCGACCGCAACGGCGGATATACCCGCATCATCAAAGTCGAAGCGCGCAAGGGTGATAACGCTCCGATGGCGGTGATCGAGCTGGTGCAGGAAAAGACGGTGACCTCGGAAGCCAACCGGGCCCGCCGGGCAGCCGGATCCAAGGCGGCGCCCGCGGCTGCCGCGGCAGCGCCGCAGGCCGCCGTCGAACCGGAGGCGGCGGTCGGTCCGGAGGCTCAGGAAGTGTCCGACGCCGAAGCCGGCGAGGCCACCGACACTGTGGCGGACGACGAGGAAGCCAAGGCTGACTCCGACGAATCCTGACAATCCTGTGAACGGGCCCGCCATCGACGCCGGTGGCGGGCACGTTCGTCTTCGGCTCGATATCGCCTACGACGGAACAGAATTCGCGGGCTGGGCCGTGCAGGCGGGCCAGCGCACTGTCGCCGGTGTTCTCGACGAGGCGCTGTCGACGGTGTTCCGCACGTCGGTGCGGCTGCGCGCGGCCGGACGCACCGACACTGGCGTGCACGCCACCGGTCAGGTGGCCCATGCCGATGTCCCCGTCGAGGCGCTACCCAACGCCTATCCGCGCTCGCCGCGACCGGCTGAACCGGAATTCTTGCCGCTGCTGCGGCGACTCGGTCGGCTGATACCCGCCGACGTCCGTATCCGCCGAATCATCCGCGCACCGGCGGCTTTCGATGCCCGCTTCTCGGCGCTACGCCGCCATTACATGTATCGGTTGTCGACTGCGCCCTACGGGGTGGAGCCGCACCAGGCCCGTTACGTCACGGGGTGGCCGCGGGCGCTGGATGTGGAGGCGATGGCGGCGGCGTCGCGGGAGCTGGTGGGATTGCGCGACTTTGCCGCATTCTGTCGTCACCGTGACGGCGCCACCACGATTCGGGATCTGCAGCGGCTGGACTGGTCGCGCGAGGGCGAACTGGTCACCGCCCACGTCACCGCCGACGCATTCTGTTGGTCGATGGTGCGCTCGTTGGTCGGGGCACTGCTGGCCGTCGGCGAACACCGGCGCAGCGCCGTATGGTGTCGTGATCTGCTCACGGTTACCCACCGGTCCAGCGACTTCGCGGCCGCACCGGCGCGGGGGTTGACGTTGGTCGGCGTGGATTACCCGCCGGACGACCAGTTGGCGGCGCGGTCACTGGTGACTCGCGATCTCCGATCGCGTGACTGAGCGGATGGCTAGCGCAACCGGTCTGCGACGAAATCTGCGGCCTGATCGACCATGCCCGCCTTGATGTAGGCGGGAGCCATGTGCTCAGGCCAGTTGGTCCGCCAGGTGTTCGGGTCGGCGGGATTGCAGATCGGATCGGCGCCGTGACACAACTCGATGGTCCGGTCGTTGTAGATCGGGTTGAAACTCGTGATCGGTCCGACCCATTGGCTTCCGTTGCCGAATAGCGCCACCGCGGCGACGTGTTCGTCGGTGCCGGCCGGTAGCGGATTGCTGAACCCGAAAATAGCGGTAGGAACGGCGAGTACCACATCGGTGACTGCGGCGCCCAGCGAATAGCCGCCGAGCACGAGTCGAGTGTCGGGGCAGTTGTCAGTCATGTACTGAACGTGCCCGCTCATATCGTTGGCGCCCCGTTGAACATCGGTGTTGGCCGCGTAGTTGACGGCGTACAGGCCGATGTTCTTCTCCGGCACCCTCGACCGCAGCGCGCTGAGCAAGGCAGTGCCGATCTGGCCGGCGCCGGCCGGCTCCAACCGGCCACGGGCGAACACCAGCTGGGCATCCGAGCAGGATGCCGCGGTGGCCGCCGGTGCGGGTGCAGTGACCAGCATGGCCGCGGCGAGCAATACCGCAACGACGAGCGGCCGTGGATCCACCGAGAGAATGCTCACGGCACGATATTAGCCGCTCTAATTGATGTGCACGCCGTATTGCATGTGCGGCTGCCCTACCAGCAGCTTGGCAGCGACGAACGTCGCGGCCTGAGTGGTGTAGGTGGGCACGTAGCCGTCGGTGTGGTCGCTCCACTCGTTGCCAGGGCCGGCGTGGCAGATCGGGTCACCGGGGTTGCACAGGTCGATGGTCTTCGATCCGAGCAGTGCGCTCTGACTGGAAAGCGGGCTGCCCGACCGGCCGACGATATTGCCGAAGGTGGCCACCGCCGCAATGTTGTCGGCGTATTGGGCGGGCAACGGGCTGCCCCACGAAACGCCGCCCACCGGAACTCCGGCGACGATGTCGATCACCGACGCGCCCTGCGAGTATCCGCCCAGCACGATCTTGGTGTCCGGGCACTCTTGGGCGACCTTCTTGACCCGCGAAATGGTGTCGTTGGCGCCGTCGCCCCCGCCCAGTTGGAGCTTGCCGGCCGGATAGTTCACGCCGTAGGTGTCGATGTTCATCCCGGTCTGCTGGCGCAGCGAGCCGACCAGGGCATCACCCACGCGTCCCAGGCCGCGCGGCTCGCCAGTACCGCGGGCGAAGATCACCTCGGCGTCGGGGCAGTCGGTGGCTGCGGCCGAGGGGACATTGGCCGGGAACACGCTCGGTGCGATCACCATTGCGGCGGCGGCCAGCACTGCAGCGCTCAGGCTTGCCCAGCGACGGTATCGGGACGCCAGCTGACTCATCTGGTGGTAGTGCACGTGGAGATATTACCGTTAGCCTGCCAAATCTTCATTTCGGCGAATGCCGACTGTGGATCGACGGGCACGGCGACGCCGCTCGGTGGCCTATCGTGACGCCAACCCCGGGGGGCCGCATGGCATCACGAACAGCTACTCGATTGCACGTCAGCGGGTACCGATTTCTGCTGCGTCGCATCGAATGCGCGCTGCTGGGCAGAGATATCCGCACCGCCGACGAACCGTTCCGTACCCCGGCGCAGGCCTTGGCGACTGGGGCTGTGCTGGCGGTCGTGGTGATTACCACGTGCGCGGGGCTTGCTGTGCTGCGCCCGCAGCCATCGTTGGGCGACGGGCCGATTCTGATGGGCCAACAGTCCGGAGCGCTCTACGTCCGGGTTGGTGATGTCGTGCATCCGGTGCTGAACCTGGCCTCGGCGCGGTTGATCACGGCAACCGCGAGCAATCCGCAGCCGGTACCGGAGTTGGTGTTGAGCCACACCAAACGCGGTCCGGCCATGGGTATCCCCGGTGCGCCACAAACCCTGGCGCCGCCGCTGCCGGCCGACCAAACGTCGTGGACGGTGTGCGACGACCGCGAGGGCACCACAATCATCGTCGGCTCCGCGCAGACGGCCGCACATCGCCTCTCGGCGGCCCAGACCGTGTTGGTCACACCGGACGCCGGTGCCTCGACCTATCTGCTGTATGACGGGCGGCGAGCGGTGGTCGATGCCGCCGATCCCGCCGTCGCGCGTGCGCTTCGGCTGGAGGGCGTTGTGCCACAACCGGTGTCGCATACATTGCTGAACGCTGTTCCGGAGGTGCCGGCGATTGTGGTGCCGCAGATTGCCCGTGCCGGCCAGCCCGGCCCGGTAGCCGGATTCCTTGTCGGCAGCGTGCTGCGCATTACCCGTGCCGGCGGTGACGAGTTGTATGTCGTGCTCCGCGGCGGAATTCAGCGCATCGGTCAGGTTGCGGCGGATCTGTTGCGGCTCAGTGATGCACACGGCACCCGCAGCATCATCTCGGTGGCGCCCGACCTCATTCGGGGCATTCCGGCCGTGAACGCGTTGCCGGTAGGCAGCTTTCCCTTTGCGTCGACGCCGGTGGCCGTCGATACGGCGCTGTGTGTGCGGTGGGCCATCGCGGCATCGGGTGGCGCCGAGGTCTCCTTGGGTACCGGTGGCCTGCCTGTGCCCGCGGGCGAGGCGCCGGTTCGCCTGTCGCAAGCGGACGGAACCGGTCCCGTCGCCGACGCCGTGTACCTTCCGCCCGGCCGCAGCGCCTATGTACGTTCGGTGGGGATGTCGGGCGGCAACGCCGAAGCCGGCACCCGATATGTGGTGACCGATACGGGGGTGCGGTTCGCCGTCCGCGACGCCGATGCCGAGCGCGACCTTGGCCTGCCCCCGACGCTGATCCCGGCGCCCTGGTCGGCGTTGGCTGCGCTGCCGTCAGGTCCGGAGTTGAGCAGACAAAGCGCATCAGTCGCCCGCGACACCTTGGTCGTGGGAGGTGGCGGCGGCTGACCGCGCACGCCGTAGCCGGGCCGATAGCGTGCCGGTGCTCAGTGCCGCCGCCAGCACCGCCAGGCAGATCGCCGTGCCGGCGAATGCGGTATCGCGGGGGCGGCGATCCGGCGCCGGAGGCGGGACCGCCGACGGGATGGCCAACTCACGCGACTGGGGAGCGGGGTACACCGGTGCATCGCTGCTGACGGCGGCGCCCATGTCGATCATCCCGTTGCCTGTTAACGGATTCCATCCGCCCGGCGGATGGTGCGCGCTGCCTTCGATGCGTTGCATGACTTGCCTGGCTGTGAGTGTCGGGAACCGGGAGCGGACCAGCGCGGCCAGCCCGCTCACCACCGGCGCCGCGTAGCTGGTGCCGGACAGCGGCGTCGAATCACCGCGGTCATCAAGCGAATTCATGGTTCCGGTGCCGGACGGGCTGAGTGAGGTCACCGACTCGCCGGGTGCGGCCACATCTACCCACGGTCCGGCGAGCGTGAACGTGGACGGCTCACCGTGTGCATTGACCGAACCCACCGTCAGGACATAGTCGTCGTACCACGCCGGGCTCACCACGACGGTCGCGGTGTCCCAGGTGGTATCGGCTCGTGGTGCCGGACACTGCCCGGAGCCACCGGTATTGCCGGCCGCGGTGACCACGACGGCGTTCTTGACGTCGACCGCGTAGGAGAGCGCGGCGCCCAGCGCGCGGTCGTCGAGCGCCGATGAGGCCGGGACGCAGGCGACCGACGAGATGTTGATCACCGATGCGCCGAGGTCGGCTGCGGTACGAACGGCTTTCGCCATGGTGTCCACATCACCGAATCCGGCGCTCGACGGATCGCCGACCGCTCCGAATTTGCTGCTGGACTGCCGGATGCTGATCAGTGTGACATCGGGGGCGACGCCGCTGAAGCCATCGATGTGTTTGGGATCGGGTGCGGCAGCGATGATCCCGGCGACGGCAGTGCCGTGCCCATCGCAATCCTGCAGGCCGTCGCCGGTGAAGACGTAGTCACCGCCGGGCGCCGTTTCCGGCAACCTTGGGTGCGGCGAAACACCGGTGTCGATGACGGCGACCCGTTGACCCGACCCGCGGCTGAGTTGCCAGGCCTGCGTCACACCAAGGCCGGCAAGCTGGTCGGCGGCGTGGTCTGCGGCCGGCGCCATCGACGGTACCGCGCACATCTCACGCTGCACGGTGGGCTGCGGCGGCGTCGGCGGCGCCGGTTCGGGCAGTCGGCTGTTGTCGATCGGCGGCGGCGTTACCGCTTCCGCGACCGGCGTAGGGCACGCGGAAAGCGCGAGCAGCACCACAACCGTAACGGCGCGCAACGCGTTCGTCGCAGTCATCACAGGCTGAGACCGCGAGCAACGGTGTAGAAGCCGCAGATCCAACAGGCCAGCGGCGCAATGGTTGCCAGCACCAGACACTCCAGCAGCGCAAAGGCTCGCTGCGCGATCGGAGAGAAGGTGGCCGCGGGAACGATGAAACCCAGCCCCAGCGCAACGGCTGCAAGCGCCGGTGTCGCCGCAGCAGTCCACACGATGTGAGCCGCACCCGCGGTTGCCGCGACGACGAACGCGACGCTGAACACTGCTGATCCGGTCACAACGAGTACCACGGTTCGTGGTATGCCGCGTTGGGAACGTGCCCGTGCCAGCAGCACCAACCCGGTGAGTGCCGCGAACGCCATCCCCAACATGCGCGGTCGTGCGGTAACTGCGGCGCCGGCAGATCCGAACGCCGCTGAGGCCGCGAATGCGGCGACCAGACTGGTCAGCCAGGCGTCGGCCCGAAACACCCTGGCGCGCAGGCTTCCCTGCTCGGGCAGCGCCTCATCGGCGGGCTCTGCGGCCAGTCGCGGTGACAACCCGGCCAACATGACCGACAACCGCGGAGAGGCCTGGAGTAGAGCCAGCGATATCAGCGCGGAAGCCGCGCCGACGGCCTGCAGCGGCGCCGCGGTGGCCACGCGCAGCAACGCGGCAAGGGCGGCAACGCTCGTCGAGCAGGCTATTGCCGTCAATGTGATGGTGCCGCAGCCGCTTCCGTGCATCGCCACTACGGCTGTGACGGCCGCCGCCGCCGCGGCGAGCAACGCTTTCGCGGCGCTGATCCCCCCGGGGACCGCCAGCGCGCCGGCGAGTGCGACGAAGCCGGTGGCTAACAGGCTCAGCGTCAGGCCGGCAACAGCGTCGTCGAATCCGCGATGCGCCATCACGGCCGCCAGCAGCGCGCCGCAACCGGCAGCAGCCGCAACGGCGGTCGCGGCGCCGACATGGCGGGCATCGGTGGTAACCAGCACCGCTCGGATCAGCATCAGCGCGCCGAGACTGGCCAGCCAGGTTGCTGCCAGCGCACCCGCGACCCGAGACGCCCGCAGGTTCCACGGGCGGGCATGCTCGAGCAGTGTGGCCGACACCGCTTCGGCAGCGTCGTCAGCAAAGCAGGGCGGTGCTAATGCAGTTGACGAGCTGGACAGGCTCAGCACGGCTCCATCGCGGATACCATGCTGCGCCAGAGACTTCGATGCGTCCAGTGCGGCCTGGCCGGGGACAGCGAGTTGGTATCGAAGCGTCCTCGGTTCACGGTAATGAGCACGCTCAACGCCGAGGATGTCCACGATCGACGGGATCAACGCTGCGAGCGTCACACCGCCCGGCAGCACCAGGTCGGCGCTGACGCCGTCGGCGTATACCGATACGCGGCGCGGTTGTGAGTCAGCCACCACCATCTCCCTCGAGTGAATGCGGACGTTGATTGCGGCACGTTAGTCACCCGCGCGAGTGTGCGTGTGCACTGATCCACAGCTGACTTGTCAGCGGCTGCGGCACTGCTTACGGTTGCCCATCGCAATTCGGTAGGAGAGGGCCGAGGTGGAGCAGCACGAAAGTAGTTCTGCGACCCAGGGGTTCGTGCCCGGCCTACGTGTTCCGGCGCCTACCGTCGAAACCGGGGACATCGCTGTGGCCGCGCCCCCGCAGGTGTCCCCGGCCGGGCAGGCCAAGCCGGTGACTCGACTGCTGCCGGTCGTGATGGCGGGCGCCACGGCGGCAATGATGGCGATGTTCGTCTTCTCCCGGTCGGGCACTGCGCGCAATCCGATGTTCATGGCGTTTCCGCTGATGATGGTGATCTCGGCGGTCGTCACCGCAATCACGGGACGGGACCGAGTGCGCACGGAGATCGACCGCGACCGCGCGGACTACCTGGACTATCTCGGCGATCTGCGCCGGGCCGTTACCAAGACTGCTGCCGCACAACGCGCATCGCTCGACTGGCGACATCCTCATCCCGACTCGCTGTGGACGCTCGTGGGCAGCGCCCGGATGTGGGAACGGCGACCGACCGACGCCGACTACTGCGAAGTGCGGATCGGCACCGGCACGCAGCGGCTTGCCACCGGCTTGTCGCCGCCACAACTCGAACCCGCGCACACCTCGGATCCGGTCACCAGTACGGCGCTGCGTCGGTTTCTGCGCGCGCACTCCACAGTTGCCGACCTACCCGTCGCGCTCGCACTACAAGGCCAGTCCAGGGTGGTCATCGACGGTGACCAGGCACACGCGCGCGGACTCGTTCGTGCCATGATCTGCCAACTGGTCGCGTTGCACAGCCCGGGCCAACTGTTGATCGCCGGCGCCATACGCGACGATAACCTCGAGCATTGGGACTGGCTGAAGTGGTTGCCGCACAACCATCATCCGAACGCCCGGGATGACAGCGGCCCCGTACGAATGGTGTATCCGACGGTGGCCGCCGTCGAGAACTCGCTCGCCGGCCTGCTGTCGGAGAACACCCTGGCTCCGCAGCTGGTGGTGGTCGTCGACGGTACGGTTTTGGAGGTCAATGTCGGCCACGCTACGTCGGCCGCCTCCTGCAAGCTGCGGGTAACCGACAAAACCCTGGTCCTCGACGGCGAGATGCTCGGCCGTCCGGACCGGATGGATCTGGTCGCCGCGACCGTGTGCGCTCGCAGGCTGGCCGCCTATCACGCGGAGCCGTCCGCGGAGTGCACGCCCGTCGGCTCTGCCCGCTGGCAGGACCTGCTGGGCATCGACGATCTGACCGGGCTTTCACCGAAACCGTTCTGGGACAGTCAGCTTCCGGCCCATCGGCTTCGCATCCCGATCGGCACGACCGACACCGGTGCGACCGTGGAACTCGACATCAAAGAGGCCGCGCACAACGGAATGGGACCACACGGGCTCTGCGTCGGGGCCACCGGATCTGGAAAGTCGGAGCTGCTGCGATGCATTGCGCTGGGCATGATCGCCCGGCACTCACCAGAGGTGCTGAACATGGTCCTCGTCGACTTCAAAGGCGGCGCGACGTTTCTGGATCTGCAATCAGCACCGCACGTCGCGGCGGTGATCACCAACTTGTCGGATGATGCGCCACTGGTTGCGCGCATGCGAGACGCCCTGACCGGCGAGGTGAACCGCCGCCAGGAATTACTCAGGACCGCAGGCAATGTGGAGAGCATCGACGCATACCGGCGGGTACGGCGGGCTAACGCGGAATTGCCGCTGCTGCCCGCGCTGTTCATCGTCGTCGACGAGTTCTCCGAGCTGCTGAGCCAACAGCCGGACTTCGCCGACGTCTTCGTGTCGATCGGTCGACTCGGCCGCTCGCTGGGCATGCATTTGTTACTTGCCAGCCAGCGGTTGGACGAAGGCAGACTACGCGGACTGGACTCGCACCTGTCCTACCGGATCTGCCTGAAGACGCTGTCGGCCAACGAATCGCGAATAGTACTGGGAACTTCGGAGGCGTACGACCTGCCGGGCACACCGGGGGCAGGCTATCTCCGCACTGCGACGGGCGAGCTGACCCGTTTCCAGAGCACATACGTCTCCGGGCCCTGCCCACCAAGTTTCCAGCCTGCTGCATCTGCTTTCACCGACCCGCGCGCCGATGCCGTACAGCGCCCAATTCGACGGTTCACCGCCGCGCCGACGGGACCGATCACAGTCGGTCGCGCTGCGGACATCGTCTCCGACGGACGCACGGTCCTGCAGACGGTGATGGATCGAGTAGCAGGGCATGGACCACCAGCGCATGACGTGTGGCTGCCGCCGTTGGGCGAGGCTCCGGCACTGGATATTCTGCTCCACGACGTGTCAGGGACCGACCTGGTCGTTCCGATCGGCATCGTCGATCGCCCATTCGAGCAGCGCCGCACACCATTGACCATCGACTTATCCGGCGCTGCCGGCAATGTCGCCGCGGTCGGGGCGCCTCAATCCGGCAAGTCGACAGCGCTGCGCACGCTGATCACCGCTCTGGCCGCCACCCACGACCCGAGCCTGGTGCAGTTCTATTGCCTGGACTTCGGCGGTGGTGCGCTGACGTCGGTGCGGCCGCTGCCGCACGTAGGGTCGGTGGCCGGCCGGACGGAAGCCGACCTGGTGGTTCGCATGGTCGCCGAACTGGAGTCACTCGTCGCGTCCCGGGAGGCGCTGTTCCGTGGCCACGGGATCGAGTCGATCTCGCAGTATCGGCGGCTCAAAGCTCGTCGTGACCCGGTGTGCGATCGATTCGGCGACGTGTTTCTGGTCATCGACGGCTGGACTGGGCTGCGCCACGATTTCGAAACGCTCGAGCCATCGATCAGCACCCTAGCCGCCCAGGGGCTTTCGGTGGGCATGCACGTGGTGGTGGCCGCGTCGCGCTGGGCGGAGCTGCGGCCGGCGTTGCGGGATCAACTCGGCACCCGCATCGAGTTGCGGCTCAGCGATCCGGCCGATTCCGAACTGGACCGCCGACGCGCTCAACAGGTGCCCGACGGGAAGCCCGGGCGGGGACTTACCCGTGACGGCCTGCACATGGTGATCGCGCTACCCCGCCTGGACGGCGTCGCCTCCAATACGGGGCTGGCGGAGGCGAGTGTGCAGGCGGCGGAGGTGCTGCGAAGCCGCTACCCGGGAGAATCCGCCCCGCCGATACCGCTATTACCTGCGCGCGTCGATCACCACGATGTCGTCTCGTCGGCCGGCGATGAACTGCGAACAGCTATCCTGCTCGGTCTCGAGGAACGGCAACTACGTCCGGCGACAGTCGATTTCGAGCAACACCCGCATCTGCTGATTCTCGGTGACGGTGGGTGCGGGAAGACGGCTACGTTGCGCACCCTATGCCGTGAAATTGTGCGGACCGCGACCGCCACCCACGCGCAGCTGTTCATCGTCGACCTCCGCCGCACGCTGCTCAGTGTGATTGAGTCCGAACACCTTGCTGGCTACGCGATGTCGCGGGCGGGGCTTGACGCGCTGTTGCCGGAACTTCTCGACCTGCTGCAGAGCCGACTGCCCCCGCCGCAAATCACCCAGGCACAGCTGCGCGCCAAGTCCTGGTGGTCCGGACCGAATACCTATGTCATCGTGGACGATTACGATCTGGTGGCCACCGACGCCGGCAATCCGTTGACACCGATCCTCGAGTTCCTACCGCACGCCGGGGACGTGGGTCTGCGGCTGGTGGTGGCCCGGCGCAGCGGCGGGGCCGCGCGTGCCATGTTCGATCCGTTGCTGGCCGGGCTGCGTGACTTCGGTTGCACCACACTGATGATGAGCGCACACCCCGACGAGGGCCCGCTGATCGGCTCACTTCGGCCGATGCCATTGCCGCCCGGGCGTGGCACCCTGATCACCCGAGCAGGCAGAGATCTGGTGCAGGTGTCTTGGAGCCCGCCGCCGTGAGCACCCACATCGTCGCGGCGGGCCCGACAGCTATCCGGCATTTGTGTTGCGGCACAAAGGCTGACGTTGATCACGAGATCGCGAGGGCCGCGCTGGACGGCATCGACGACCCGGTGGCTCTGGTCGGAGACCATCCGGTATCGGTCGAGTCGTTATGGCGCACAGCGCTGCAGTCACTGGGCTGCGCAGGGCGGCAGGGTGCGATCGTCGTTCATCCGTCGTGGTGGTCGCCGGCACGGATCGAGTTGGTCAGCGCCGCCGCCCACAACCTGGCCGGCGACGTCGCGATGCGACCGCGGTCGTGGTTGCTGGCCCGAAAGCCGCCGGCAGACTCATCGCCTGCCCCGGTGATCGTGGAGATCGCAGAACACATGGTGGTGATAACCGGACCGGTGATCCGGGCACAACCTCGCCGCGGAGAGCCGCAGCGGGTCGCCGACGCCGTCGCGCGCCTCATCGCCGGGATGACCGCGAACGATGTCGCGACGCTGGCGATCGACGCACCGGATGCGGTGGGCGGCGCCGGTGTGCTGGCGAGGATGATCGCCGATCGATTGCGCCAGAGCAGCGGGATGACGGTGTTTCGCGTCGACGATGCCGAGTTTCGGCGACTCGCCGAGGCTGTCGTCGCCGATCACGCGACCTCGTCGACCCAGTCCTCGCCGGCGCGTGGCGGCCGTCGTGGTCATCGGTGGGTCATGCTGGTCGCCCTGGTGATCGCGGCGACGCTCGGCTTCACGGCAGTCGGCCATCGCCAAACACCGGCGCCCAACGGGATGGCGACGACGTTTCTGGTGGAAGGCCGGGTGGTGATAGAGGTGCCGGCGGCATGGGCGACGCAGCGGATCCTCGCCGGACCTGGATCGGCGCGGGTGCAGATCACCTCCCCGTCGGATCCGAATGTGGCGTTGCACCTCACTCAGTCTCCCGTCGCCGCGGAGACACTGGCCGACGCTGCCGAAGTGCTGAAGCGCGCGATCGACGCGGAGGCGCCGGGTGTCTTCGTCGACTTCAACCCGTCGGGGTCCACCGCCGGCCGGGCTGCGGTGACCTACCGCGAGGTGCGCGTCGGGCACGACATCCGCTGGACCGTCCTACTCGATAGGGCTGTGCGGATCAGCATCGGATGTCAAAGCCGATCGGTTGACGACGACGCCGTGCGCGACGCGTGTGAGCTGGCGGTCCGGTCCGCCCGCACGCTGAGTTGAATTCGGCGGAACCCAACACGGCTCGTCGCAGTCCTACTTGTGTGACCAACACCCTGCGCACCGACTTCGATTTGATGCGTTCCATTGCGGCGACCACTGATGCCCGCAATGAGGAGCTCCGGGCGATGCTGCACACGTTCATCTCCCGCATCAGCAGCGTGCCGCCGTCGGTGTGGGGCGGAGCCGCGGCCACCCGGTTCAGAGAAGTGGTGGATCGCTGGAACGCCGAGTCGATCAAACTGCATCACGCGTTGCACGGCATTGCCGAGACGATCCGCTACAACGAGGCCGCGCTGCGCGAAGCGGCCGACCATCACGCACACCACATCGCCGCCACCGGCGGGAGGCTGTGACCATGGACCCGGTGCTGTCGTACGACTTCGGCGAGATCGAGTGTTGTGTTCGCCAGGAGATCCATGCCGTCTCTGCTCGTTTCAATGCCGCTCTGGAGGAGTTGCGGTCTCAGGTTGCGCCGTTGCAGGAAATGTGGACCCGCCAGGCTGCCGCGGCTTATCGGGCTGAGCAGCTCAAATGGCATCAGGCGGCCAGCGCGCTCAACGAAATCCTGGTCGATTTGGGAAATGCGGTGCGTGACGGCGCCGACGACGTCGCCGGCGCCGATCACCGAGCGGCCGGCATTTGGGCGCGATAGCGCCTTGAGGCTCTGCGGGGGTCCCGGCGGAGGGAGAGGCCGTCGGGACCCCGCAGTCATGGACCGAGCGTTTTGACCTGCGCGGATGCCCACCGGTAAGCTGCACCGTTGGCGTACGGATACGCCGGGGCTCGGGTCAATGTCGGTCGCCGAGAACTCCCCCTCCGTTAACGCCTGACCGGCACCCGGGACACCGGGATCCAACCCGAGAGAGGTCAAGCGCTGTGCCTACATACGCGCCTAAGGCGGGTGACACCACGCGGGCGTGGTACGTCATCGACGCCACAGACGTGGTGCTCGGCCGCCTTGCCGTCGCGGCAGCCAACCTGCTGCGCGGCAAGCACAAGCCGACATTCACCCCCAACGTCGACGGTGGCGACTTTGTGATCATCGTCAACGCCGACAAGGTCGCCATCAGCGGCGACAAACTGCAGAACAAGCTGGCCTACCGCCACTCGGGTTACCCCGGCGGTCTGCGCAAGCGCACTATCGGTGAGCTGATGCAGCGCCACCCCGACCGGGTCGTGGAGAAGGCGATCATCGGCATGATCCCCAAGAACAAACTCGGCCGTCAGATCAAGCGCAAGCTGCGCGTCTACGCGGGCCCGGAACACCCGCACACCGCCCAGCAGCCGGTTCCGTTCGAGATCAAGCAGGTGACGCAATGACTGAAGCGGTAGAGACCGAAACGACCGAAGCCCCGGCTGCCGAGACCGCGGACGCCGCAGCCCCGCGCTCGGATTCCTTTGTGATCGAGCGCCCCATCCAGACCGTCGGCCGCCGCAAAGAGGCCGTGGTACGGGTGCGACTGGTGCCCGGCACCGGCAAGTTCGACCTCGACGGCCGCAGCCTGGAGGCGTACTTCCCCAACAAGGTGCATCAGCAGCTCATCAAGGCTCCGCTGGTTACCGTCGACCGGCTGGAAAGCTTCGACATCTACGCCCACCTCGACGGCGGCGGCCCGTCCGGGCAGGCCGGCGCGCTGCGGCTGGCGATCGCCCGGGCATTGATCCTGGTCACGCCCGAGGACCGACCCGCGCTGAAGAAGGCCGGTTTCCTCACCCGTGACCCACGGGCCACCGAGCGCAAGAAGTACGGGCTGAAGAAGGCCCGCAAGGCGCCGCAGTACAGCAAGCGCTGATCGGCGATCACTTTCTGGGCCGCGAGCGTGCGCAAAAACGGCCCCTCGCTGGCGTGTCGGGCCGGGGACACGCACGCTCGCGGCGGATAAAGGATGGCTATGGGTCGACTGTTCGGCACCGACGGTGTCCGCGGGGTCGCCAACCGTGAGTTGACCGCCGAACTCGCGCTGGCACTGAGCGCCGCGGCGGCCCGGCACCTGGCCGGCCCGGACGGCGACCGCCGCCGGGTCGCCGTCGTGGGCCGCGATCCGCGCGCTAGCGGCGAGATGCTGGAAGCCGCCGTGATCGCCGGCCTGACCAGCGAGGGCGTCGACGCGCTGCGGGTCGGCGTGCTGCCGACGCCGGCGGTGGCCTGCCTGACCGGCGCGTACGACGCCGACTTCGGCGTGATGATCTCGGCCTCGCACAACCCGATGCCCGACAACGGGATCAAGATCTTCGGGCCGGGCGGGCACAAACTCGACGACGCCACCGAGGACCTGATCGAGGAGGCGGTGGCGGCCGGGCCGGGGCTGCGCGTGGTCGGCGCTGAAATCGGCCGGGTCGTCGACGCCGAGGACGCGCTGGACCGCTACCTACGCCAGGTGAGCAAGGCCAACGCCGTCCGGCTCGACGGGCTGACCGTCGTTGTCGACTGCGCCCACGGCGCGGCGTCGGTCGCGGCGCCGCGCGCCTACCGCGCGGCCGGTGCGCGGGTCATCGCGATCAACGCCGAACCCGACGGGATCAACATCAACGACGGCTGCGGGTCCACCCACCTGGATGTACTGCGGTCGGCGGTGCTCGCCCATGGCGCCGACCTGGGGCTGGCCCACGACGGCGACGCTGACCGGTGTCTGGCGGTGGACGCCACCGGTCAGGTCATCGACGGTGACCACATCATGGTGGTGCTGGCACTGGCGATGCAGGAGGCCGGCGAACTGACCGGCAACACCCTGGTGGCCACCGTGATGAGCAACCTCGGCCTGCACCTGGCGATGCGCTCGGCCGGAGTCACCGTGCGCACCACCGGAGTCGGCGACCGCTACGTGCTGGAGGAGTTGCGCGCCGGCGACTACCGGCTCGGCGGCGAACAGTCCGGTCACATCGTGCTGCCGGCGCTCGCCACCACCGGTGACGGCATCCTGACCGGGCTGCGGCTGATGTCACGGATGGCGCAAACCGGCTCACCGCTAGCTGAGCTGGCCTCGACGATGCGCACCTTGCCGCAGGTGCTGATCAACGTCGAGGTTGTCGACAAGGCCACCGCCGCTGCGGCGCCCGGTGTGCAAACCGCGGTGCGACAAGCCGAGGCGGAACTCGGCGATACCGGGCGAATCCTGTTGCGCCCCTCCGGAACCGAGCAACTGATCCGCGTCATGGTAGAAGCCGACGACGAGGACACCGCGCGCCGGCTCGCCACTGTTGTCGCGGATTCGGTGCGCGCTCAGAGCTGAACGGGAACCCGCGCCCGGCGCCACGCGTCCTAACAGGTATGCGCCAAACCTTCGTCGACGTCAGCGCCGTGCGCGCGGTCGCCAACCGGTTCGATGCCACCGCGGAACTCATCCATGGCGCAGCGCGTGATCGGTTGTCGCGGCTGGCTTTCGACGGCGCCACCGCCGGGCAAGCACATGTCGCCAGCGGTGACGCCCTGCACACGGCGCTGTACCGGCTCAGCGATGCGCTGGCGCTGTGGGCCAGAGCGTCGGCGGAAATCGCTTCGGCGCTGCGGGCCGGCGCCGACCGGTACGCCGACGCGGACCGGCGCGGCGCGGTCCGGATCGGCTAGATCCGCGCCAGCGACGATGCAGAGCGAAGCGATGAGAAGGAGCGGCGCAGGCGGCCAAGCCGAGCGGTGGGACGTCGCGGCGCGACTGGCCGAGGGTGCACCGGCCGTCGAGCACACCCAAACGTATGTGGACGCATGCCAGGCAGTGGGTTATCAGCATCCGGATCTCACCGCGCACCGCTCGCAAGCCCGTGATTGGTACGAGGCCGAAGCCGGCCTGCAACTTCAGACGCTCGACAATGACTGTGCCGCGCTGTGGGCCGCGCTCAGCGCGACCGAGGAAGCGCTGGCAACACAGCGGGCGCAGATCGCGGAGCTCGACGCGGCCTGGCGCGGGCCGGGGGCCGACTCGGCGATGCAGTTCCTGCATCGGCACTGCGAAACCGCCGCCGCGGTGGACGCCGCGGTACGCACGGCGTCGCAGGAATGCAGCGCGCTACGCGACAACTTGTGGCACGTGGTGGACGACAAAGTCGCGACGGCCATCGCCATCGACGACCGCAGATGTGCGGAGCAGGCCGCCTGGCTGGCTGCTGCACATACTGTCGCGACCGGAGCGGGGGAGCGATCAGTCGCCGAGGAGATTATTCGCCAGCAGATGATCCCCTACGTGGACAACGACATTCGCGGCGACTGGGTTACCGCGATGCGCTCGGCCACCGGGTCGGTGGCGACGTCGTATGAGGCCGTCCTCGACGCGCTGGCGGCGTCACCGGAGGTGCGTTTCGAGCTCCCAAGCGACCTCGGGCCGCGGCCGCAGCCCGAGGAGGCGCCCGGCCCGACCAGCGGGCCGTTGCCCACACCGGAAGCGCCGCCGTCGGTCAACACCACGCCTGCAGCCGTATCGACCCCGTTGCCCCCGCCGACCCCAACGGCTCCGGTTCCGGCGGACATGCTCGACGCATTGCCGTCCGAATCACCGCTACCCGAGGCTGCATTAGGAGATGCCGCCGGAATGCCAGCCGGCGCAGGCAATCTGGGTGGATTTGGCGGTCCTACCGGCGGTATCGGCGGGGTGGTCGGCCAGATCATCGACGGTATTGCTGGTCTGGTGGGCTCCCTGGCCGACGGGCTCGGCGATCCGTCGGTCTCCGACGACTTGCCCTTCGACGACGGGCTCGAGGACGACGATCCACTCGACGAGGCGGCCGATGATCGGGCCGACGATGAGCAACCGCCGGCACCGGCCGGCGCCGTCGATGCCGACGACACCGAGACTCCAGGAGAAAGTCCGCCAACGACCGAGCAAGTCGGCGACACACCGCATGACGGCGCGCCACCGCCGGTCACTGCGGCACCGGCCGCACCGCCCGTCGTGCCGACGCCACCGGGACCGGCACCGCAGGAACCCGCGCCCGACGACCCCACCCCGTGCCAAATCGCCGCCGACGAACTGCCCCAGGCAGGGCAATAGCTAGGGCAGCAGGGCCTTCAGTTCCTCGACATACTGCACTGCTTCGGACCGGTCGGTGGTGACCGGCGTGGCTAACAGCGTCGTCACACCGGCTTCGGCAAACGCCGCCACCCGCTCGGCGACGAACCCGCGCGGACCGATCAACGAAATCTGGCGCACCAACTCGTCGGGCACCGCGGCGATCGCCTCGGTCTTGCGGCCGGACAGATACAACTCCTGGATCCGGTTGGCCACCTCACCGAAGCCATACCGGGTTGCCAGGTTGTGGTAGAAATTGCGCCCCTTGGCGCCCATGCCGCCGATGTAAAGTCCGAGCTGCGGCTTGACCCACGTCAGCCGGTCCTCGACGTCGTCGCCGATGGCCAGCGACGTGCCCACCATCACGTCCAGCGGGCCCAGCGACGGATCACGTTTGGCCCGACCGGCTTCCAGCGCCTTGCCCCACACCGCCTGCGCCTTCTCCGGATAGAAAAACACCGGCTGCCAGCCCTCGGCGATCTCGGCGGTCAGCTCGACGTTCTTGGGTCCCAACGCCGCGATCGTGATCGGAATCCGTTCGCGTACCGGGTGATTGATGATGTGCAGGGCCTTGCCCAGACCGGTTCCCCGCTCGGCGGGCAGCGGGACCTGATAGTGCTTGCCGGTGTAGGTAACGCGGTCGCGCCGCCACACCTGGCGACAGATGTCGACCATCTCTCGGGTGCGGCCCAGCGGGGCGTCGAACGGCACACCGTGAAAACCCTCGATGACTTGCGGCCCGGACGTGCCGATGCCCAGCCGGAACCGGCCGTCGGACACGAAGTCCAAACCGGCGGCGGTCATCGCCAGCAGCGACGGGGTGCGCGTATAGATCGGAAACACCCCCGACGCCAATTCGATGGCCGAGGTCTTGGCGGCCAGATACCCCAACTGACTGACCGCGTCGTACGAATATGCCTCGGCCACCACAGCGACGTCGATGCCGGCTTTTTCGAGTGCTACGACACGGTCGGCCGCTTCGTGAAATCCGCCCGAGTAGTCGAGCATGATGCCGATTTGCATTTACGACACATACCACGCGGGCCGGACGCCGCAGTGAGGTGCTCAGTGCTTCAGCAGCGCGACGACTTTTTCCTCGGGGGTCACCGGCGTCAGGGCCTCCTCCACCGCCACGGTTCTGGGCAGCTGCACCTCGGGATCGGCGAAGTCGCGATAGGTCTTGTCGCCTGCGAGCGCATAGCGCAGGTACCCGGTCAGCAGCGCGCGGACTGCCTGCTGCGTCTTGCGGTGCGCCCCCGGCAGTCCGACCATTGCCGATAACCGGCGTCCTTCGGCCAGCCCGCCGGGCTGGGCTTTGCCGACGATTCGCAGAGTCGCTCCATCCCAGGCCTGGGAAATCGCAAGCGCGTTGGAGCGCAACGTTTTCGCGTCCCCCGGCGCGCTGAACACCACACCGGGCACCTGCAGCGTCGCGGCGGGTTGCTCGGCAGGTGGTGCGGTGACTGACGGGAAAACCGCCGCAACGGCTTTGGGTTTGGCCGGCATCCCGGCCGCCGCGAACACCGCGGCCGAACCGCCGAAGCCGTGACCGACCAGGCCCAGTTTGGTCGGATGCACGCTGATCTTGCCCGGCCCGAGGCGGACGCCCGCGGCGATGTCGAGTGCGGTACCCAGGTCGAACGCCAGGTTCAGGACTGAGGGGGCCAGTCCCCGTTCGGTGTCGGGGGCGGCCGCGACGATGCCCCATGACGCCAGGTGCTCCAGCAATTTTGAGTAGCGCTCGACGCCGGCAAGCCAGTCGTGGCCGAAGGCGATCGCGGGCAGGTTCAGCCCCGCCTCCGGGGTGTACACCACACCGGGCAGACCGGCAAAGGCCAGGTCGCCGCGCAACACGCGGTGCGGTCCACGCCGGGTCAAAGCGGCGAAAAGCTTCCTCATGCTGGCCACGCGTTGACGGTAGCGCACTAGGGCGATGCGCAAGTCTGACTATCAGCGCCATGATTCCGGGCCGCAGGCCGCCGCCGCAGAGTGATACTCCCAAGATGGCGGGAGAAGACCAGAGCATCGACGACGCGCTGCGCGACAGTCATCGGGAGCTGGAACGGTTTTTCGACCTGTCCACGGACCTGTTGGTGATTGCCGACCGGCACCGGTTGATCCGGGTGAACCCGGCCTTCAGCCGAATCTTCGGCTACGCGCCCGGTACCGCGGTGAAGGCGACTGATTTCGCCGCGCCCGAGGACCGAGCGGATGTGGCCGCAGCCATCAAAGAGCTTTTCCGCGCCGGCGTTCCGATGGGTTTCGAAAGCCGGGTCGTCTGCCCCGACGGCAGCCGGCGCTGGTTCGAATGGAACGTGGTGCCGCAGCACGGCCTGATTTGCTGCCTTGGCCGTGACGTCACCGAGCGCCGCCTCGAACAGCAGCAGTTGCGGCATCTCGCAACCCAGCAGGCCGCGTTGCGGCGGGTGGCGACACTGGTGGCGAGCGGGGTCAGCCCTCAAGAGGTGTTCGGCGCGGTGGCCGAGGAGATGGGCCGATGCCTGGAGGTGCCGTACGCCGAGGTGCTGCGTTATGAGGACGACGGCACGGCGATCGTTGTCGTCGCCTGCTACGCCGAAGCCGGCGCGCATGGCCTTGCCATCGGGGAGCGACTGCCCTTGGAGGGCCAGAACGTGGCCGGAGAGGTGTTCCGCACCGGCCGCGCCTACCGAATGGAAAGTATCGACAACGCCGCCGGGCCGCTCGTGGCGCGGATGCGGGAATTGGGCATGCATTCCCGGGTGGGCGCACCGATCATCGTCGACGAACGGGTGTGGGGCCTGGCGTTGGTCGGCTCGTCACGGCCTGAGTCGCTGCCGGCCAACAGCGAGCAGCGCATCGCCGAATTCGCCGAGTTGATCGCGACCGCCATCGCCGCGGCCACCACCCGCGCCGAGCTGGTGGCGTCCCGGGCCCGGATTGTCGCCGCCGCCGACGATGCACGGCGCCGCATCGAACGCGACCTGCACGACGGTGCTCAACAACGGCTGGTCTCGTTGGGCCTGCGGCTGCGGATGGCAGAGGAATTGGTGCCGGCCGATCTGACCGACGTTAGAAATGAGCTGTCCGAGGCGGTCGCCGGTTTGAACGAAGTGTTCACCGACTTGCAGCAGCTCTCTCGCGGCATCCATCCGGGCATTCTCGCCAAAGGGGGACTTGGCGCCGCACTGCGCAACCTTGCACGACGATCCGCCGTTCCGATCACCCTCGACGTGGCGATCGACCGGCGGTTGCCGGAGCCTGCCGAGGTCGCCGCCTATTACGTGGTGGCCGAAGCGCTGACCAACGCCGACAAGCACGCTCAAGCATCCGAAGTCACGGTCGCCGCGCACGTCGACGACACGAATTTGTATTTGTCGATTGGCGACGACGGGGTCGGTGGCGCGGATGCCGGCAACGGATCCGGCCTGATTGGGCTGAAAGACCGCGTCGAGGCGGTCAGCGGACAGTTCAAGGTCGAATCCCGGGCGGGTAAGGGGACGTCGCTGGACGTCACGATTCCCGTCGACGGCGCCTAGCGCTACAGCGGATAGAGCTCAGGCAGATTGACGACGATCGCCTCCTGGGTGCTGCGGGCGATCACCACCACGGCCGGCTCGTCGGGTTTCGGATTCTCTTCGCGGTGCGGCAGATACGGCGGAATGAAGACATAGTCGCCGGGACTGGTCGAGATACGGACCTCATGGTTGCCGTCATGAAAGACGAAATCGGGGTGGCCGCTGCGGACAAAGATCGCCGTTTCGGATTCGCCGTGGTGATGGTTGTCCGACGCCATCTGCGGCCGCACGTGTGTCTCGCCCATCCAGAGCTTCTCGGCCCCGACGGCACGTCCAGTGATCGCGGCGAACCGCTGCATCCCCGCGCTTTGCGCGGTATCGCTGTCAAGTTCCGACGATTTGATGTGATGCACCCGATTGCGCACCATCTGCTCGTGCGGCTGCAAGTCCGGATGAAACCCGTCATGCGGCATCGGTTTCTCCTTCCGGCGAGGGCTGTCGATACTACCTACGCCCTGACCTCCAGCAGCCCGATCCGCCACAGCGCCGCGTAGGCCTGGCGCAGCGGGACGGTCAACAAACGGGCCACGGCGTCCACAAGCGGGTCGTCGCCGGCGGTCATCATCAGCTCGTCGTGCAGAACAGCAGTCATGGGTGCCTCCGGGGAAGTTTGCGCCGAGATTTGCCTTGCCCAGAATCGCGTGGCGGGCATCGGCGATCATCGAAGCTCGCATCCAATGCCGTTACCGGGTAGCCCGACCAGGCGAAGTGGTGCCAGCGCTATGGGCGGCGGGGTATTCCTGCTAGCAGGTAGGCCGATATTGCAGGTCGCCGCAGGCGGTAATGGTTGCCAGCCTAGACGACATCTCCGGGGCTACGCCCGAGTCTTGATGGTGTCACCACGTCGGCATCACGAAGGGACTCAACCGAAATGGACCACGACAATTTCACCCAACTGCGCTTGGTCGCCGGATCGTATCCGGCCGGGTCGGGCAAAGGGTGCGCGATGAACGCCATCTCCTACATCAACGGCGACACCGAGATCACCGACTTTCCGGACTGCTCGGCGCGGCCGCTGGCTGCGTTCGTCCAGTGGTGCAACGACCTGCTCGCCGGCCCCGGCGGCTTCCTGTCCCGCGAAGACGGCGCCGTTGCGCTCGACCTGGGCTGGCAGACGGTGGGGACCGCGGAGGTTGCCGACACCGTGATCCACGCGTGGGTGGCCGAACTGCTGGAAAATCCCGTCTGGGGCGTTATTCGCTATGCGGAAAGCGATGCTGCCCAAGCAATTTCGGACATCGCCGCGTTGCACCGCAAAGTCGCATCCGGCGAAACGCCACCGGCGGCCGCCTGGGGTGCTGCGCATCGCGCCGCCTATGCGGCGTCCCGCGCGACAAAGCGGATGCTGAACGCGGCCGAACTCTATGCCCTGCGGGCGGCCTACCAATCGACGGCAGCAGTCGACGCTGAGCACCGGACGACACTGGACGCCGTGACCGGTAATGCTCTGCGCGCCCACTCGGTGGTCGTGGGAAGCACGGATTGCAGCCACGCGGTCGACCTCGCTCGCTGCGCGATCCGGTCCTGGCGCGCGCTGGCCGGGCTGGCCGGCGACGTCCGCTACCGCGTGCGGCTGTCGGCGTAGCGGCGATCGCAAGCGCGGCGTGTCCGGGCGCGGCGGGTCGTCGCCATGGGTCTAGCGGCAGGCGGATTCCGGCAGCCCACCCCCGCCGGCATCCCGCTTTGGTGCAAGATGTGTCCCAACGCAACGGTCACCGTTTCCCGAAGGGCACACGCTGAGCGCCGACACGACTACTACCGACACGCCGTCGCCGCTGCGCGCGGTGGTGGCCGACGACGAAACACTGCTGCGCGAAGGCCTGACCAGCTTGCTGGACCGGTCGGGGTTCACGGTGGTGGGCCAGGCTGGCGACGCCACCGAACTGCTCGCGCAAGCGCGCAGCCATGCCCCCGATGTGGTTGTCGTCGATATCCGGATGCCGCCGACCCATACCACCGAGGGCCTGGACGCCGCCCGAACGATCCGCGAAGAGCTGCCGGACACCGGGATCATGGTGCTGTCTGCTCACGTCGACGTCGAGCACGCAATGGAGTTGTTGGCCGGCGGCGGCGGGATCGGCTATCTGCTCAAAAGCCGGGTCACCGACGTCGCCGATTTCGTCGCCACCCTGCGCCGGATCGCCAACGGCGCCTCGGTGGTCGACCCGGCTCTGGTGCAGGAGCTGGTATCGGGCCGGCGACGCGACGACCCGCTGTCGGTGCTATCGCCGCGCGAACTGGAGGTGCTGGAGTTGATGGCCGAGGGCCGCTCGAACGCGGGCATCGCGCGGCGGCTGTGGGTGACCGAAGGCACCGTCGAAAAGCATGTCCGCAGCATCCTGACCAAACTGGATCTGGCCGAAACAGACGACGACCACCGCCGGGTGCGGGCGGTGATCACGTTCCTGGACTCCAGGTAAACCCCTCGCTTAGCTGGCTCGGTCCAGAATTTCGCGGATCGCGGCACCGGACACGACGGACTTCGGCAAGAAAGCCACCGCCGGGCTCGTCGAGATCAACTCCGCAAAGTCCTCCTCCGCATGGGTCGAGATCAAAATCACCCGCGGGGCGGCGTCGGCGCCACCCCGATGCAGTTGTTCAGCCAGGTCGAATCCGCTCTCCCCGTCCAACTCGATATCGACCAGCGTGATGTCGGGGCGCAAGTCTTGGACGCATTGCACCCCGGCCGACGACGACTGCGCCACCCCCACGACGTCGATGTTCTGCCGCTCGAGCAATCGAGCCGCAGCATTAAGGAAGTCGCGGTTGTTGTCCACAATCACGCAGCGCAATACCCCACCCGTTGCCACCCATCCAGTGTCGCGGCGCAGGCGGGTCGAGCGCATACCTGCTAGCTGGAAACTATTGCTCGGCCGCGCGTGTCTCACCGGTGATACAGTGGGTTGGTGGTGTCCGTAACCGTGCGCGAACTGCGCAACAAGGGCGGAGAAGTGCTGGACCGTGTCGAGCGGGGCGAACGTGTAGTGGTAACCCGAGACGGGCGTCCTATCGCCGAGCTTCGGCCGCTGCCCCGTCGCAGCGCCCGACCTGAGGAACTGATTGAGCGCTGGAAGCGGTTGCCGCCCGTTGACCCCGAAGCGCTGCGACGAGACATCGATGCCCTCATCGATCCGTCGCTGTGATCGAAGAGCCAGCTTCGAGAGGCTTGCTCGATACCTCGGTGGTGATCCTGCTGGGCCGAATTACCGATCCGTCGGCGCTGCCGGAGGAAGCGGTTATTAGCGCCATAACGCTGGCGGAACTATCGCTTGGACCGCACGTGGCCCAAACCGAAGAAGAACGCGCAGCACGGCAGGCGCGTCTACAGCAAGCCGAATCCGATTTCGACGCACTGCCTTTCGATGGCGCAGCAGCCCGGGCATTCGCCGTAGTGGCGGCGTCACTGCGCGCTTCGGGACGGAAACCGGCGGCCCGCGCCTACGACGCTTTGATTGCCGCCACTGCGATCGCGCATGGTGTGCCGCTGTACACGTGTAATCCCAGTGATTTCGACGGCATCCCGCACCTGGACTTACGCGTTGTGGCGCATCCGGAGCAGAGCCGATTTTGAGCTGCGGTCTGACCGGCCCACGGGAACCCGCCCTGACCTGCTGGATTCGACGCTGGTGACCCCCACTGCACTACCCTGATGGGCTATGTGCGGAATCGTCGGCTACGTCGGGCAGCAGTCTGCCTGCGAGGCCGTCGTCGAAGCGCTGCGCCGGATGGAGTACCGCGGCTACGACTCGGCCGGCATCGCGCTGATCGACGGGGCCGGCGAGCTCACCGTCCGTCGGCGAGCCGGCCGACTGGCCAACCTGGAGGAGTCGCTGCGCGATACCGATTCCGCAGCGCTGAGCGGCACCACCGGCCTCGGGCATACCCGCTGGGCTACCCACGGTCGCCCCACCGACCGCAATGCGCACCCACATAGTGACGCGGCCGGCAAGATCGCCGTCGTTCACAACGGGATCATCGAGAACTTCGCCACCTTGCGCCACGAGTTGGAGGCCGCCGGTGTGGAGTTCGCCAGCGACACCGACAGCGAGGTCGCCGTTCATCTGGTGGCGCAGGCATACCGACATGGGCCGACTGCCGGTGATTTCACTGGCTCCGTGCTGGCAGTCGTGCGCCGGCTGGAAGGGCACTTCACCCTGGTCTTCGCCAACGCCGACGAGCCCGGCACCATCGTCGCCGCCCGTCGCTCCACGCCGCTGGTGGTCGGCATCGGCGACGGCGAGATGTTCCTCGGCTCCGACGTGGCCGCATTCATCCCGCATACCCGCGAGGCGGTCGAGCTGGGCCAGGACCAGGCCGTGGTGATCACCGCCGATGGCTACCGGATCACCGACTTCGACGGCAACGACGACGCCGCCAACGCTCGTCCCTTCCATATCGACTGGGACCTGGACGCCGCCGAGAAAGGCGGCTACGAGTACTTCATGCTCAAGGAGATCGCCGAACAGCCCGCCGCGGTGGCCGACACGCTGCTCGGGCACTTCGTCGACGGCCGGATCGTGCTCGACGAGCAGCGGCTCTCCGACCAGGAGCTACGCGAGGTCGACAAGGTGTTCGTGGTCGCCTGCGGCACCGCCTACCACTCCGGGCTGCTGGCCAAATACGCGATCGAGCACTGGACCCGGCTACCCGTCGAGGTGGAGCTGGCCAGTGAGTTCCGCTATCGCGACCCGGTACTCGACCGCAGCACGCTGGTGGTGGCGATCTCGCAGTCAGGCGAGACCGCCGACACCCTCGAGGCGGTCCGGCACGCCAAGGAGCAGAAGGCCAAGGTGCTGGCGATCTGCAACACCAACGGCAGCCAGATTCCGCGGGAATGCGACGCGGTGCTCTACACCCGCGCCGGACCGGAGATCGGCGTGGCGTCGACCAAGACGTTTTTGGCGCAGATCGCGGCGAACTACCTCGTCGGCCTGGCGCTGGCGCAGGCTCGCGGCACCAAATACCCCGACGAGGTCGAGCGCGAGTACCACGAACTGGAGTCGATGCCGGATCTGGTGGCCCGCGTGCTCACCGGAATCAGGCCGGTTGCCGACTTGGCCTACCGGTTCGCTCAATCGTCGACGGTGCTGTTCCTCGGCCGCCACGTCGGGTACCCGGTGGCGCTGGAAGGCGCGCTGAAACTCAAGGAATTGGCCTACATGCACGCCGAGGGGTTTGCCGCCGGCGAGCTCAAGCACGGCCCGATCGCGCTGATCGAAGACGACCTGCCTGTCATCGTCGTGATGCCCTCGCCGAAGAACTCAGCCACGTTGCACGCCAAGCTGCTGTCCAACATCCGCGAAATCCAGACCCGTGGTGCGGTGACCATCGTGATCGCCGAAGAGGGCGACGACACGGTGCGTCCCTACGCCGATCACTTGATCGAAATCCCCGCGGTATCAAGGCTTTACCAGCCGCTGCTGTCGACGATCCCGCTGCAGGTGTTCGCGGCGTCGGTGGCCCGCGCCCGCGGCTACGACGTGGACAAGCCGCGCAACCTGGCCAAGTCGGTCACCGTCGAATAGGAACTTTCGCGAAACAGCAGCCACGGCCGTGATTCGGTCAGGATCACAGCCCTAGCTTCTGACTGCCGTGCGATCGTGGATGCGTGGCGACGGCATCGAGATTGAGAACGTGGCTGGCGGCTGGGTGGCGGTTTGTCAGCAGCGCACCGTTGACCTACCTGTGGCTGACCGTATTGCTGGTCACCACCATCATTCAGCACCGGCTGACCCGGCGGCAGTTGCACACCGTGCTGGTCGACGGCTCCACCAATCTGTATCACCTGGCGCGGGATCCGCTGGAAGTGCTGTTTTCCAGCCTGCTCTGGATCGACGGCCGGTACTGGACGCCGTACCTGGTCCTCTTCACGCTGTTCCTGGCGCCCGCAGAGCGGTGGCTCGGTCAAATACGTTGGCTGACAGTGGGGTTGACGGCTCATATCGGAGCTACATATATCAGCGAAGGGTTGCTCTACCTGGCCATCGAGCAGCATCTGGAATCCGAGAGGCTGGTGCACGCCCGTGATATCGGGGTCAGCTACTTCCTTGTCGGGGTCATCGCGGTGCTGGCTTATCACATTGCCCGGCCCTGGCGGTGGGGCTACTTGGCGATCTTGCTGATCGTCTTCATCGTGCCGTTGGTCATCCATGTGAACTTCACCGCGATCGGGCATTTCGCGGCGATCGTCATCGGTCTCTGCTTTTATCCGATGGCGCAAGGCCGCGGCCGCCCCTCAATCGGGCCGGCGAAGCTCACGGATGCCGGGCGGTGACGCCGCCGTCGACGACGACGTGCGTGCCGGTGATGAACGACGCCCGCGGCGACATCAAGAACGCCACTGCTTGCGCCACCTCGGCGGGCTCGCCGATCCGGCCCAGCGGCGCGGCTTGCACGAAGCCGGCGCGAACCTCCTCGACGTCGAGGGCGATCTGCAGCATCGGGGTGTGGATGAAGCCGGGGCACACCGCGTTGACCCGGATGCCGGCCGGGCCCAGCTGAGCGGCCATCGACCGGGTCAAGCCCAGCAGGCCGGCCTTGGAAGCGCAGTAGGCCGGGATGAACGGGTTGGCGGCCAGCCCCTCGATGCTGGAGATCCCCACCACTGCCGGCGAGCGGCCGTCGCGCGCAGACTGTTCCAGCTGCGGCAGCAGCAACTGCACCAGCATCGCCTGGGCGCGAAGGTTCACGTCGAGGATGGCGTCCCAGGAGTCGCCGGTGTAGGCGCCGACCGGCTCGGCGAGCACCCGCCCGGCGGCGTGCACCAGGCCGTCGACGCCATCGAGCGCGGCAGCGGCCGCGGCGACCGCGTCGGGCAGCGCGGCGTCGTCACTGACGTCGACCAGGAAACCTGGCATACCCAGCTCCGCGGCGACCTGCTGCACCGCCGGGGCGATGTCCCACAGCGCCACCCGCCGGCCGTCGGCGATCAGCGCCTCGGCGCTCGCCCGCCCGATGCCCGACGCGCCGCCGGTGACGATGACTCCGCTCACTGGGTTCCTTCCGCACCGATTTTTCGAACCACGAACTGTGACCAGTCCGGTTCACGGACCGCCGTCCAGTACTCGTTGAGGCGCCACGGGCTGACGGTGTGAATCTCCCCGTCGGTGTTCTTGAAGTAGGAGTGCTTGACCGCGGGGTGCGACCACACCATCTGTTTGATCTCGGCCTGGGTGCGTTGATGCCACGCGCTGGCCGCCTCGGCGGTCGGCTCGACCGAATGCACGGCGCCCCTGACTAATTCCTCCAGGCAGCTGTTGATGTAGCGCATCTGCAGTTCGGAGTTGAAGATCAAGCTGCCGCCGTGGGCAAGATGCGCGCCCGGCCCGTAGAGCAGAAAGAAGTTGGGGAACCCCGGAACGGTGATTCCCAAGTAGGCATACGGCCGCTGGCCCCACACGGCGTGCAGGTCGGCCCCGTCGCGGCCGGTGACCGTCATCGGCCACAGCACATCGGTATGCCGAAACCCGGTGGCGTAGACGATGACATCCACCTCGTGGTTGACGCCGTCGTCGGTCAGGACACCGCCGGGAGTGATCTGCTGGATCGGGGTGCGCACCAGCTCGACGTTGTCGCGGCGCAGCGTTGCCAGCCAGGTGCCGTTGTCCTGCAGCGTTCGTTTGCCGGTGGCCGGGTAGTCCGGCAGCACCTTGGCCAGCAAATCCTGATCTGCCCCAACCTGATTGGTGATCCAGTCGGTGAACATCAACCGCGCGGCGGCGTTGATCTCGCTGACCGCATAATCCTGATCGGAGTAATCCGGGTCGACACGTGCAGCGTCGAGTCCCTTGTCGGCGCCGGGCCACAACACCAGGAAGCGATACCAGCGACCGTAGAACGGCAGGTGGTCCATCGCCCAGCGCACTCCGTCGGCGACGCACTCGTGATACATCGGATTGGGGAACATCCACTGGGCGCTGCGTTGAAAGACCGTCAGATGCTCGACGTCCTCGGCGATGGCGGGCGCGATCTGAAATCCGCTGGCGCCCGCGCCGATCAGCGCCACCCGCTTGCCGATCAGGTCCACCGAGTGGTCCCAGGCCGCCGAGTGAAACGACGGCCCACTGAAAGTGTCCGCTCCGGCGAAGGCCGGGACATGGGGCCGGTTGAGCTGACCGACCGCGGTAATAACGGCGCGGGCCCGCAAAGTGGTGATCTGGCCGTCGTGAGACCGGACGGTCAGCGTCCACGTCCCGTCGCCGTCGTGCCATTCGGCCGCAGTCACCTCGGTCTGCCACCGAACCTGCTCGCCTAGGCCGTATTTGTCGATCAGCGTGGTGAAATACGCCTGCAACTCGGGTTGCTCGGCGAAGAAGTGCGTCCAATCGTTACTGGGTTCGAAGCTGTAACAGTAGAAGTGGTTGGCCACGTCAACACGAGCCCCGGGATAGGTGTTTTCCCACCAGGTTCCACCCGGCCCGGCGTTCTTCTCAATGATGGTGAACGGAATGTTGGCCTGGCGCAGCCGGATTCCGGCCAGGACGCCGGATTCGCCGCAGCCGATGACCACGACGGGCAGCTCCTGGGTTCGGCCGGGATCCAGCGGCGCCGGGCGGCGCGGGTCGATTCCGCCGAGGTCCATCTCTTCCAGCAGCAGCTCGACGTAGTCGTCGGGCACGGTTTCGCAGGCCGCCCAGTCCATCATCTCTTTGACGAGGTCGCGGGGCAGCGGCGCGGGCTCGGGGCAGCCGCGGTCGCGGTAGTCGACGATCACCGGCAGCGCCGCCGCGCGGGCGCGGGCTTTGTCGTCTTCGGACATGAATCCCTGGACCTCGTTGAGAAAGATCCCGGCGGGCTTGAACTCGCGGATGAAGTGCGGCTCGCCGGTGATGTGCACCAACGAGAGCAGCAATGTCGGGATGCTCACCTGTTCCAGGGCGGCGGCGATATCGGCTGTGGAGGTGGCGAAGGGCCGGCCGGCATAGCGGCTGCGCGTCAAGTCGGGTCCTTCCGTCCGCCTATTACGCTACGCATAGTTGCGTAATCGCTGGATACCCTACGCGGACGGTTATGCCGGATCAAGGGTGCAGTCCGGCCGCGCCGGACTAATTCACCGAAATTGATTTCGCGGGCGTTAGTTTCATGCTCAAATCCGAGTCATTGTGTCGGCGAGGGGATCTGATTGTGCAAAACGAGTCGGTGGAGCGGCTAACGGGCATCGGGTTTGGGCGTTCGTGAAAGTCGCTATCGCCGGACTCGTCGTGGCGGTCCTGGGGGCGTATGTCGCGTCGGTCCTGCTCTACGCCAATGGCGGCATGGGGCACCGTCAGACCAACCACGCGCTCCCGGGCGACGTGACCGTCGCGAACTTCAATGTGGAAGACATCCAATCGAACAACACCGTTCTCGTCGCCAACCTCACCATTTCGCCGGGGTCGGCGCTGCTGGATCCGCACACCCACCGGCTGGCCGACGAGCTCAGTGTCGCAGTCACATCAGTGGCCCAACCGACCACGCGCACATGGTCAAAAGACGTACTTCCCGGTGTGTTTCCCGTCCCGCTGACCCTCAGCGGCCAGGCTGAAGACTGGCCCTTCGATAGCTATCATTCCGGCCCGATCACGGTCGAGCTGTTTCGCGGGGCTGCGAAGGTACCGGAGCCCGCGATGGTGACCTTCACCAATCGCCTGCCCGGCTGGAGAGTCGACGCGGGCCTGGCCGCCCAGAGCGAAATGTTCGCCCCGCATCGGGTGGAGCTGCGGCGATCAACGAGTACGGCAGCGTTCGCGATCGTCATCGTCACCGTTCTCGTGGTGATTGCTGCGCAAGCTCTGTTCGTTGCGATTCAAACGTTGCGCAACCGCCGTCCGTTTCAGCCGCCCATGACGACGTGGTACGCCGCGATGCTGTTCGCGGTGGTCCCGCTGAGAAACGCGCTGCCGGGTTCGCCGCCGTTCGGTAGCTGGATCGACGTCACCGTCGTGCTCTGGGTCATCGTGCTGTTGGTCGTCGCGATGCTGCTCTATATCGCTTGTTGGTGGCACCATCTGAGGCCACACGTCGCCGGCGACTTTGGCGGCTGACCCGGCAGGGAGCGCAGCGCGCCGCGGCGCGGCATGCAATCCTGGGGTTGATGCGGCACTACTACTCCGTTGACGCGATTCGCGAAGCCGAAGCGCCGCTACTGGCCACCCTGCCCGACGGCGCGTTGATGCGCCGGGCCGCCTACGGGCTGGCCACCGAGATCCTCCGCGAGCTGACCGCCCGCACCGGTGGAGTGACGGGCCGGCGGGTGTGCGCTGTCGTCGGCTCCGGCGACAACGGCGGCGACGCGCTGTGGGCGGCGACGTTTCTGCGTCGCCGGGGCGCGGCCGCGGCCGCCATCCTGCTCAACCCCGAGCGTGCCCACCGCCAGGCGCTCGCGGCGTTCCGGAAGTCCGGCGGGCGCATCGTCGACTCCATCGCCGGCACGACCGACCTGGTCATCGACGGCGTGGTAGGCATTTCCGGGTCCGGGCCGCTGCGACCGGCGGCAGCCGAGCTTTTCGCCGCCGCCGGCGCGATCCCGGTCGTGGCCGTCGACATTCCCAGCGGCATCGACGTGGCCACCGGAGCGATCACCGGCCCTGCCGTACACGCCGCGTTGACCGTGACGTTCGGCGGCCTCAAACCCGTGCACGCACTGGCCGACTGCGGCCGCGTCCGATTGGTCGACATCGGTCTGGAGCTCCCCGACACCGACGTGCGCGGTTTCGAGGCCCTCGATGTGGTGGCGCGCTGGCCGGTGCCCGGACCCGACGACGACAAGTACACCCAGGGCGTGACCGGCATCCTGGCGGGTTCGTCGACCTATCCCGGTGCGGCCGTGCTGTGCACCGGCGCGGCGGTGGCCGCCACCTCTGGCATGGTCCGCTATGCGGGCAGCGGGCACGCCGAGGTGCTCGCGCACTGGCCCGAAGTCATCGCCACGCCCACCCCCGGCACGGCCGGACGCGTGCAGTCCTGGGTCGTCGGGCCGGGTCTGGGCACCGAGGACACCGGCGCTGCCGCGCTGTGGTTCGCGCTGGACACCGACCTGCCGGTGATCGTCGACGCCGACGCGCTGACCATCCTGGCCGCACACCCCGAGCTCGTCAGCTCTCGACGCGCGCCCACCGTCCTCACCCCGCACGCCGGTGAATTCGCCCGGCTGGCCGGCGCCCCGCCGGGCGAGGACCGCATCGCCGCCACCCGCAAGCTCGCCGACGCGTTCGGCGCGACGGTGCTGCTCAAAGGCAACGTCACCGTCGTCGCCGAACCCGAAGGCCCGGTCTACCTGAGCCCGGCCGGACAATCCTGGGCGGCCACCGCCGGATCCGGTGACGTGCTGTCCGGGATGATCGGCGCGCTGCTGGCAGGTGGCCTGCCGACGGGCGAGGCCGCCGCGGCGGCAGCCTTCGTACATGCCCGCGCGGCGGCGTTGTCGGCCGGCGATCCCGGACCCGGCGACGCCCCCACGTCGTCGTCGCGCATCCTCGGCCACATCCGCACCGCCCTGGCCGGTCTGTAGCCCGCACCAACGAAAGGATCCGCCGTGCCCCACCCATCAGTTCCTGCGCATTCGGTGAGCCCGGCCTACACCGGCCGGCTGTTCACCGCGCCGGTGCCCGCGTTGCGGATGCCCGACGAGTCGATGGATCCCGAAGCCGCCTATCGCTTCATCCACGACGAGTTGATGCTCGACGGCAGCTCGCGGCTGAACCTGGCCACGTTCGTCACCACCTGGATGGATCCCGAGGCCGGGAGGCTGATGGCCGAAACGTTCGACAAGAACATGATCGACAAGGACGAATACCCGGCGACCGCGGCCATCGAGCAGCGCTGCGTGTGCATGGTCGCCGATTTGTTCCATGCCGAGGGGCTGCGCGACGACGACCCGTCCAGCGCGATCGGGGTGTCGACGATCGGCTCGTCTGAGGCGGTGATGCTGGGCGGGCTGGCGCTGAAGTGGCGCTGGCGCCAAAAGGTCGGCGCGGGCTGGAAAGGCCGCACCCCCAACCTGGTGATGGGCTCCAACGTGCAGGTGGTCTGGGAGAAGTTCTGCCGCTACTTCGACGTCGAGCCCCGCTACCTGCCGATGGAAGAAGGCCGCTACGTCATCACCCCCGAGCAAGTGGTGGAGGCCGTCGACGAGGACACCATCGGTGTGGTCGCCATCCTGGGCACCACCTACACCGGTGAGCTCGAACCGGTCGCGGAGATCTGCGCGGCGCTGGACAAGCTGGCCGCGGGCGGCGGGGTCGACGTTCCGGTGCACGTCGACGCGGCCAGCGGCGGTTTTGTGGTGCCGTTTTTGCACCCGGGCCTCAAGTGGGACTTCCGGCTGCCGCGGGTGGTGTCGATCAATGTCAGCGGCCACAAATACGGCCTGACGTATCCGGGCATCGGGTTCGTGGTGTGGCGCAGCCCTGAACACCTGCCCGAGGACCTGGTGTTCCGGGTCAACTACCTGGGCGGCGACATGCCGACCTTCACACTGAACTTCTCCCGACCGGGCAACCAGGTGGTCGGCCAGTACTACAACTTCCTGCGGCTGGGCCGGGAAGGCTACACCCAGGTGATGCAGTCGCTGTCGCAGACGGCGCGCTGGCTGGGCCAGCAGCTCAAGGCGGGCGAGCATTTCGAGCTGATCTCCGACGGATCGGCCATCCCGGTGGTGGCCGCCCGGCTGCGCGGAGACCGCGGCTACACCGAGTTCGATGTCTCCCACGAACTGCGCACCTTCGGCTGGCAGGTGCCGGCCTACACCATGCCCGACAACGCCACCGACGTCTCGGTGCTGCGCATCGTGGTACGCGAAGGGCTCTCCGCCGATCTGGCGCGGGCATTGCATGACGACACCGCGACCGCGCTGAGCCACCTGGACAAGCTCAAGCCCGGCGGCCACTTCGACGAGCAGCACTTCGCCCACTGAGGTCTCTTTGCGCCGAGCGTGAAGCCACTGCGAGATTTGTAGCGTTTTTTCGCAACAGCTTCACGCTGGGCGAGGCCGGCAGCCCGCTTCTGGGACAATAGCCGGGAGATGACTGCGATTTCCCAGACGAGCGGCCTGATCGCCGAGGCGGTCGTCGACCTCGGTGCCATCGCGCACAACGTGCGGGTCCTGCGTGAACACGCCGGGCCCGCGCAGCTGATGGCCGTCGTCAAGGCCGACGGATACGGGCACGGTGCCACGCCGGTCGCCCGCGCGGCGCTGACCGCCGGCGCTGCCGAACTCGGGGTGGCCACCATCGAGGAAGCGCTCGCATTGCGCGCCGACGGCATCACGGCACCGGTGCTGGCATGGCTGCATCGCCCCGGCACCGACTTCGCGCCGGCGGTGAGCGCCGACGTCCAGATCGCCGTGTCCTCGCTGCGCCAACTCGACGAACTGCTCGACGCCGTGCGCCGCACCGGTCAGACGGCGACGGTGACGGTCAAAGCCGACACCGGGATGAACCGCAACGGTGTCCGCGCCGGCGAATACCCGTCGATGCTGGCCGAACTGCGCCGTGCCATCGCCGACGATGCCATCCGGGTGCGTGGATTGATGTCGCATCTGGCGTGTGCCGACGAGCCTGCACACCCCGCCAACGACCTGCAGGCTCAACGGTTCGGCGAGATGCTGGCGCAGGCCCGAGATCACGGTGTGCACTTCGAGGTGGCGCACCTGGCTAATTCACCGGCCGCGCTGACCCGCCCCGACTTTTGCTTCGACATGGTGCGGCCCGGCATCGCGGTCTATGGGCTCAACCCCTTCCCGGAACGCGATGACCTGGACCTGGTGCCGGCGATGACGGTCAAATGCGTTGTCGCACTGGTTCGCTCGGTGCGCGCCGGTGAAGGCGTGTCCTACGGGCACACCTGGATCGCCGAGCGTGACACCAATCTGGCGTTGCTGCCGCTGGGCTACGCCGACGGAGTGTTCCGCTCGCTGAGCGGTCGCCTCGACGTGCTGATCAACGGCAGACGCCGCCGTAGCGTGGGGCGGGTTTGCATGGACCAGTTCGTGGTCGATCTGGGTCCGGGTACCCCAGACGTCGCTGAGGGCGATGAGGCGATCCTGTTCGGGCCGGGCACCCACGGTGAGCCCACCGCGCAGGACTGGGCTGACCTATTGGGCAGCATCCACTACGAAGTGGTAACGAGCCCTCGTGGTCGTGTTACCCGGACGTACCTTGAGGCCGAAAGTCGTTGAGCGGCGACGACCTTGACGGCGCGCACCCGGCCCGAGTGGGACTAGCCCGCTGGCTGGCCGGTGCGGCCGGTGTGGGCGCGGTGGGCACGATAGCCGGAGTGACGGTCGCTCGGCAGGTGACTCGGCGTGTCATCGCGGACGACCCTTACGTCCACGAGAACTTCGAGGCGCTCGACGGCGACCGCAGCTATGTGGTGACGACGCCCGACGGGGTGCCGCTGGCGGTGCGTGAGGTGGGGCCCGTCGACGCACCGCTGACGGTGGTGTTCGCCCACGGATTCTGTCTTCGGATGGGCGCCTTCTACTTTCAGCGCAAGCGGTTGTGCGAGGAGTGGGGCCCGCGGGTCCGGATGATCTTCTACGACCAGCGGGGACACGGCCGCTCGGGCGAAGCGTCACCGGAAACCTACACGGTGTCGCAGTTGGGCATGGATTTGGAGACCGTGCTGCAGGTGATCGCGCCACGGGGTCCGATTGTGATGGTCGGTCATTCAATGGGCGGCATGACCGTGTTGTCGCATGCCAGGCAGTACCCGCACCACTACGGCAGCCGGATCGTCGGCGCGGCGTTGATTTCGTCTGCAGCCGAGGGTGTTTCGAAATCGCCGCTGGGCGAGATCCTGGAGAACCCGGCGCTGAACGCCATTCGGCTAGCTGCCCGGTCCGCGCCGAAGCTGGTACACCGTGGCCGCAATGCGGCGCGTTCGCTGATCGGCCCGATTCTGCGGGCAGCGTCCTATGGCGATTTCGACGTCAGCCCCAGCGTGGTGGCCTTTTCGCAGAAGATGATGCACGGCACGCCAATCCCGACAATGGTGGAGTTCTTGCATGCCCTGGAGGTGCACGACGAAACCGCCGCGCTGCCTACGTTGGCGAAGGTTCCGACCTTGATCGTCTGCGGTGATCACGACCTGCTCACCCCCGACGAATATTCGCGGCGGATGGCCGACGCGCTGCCCAATTCAGAGCTGATCATCATGTCGCGGGCCGGTCATTTGGTGCTGCTGGGCAAGCCGGACCGGATCAACGACGCCTTGGTCCGGCTGGTCAGGCGGGCCACTCCGGGCCGGCTGGCGGCGCTGAGTCGGCGGTGGCGCGAACGGTCGTGGCGGCGTGGCTGAACTCGGAGCAGGTACGGCGACCCTCGCGCAGGTCGAAGACACCATAGCGCTGGGGTCGCGGCTGGGCGCCCAGCTGCGCACCGGAGACGTGGTGGTGCTCTCCGGTCCGCTTGGCGCCGGCAAGACCGTGCTTGCCAAGGGGATTGCCGAGGCACTGGATGTCGACGGGCCGGTCACGTCGCCGACATTCGTGCTGGCGCGGGTGCACCCGCCGAGGCGCGCCGGCGCGCCGGCGATGATCCATGTCGACGTCTACCGGCTGCTGGATCACCACGGGGCCGACTTGCTCGGCGAGCTCGATTCGCTGGACCTGGACACCGATCTCGACGACGCCGTCGTCGTCGTGGAGTGGGGCGAGGGCCTGGCCGAACGACTTTCCGAGCGTCACCTCGACATCCGCCTCGAACGGATCACCAACTCCGACGTGCGCACCGCGACCTGGCAGTGGAGCTGCTGATGTCACGCCGCGTCTTGGCCATCGACACCGCCACACCGTCGGTCACGGCGGGAATCGTCACCGACGACCTTGATGTGCTCGCCGAGCGAATCACCGTCGACGCCCGCGCCCACGCCGAACGGCTCACGCCGAATGTGTTGGCCGCGCTCACCGATGCCGGGCTGACGATGGCCGACCTCGATGCCGCGGTGGTCGGTTGCGGGCCTGGCCCGTTCACCGGCTTGCGGGTGGGGATGGCGACCGCGGCCGCCTACGGACACGCGCTGGGCATCCCGGTGTACGGCGTGTGCAGCCTGGACGCCATCGGCGGGCAGACGACCGGCGAGACGCTGGTCGTCACCGACGCCCGCCGGCGTGAAATCTATTGGGCCCGTTACCGCGACGGTGTTCGCGTCGACGGGCCGGCCGTCAATGCACCGGCCGACGTGGACCCCGGCGCGGCGCGCGCGGTCGCCGGATCCCCGCAGCACGCGACGCTGTTCGACCTGCCGCGCTGCGACCCGACCCACCCGACGCCGGCCGGACTGGTAGCCGCGGTCGACTGGTCGGACGAGCCGGCGCCGCTGGTGCCGTTGTACCTGCGCCGGCCGGACGCCAAACCAGCGGCTGAGCGCAACGTGGTGTGCGGTCCGCTCACGCCCGCGGATGCCAGGCGGTGCGCCGAACTGGAGGCGCTGCTGTTTCCCGGCGACGACCCGTGGCCCAAGGCCGCATTCGTCCGCGAACTCGCCGCCAAGCACAACCATTACGTCGCCGCGCGCATTGGCGACGTGCTGGTGGGGTACGGGGGCATTTCACGGTTGGGCCGCACGCCGCCGTTCGAGTACGAGGTGCACACCATCGGCGTTGACCCGGCCTACCAGGGTCGCGGCATCGGGCGCCGGCTGCTGGGCGAGCTACTGGACTTTGCCAATGACGGCGTTATCCACTTGGAGGTCCGCACCGACAACGCGGCGGCGATCGCGCTCTACCGCAGCGTCGGGTTCACCGATGTCGGGCTGCGCCGACGGTACTACCGGATCAGTGGCGCCGACGCCTACACGATGCGACGGGACCCAGCATGACTGTCATTGTGGCCATCGAAAGCTCCTGCGACGAAACGGGTGTCGGCATCGCCCGACTCGACTCCGACGGCACCGTGACGCTGCTGGCCGACGAAGTGGCATCCAGTGTCGACGAACATGTCCGGTTCGGCGGCGTGGTGCCCGAGATCGCCTCTCGAGCGCATCTGGAGGCACTCGGCCCGACGATGCGCCGCGCGCTGGCATCAGCCGGCATCAGCCGGCCAGACGTCGTCGCCGCCACGATCGGACCCGGGCTAGCCGGCGCGCTGTTGGTGGGAGTGGCTGCGGCCAAGGCCTATTCGGCGGCCTGGGACGTGCCGTTCTACGCGGTGAACCATCTGGGCGGGCATTTGGCTGCCGACGTCTACGAGCACGGGCCGCTGCCGCACAGCGTGGCATTGCTGGTATCCGGCGGGCACACCCATCTGTTGCACGTGCGCTCACTGGGCGAGCCGATCGTCGAGTTGGGCGGCACCGTCGACGACGCCGCGGGAGAGGCCTATGACAAGGTGGCCAGGCTGCTCGGGCTCGGTTATCCGGGCGGCAAGGTGCTCGACGAGCTGGCCCGCACCGGTGATCGCGACGCAATTGTGTTCCCTCGCGGCATGACCGGGCCGCGCGACGATCCGCACGCATTCAGCTTCTCCGGTCTCAAGACCGCCGTCGCCCGGTATGTGGAAAGCCATCCCGACGCCCCGACCGCCGACATCGCGGCCGGCTTTCAGGAGGCGGTCGCCGACGTGCTGACAATGAAGGCCGTGCGTGCCGCCACCGGACTGGGAGTCTCGACACTGCTGATCGCCGGGGGAGTGGCAGCCAACTCGCGGCTGCGCGAATTGGCCGAAGAACGTTGTGCCGCAGCCGGATTGACGTTGCGGATTCCGCGGCCGCGGCTGTGCACCGACAACGGTGCGATGATCGCTTCGTTCGCGGCGCATCTGGTGTCGGCGGGCGCGCCGCCGTCGCCGCTGGACGTGTCGACCGACCCGGGCCTGCCGGTGGTCACCGGCCAGCTGCCCTGACGGTTACTGGTTGCCGGTTTGGTGGGTGACGATGAGCAGGTTGTCGCTGGTTGACCAGGCCTGCGTGAACGTGGCCATCGGGATCTGCTCGTTGCGGCCGGTGGGGATGCCGCTGTCGTTGAGGTGCACGGTGTCGTCGCGGGTGTCGACGCCGGTGACCACGACGGCATGGTCCGGGTCGGTGCGCTGGCCCTGGCCCGGGGGGTAGTTCCAGATGGTTTCGGCGTTGAGCCCGGCGATCACCTTGTGGCCGCCGGCCAGGTCCTGCTCCAGCGTCTGCATGGTGTTGCCGGTGGTCAGGTCGGATTGGATGCCGTAGTGCTCGAGCAGCACCACCATGTCGCCCGGGGAGGTGCCGTCGAACTCGTAGATCTGGCCGTGGTGGGTTTGGCTGGGGGTGAAGAACCCGCGCATCTCGATGCCGAGCTGGGAGGGCTCGTGGCCGGTGAGTTGCCCGACCACGTCGGCGACGGCCATCAGCCCGCAGTCTTCCTGATGCTGATAGCGCCAGTAGGGGGCGGCGGCTTCGGGATTGCCATACATTTGGCCGTTCGGGTCGGCGTGGCTGACCCCGGCCCCGCCGAGCGCGGCCGCGACGATCATTGCGGCCACACCGGCCGTCCAGGTCGCTTTGCGGATGCCAATGGACATGACCTCAAGTATCAGCGATGGTCCCCCCTTGCGCGAGCGTGCGTGTCCCCGGTCCGACACGCCGCGTGCGGACCGGGAACACGCACCCTCGCGCCGAAGGGAGCCAGAAGCAACAGGGGGACCTTGAGTGCTAGCACTCGCGTGTATAGAGTGCTAGGTGGCAATCGGGCAATCCCTGTGTCGGCACCCGCGACGACGACGCTAGGGCGCGGCCGAAAGCCGAACACCTGGTAATTCGAAGGGCTCGGGGAGCAGCCCCGAGCTCACACACTGATCAAGTGGAGGGCTCCAATCGTGGCGAGCGTGAACATCAAGCCACTCGAGGACAAGATCCTCGTACAGGCCAACGAGGCCGAGACCACGACCGCTTCCGGTCTGGTCATTCCCGACACCGCCAAGGAGAAGCCGCAGGAAGGCACCGTCGTCGCCGTCGGCCCCGGCCGGTGGGACGAGGACGGCGAGAAGCGAATCCCGCTGGACGTGTCCGAGGGTGACACCGTCATCTACAGCAAGTACGGCGGCACCGAGATCAAGTACAACGGCGAGGAGTACCTGATCCTGTCGGCCCGCGACGTGCTGGCCGTCGTCTCCAAATAGCAACAGGCGTGTTCCGCCCCGGCGATCCCCGCAGTACGCGGGTGATTTCCGGGGCGGTTCGCTCTAGCCGGGACAGGAAAGACTTATGAGCAAGCAGATTGAGTTCAACGAAACCGCGCGCCGCGCCCTGGAAACCGGGGTGGACAAGCTCGCCGACGCGGTGCGCGTCACCCTCGGCCCGCGTGGCCGGCATGTGGTGCTGGCCAAAGCTTTTGGCGGGCCTGCGGTCACTAACGACGGCGTCACCGTGGCCCGGGAGATCGACCTGGAAGACCCTTTCGAGAACCTCGGCGCCCAGCTGGTGAAGTCGGTGGCCACCAAGACCAACGACGTCGCCGGCGACGGCACCACCACCGCCACCGTGCTGGCCCAGGCGCTGATCAAGGCCGGTCTGCGCAACGTGGCCGCCGGCGCCAACCCGATCGCGTTGGGCGCGGGCATTTCCAAGGCCGCCGACGCGGTCTCGGAGGCGCTGCTGGCAGCGGCCACCCCGGTGTCCGGCAAGACCGGCATCGCGCAGGTGGCCACGGTGTCGTCGCGCGACGAACAGATCGGCCAGCTGGTCGGCGAGGCGATGACCAAGGTCGGCCACGACGGCGTGGTCAGCGTCGAGGAGTCGTCGACGCTGTCCACCGAGCTGGAGTTCACCGAGGGTGTCGGCTTCGACAAGGGCTTCCTGTCGGCGTACTTCGTCACCGACTTCGATGCGCAACAGGCCGTGCTCGACGACGCCCTGATCCTGTTGCATCGCGACAAGATCAGCTCGTTGCCCGACTTGCTGCCGTTGCTGGAGAAGGTGGCCGAAGCGGGCAAGCCGCTGCTGGTGATCGCCGAGGACGTCGAGGGTGAGGCGCTTTCGACACTGGTGGTCAACGCGATCCGCAAGACACTGAAGGCCGTCGCGGTCAAGGCGCCGTTCTTCGGGGATCGCCGCAAGGCCTTCCTGGAGGATCTGGCGGTGGTGACCGGTGGCCAGGTGGTCAACCCCGACGTTGGCCTGGTGCTACGGGAGGCAGGCCTGGACGTGCTGGGCTCGGCGCGACGCGTGGTGGTCAGCAAGGACGACACCGTCATCGTCGAGGGCGGCGGCGGCCAAGACGCCATCGCTGACCGGGCCAAGCAGTTGCGTGCGGAGATCGAGACGACCGACTCCGACTGGGACCGCGAAAAGCTCGAAGAGCGGCTGGCCAAGCTGTCCGGTGGGGTGGCTGTCATCAAAGTTGGTGCCGCCACCGAGACCGCGCTCAAGGAGCGCAAGGAAAGCGTCGAGGACGCTGTCGCCGCCGCCAAGGCCGCGGTCGAAGAGGGCATTGTCACTGGTGGTGGATCCGCTTTGTTGCAGGCCCGCAAGGCGTTGACCGATCTGCGCGGGTCGCTGTCGGGTGACGAGATCCTCGGGGTCGACGTGTTCTCCGATGCGCTCAGCGCGCCGCTGTACTGGATTGCCGTCAACGCCGGGCTGGACGGCTCGGTGGCGGTCCACAAGGTCAACGAACTGCCGGCTGGGCATGGTCTGAATGCGGCCACGCTCGACTACGGCGACTTGGCCGCGGCCGGCGTTATCGACCCGGTCAAGGTGACCCGCTCGGCGGTGCTCAACGCGGCGTCGGTTGCGCGGATGGTGCTGACCACCGAGACGGCCGTCGTGGACAAGCCCGCCGAGGAGGAGGAGCACGGTCACGGTCACCATCACCACTAGGTAGTGCCGAAGAAACACCCCCGGCTCATCGCCGGGGGTGTTTCGTTATCGGCATGGATCGCATCTGGCAATCGACGTGGGATCGGTACAAGTCCCGGTATTCGTGGGCGTGCTGGGCGCTCATGTTCACCCTGGCACTCCCGGTCTATCTCGCCTGGTCGTTGGGAATCGTCGCTTTCGAGAGATCTGATCACTACACCGAGGCGGCCGCAGTGACCGTAATCGCCGTGCTCGCGTACCTGTATGTGGTGGCAGTTCCCGGCGGAAGGTATCCCCGCCTCATTGAGCGGTGGGCGGCCGGCGGCGACGTTGATCGAGAGAGCGCGCTGCGCGCCAGCTATAGCTATGGCCGGCAGTTGCTTGCGAGGGGGGTGGTCGTCACCTTTTTTTGGATCGCGGCGCTGTTCGTTGGTATCGGGATGATTGCCGGAGCGAGCGGGTCGCGGCTCATCCAGTACGCGATTCTGGGCGCCATTGCCGGAACTACCGGCCAGCTGATCACTGTGCACGGCCTCGTCGAAGCAATCTTGCGGCCCGTCAGGGCTGCGCTTGCCTCGGATACGGAGATCGGCGATTCCCTGCCCCGCTCTCGTCCGGCATTCGCCACGTGGACCAACGTGGCCATGCTTGCCGTGGGATTCGCGTTTGCCGTTGCGGGCGCGATTCTGGGAGCCGTGTTAGACGTGACCAGGAACGGCCCTGCCCTCGCCATGTTGATCGGCGGTGTACTGGTGCTCGTTATCGGGCCGTCGCTCTGGGCCGCGTACTCGCCACTCCTGCAACCCGTTCGCGATCTCGCCGCAGGAACCGAACGTGTTGCGGCGGGTGATTTCAGCCGACGGCTGGCGGTGGTTCAGGACGACGACCTGGGCGCGCTGGCGGCGTCGTTCAACCGCATGCAGGCGGGTTTGGCTGAGCGACAACGACTTCAGGGCGCATTCGGCACCTACGTCGATCCTGCGTTGGCGGCGCGGCTGCTTCAGCAGGGCGACGACGTCTTCACCGGCGAGCGCCGCGAGGTGACGGTGATGTTCGTCGACATCCGCGACTTCACCCCGTTCGCGGAGACCAACACCGCCGAGGACACCGTCGCCCGCCTCAACGCCCTGTTCGAAATCGTGGTGCCTGCCGTCGTCGACGCCGGCGGACACGTCAACAAGTTCCTCGGCGACGGTGCACTGGCCGTCTTCGGCGCCCCCAATGATCTCGCCGATCACGCCGACGCTGCGGTGGCTGCGGCGGTGCTGATTCAGCGCCTCGTGGCCGAGCGATTCGGCGATGAGCTTCACATCGGCATCGGCATCAACACCGGAAAGGTGATTGCCGGAACCATTGGTGGCGCAGCCAAACTGGAGTTCACGCTGATCGGCGACACCGTCAACGTCGCGGCGCGCGTCGAGCAGCTCACGAAGGCCACCGGGGACGCCATCCTGCTCACCCACCACACCGTCGACGCCCTGGTTTCTCGACCGCCCACCCTTGCCCAACGCGGGGCTCACGCGCTGAAAGGCAAGTCAGTTCCCACAGAGGTTTTCGGGCTCGACCCATCGGCCACGCATTCACATCGCCTCGGCTGAATGCCGAAAGCTTGTCTACTTGTGTCAGCTACCGGGCGGAAGGCTCGGGGGAGTCGTGGCGGTCGTGGTCGGCGTCGACGTGACGGTTGGGGCGCTGGTCACCGTGACGGTGCTAGTGCTAGTGCTCGCCGACGGCGGCGGGACAGCCGTCGTGGTGGTGACCGTCGTTGTCGCCGTGCTGGACGAGGTTGTCGTTCCGGCCGAGATCACCCCGCAGGCCACCCGCTTGCCCGAATCACCAGGGGGATTACTGCCCAAGGTATCCGGGTCCTGGTGCACGATCAGCGCGGTACCCGAGCCATTCTTCAGGTCTGCGGCGGTGAACGCGCTCGTTGTCGTGACGAGTTTGGCCGCGCCGTCGGGGCGCACTTGCAACGCAGTCAGTTCACCGCTAGCCGGATACCCGGTATGGTCCGGCGCCTGGAAGACGTCCCCGGCCGAGTTGAAGTCGGCTTCGCATTTGCCCACCGAGTGGATTTGCAGCCCGTGGAAACCGGGAGTCAGGACTTGGTTGGGACCGGCTTCCACGGTCACCGTCGCATAGCCATTGGCGAACTCGAGGGTGGCGTTGGCGACCACAGTCTCGTCGGCGCTCTTGAGCTGCGTCGTCATCTTCTCCGCGCCGGGCGGAGTGACGGTGAGTGGTGACGTATTGGGCTGGCTGATGTTCTGCTTCGTGCATGCGCCTAACGGTGCAATGCTCGCGGTGAGCACCGCGACGGCTACGGCTGCGCCCTTTTTCATGCGCGGGGCCTACCCCGATTGGCCGATGTAGAAACGGGAGCGACTTGGACTACGGAATTTCAACTGCGTCGGCCGCTGTTGCATTTCGGCATGACTATTCGACTCGGATTGCAGATTCCCAACTTTTCCTATGGCACGTCAGTCGCCGAACTATTTCCCGCTGTCACGGCCCAGGCACAGGAGGCAGAGGCCGCTGGATTCGACACCGTCCTGCTGATGGACCACTTCTATCAATTGCCGGGACTGGGCGAACCCGACGAACCCATGCTGGAGGCCTACACCGCGCTGGGCGCTTTGGCCACGGCAACCGAGCGGGTCAACCTGTCAACCTTGGTGACCGGCAACACCTATCGCAACCCGACGTTGCTCGCCAAGACAATAACGACGCTGGACGTTGTGAGCGCGGGGCGTGCCATCCTGGGTCTCGGAGCGGGCTGGTTCGAGCTGGAGCATCGACAGCTGGGCTTCGAGTTCGACACGTTCACGGAGCGATTCGAAAAACTCGAGGAGGCGTTGCAGATCATCGTTCCGATGTTGCACGGCGAGCGACCTAGCTTCGCCGGGAAGTGGTACCACACCGAGAACGCGATAAACGAGCCGCGCTATCGAGACCATATTCCGGTCATGCTCGGCGGCGGCGGTGAGAAGAAGACGTTCCGAATGGCCGCCCGCTACGCCGACCATCTCAACATCATTGCCGGCATCTCCGAGCTACCCGCCAAGCTGGCGGCCCTGCGGCAGCGCTGCGCCGAAATAGACCGGGACCCAACAACTTTGGAAACCAGCTGCCTGCTGACGGTGGTGCTCGACGGTTACGATGCGCCACGCGATATCGGCGAGGCGCGCGGTGACCGGGCGGTTACCGGCACGCCCGATCAGGTAGCCGACGAGATCAAACGCCGGGTGCTTGACCCAGGCATCGATGGCGTGATCATCAATCTTCCGACACACCGCCACACACCCGGTGTCATCACGAAGATGGGCGAGGTACTCAGGCCGCTGGTCGACGCATAATTGCCCGGCCAATCGGCAGCTCGACGAATAGCCGCAGCTCAGCAGCGTTTACGTTTAATCTCGCTCCATGGACCGCTTTTGCCAGTGGGCATGGGATCGCTACGGAGCGAGGTACTCATGGGTGTCCTTCGCGGTCGCGATCGTGGTACCGGTTCCGATCTACCTCACCTTGTCGTTCGCCATCGTGGCTTTCGAGAACTCCAGTCGCTACCTCGACGCGGCCGCCGCCACCGGTGTCACCATGCTGGTGCTCGCGTATGGGTTGGTGTTGCCTGGCCGTGGCGCGTGGCGGGCCATCCAGCGATGGGCCGCGGGCGACGAGGTCGATGCAGCGACGGCACTGGAGGCCACCTACGCCTGGTCCCGCCGTGCTGTTGTCCGAGGGCTGGCGGTCATCTCGGTGTGCGCGACGCTGTTGTCGGTCGTCGTCGGGAGCCTGGCCGGCGCGAACGGACTGCGGCTGCTCCAGTACGCGGTCGTGGGTGCCGCTCTCGGGGCCGGCTCCCATCTGGTCGGGGTGCACAGTGTGCCGGAAACGCCGATGCGGCCGGTACGGGCCGCCCTTGCCGGTGACACCGGCATCGGCGACGCGCTGCCTCGCTCTCGCCCTACGTTCGCGGCGTGGTCGAACGTGTCCGCAGTCGCGGTCGCATTCGGGTTTTCCATCGCGGGTGCGATGCTGGCGGCTGTCTTCGATCGGGCCAGCCAGGACCCGGTGCTGTGGGTACTGATCGGCTGCGGATTGACGCTTGGCCTGGGGGTGCCGATAACGGTCGGCGGCGTCTTCGTGCCGTCGTTGCAGCCGATTCGCGACCTTGCCGAGGCCACCACACGCGTCGCGGCCGGTGACTACAGCCGCCGTTTGCCAGTAGTCCAGGACAGCGATCTCGGCGCGTTGGCCGCGTCGTTCAACCGCATGCAGGCGGGTTTGGCTGAGCGGCAGCGACTTCAGGCGGCGTTCGGCACCTACGTCGACCCGGCTCTGGCGGCGCGGTTGCTGCAGCAGGGCGACGACGTCTTCACCGGTGAGCGCCGGGAGGTGACGGTGATGTTCGTCGACATCCGCGATTTCACCCCGTTCGCCGAGGCGAACACCGCCGAGGACACCGTCGCGCGCCTCAACGCCTTGTTCCAGATCGTGGTGCCTGCTGTCGTCGACGCCGGCGGGCACGTCAACAAGTTTCTCGGCGACGGCGCACTGGCGGTCTTCGGCGCCCCGAATGACCTCGCCGATCATGCCGGCGCGGCGCTGTCCGCGGCTGTGCTGATTCAGCGCCTCGTGACCGAGCAATTCGGCGATGAACTTCGCATCGGTATCGGCATCAACACCGGAAAGGTGATCGCCGGGACCATCGGCGCCGGAGGCAAGCTCGAGTTCACCTTGATCGGGGACACCGTCAACGTCGCTGCCCGCGTCGAGCAGCTCACCAAGACCACCGGTGACGCGATTCTGCTCACCCAGCAGTCAGTCGACGCCCTGGTTTCCCGGCCACTGGGACTGATCGACAGGGGATCTCACGCCGTGAAAGGAAAGTCTGCTGCCGTACAGGTTTACGGCCTGGACCGTGATCCGGTACCGCTCAGCTAGGCCGTGCGGCGAATCCCGCGGGAGCGGCCCAGGTCGCGCTTGAGCAACAGATCGCGTTCGGTCTCCGACAGACCGCCCCAGATGCCGTACGGTTCGCCGACCTCCAGCGCGTGGGTGCGGCACTGCTCGATCACCGGGCAGCTTCGGCACATTTCCTTGGCGCGGCGTTCGCGTTGCAGTCGGGCGCGGCCGCGCTCGCCGTCGGGATGGAAGAACACCGACGAATCCACCCCTCGGCAAGCGCCTTGCAGTTGCCAATCCCAGATATCGGCGTTGGGTCCCGGTAGTTGCTCTGGCTGTGGCATGGAAACTCCTCTCCGCGTGCGCATGTGGAGACCAGTTTTCGAACAGGCAGGTCGCCAGCTGATTCGAGCAACGTCGCCGATGACTACTCGTTGACATTAAGGTATGGGTATCGCGGAAATTCCGTCAATCTCGGCCTGTGTGACCGAATATCCAACTGTGCCTTGAGAATTTACTTCGCGTTCATCGTCGCGATGCAATTGTTAGGGGCATCAGGTGCTACCGCGACGGTGCTCTATGTCGGGATTTGCCTGTTCGTGCCCGGGCTGTATGGGATCGGCGATAATTGTTATCGGCACTGGGTTAATGTCGCCGTAACAAAGAAACCACGAACTTTTAACTAATGCTCACAGTGATCGATACTCATTGCGCTTCGAAGATCGAGGCAATGCTGGCCGCGGCGGCGTTCGGAGATCAGCCCGGACATTGGCCGCTACCGGCTGCGGATACACCGCAGCAGCTGTGGTTGCGCGCGGTCGCAGCGGGCGGGCAGGGCCGCTACGGCAGCGCACGTACCGATTTGGCGGCGCTTATCCGCGCCGCGCCCAGAGGCCGCCTGGCCTCGCTGGCGCACAGCACGCAGGCATCGTTTCTGCGTCAGCTCGGGTGGCATACCCTTGCCCGCGGCTGGGACGGCCGCGCGCTGGCGCTGGCCGGCAGCGATCCGGAAGCGGGCGCCGACGCGTTGATCGGGCTGGCGGCCGACGCGCTGGGTGTCGGCCGCTTCGCGGCGTCGGCGGCGTTGCTGAGCCGCGCGGAGCCGTTGACGGAACCCGCGGGCCACCGGTTGGCGGTGCGCCGCGCGTGGGTCACTGCCGAGCTGGCGATGGCGACCGGCGACGGCCAGCGCGCCGTCCGGCACGCCGAGGTCGCGGTCGAGGCGGCTGCGGCCGCCGAATCGGCGCGGCACCGGGCCAAAAGCGACGTGGTGCTGGCCGCGGCGCTGTGCAGCGCCGGCGACCTGGATCGGGCCAGAGCAGTCGGTGAGGCGGCGCTGGAAGACACCGGCCGGTTGGGTCTGGTGCCGTTGCGCTGGGCCGTGGCCTGTCTGCTGGTCGACCTCGGCAGCGCCGCGCACACCAGCCAAGCGCTGCGCGAGATGCGCGACACGTCGGCCGAACAAGTGCGCCACGCCGGAGGCGCCTGGAGCGCACGCTAACCGGGAAACGGCGTATCGGACCTTATGGTTTTAGCTGGGTCGCCGTGCCGGGCTGTGTTCGGTTCGTAACGTTGGAGATATCGCCGTCGATGACAGTGCAGGAAGAACGTCTCGACGCTGTTGTCGCTGACGCCGTGGCAGGTGATCGGGACGCACTTCGAGAAGTGCTGGAAACGATCCGCCCGATCGTCATTCGATACTGCCGCGCACGCCTCGGCACGGTCGAGCGGGGCGGCCTTTCGGCCGATGACGTCGCGCAGGAGGTGTGCTTGGCCGCCATCACGGCGCTGCCGCGCTACCGAGACCGCGGGCGTCCCTTCCTGGCTTTCGTGTACGGCATCGCCGCACACAAGGTGGCTGACACGTACCGCGCCGCCGGGCGCGACCTGTCTTACCCCGCCGAATCGCTTCCCGAGCGACGCTCACTCGACGCGGGGCCCGAGCAGCTGGCCGTCGAAGCCGATTCGGTGAGCCGGATGAAGGAATTGCTCGAGATCCTGCCCGACAAGCAGCGCGAGATCCTGATTCTGCGGGTCGTGGTCGGGCTGAGCGCCGACGAGACCGCCACCGCCGTCGGCAGCAGCGCGGGAGCGGTCCGAGTGGCACAACACCGTGCGCTGACCCGGTTGAAGACCGAAATTGTTGCAGCGGGACGTGACTATGTCTGAATACGGCCGCACCCCGTTTGACCAGCCCGACCTGGCCGCGCTGGCGCACACCGATCGGCTGCTCGACGCACTGGCGACACGTCAGCCCGTTGACTTCCCCGAGTTCGAGGAACCCGGCGACGACGTGCTGGCCGCGCTGCTGGCGGACTGGCGGGACGACTTGAGGTGGCCGCCGGCAAGCGCCTTGGTCAGCGACGCCGAGGCGATCGCGGCGCTGGAACGCGGGCTGGCCGATCAGCCCCCCAACCGGCGCGGCCTGGCGTTGGCTGGGTCGGCGGCTGCGGCTGTGCTGGCGCTGGGCGGGTTCGGCGCCCTGGTGGGCAACGCGCAGCCCGGCGACGCGCTCTACGGGATGCACACGATGCTGTTCGGCGAACCGCCCTCAGTGCATGACGACCGCGTCGAACTGGCCGCCAAAACCGAGCTGGAACAAGTCGAGCAAATGATCAACCAAGGTCAGTGGAGCCAGGCGCAGGACAAGCTCGCCGCCGTCAACGACAGCGTGCAAACCGTCAACGACACCAGCCGCAAACAGCAGCTGGTCGACCAGATGACCCAGTTGAACGCCAAGGTCGCCACTCACGACCCCAACGCGACCGTCGCGCCCAGCGCGCTGCCCGACCCCGGTGTGCCACCGGCGACGACCACGACGATCCCGGTGAGCGCCTCGGCGTCCAGCTCCCAACCCCCGACATCGGTCGCGTCCTCTGCCGCGGCTTCGACCACGACCGCCCCGGCCCCGACGACCACAGCAAGCCCGGTGCCGGCCTCGCAAACGCCGACGTCGGCTCCGACCACCGCGGCCTCGCAAACGCCGCCGAGTCCGTCGTCCTCGGCACTGCCGACCGCCAACGCGACCACGCCGACGACGTCAGCGCCGGCGCCCGCTCAGTCGCCCTCGCAGGTGGTCAGTGTGACCCAAACCACGGAAGCGCCGTCGACTGCGGCGAAAAGCACCAGCCAACAACCCATTCCGGGAAGTGGCGGAAAAAACGGCGGGCCAGGTGAGGGTTAGGTTTCCGTCGTCGCCTCGTTGAGCGAGGCATCGGCGTACCCGCGGCAGTAATCCCAGGTCACGTAGGCGTCTGGTTCCGGGTCGTAGGCCGGCTCATGGGGACGGACGGTCCCGTCGACGAGCAACTGCAACAGGTTGGCGCGCAACATGTCCCAGTCGTGGTAGTGGTCCTGCTGACATTCGTCGCAGCACACCACCAGACCGCGAATACCCTTGTGCGCCAACAGTGCCTCATATACCGCGAGGTCGGCCAAGTCGGCTTCGACCGCCATCCGCTCCTGGGCATCCAGCGGCTGACCCGGCTCGACGGCATCCAGCGCCGCCGACGGATCGCATGGGTCATCGGCAAAGGGGTCGGGCGGCAAACCCGGTGGGAGGTAGTCGCGCACGTCTCCACATTACGCAGCCGGGTTGGGATCGCGCCAGCGGTCTGGTCGCCGCCGAACGGCCGCGCCGTGGTCCGCGAGCCACAGTCCAGTGCGAGGCGGCAAGCCGATAGGATGGAATCTTCACTCCGCCTGCGTATGGAGGCCTCATCGATGTCCGGTCTTGACGGCAGCGCCGACCTGATTGTCAGCCCGTCCGCCCGCGTCGGTGGCATGCCTGACGATGCGGTGCCCACCGGCGGGGACGACCCGCACAAGGTCGCGATGCTGGGGCTGACTTTCGACGACGTTCTGCTGTTGCCTGCGGCCTCCGACGTGGTGCCCGCCACTGCGGATACTTCCAGCCAGCTCACCAAGAAAATCCGGCTCAAGGTGCCGTTGGTCAGCTCGGCGATGGACACCGTCACCGAGGCGCGGATGGCGATCGCGATGGCCCGCGCCGGCGGCATGGGGGTGCTGCACCGCAACCTGCCGGCCGCCGAACAAGCCGGCCAAGTCGAGACCGTGAAGCGCTCGGAGGCCGGCATGGTCACCGATCCGGTTACCTGCCGCCCGGACAACACGCTGGCCGAGGTCGACGCGATGTGCGCCCGGTTCCGCATCTCGGGACTGCCGGTGGTCGACGATGCCGGCGCGCTGGTGGGCATCATCACCAATCGTGACATGCGCTTTGAGGTCGACCAATCCAAGCCGGTCGCCGAGGTGATGACCAAAGCGCCGCTGATCACCGCCCAGGAAGGTGTCACCGCCGACGCGGCGCTGGGCCTGCTGCGCCGGCACAAAATCGAGAAGCTGCCGATCGTCGACGGCCGCGGCCGGCTGACCGGGCTGATCACCGTCAAGGACTTCGTCAAGACCGAACAACACCCGCTGGCAACCAAGGACAGCGACGGCCGGTTGCTGGTCGGTGCGGCCGTCGGGGTCGGCGACGACGCCTGGACACGTGCCATGACGTTGGTCGACGCCGGCGCCGACGTGCTGATTGTCGACACCGCGCACGCCCACAACCGGCTGGTGCTCGACATGGTCGGCAAACTCAAGGCCGAAGTCGGCGAGCGGATCGAGGTGGTCGGCGGCAACGTCGCCACCCGCTCGGCGGCCGCGGCGCTGGTCGAGGCCGGCGCCGACGCCGTCAAAGTCGGTGTTGGCCCGGGCTCGATCTGCACCACCCGGGTGGTGGCCGGAGTCGGGGCGCCGCAAATCACCGCGATCCTGGAGGCCGTCGCGGTGTGCGGGCCCGCAGGCGTGCCGGTGATCGCCGACGGCGGGCTGCAGTACTCCGGTGACATCGCCAAGGCGCTGGCCGCCGGCGCGTCGACGGCCATGCTGGGCTCGCTGCTGGCCGGGACCGCCGAGTCACCCGGCGAGCTGATCTTCGTCAACGGCAAGCAGTACAAGAGCTACCGCGGCATGGGATCGCTGGGCGCCATGCAGGGGCGGGCCGAGGGCAAGTCGTACTCCAAGGACCGCTATTTCCAGGACGACGTGCTCTCCGAGGACAAGCTGGTGCCCGAGGGCATCGAGGGCCGGGTGCCGTTCCGCGGCCCGCTGTCGACGGTGATCCACCAGCTCACCGGCGGGCTGCGCGCGGCGATGGGATACACCGGGGCCACCACGATCGAGGCCCTGCAGCACGCGCAATTCGTCCGGATCACCGCAGCGGGCCTGAAGGAAAGCCACCCGCACGACATCACGATGACCGTCGAAGCGCCCAACTACTACGTGCGGTGAATGGGTCGTTCATGCGTGACATGGTCGAGATCGGCATGGGCCGGACCGCCCGCCGTACCTACGAACTCGACGACATCAACATCGTGCCGTCCCGGCGTACCCGCTCTTCGCAGGACGTGTCGACGGCCTGGCAGCTCGACGCCTACCGGTTCGAGATCCCCGTCATCGCCCACCCGACCGATGCCCTGGTGTCGCCGGAATTCGCGATCGAGCTGGGCCGGCTCGGCGGGCTGGGAGTGCTCAACGGCGAAGGGCTGATCGGCCGGCACGCCGACGTGGCCGCCAAGATCGACCAGGTCGTCGAAGCCGCGGCTAAAGAACCCGAACCGTCGGCGGCGATTCGGCTGCTGCAGCAATTCCACGCCGCGCCGCTGGACCCCGAGCTGCTGGGCGCCGCGGTGGCCCGCATCCGCGAGGCCGGCGTGACCACCGCGGTGCGGGTGAGCCCGCAGAATGCGCAGGCGCTGACCCCGGCGCTGGTGGCCGCCGGCATCGACCTGCTGGTCATCCAGGGCACGATCATCTCCGCCGAACGCGTCGCGAGCGACGGCGAGCCGCTCAACCTCAAGACGTTCATCTCCGAGCTGGACGTGCCGGTGGTGGCCGGCGGGGTGCTCGACCATCGCACCGCGCTGCACCTGATGCGCACCGGGGCCGCCGGTGTCATCGTCGGCTATGGCTCGACGCGGGGCGTGACCACCAGCGACGAGGTGCTGGGGATCAGCGTCCCGATGGCCACCGCGATCGCCGACGCCGCCGCGGCCCGCCGCGAATACCTCGACGAGACGGGCGGCCGCTACGTGCATGTGCTGGCCGACGGGGACATCCACACCTCTGGCGAGCTGGCCAAGGCGATTGCCTGCGGCGCCGATGCGGTGGTGTTGGGCACGCCGCTGGCCGAGGCGGCCGAGGCGCTCGGCGACGGATGGTTCTGGCCGGTCGCCGCGGCGCACCCGTCGCTGCCGCGCGGCGCGCTGCTGCAGGTCGCCATCGGTGAACGGCCGCCGTTGCGGCAGGTTCTCAGCGGCCCGTCCGACGACCCGTTCGGCTCGCTGAACCTCGTCGGCGGTTTGCGCCGTTCGATGGCCAAGGCCGGGTACTGCGACCTCAAGGAATTCCAGAAGGTCGGTCTGACCGTCGGCTCCTGAGACCCCGCCGCCTGCTCGAGCGTCACGCCAGAGTGGCGCACAGCGCCGAGCGTCACGCCAGAGTGGCAACGGCGGAATGGTCGCTCGGTCATACTGATGTGGTGGAACCGGATTACGACGTTCTCATCATCGGTTCGGGGTTCGGCGGCAGCGTCACCGCGCTGCGGTTGACCGAAAAGGGCTACCGGGTCGGCGTGCTGGAGGCGGGTCGTCGCTTCGCCGACCAGGATTTCGCCAAGACCTCGTGGAACCTGCGCAAATTCCTGTGGGCGCCGAAGCTGGGCTGCTATGGCATACAGCGCATCCACTTGCTGAACAACGTGATGGTGCTGGCCGGCGCCGGCGTCGGGGGCGGATCGCTGAACTACGCCAACACGTTGTACGTGCCGCCGGAGCCGTTCTTCGCCGACCGGCAGTGGAGCCACATCACCGACTGGCGTTCTGAGCTGATGCCGCATTACGACCAGGCGCAGCGGATGCTCGGAGTGGTCAAGAACCCGACGTTCACCGATGCCGACCGCATCGTCAAAGAAGTCGCCGACGAGATGGGCGTGGGCGACACGTTCGTGCCCACTCCGGTCGGGGTGTTCTTCGGCCCGGACGGGCAAAAAGCCCCGGGCAAGACGGTGCCGGACCCGTATTTCGGCGGGGCGGGCCCGGCCCGCGCGGGTTGCCTGGAAGTCGGGGAATGCATGACCGGCTGCCGCCACAACGCCAAGAACACACTGGTCAAGAACTATCTGTATCTGGCGGAATCCGCTGGCGCGCAAGTACATCCGATGACAACCGTCACCGGCTTCGACCAGCGGGCCGACGGTCTGTGGCAGGTCCATACGGCCCGCACCGGCCGCTGGTTGCGCAGAGACAAGCGCACCTTCACTGCGGCGCATCTGGTGCTGGCGGCCGGCACGTTCAATACCCAGAAGCTGCTGTTCAAGATGCGTGACACCGGCAAGCTGCCGCGGCTGTCCGAGCGGTTGGGGGTGTTGACCCGCACCAACTCCGAGTCGATCGTCGGCGCCGGCCGCCTGGAAGTCAGCTCCGACCTGGATCTGACCCATGGGGTTGCGATCACGTCGTCGATTCATCCGACGTCGGACACTCATGTCGAACCGGTCCGCTACGGCAAGGGCTCCAACGCGATGGGCTTGCTGCAGACCTTGATGACCGATGGCCCCGGCCCGGACGGCACCGACACCCCGCGGTGGCGACAGCTGCTGGATCAAGCCCGCGAAGACCCGCGTGGCATTATGCGGCTGCTCAATCCGCGGCGGTGGAGCGAGCGCACGGTGATCGCCCTGGTCATGCAGCACCTGGACAACTCGATCACCACGTTCACCAAGCGCGGGCGGTTCGGCATCCGGCGCTACTCCAGCAAGCAGGGGCACGGCGAACCCAATCCGAGTTGGATTCCGGTGGGCAACGAGGTCACTCGGCGCATCGCCGCCAAGATCGACGGCGTGGCCGGCGGAACCTGGGGAGAACTGTTCAACATCCCGCTGACCGCGCACTTCCTGGGCGGCGCGGTGATCGGCGACAACCCCGAACACGGCGTCATCGACCCGTATCACCGGGTGTACGGCTACCCGACGCTGTTAGTGACCGACGGCGCCGCCATCTCGGCCAACCTGGGCGTCAACCCGTCGCTGTCCATCACCGCGCAAGCCGAGCGCGCCGCGTCGCTGTGGCCGAACAAGGGCGAGAACGATCTGCGTCCGCGCCAGGGCGAGCCGTACCGCCGACTGGACCCGATCGCCCCGCAGCACCCCGTTGTGCCTGCCGGCGCGCCGGGTGCGCTGCGGCAGCTGCCGATCGAGCCGATCAGCTCTGCGGGCTGAGCTAACCCGCGACGGCCTCCAGCGGGGCGCCGCTGATCACCCGGCTCCGTTGCCCCATCACGTCGACCGGTATATCGCCCATCAAGGTGACTCGGTGCATCAGCCGGCGCTGACCGTCGTAATCGTCGACGGCCCGGTGCTGGGTGGCCCGGTTGTCCCACATGGCGACGTCGCCAGGCTCCCAGTTCCACCGGATTGTGTTTTCCGGCACCGTGATCCGTCGCTGCAGCAAGTCGAACAGCACTCGTGACTCGTGCTCGTCGAGCCCGACGAACCCACGGACGAAATCTCCGGCCACCAGCGTGCGTTCGCCGGTTTCCGGGTGTACCCGCACCACCGGGTGCTCGGTGCGGAAGTCCGGCTTCTCGAACGCCTCTCGCAGCGCCCGCTGCTCGTCGGTCAAGGTGGCGGCCGCGGCATAGTCGTATCGGTTGCTGTGCAGCGCCCACAGGCTGTCGGCGAGGTGTCGCAGCGGTTCGGGTAGCGACGTGTAGCCAGCCGCGGTCGAGGCCCACAGTGTCGATCCGCCATAACTTGGCAGGGTGACTGCCCGCAGGATCGATGCGGCCGGGTAATTCGGGACGAACGTGACGTCGGTGTGCCAGCGGTTGGCCTTGCCGTAGTCGGAGTCGATGGGCGTGATGGTCGGTGCGTCGTCGTACTTGATCGCCGGGTGGCCGACCGGAGTGCCCAGCAGCTTGGCGAAGGCCAGCTGTTGGGCGTCGTCGAGGTGGTGTTGGCCGCGGAAAAAGATCACTTTGTGGGTCACGAGCGCCCGGTGAATCTCCTCGATCGTCGCCGCGTCGAGGTCGCCGCCGAGTTGTACCCCGTCGATGCGCGCGCCGATGCGGCTGCCGAGCTTGGTCACGGCCACAGCCGAGGGAATGGTCATCTCGATTGTCCTCGAATCGCAGTAAGAAAGTCGCTGTAGTCAGCTGACTACACAAGTTAGTGTAGTCATATGACTACGCGAGTGGCAAGACCCCGGCGCAATCAGATGCCGGTAGGGCGGGAGGAGGTGGTGGCGGCGATCCTGGCCGCCGCGGCCGACCTGTTCGCCGACGGCGGTCCGGCCGCGACGTCCATCCGTGACATCGCCGCCCGGTCGAAGGTCAATCACGGGCTGGTGCATCGCCACTTCGGCAGCAAGGAGAATTTGGTCGGCGCGGTTCTCGACCACCTGGGCGCAACCACCACGGCGCTACTGCAGACCGGCGCACCGGCGCCGGAGGTGGAGCGAGCCTTCGATCGGCACATCCGGGTGCTTGCCCGGGCATTGCTCGACGGCTATCAGGTGGGGCAGTTGCAGACTCGGTTTCCAGGCGTGTCGCAGCTGCTGGACGGGGTCCGGTCGCGACACGACAGCGAACTCGACGCACGGGTGGCCGTCGCCAATGCTGTTGCCTTGCAGCTTGGTTGGCGGTTGTTTGAGCCTTTCCTGCGCTCGGCGGCCGGCATCGTCGAGATGACCGACGCGGACTTGCAGCAGGCCATCAGCGCCCAGGTGGCGCGACTCGTTGAACCGCATTGACCAGTCGTGACGTTTGAAGCCGGCACATCCGGGGCAACGCTGAGTGAACAGTCCTCGCCAATGAAGGAGGGACAGTGCTCTGGCTGGCCGTGGTGTGCGTCATCATCGGCGCCGTGATGTTTGTCGTCGGGCTCGTGCTTTTCACCAACGGCGCGGGGGTGGCACCACACCGTCGTACCGCCGACGATCCCACCGGCGCCAAGCGGGCGGCATCGCGCGTGCAATGGGGCGAAGTGTTTCGCCGGATACCTCGAAGCGTCGGCGTCATGACGGGGCGAGACGCCGAACGCAGCGACAAGTTGATGGCGGTTGGTTCGCTGTGTGTGCTGGCCGCCCTCGTCGCCTGGTTTGCCGCCGTGCTGGCCTTCATCACCGCGTTCCTCTGAGCGCTTGTCAAGTCGTGGGACTGACGGTGCGTCCCGCAGACCTGATCATGCGCCGATGCGTGGGCTCCCGGTTCGGCGGCTGGTGCGGCGTGGGCAACAGCGGCTCCCGGCGCCGGATGCCAATCGTCGACGGCTCGTTGGTAGACAACTCGAGATCTTCACCGGCGTGCCGGATCGTCAGCTCACCGTCGGGCCCGTCGCGCAGGGTGTAGATGACCTCGTCGTGCGATACGCAGACGGTGAGCCGAAAACCTTTCCACCGCAACCGGAATCGCAGACACGAGATGCCGTCGGGCAGCGCGGGGTCCAGCGAGAGAATACCCTCGTCGTCGCGCAGCCCGCCGAATCCCGCGACCAGCGCAGTCCACGCCCCGGCCAGCGACGCCATGTGCAGACCGTCGCGGCTGTTGTGGTGCAGATCCCGCAGGTCGATGAGCCCTGCCTCGAAGGCGTAGTCGTGGGCCAAGTCCAGATGCCCCACCTCGGCACACATCACCGCCTGGATGCACGCCGACAGTGACGAATCGCGCACGGTGCGCCGTTCGTAGTAGTCGACATTGCGGGCCTTCTCCTCCGGGGTGAATGCATGGCTTTGCCACTGCATTGCCAACACCAGATCGGCCTGCTTGATGACCTGCGATGGATACAGCCGCACATAGGGTTCGTGCAGCAACAACGGGTACGTGTTGTTTGCTTCGAAGTCCCACTCGGCGAAGGTGGTGAAGCCTTCGCACTGCTGGTGCACGCCCAGGTCGTCGTCGTAGGGGATGTGCGCGGCGTCGGCGGCATCGCGCCAGGCGGCCATCTCTTCGGTACTGACACCTTGCGCCTGCGCCGCCTCGACATGGCGGGCACACGCATCGGCCGCAGTGCGCAGGTTGTGCGACGCCATCAAATTCGTGAACACGTTGTCGCGGACGATCGCCGTGTACTCGTCGGGGCCGGTGACCCCGTCGAGATGCCACACGCCATGCCGGTCGTGGTGTCCCAGCGAGCGCCACAGCCGGGCGGTTTCGATCAGCACCGCCAACCCGCAGTCCTCTTCCAGCGACTGGTCGCCGGTGACGACGCGATACCGCTCGAACGCCATCGCGATGGCGGCGTTGATGTGAAAAGCCGCAGTGCCGGCCGGCCAGTAGCCCGAGCATTCCTGGCCGCGGATCGTCCGCCAGGGAAAGGCCGCGCCGTCGAGGCCGAGCTCGTCTGCCCGCTCCTTGGCGAGGTCCAGCGTCGACGCTCGCCATCGCAGCGCATCGGCTGCGGCGTGAGGTGCGGTGTAGGTCAAAACTGGCAGAACGAATCCCTCGGTGTCCCAAAAGGCGTGGCCGTCGTAGCCGGTGCCGGTCAGTCCCTTGCTGGGGATCGCACGCTGTTCGGCGCGGGCACTGGCCTGCAGGATGTGGAACAGCCCGAACCGCACCGCCTGTTGGCTGTCGGCGTCGCCTTCGACCTCCACGTCGGCGCTGTCCCAGAAGTCGTCGAGATATTTACGCTGGGCATCTAGCAGCCCCTGCCAGCCGACATAGCGGGCGCCGGTGATCGCGCCCGCCGCTTGGTCACGCAAGGCCGGCCGCGAGCGCAGACTCGACCAGCCGTAGGCCAGATATTTGACGATGCGCAGTTTCTGGCCCGCGCGCAGCCCACAGATGATCGTCGTCCTGGCCAGGTCGGGACGCGCTTCAGTGCTGACCTCGACGCGGCCCGGGACCTCGATCTCGTGGTCCATCACCGCGGCCATCATCAGTCCACTGCCCCTGGTGCGGTGCATCAGCATTGCCCGGTGGTCGGTGGTGCTTTCGTGGTCGACGGCCTCAAGCGGTTCGTCCAGCACGGCGGACACCCGCGGATCGGCTGATGTTTGCGGCTGGTCCTCGTTGGCGACGAGTTCGGATTGCACTGTCACGCGGACAAATTCGTCGAGTGCCTCGACGACATATTCGATCGCCGCCACGCTGCGCTGGTCCAGTGACACCAGTCGGGTGGACACCACCTTCACCTGCTTGCCCGCCGGCGAGCGCCAATGCGCGTGGCGGGTCAGCGTTCCGGCCCTCAGGTCGAGAATCCGCTCGTGGGCGAGCAGTTCGCCGTAACGGACGTCGAACAACTCGTCGTCGACCATCAGGCGCAGGATCTTGCCGTTGGTGACGTCGACGACCGTCTGGCCGGCCTCCGGATACCCGAAGCCGGCCTCCGCGTACGGCAGCGGCCGTATTTCGTAGAACGAGTTCAAGTAGGTGCCCGGCAGGCCATGGGGTTCGCCTTCGTCGAGATTGCCGCGTAACCCGATGTGGCCGTTGGACAGCGCGAACAAGGATTCCGATTGGGCCAGCACGTTCAGGTCGAGCCGGGTTTCGCGCACCTGCCAGGGCTCGACGGGGAAGTCCTCGTCGGTGATCATGACAGCAACTCGGCAAGGTCGGTGACGACGACGTCGGCGCCGTCACGGCGCAACTCCTCGGCCTGTCCCACTCGGTCGACGCCGACTACGAAGCCGAAGTTCCCGGCGCGACCGGCCGCCACACCGGACAGCGCGTCCTCGAACACCGCGGCCGCGTCGGCGTCCACCTGCAGCAGCTCGGCCGCCCGCAGAAACGAGTCCGGGGCCGGCTTGCCCGCGATGTGCTCTTCGCGCAGAGTCACCCCGTCGACACGCTGCTGGACGAACCGCTCCAGGCCGGTGACTTCGAGCACCTCGCGGGTATTGGCACTGGACGACACCACCGCCACCGCCAGGCCCGCGGAGGCGACCGCTTCCAGGTAGCGGCGCGACCCGTCGAACACCTCGACACCGTCATCGTGCAGGGTCTGCTGGAACGCCTCGTTTTTGCGGTTGCCCAGGCCGTGCACGGTCTCGGCGTCGCCGGGGTCGTCGGGCCCGCCCTCAGGCAATTCGATGCCGCGACTGTCCAGAAAGGACCGGACACCGTCCTCGCGTTTCTTGCCGTCCACGTACTGCCGATAGTCGGTGGCCGGGTCGAATGGGACGAATTCCTCACCGGTGCGCTCGGACCGCCGGCGAAGGTAGTCGTCGAACATGGTCTTCCAGGCTTTGGTGTGCACACTGGCGGTATCGGTGAGTACACCGTCGAGATCGAACAGACACGCATGCACCTTTTCCGGCAGACCCAGCACAGCAGATCTCTCCTTTCAGTTGGGGCACTACCACTTCACCATGCCGGTGATCGACAGGCAGCGTTTCCGGGCGGGCCGCTCATTAGACTGGGCCGGTGCAGTCAGCATCGCCTCGTCCTGTGTTGGTCGTCGACTTCGGCGCGCAGTATGCCCAGTTGATCGCCCGCCGGGTGCGCGAGGCCCGGGTGTTCTCCGAAGTCGTTCCGCATACCGCCTCGGTCGAGGAGATCAAGGCCCGCGACCCGCAGGCGCTGGTGCTCTCCGGCGGGCCGGCCAGCGTCTACGCCGAACAGGCGCCGCAACTCGATCCGGCGCTGTTCGAGCTGGGGCTGCCGGTATTCGGGATCTGCTACGGGTTCCAGGCCATGGCCCAGGCGCTCGGCGGCACCGTTGCGCCCACCGGGACCAGTGAATACGGCCGGACCCAACTGAAAGTCCTTGGCGGCGAATTGCATTCGGACCTGCCGGATAACCAGCCGGTTTGGATGAGTCATCGTGACGCCGTCACCGCCGCACCGGATGGATTCGAGGTGGTGGCCACCAGCGCCAGTTCGCCGGTCGCCGGCTTCGAGGACCGGGCCCGGCGGCTGGCCGGCGTGCAGTACCACCCCGAAGTGATGCACACCCCGCACGGGCAGCAGGTGCTCAGCCGCTTCCTGCACGACTTCGCCGGCATCGGTGCGGACTGGACGCCGGCCAACATCGCCAGTGCGCTGGTCGAGCAGGTGGCCGAGCAGATCGGCGACGGCCATGCGATCTGCGGGCTGTCCGGCGGGGTCGATTCGGCGGTAGCCGCGGCCTTGGTGCAGCGCGCCATCGGTGACCGGCTGACCTGTGTCTTCGTCGACCACGGGCTGCTGCGTGCCGGCGAGCGCGCGCAAGTACAGCGCGACTTCGTGGCCGCCACCGGCGCCAACCTGGTCACCGTCGACGCGGCGCAGACCTTCCTCGAGGCGCTGGCGGGAGTGACCAATCCCGAAGGCAAGCGCAAGATCATCGGCCGCCAGTTCATCCGGGCCTTCGAAGGTGCGGTGCGGGATGTCATGGGGGACACCGAGATTGACTTCCTGGTGCAAGGCACGCTGTATCCGGACGTGGTGGAGTCCGGTGGCGGCACCGGCGCCGCGAACATCAAAAGCCACCACAATGTCGGCGGGTTGCCCGACGATTTGAAGTTCAAACTCGTCGAGCCGTTGCGGCTGCTGTTCAAAGACGAGGTGCGCGCGGTCGGACGGGAGTTGGGACTGCCGGAGGAAATCGTTGCGCGCCAACCCTTTCCGGGGCCGGGGCTGGGGATTCGGATCGTCGGCGAGGTCACTGCGGCGCGGCTGGAGACGCTGCGGCGCGCTGATGCGATCGCGCGCGAGGAGTTGACTGCGGCTGGCCTGGATCAGCAGATCTGGCAGTGCCCGGTGGTGCTGCTGGCCGACGTCCGCTCGGTGGGCGTGCAGGGCGATGGCCGCACCTACGGGCACCCGATCGTGCTGCGACCGGTGTCCAGCGAGGACGCCATGACCGCCGACTGGACGCGGGTGCCCTACGAGGTGCTGGAGCGCATCTCCACCCGGATCACCAACGAGGTCGTCGAGGTCAACCGGGTAGTGCTCGATGTCACCAGTAAGCCGCCCGGCACCATCGAGTGGGAGTAGCCGGCTTCGGCGGCCCGAGTCGCGAGAGTGCAACTACCGACGCCTCTTCTCGGGCGATGCGTCGGCAGTCGCACTTTCGCGGGATATCGAAAGCACCATTTGCCCCACCTGTATCCACCGCATAAAGCAGCCCCTTGCGTTGCTTGACGGTTGTCGGTGGGCAGGTGTTGACTCATCGGTATCGAACATACATTCGAGAACGTGAGGGATTTATGCCGACCGCTGCAGTTGATGACCGCGCTGAGCAGCTGAAACTGCTGCGCCGGCAGATGGCGGCGGTGTCGGGGAAGGTCGGCTCCGGGCGGCCGGCGGAGTCGGAGGCCCGGCTGCCGGTCCCGCCGTTGCTGGCCGATGTGCTGCCCGACGCGTTGCCCCGGGGAACGGTGGCGGTGCTGTCGGGGGCGCGGTCGCTGCCGCTGAGCATGGTGGCTGCGGTGACGGCCGACGGCGGCAACGCGGCGATCGTCGGCCAGCCGGATATCGGACTGCTGGCCGCCGTGGAGATGGGGGCGGACCTGAGCCGGCTCGCGGTGATACCGGATGCCGGAACCGATCCGGTCGAGGTGGCCGCGGTGCTGATGGACGGGATGGATCTGGTGGTCCTCGGACTGGGTGGACGCACGGTGCCGTTGACCCGGGCGCGGGCGGTGGTGGCCCGCGCGCATCAGAAGGGCTGCACGCTACTGGTCACCGACGGCGATTGGCAGGGAGCGTCGATGCGGCTGGCGGCTCGAGTCTGCGGTTATGAGACCGGCGTACCAGGTTTTGGCCGGATCGGGCAGGTGCGGCTCCAGGTCAGCCGGGTAGGCGGGCGGGGGCGAATGGTTGGGCGGATACGGGCGGGATAGTTCGATGGCCTCCCGGGTGCTGGCGATCTGGTGTATGGATTGGCCGGCGGTGGCCGCGGCGGCCGCCGTCGGCCTGCCCGCGACGGCGCCGGTCGCGGTCACCCTGGCCAACCGGGTGATCGCCTGTTCGTCGGCCGCCCGCGGGGCGGGGGTGCGACGCGCGCTGCGGCGACGGGAAGCGGCTGCGCGCTGCCCGCAACTGCACGTGGTGGCCGCCGATGCCGATCGCGACGCCCGCTTCTTCGAAGGCATCGTCGCCGCGATCGACGATTTGGTGCCGCGCGCCGAGGTGCTGCGGCCCGGGCTGGTGGTGGTGCCGGTGCGCGGGGCGGCCCGCTTCTTCGGGTCCGAACAGGCTGCAGCCGAGCGGCTGATCGACGCGGTGGCCGCCGCCGGCGCCGAATGTCAGGCCGGAATCGCCGACCAGTTGTCCACCGCGGTCTTTGCTGCCCGTGCGGGTCGAGTCGTGCAACCCGGACACGACGCGCGGTTCCTGTCGGTGTTGTCGATCCGCCAGCTCGCCACCGAGCCCAGCCTGTCCGGTCCCGGCCGCGACGACCTGGCGGACCTGTTGTGGCGGATGGGGATTCGCACGATTGGGCAGTTCGCCGCCTTGTCCCGTACCGACGTGGCGTCGAGGTTCGGTACCGACGCGGTGATCGCGCACCGGTTCGCCCGCGGCGAGCCGGAGCGTGGACCATCCGGGCGGGAGTTACCGCAGGAATTCGATGCCGTACTGCACTGCGACCCGCCGATCGATCGGGTCGACGCCGCGGCCTTCGCCGGCCGTTCGTTGGCCGGCACGCTGCATCAGACGTTGATGGGCGCCGGGGTGGGATGCACCAAGCTGGCCATTCACGCCGTCACCGCCAACGGCGAAGAGCTGCAACGGGTATGGCGTTGCGCCGAGCCGTTGACCGAGGACGCCACCGCCGACCGGGTGCGTTGGCAGCTGGACGGGTGGTTGAACAAGCGGACCGCCGACGAGCGCCCCACCGCGCCGGTGGCGCTGCTGCAGCTGCAGGCGGTGGAGGTGATCTCGGCTGGGGCGCTGCAGTTGCCGTTATGGGGTGGACTCGGCGACGACGACCGGTTGCGGGCCCGCCGGGCGCTGGTCCGGGTACAGGGACTGCTCGGGCCGGAGGCGGTGCAGGTGCCGGTGCTGTCCGGCGGACGCGGGCCGGCCGAACGCATCACCTTCACGCCGCTGGGCGACGAGCCGGTGCCGCAAGCCGACCCGCGTCAGCCATGGCCGGGTCAGCTGCCGGAGCCCTCGCCGACGGTGTTGCTCGACGACCCAGTGGAATTGCTTGACACGCACGGTAATCCGGTACGGGTGACCAGCCGCGGGCTGTTCTCCGCCGACCCGGCACGACTGACCGCCCGCGGCCGCGACAACCGGCTGTGCTGGTGGTCCGGTCCCTGGCCGGTCGACGAACGCTGGTGGGATCCGCAGCGGGCCAAGGGCCGCACCGCCCGGGCGCAGGTCCTGCTCGACGGCGACCCCGGTAGGGCGCTGCTGCTGTGCTACCGCCGGCGACGCTGGTATCTGGAGGGAATCTACGAGTAGCCGCCCTTTGCGCCGAGCGTGAAGCTGCTGCGAAAAAATCGCAGAAATCTCGCAACAGTTTCACGCTCGGCGTGTCAAAGAGCGCACGAGTAGTGCCCTTTGCGCCGAGGCTGCGGTGAGGGCGGGTTTTCTGCGAGGCGAAATCTTCGCCCTCGTCCCAGTTTCGACGCCAACGTTTCAGTCTCGATGGTAGGCGGGCCCCGCTGCCGATGGGCGAGCCGGTCTCACCGTCAACCTGACCGCTCGCTTGCCGAAGCGAACCGGCTTATCAGCAAGTCGACCCGGGCCACGTGTTGCTCCGGGCGTAACCGGCCGCCGCGGAAGAGCGTGACCAGTCCGTGCAGCGCCGCCCACAGCACCTCGGTGAGGGTGTCGACATCCTGGGCGCCCGCGATTCCTGTGACTGCTTGGCGGAGCTCGGCGAAGCCTTTTACCAACTCGGGCGGGGTATCTGCATCAGCGAATCGCAATGTGGTGGCGCGGGTGAACATTGCGTCGTAGAGCGCTGGGTTCTTTTCGGCGAACTCGATATAGGCATGCGCGATTCGTTTCAGCGTCGCCTCGGGGCCTCGTCGCCCACGGCGGGCACGGGACAGCACCTCGGCAAGTTCGTCGAACCCGTCGATTGCCACAGCCTCGGCGATACTGTCCATCCCCGAAAAGTGCTTGTATAACACCGGCTGGCTGTATTCGATCTCCTCGGAGAGCCGACGCGTGGTAACAGCCTCCCAGCCCTCGGCTTCAGCCAATCCGCGGGCCGCACTGATGATGAGGCGACGACGTGCGGCTTGCTCGCGCGCTCGTCGCTCGTTGATGGCCATACCTGATCATAGCATTGCTAGAAAATCTAGCGGCGCTATTGACGTAAGCCTTCGCCAGCGCTAGCATTGCTAACCTTACGACTGAGAGTGAGGCGCGACATGATCGAACTCGCCGAGGTGCTGGCGATGATCGCGGTGTTGGGTACTGCGGTTGTGTACGGCACCGACGTATTCTGCGCGGTTGTTCAGCGACCGGCATTGGCCGCCGTTGACGATGGTGCCCTGGTGGCCGTGATGGGCAGCGTGCATCACTACGGTGACCGGCGCATGCCCGTGCCCGGTGTTCTCGGCGGCGTGGCCGCCATCGCCAGTGCTGCGCTGTTCGCGGTCGCCGGTCAATGGGCCCAGAGCATTACGGCATTCTGCGCGGTAGTGCTGCTGCTGCTCTGGATCCTGCTTTATGCGCGGGTCAGCGCGCCGATCAACCGCCAGCTCACCCAGGCCGCTAGCAGCCGCCAGGTCCCGCCGAACGCGCGTGTGCTGCAGTCCGGTTGGGACCGCATCATCAACGTTCGTGCCGCTTTGCAGGGACTGGCGCTCGCAGCGCTGTGCCTCACGATGATCGTCTGACCCGCAATGTCCACACCGGAAAGGAGGTCGTAATCGTGCGACCGCAAACACTTGGCCGACTCGTGATGCGCGCGGCACCGCTTTTCAACGCGCCGGTGGCCGCGGTGGCCAACTCGCCACGCTTCGGCGGGCTGGTGAACCGCAACATCGCCATGCTCAGCTATACCGGACGGCGGTCCGGACGTAGGTTCAGTATCCCGGTGGGATACCGCCGCAGCGGTGACGAGGTCATCATCGGTGTCAACATGCCCGAGGCGAAGACGTGGTGGCGCAACTTTCTCGGCGACGGAGGCCCACTGACGTTGCGGCTCGACGGCAGCGAACGCGCCGGGCATGCGGTCGCCACGCGTGACCAGAAGGGGCGCGTCACCATCACCGTGCGACTGGCCAACTGAGCACCGTTGCGTGACCCGGGGCGCGGGCGTCAAAGTTAGCCCAGCCGCTGCGCGAAGGGCCCGACCCGCTCGGTGAACCGGTCGAAGAACGCTACCGGGTCGACGTCAACCCCGATGAGCGCGTTGGGTTCTCGACCCCAGCGCCCCGACCAGTCGGTCACCGTCATGCCGCGGGTCAGGCTGCCCGCCAGTTCGACGTCCACCGTCGCCGGTCGGGTCGCCACCAACTGCGGGTCCAACGCGACCGCGGCGGCCAGCGGATCGTGCAGGTGTGCCAGATACCCGTAGCCGGCGTTGTCGTGGGCCTCGAAGTAGAACCGCATCGCGTCTTCGATGAACCGGATCAACAGGTTCGGTGTCGTCGTCCTCAACCGCGACAAGTGCTCCGGTGTCATCGCGATGTGCTGGGTCAGGTCCAGCCCGCACAGAATCGGAAGACATTCGTCGCCAACCCAGCTTCCGAAGACTTCCGCCGCCGCCTCGGGGTCCACGCTGATGTTCCATTCGGCCACCGGATTGGTGTTGCCGCGGTAGTCGTAGGCGCCGCCCATGATCACCAGCCGATTCAGCAGGGTGGGCAATGTGGGCTCGGCGCGCAACGCCAACGCCAGGTTGGTCAGCGGCCCGGTGGCCACGCCGATCAACTCTCCGGGATATGCGCGCGCAGCCCGGACCCACGCGCTCGCCGCGTCGTAGTCGGTGAGCGAGCGATCAGACGGCGGCAGCTCGGCATACCCTAAACCGTTGGGCCCATGGGCTTTTCCGGGAGGACACATCGGACAGCTCAGTGGCTGCGCGGCGCCCCTGGATACCGGGATCTCGCCCGCCTGGCACAGGTCGAGCAACCCCAGGTTGTTCATGCAAACCTGGTCCACTCCAACGTTCCCCCCGGTCGAGGCGATGCCGACCAGTTCGACCTGCGGGCTGGCCAGTAGATACACCAGCGCCAGCGCATCGTCGACACCGGTATCGACGTCGGCGAAAATCGGTGATGTGTTCACGCAAACGTGATTACCAGAACGTCGCGCATTGCAGGCGCCGACTCGTCAACTGGCCGGATCGGCGAGACGCAATGCACGGTACGGCGATCGTCGCCCAGCAACAGCGTCCCGGGCTCGGCAAGGGTGGCAGCCAGCAGTGGCCGACCGGTCGTATCGAAGACGGTGCTCTGGCCACCGACAGCATTGCTGCGATTGATCAGCAGCGAGGTGACCAGCGTGACGCCATCGCGGTGCAACCCCTCCGGGGTGGGTTGACCCCCGCCGTCCGCGGACGCCACCACCCGAAACGGATGCACCTTGACGGTCCACTCCGCTACGTCGTCGAGGGCGCCGGCGAGTTGATCCAACAATGTCAGGATCCGTTGCAGCAGCGGATCGCCGGCGAACGTGTCGGTCAATGGCTCGAAGTGGCGATCCCGCTCGAGGTAAAGGGGGTTGGAGTCCTGCGGTTGTACGAACGCGCCGGTGGGCATCGGCGTAGCGACGCCGTCTGCAAACGTGTAATGGCCGTAGCGGCGCAGCCGTTGAATACCGAGCTCGGCTGCGTAGGGATCCGGCGCCAGCTCCTCCCAGTGCGCAGCGAACCGGGTCCACACGGTCTCGTCGACGCCGAGACTGCGCGCCACCTCGACGGGGGGCATCAGGCACACGCCCGTCGCGGCGAGGGCGTCGGCGTTCACGTCGGCGGAATACCTACCAGCCGAGCCGGCTAAACGCGCGGAATCACCAGTGCACGCCGGGCACCAACCGCACCGCGCGTTTGACCGGACCGGGCACCCGCACCCGAGTGACCGACCGAACCGGGCGCTTCGGCTTACGCCGCGACGACGGCTGGGCGGCAACGGGTTCAACCGGTTCGATTCCCAGCGCTGCCGCGGAGTCGGGGTACCCGAGATAGATCTGATGCAGGATCCGTCGCGACAGCTTCGGGGTGAAGTAATTGCCGACGTCGGCGAGGGTCCCCAACGGGGTGTCGATCCGCGCCGGCTTCTCGACCAGGCCGCGCACCACCATCGCCGCCGCGTGCTCGGGGCTGATCGCGCGCATCGGGTTGAGCCGCCGCGACGGCGCAATCATCGGGGTGGCCACCAACGGCATATGGATGTTGGTGAAGGTGATGTGATCCGACAGCGTCTCCGACGACACCACCTCGGCGAACGCGTCCAACGCCGCCTTACTGGGCAGATACGAGCTGTACTTGGGGCTGCGGGCCTGCACCCCGGCACTGGACACGTTGACGACGTGACCGAACCGTCGCTCACGCCAGTGCGGTAGCAGCGCAAGCATCATTCGCACCGCGCCGAAATAATTGACCGCCATCACCCGCTCGTAATCGTGCAGTCGCTCAGTGGAATTGACGACCGAGCGGCGAATCGAGCGGCCTGCGTTGTTGACCAGGTAGTCGACGTGGTCGAACCGGCCCAGGATGTCCTTGATGGTGTGCTCGACCGAGGCCGAGTCGGTGACGTCACAGGTGAACGCGTAGGCCCGGCCACCGGCCGCACGGATTTCGGCGACCAGGTCGTCGAGCGCCTCGCCGTTGCGGGCCAGCGCGAACACCGTCGCACCCCGCTCGGCGACCGCAATGGCCGCCGCGCGGCCGATGCCGCTGGACGCACCGGTGATGATGACGTGCCGACCGACCAACGGGCCGGCCGGGTCGTTGCGACGGGCGCGGTCGGGGTCCAGATGCTGCGCCCAGTACCGCCACAGCGCCGGTGCATAGTCGGCGAACTCGGGCACGCTGATCCCGGTGCCGCGCAACGCCTGCTGCGTCTGGTCGGAGGTGAAAGTGGGCGCCAAATCGACGACGTCGAGAACCTCGGCGGGAATACCGAGTTGGGTGGCCGCCATATTGCGCCATACCTTGGCCCGGCCCCGCACCTTGAGCACCGGTGCGGCCACCGAGCGGGGCAGTGAGCCGCGCAGCGCCGGCAGACCGGCTTCGGCGGCGATGCCGCGGTAAATACCGCGCAGGCCAATGGTTTTCGTCGCAGTCAGGTGGAACGCCTGTCCATCTCGGCCGTCGGCGTGCATCAGCGACACCAGCGCATTGACGACGTAGTCGACCGGGACGATGTTGGTGCGCCCGGTGTCGGGCAACATGATCGGGGTGAAGCGGGGAAGCACAGCCAACTTCGTCAATAGTGGAAAGAAGTAATACAGCCCGTCGACCTTGTCCATCTCGCCGGTGCGCGAATCACCCACTACTACCGCCGGCCGGTAGATGCGGTAGCGCAGCCCGGGCATCGAGCGCACCAATGACTCGGCTTCGAACTTGGTCTGGTGGTAGGGCGTCGGCAGCTGCTGCCCGACGTCGAAATCGGCCTCGGTGTACTCCCCGCGGAAGTCGCCGGCCACCGCGATCGACGACACGTGATGCAGCGTCGCATCGAGCCGACGTGCCAGCTCGATCACGGCGCGGGTGCCGTCCACATTGGCGGCGCGTTGCTCGGCATCCGAAGCGGTGATGTCATAAATCGCCGCACAGTGCACCACATGGTCGATGTCACCCAGATCGGCGATGGCCTCGCCGGTCAACCCGAGATCGACCGCCGTCAGGTCACCGACCAGCGGTTTTACCCGATCGCCCCAGTCACGGGCCAGCCGTTCGAACCGGCCCAGCGTCGGCCGGCGGACCAATACCACCACCTCGGCGCCGGGCTGGGTCGCCAGTAGACGGGAAACCACTCGTCGCCCGATGAACCCGGTACCGCCGGTAACGACATACCGCATGCAAGCCATCGTGACGGCTGACATCGCGCGCGTCAACGCACTGTGACGGGATCGTCGCTAGAACAACTGCGCGGGCCTAGTAGCTGAAGTCGCGGATGCCGTCCCAATCCACCAGCGTCCACCCCATCGCAGGGCTGCCTTTGATGACGACGCGCCCAGTGTTGGGCAGCGGATGGCTTTTCGCCAGGCTGTCCTTGGGGTTCTTCACGTTCATCAATGTCCAGTACATGATTGAGGTGCTGTGCGAAAACGCGATCGGTTTGCTGTTGCCGCTGTCGTAAATCTTTTGGACGGCGGCGCCGAATTGGTCGTTGAACTTACTTCCGCTGATGGACCCGGGGATGGCGTCCTGGTGATCGCCGTTCAGCCAATCCGCGGGCGCGAGCAGATAGGTCAAGCTGGCCCGGTCTGATCGCGTGTTGTCATACCAGCCGGCGTCGACTTCGCGCAGACCGGGCAGGATCTGAACCTGCTCGTTGAGTTCCTTGGCCAGCGGAGCGGCGGTCTGCTGCGTGCGGACCATGGTCGAGGCGTACACGCCGTCGTAGTCGTTGCGGGCAAGCTGGTGAGCGATCTGCTCGGCCTGCCCCTCACCTTCCTCGGTGAGGCCCGGACCGGGCACCTCGGTGTTGATCATGCCCGCGGCGTTGCTCTCGGACTCGGCATGCCGCACGAAGGTCAGCGTGATGGTGCGCACGTGCGGCGATCCCGAGCAGGCGCCGACAATGACGGCCGCGGCAAGCGCGGCCGCCGCCTTCCAGATAATGGTGCGGTTGAGCATGCCGATAGCCTGCCTTGTCAAGGGCGTCGGTGTGAAGCATTTGCCCGGGTTGGGACGAAGAAGTGTCGCGGCAGCACACGCTGCCGAGTGAATCTGATCGAGAGGAGACCCGCATGGCGATCGACCCGAAGGCCGTCGGTGCGACGACGGAGCCGATGCTGTTCGAGTGGACCGACCGCGACACCATGCTGTATGCGCTCGGTGTCGGCGCCGGGACCGACGAGCTGTCGTTCACCACTGAGAACAGCCACGACATCAGCCAGCAGGTATTGCCCACCTATGCCGTCATCTGCTGCATAGGGTTCGCGGCCGCGGCCAAGGTCGGCCAGTTCGACTTCAGCCGGCTGCTGCACGGGTCGCAGGAGATTCGGTTGTTCGCCCCGCTGCCGCCGGCCGGCCGCCTCAGCGTGGTCTCCGAGGTGGCCGACATCCAGGACAAAGGCGAGGGCAAAAACGCGATCGTCATGTTGCGCGCCCGCGGCACCGACCCGGCCACGCAGGAGGTCGTCGCCGAAACCCTGACCACGGCCGTCATCCGCGGCGCCGGCGGATTCGGCGGAGAGCCCGGTCAGCGGCCGGCTGCACCGGAGATCCCGGACCGCGAACCCGACTCCCAAATCACCTACGCCACCCGCGAGGACCAGGCCCTGCTCTATCGGCTTTCCGGTGACCGCAACCCGCTGCACAGCGATCCGTGGTTTGCCCAGACCCTGGCGGGCTTTCCCAAGCCGATCCTGCACGGGTTGTGCACCTACGGGTTCGCCGGGCGCGCGCTCGTCGCCGAGCTCGGCAGCGGGGATGCCACCAAGATCACCAGCATCGCCGCGCGTTTCACCTCGCCGGTGTTTCCCGGCGAAACGCTGACCACCTCGATTTGGCGCACTGAGTCCGGCCGGGCGGTGTTCCGTACCGAGGCGTCCGCGCCCGACGGCGGCGACGCGCGCTTGGTGCTCGAGGACGGCGCAGTCGAATATGCGGCCGAGTAATTTGCCTTACTCGGTTTACCAGGGGCGTTCTTGTGGCACTTTGCGACTATGGCGTTCAAACTCACCTACAGCGACGGGCAAGAGACCGACTACGACGACGACACCAAATGGGAAGTCGAAAACGGCGTCCTGAAAATGGGACGGGAGTCGGGTAAGTGGACGGTGTTCATTTCCCCGAGTCATTGGGCCACCCTTGAGATAACCCAGGCCAAGGATGGCGGCAAAGACAAAGACGGCGAGAAAGACAAAGACAAGGACGGCGAAGACCGCGACGACGACGAAGACGACGACGGTAAAGAGAAGGACAGCTGAGCTATCGTCCCGGCGGTGGCGCGTCGTTGGGTGCGAGTTCGGCGCCGATCTTGCGGAACAGCGTCTCGGCCTCGTTGCGGTAGTTGCCCTGGGCGTCGAATGCCTCGGGTTGGTAGGTGACCGCGACCGCGATCGCCGTCTTCTGGGACGGGAGGTAGGCCTCGACGGCGGCCTCACCGGCGAACATCGGATTCTGCAGCAACCAGTTCCCGGCGATCACGATCCCGAGCCCGTAGGTGTAGTCGTCGTTGTGCGTTCGACAGGTGTCGCAGCCCGGCAACGCGGTGGTGTGGCCGCGTAGCTCGGTAGACACCATCGCCCGATACGACTCGGGCGAGAGCAGCTTGCCCGAGCCAATACCGACCGCGGTGGCCTCCATGTCGTAGATGTTGGTGGTCTGAATCGCACCGTGGGTGATCGTCCAGGACGGGTTCCAAAAAGTCGAGTCCTCATAAAACGGCGTGCCGGCCGGGATCTTGAGCGCTGCGCGGCGTTCCGAGGTGAAAGCATGCAGGGTCGGCACCGGGATTTGTGGCGTGAACGAGTTGGCGGTGTTGAACAACGCCAGCGGCTGGAGCACCTTGTCCTGCAACAGTTTCGGCATCGCCACGCTGGTGGCCTTCTCCAGTGCCAGGCCGAGTAGCAGGTAGTTGGTGTGGGCGTAGTTCCAGTTGGTGCCGGGCTCGTAGAGCAGCGGTTTGTGCACCGCGTAGTTGAGCAACTCCTGCGGTGTCCACTGCCGGAACGGATCGGCGACCTGGGCAGCATCGAAGTCGGCGTTGCCCAGCACGTAGTCGGGATAGCCCGATGTCATCTGGGCGAGCTGCCGCAGGGTGACCCGGTCGGAGCTGGGAACATCGGGAAGCCACGTCGACAGCTTGTCGTCGAGCCCCACCTTCTTCTCGTCAACGAGCTTGAGTAGCAACGTCGCCACATAGGAGATCGCCACCGCGCCGTTGCGAAAGAACATGCTGGGAGTGGCGGGCACACCGGTCATCGAATCGCCGACGGCCTGCGTGACGATTTCCTTGCCGTCGACGGTGACGCGGACGATCGCCGCCTTGAGGTGAGCCTGCGACATCGTGTCGCCGACGATCTTCATCACCGCTTGAGCCTTGGCCGGGTCGGCGGACGAGAACAAGGGCGGACGTTGATAGGTCGAGGTGCACCCCGCCGAAAGTAGGGCAACGACACACACCAAAGGCCCCAGTCGCCGGAAGATCGCCATAGTTGATCTTTGCAGTTGCGCCCGAGCGCTGAGCAACCAGACGTCGTCGCACCCAAACGGTTGAACGCCGGTGAATGCGGGCACCCCGAGGAAGTGCCAAATCAGTCGTCGTTCGACCTGATTGCTCGCAGTGTCGTCCCCGAATCCTCGGAAACACCACTGCTGCTGCTGGACCCGGCGCTGCGGATCCGGGGGGTGAACAGCGCGTATGAGCGCGCGACCCTGCGTCAGCGCAGCGAGCTGATCGGTGAGATGTTGTTCGACGCGTTCCCGGACAACCCCGACGACCCTGAGGCGTGCGGCACCCACAACTTGGGCGTGTCGCTGGAGACCGTGCTGCGCACCGGCCGTAACCACGATATGTGGGTTCAGCGCTACGACGTCGCTGATCCGGCGCATCCGGGACAATTCCTGCCGAAGGTGTGGGGTCCGTGCAATTCGCCGGTGTACGACCATGGCGAGTTGGTCGGCATCGTGCATCAGGTCGAAGAACTGACCGATCTAGAAAGCACGCTGTCGGCGATGGCACACGCGCTCGAAGTCGATGACACGTTAGCTCCGGTCGAGCAGCTGCACGTGCTGGCGGTTTTTGCGGCCGAGCTGCCGGGTCAGCAGAAACGGCTACGCGCGTTGGCGGCAGAAAACGAGCAGTTGCGCCAAGCGGTGGAGACCCGCGACATCATCGGCCAGGCCAAGGGCATGCTGATGGAGCGCTACGGCCTCGACGCCGCCGGCGCTTTTCGGTTGCTGGTCAGACTGTCACAACAAAGCAACACCCGCGTCGTCGAGATCGCGCGCAGGCTGGTGGAAATCGACCAACCGCGCGACACGACCCGCTAAGAAGCGGCGCCGCCGATCTGGCGTGCCAGCCGTTGGATGAATTCAACGACGCGGTCCGGACTATCCAATGCGTACCGCGCGGCGGTGGCGCGATCGCCGTCGTCGCTGTGGCGCACCACGATTCCGGCGCCGTCGTCGCGGATCGCGTCAAAGGCGTCCTCGTCGGTGATGTCGTCACCGAGATAGATCGGCAGCAGCCGGGCGGAGTCGGCATCCTGGATGTAGTCGAGCACCCAGTGCAGCGTCTTTCCCTTGTCCCAGTCGACGTTTGGCCGCAACTCGATGACCTCACGTCCGGTGGTCACCCGCAGCTCACTGCGCCGGCCCGCGGCACGCACTGCAGCCGAGACTTCCCCAACCCGATCACGTTCGGCATTCCGGTAATGCACGGCGACGCCAAATCGCTTGTGCTCCACGACAACACCGTTGACCGCAGCGAGCTGGTCGCGCAACTCGGCAGCCGCGTTTTCGAGCACCGGGACGCTGGCGGCAGCCTCCTCATTTTGGTGGTGTCCACCGTCGGCACCGGTCAGCTCGAAACCATGGCTGCCCGCATACCAGATGCCGGGTAGCCCGATCCGCTGCCGCACGTCGGCCAGATCGCGGCCGGATAGCACCGCGACCGGGCACCGCGTGGTCAACAGCGTCAACGCCTCGGCAGCGCCGTCGGCCAGCCGCGCGGTGTCGGGATCGTCGACGATCTCGGACAGTGTGCCGTCGAAGTCGAAGAACACCGCCGGGCGCCGGGTGGCCAGCTTTTCGGCGGCTTGCAGACCGTCGGCCAGCTCCGACATCCGCCGATCGCCGGTCCGCACGGCGACCTCACCGAGGCCGGCGACCACCGCGTCGGCGCCTCGGTCGTCCAGTCCCTCGGCGGATCCCGTCGCAACAGCGATGACCAATGCGAATCCAGCGTCCCGCGCGGCCGCCGCCCCCTGCGGTGTTGCGGTGACGACAGCACACCGGCCGGGCCGGGCCGACAGCCGGTTTGCCGCCGCGACGAAGTCAGCTGCGTCGGCCGTCGCGGTGGAGACACCGGCGTCGCGCAATCGCTCGATCAATGGGGGGTCGGCCGGCAGGTCGAACAGCACCGCGTCGTGTCGGCGCGGGTCGATGATGACCGACATACCCATGACAGTAGGTGCGCCGCCGATTTAGCGTGGTAGCAGGTAAGGAGGAGCATCATGTCGGCCCCGGTATCGCACAGCGGAATTCTGGTCGGTGTGGATGGATCACCGTCGTCGAAAGTGGCGGTGAAGTGGGCGGCACACGATGCGCTCATGCGTGGCGTTCCGCTGACATTGATCCATGTGCTCGCGCCGCCCGTGGTGATGACGTTTCCCGAGACCCCGATGCCGCCCGGTTACATGGAATGGCAAGAGGAGCAGGGGCAGCGCCATCTCCACGAAGCGTTGACGCTCACCGAGCAGGCCGGCCTGGCGCACGTCGACACGGAATCCATCGTCGGTTCGACGGTTCCCACCCTGGTGGATCTGACGAAAGAAGCGGCGATGGTCGTGGTGGGATGCCGCGGGCACGGATGGTTGCGGCGCAGCCTGCTGGGCTCGGTCAGTTCCAACCTCGTCCGGCATGCGCACTGCCCGGTGGCCGTCATCCACGACGAAGAACCATCGGCCCATCCTGTCGGAGCGCCGGTGGTTGTCGGTGTCGACGGTTCCCAGGTCTCGGAGGCGGCGACGGCGATGGCTTTCGAGGAGGCGTCGTTGCGGGGCGTCGAACTTGTCGCTGTGTATGCCTGGCACGACGCCAACGTCTTCGAGTTCGCCGGTATCGACCTCGCCACCATGCAGGCAGAAGGCGAGCGGGTACTTGCCGAGGCGCTGGCGGGCTGGCAAGAGCGCTATCCCGACGTCACGGTGCGCCGCGTTGTGGTGAGCGATCGGCCCGCCGATCAGTTGATCGAGCAATCGCACTCTGCCCAACTGGTCGTTGTCGGCAGTCATGGTCGGGGCGGTTTCGCGGGGATGTTGTTGGGTTCGGTCAGCGTGGCCGTCGTGCAGGCGGCACGCACGCCGGTGATCGTGGTCCGCGGGACCTAGCCAGCTCTATCGAACATACATTCGATATACTGGCGGGGTGGGCTGGGGCAATGGTCCGCCGACCTGGGCGGAGATGGAGCGGGTGCTCGACGGCAAGCCCCGCGGCGATCGCAAGCCACTTGCGGCTGAGCCGCCCGACGAGGGTCCCCGATCACGCAAGCGCGGAAGTTATCAGCCGCCGGAGGGCAACCGGGCAATTCGTTCGTCGGTCGCCTATGCCGAGTTGCACGCGCATTCGGCGTTCAGCTTCCTCGACGGGGCCGGCACGCCGGAGGAGTTGGTCGAGGAGGCCGTCCGACTGGATCTACGCGCCGTCGCGCTGACTGATCACAACGGCCTGTACGGCGCGGTGCGCTTCGCCGAAGCCGCCGCGGAACTGGACATGGCGACCGTCTTCGGCGCCGAACTGTCTTTGGCGTCCGGTGCCCGCACCGACGAGTCGGACCCGCCCGGGCCGCACCTGCTGGTGTTGGCCCGCGGTGCGGAAGGCTATCGACGGCTGTCCCGGCAGCTGGCCGCCGCGCATCTGGCCGGCGGTGAAAAAGGCAAGCCGCGCTTTGATTTCGATGCGCTGACCGAGGCGGCCGGCGGGCATTGGCACATCCTGACCGGCTGCCGCAAAGGCCATGTCCGACAAGCACTTTGCAGCGGAGGTCCGGCGGCGGCCGCGGTGGCGTTGGCCGATCTGGTGGACCGGTTCGGCGCCGAGCGAGTCAGTGTCGAACTCACCCATCACGGCCAACCATGCGACGACCAACGCAACGCCGAATTAGCCGAGCTGGCAACCCGATTCGGACTCGGTGTCGTCGTCACCACTGGCGCCCACTTCGCTGCGCCCTCACGAAGGCGGCTGGCAATGGCGATGGGCGCGATACGGGCCCGCCAGTCCCTGGACGAGGCCGCCGGCTGGCTGGCCCCGCTGGGCGGCTCACACCTGCGCTCTGGTGAGGAGATGGCGCGGCTGTTTGCTTGGCGTCCCGAGGCGGTGACCGCCGCGGCCGAGCTCGGCGAGCAGTGCGCCTTCGGGCTGGCGTTGATCGCCCCCCAGCTGCCGCCGTTCGACGTGCCGGCCGGGCATACCGAAGACAGCTGGTTGCGCGAGCTGACGATGACCGGTGCGGCTAACCGCTACGGCCCGCCCGGGCAGGCGCCGAAGGCCTACGCGCAGATCGACCATGAACTGAACGTCATTGAGCAGCTGAAGTTTCCGGGCTATTTCCTGGTGGTTCATGACATCACCCGGTTCTGCCGGGAGAACAACATCCTGTGCCAGGGCAGGGGATCGGCAGCCAACTCCGCGGTCTGTTATGCGCTCGGCGTTACCGCGGTCGATCCGGTGGCCAACGAGCTGCTGTTCGAACGCTTCTTGTCGCCGGTTCGCGACGGGCCGCCCGACATCGACATCGACATCGAGTCGGATCAGCGGGAAAAGGTCATCCAGTACGTCTATGACAAATATGGCCGCGACTATGCCGCCCAAGTCGCCAACGTCATCACCTACCGCGGCCGGATTGCGGTGCGGGACATGGCCCGTGCGCTGGGTTTCTCGCAGGGGCAGCAGGACGCGTGGAGTAAACAGATCAGCAGCTGGAACGGGCTGGCCAACAGTCCCGATGTCGAGGGCATCCCCGAGCAGGTGATCGACCTGGCGACGCAAATCCAGAACTTGCCACGGCATATGGGCATCCACTCCGGCGGCATGGTGATCTGTGACCGCCCGATCGCCGACGTGTGCCCGGTGGAATGGGCGCGGATGGAAAACCGCAGTGTTCTGCAGTGGGACAAAGATGACTGCGCAGCAATCGGTTTGGTCAAATTCGATCTGCTCGGGCTAGGCATGCTCTCGGCCCTGCACTATGCCGTCGACTTGGTGGCCGAGCACAAGGGCATCGAGGTAGACCTGGCCAAGCTGGACCTCTCCGAACCGGCGGTCTATGAGATGCTGGCCCGCGCCGATTCGGTCGGGGTGTTTCAGGTGGAGTCGCGCGCACAGATGGCCACTCTGCCCAGGCTGCGGCCACGCGAATTCTATGACCTGGTGGTTGAGGTCGCGCTGATCCGTCCCGGCCCCATCCAGGGCGGCTCGGTGCATCCTTACATCCGGCGACGCAATGGCGTCGATCCAGCTGTCTACGACCACCCATCGATGGAATCCGCGCTGCGGAAAACCCTTGGGGTGCCGTTGTTTCAGGAGCAGTTGATGCAGCTCGCGGTCGACTGCGCCGGGTTTTCCGCGGCCGAGGCCGACCAGTTGCGGCGAGCCATGGGGTCCAAGCGCTCAGCCGAGCGGATGCGACGGCTGCGTGGCCGGTTCTACGACGGCATGCGCCAGTTGCACGGCGCTCCCGACGAAGTGATCGAGAGGGTGTACGAAAAGCTGGAAGCGTTCGCCAATTTCGGGTTCCCGGAAAGCCACGCGCTGAGTTTCGCGTCGCTGGTGTTCTACTCGTCGTGGTTCAAGCTGCACCATCCGGCGGCGTTTTGTGCAGCGCTGCTGCGTGCCCAGCCGATGGGCTTCTACTCGCCGCAGTCGCTGGTGGCCGACGCCCGCCGGCACGGGGTGATCGTGCACGGCACCGACGTCAACGCCAGCCTCGCGTACGCCACCCTGGAGAACGCCGGGATGCAGGTGCGGTTGGGGCTGGGCAGTGTGCGTCATATCGGCGATGATCTGGCCGAGAAACTGGTGGAGGAGCGAAAAGCCAACGGCCCGTTCGTTTCTCTGCTGGATTTGACGATGCGGGTGCAGTTGGGCGTGCCGCAGACCGAAGCGCTGGCCACTGCCGGAGCGCTGAGTTGCTTCACGATGTCCCGGCGGGAGGCGCTGTGGGCGGCGGGGGCGGCCGCCACCCAACGGTCCGACCGGCTACCCGGAGTGGGCTCGTCGTCGCACATCCCGGCGTTACCGGGGATGAGCGAGCTGGAGCTGGCCGCCGCCGACGTGTGGGCCACCGGCATCTCCCCGGACAGCTATCCGACCCAGTTCCTGCGCTCGGATCTGGATGCGATGGGGGTATTGCCCGCCGAGACATTGTTGTCGGTGCCCGACGGCGATCGGGTGTTGATCGCCGGCGCGGTGACTCATCGGCAACGGCCGGGGTCCGCCCAGGGGGTGACGTTTCTCAACCTCGAGGATGAGACCGGGATGGTCAACGTGCTCTGCACGCCGGGCGTGTGGGCGCGACACCGCAAGCTGGCGCAGACCGCGTCGGCGCTGCTGGTCCGCGGCCAGATCCAAAACGCCAGCGGCGCAGTCACTGTCGTCGCCGAGCGGTTGGCCAAGCTGACCTTGAGAATGGGGTCGAAGTCCCGCGACTTCCGCTGATGCTTGGCGCGACTCCTGCGCGAGCGTGCGTGTCCCCGGTCCTCAGCCCGGCGTGTCGGACGGGAACACGCACGCTCGCGCCGCAATGTCCGTTCATCGCCTGAGGACCCATCGGATCAGCTCGATGCCGCCTGCCACGGCCAGCGCCACGCCGATGGACAGCGCGAAGGCGGCGATCGGGTGGTCGGCGAACGCGCGGCCACCCAGGTGGCCGATCATCGTGTTGATCGTCGCCCACAGCACGGCGCCGACCACGTCGAACGCCAGGAACTGGCGATAGGGAAAGTGCAGCACCCCACAGGCGATGGTTGTCGCCGTGCGACCGCCCGGGAGGAACCGTGCCACGATCACGACCGGTCCGCCATGCCGGTCCAAGTTTCGATGCGCCCATTCCATGCTGCGCTTGCCCTTTTCGCTGCGAGTGATCCAGCGGCGGGCCCGGACCTCGGCCGAGCGGCCGATCCAGTAAGCGAGGTTGTCACCGAGGAACGCACCGATAGCCGCCATGGCGATCACCCACCCGAGCAGCATTGCGTCGTGGGCTGCGAGGATTCCTCCCGTGATCAACGCCGTCTCGCTTGGCAATAGGGGGATGATGGCGTCCAGCGTGCACGTAATCAGAATCAGTGGATACGCCCACCAGGCGTGGCCAAGCGCGTTCAGCAGAGAGTCGAACACCTGAGAGCGGTGCCCGGCCCGGCCCAGACCGAAACCCGGCGCTACGCCCTCGCGTTCAGGAGGTCAGCCCCTTGCGGGTGAAGTCCTGGGCCTGACCGCGGTCGACGGCTTGGTCATGTTTGGCGGCGGCGCGGTCGAGCAATTCCATCAGGGCCGGCTCGTCGCGGACCATCTGGCGGTACTTCGGGCCGAGGGCAAGGATCTGATCCCGCTCACTGAGCAGCATCCCGAAGATGCGTTCGCGTTCGGCGGCGTTGTGGGTGTATTCCGAGTCGAGGTAGGCCATGGCGTGGCGCCGGGCATTGGCGATCGCGGTCTGTGCCTTGCCTCTGCGGCTGAGCAATGAGGCGGCCACGGTGACAATCAGCGCGCCGATGATCACCAACAGGGACAGGCCTGTGCTGATTTCGACGACGGCAACCGGCTCGCCTTCATTGATCAGCGGGACGTTGTTTTCGTGCAACGCATGCAGGATCAGCTTCACGCCGATAAACCCGAGGATTGCGGCCAAGCCGTAGGAGAGGTAGATGAGTCGGTCTAGCAAGCCGTCGATGAGGAAGTAGAGCTGCCGCAGACCCACCAGGGAGAACACCGTCGCTGTGACGACGATGTAGACGTTTTGGGTGAGTCCGAAGATCGCCGGGATCGAGTCGAGTGCGAAAAGAATGTCGGTGCCGCCAATTGCGGCCATGACCAACAGCATCGGCGTCATCGCCCGCTTGCCGTCGACCATCGTGAACAGCTTGTCGCCGTCATAGTGCTCGGTGGTGTGAATGACGCGCTTCGCTATTCGGATGATGAAGTTGTCGGCTTTGTGGGAATCCTCGCCGCCCGCCGGCTTGAGCATGTTGCCCGCGGTGAGCAACAGAATCAATCCGAAAAAGTAAAAGACCCAGGCGAAGCTGTTGATCAGCGCGGCGCCGAGAAAGATAAAGCCGGTGCGAGCGATCAGGGCCAAGACGATCCCGAACAGCAGTGCCTTCTGTTGATCCTCGCGGGGAACCCGAAAGCTTGCCATGATAATCAGGAAAACGAACAGGTTGTCGACCGACAACGCCTTCTCGGTGACATAGCCGGCGAAGTACTCTGAGCCAGCCTCAGAGCCGCCGAGTACAAACACGCCGACGCCGAACAGCACTGCGGTGCCGACATAGACGGTCGACCAGAGTGCGGCCTCCCGCAGCGTCGGGACGTGCGCCTTGCGGACGTGGAAGATGAAGTCGAAGGCCAGTAGCCCGACAATGCCAACAATCGTTAGGCCCCACACCGATCCGGGGACATCCATGCGCTACCTGCCGCTGATCGTTTTCACTTTCGGCGCTTCAGCGCCTGTCTAGCACCGACAGTAGCGGCGCAGTTTTCAGTCAGTTGATCGGTGTAGGTGTTTACGGATTGTCCATTGCCTGCTCGAAATCTCTTGCGCCAGTGCGACGGCCGAACGGTCAAATCCTGCGCGAGCGTGCGCGTCCCCGGTCCTCAGCCCGGCGTGTCGTCCGGGGACGCGCACGCTCGCGCAAGGGCCAGGGGGATAGTCTGCGCAGATGACCTTGAATCTGTCGTTCGACGAAGTCCTCACCACCACTCGCTCGGTGCGCAAACGCCTCGACCTCGACAAGCCGGTGTCCCGCGACGTGCTCAACGAATGTCTCGAGTTGGCGCTGCAGGCGCCCACCGGTTCCAACGCGCAGGGCTGGCAGTGGGTGTTCGTTGAGGACGCCGACAAGAAGAAGGCTCTGGCCGATATCTATCGCGCCAACGCCACCCCGTACCTCGACCAGCCGAAGCCGGAGTACGGCGACAGCCGAGACGAACGCAGACCGCATGTCTACAGCTCGGCCAAATACCTCAACGAGCACTTCCACGAGGTGCCGGTAATGCTGATCCCGTGCCTGGAGGGCCGCCCGGACGGGGCGCCGGCCGGGATGAGCGCGTCCTTTTGGGGATCGCTGCTGCCCGCGGTATGGAGCCTGATGCTCGCGTTGCGCTCGCGTGGCCTGGGCTCGGCGTGGACGACGCTGCACCTGCTCGGCGACGGCGAGAAGCAGGCCGCCGAACTGCTCGGCATCCCCTACGAGAAATACAGCCAGGGCGGGCTGTTCCCGATCGCCTACACCAAGGGCACCGACTTCAAACCCGCCAAGCGGTTGCCCGCCGAGACCGTCACCCACTGGAACAGCTGGTAATCCCTTCGCCGAATGGCCAGTTATGTCACGGTTCCAGGCGATTCGCGTGCATTAAGTGGCCACTCGGCGGTCAAATCCCGCTGAATCCCTGTTGACGCCATGCCTCATACACCGCCACTGCCGCAGCGTTGGACAGGTTCAGCGACCGTCGCCCGGTCAGCATCGGAATGCGGACCGCTTCGGTGATGTGCGCGTCGGCCAGGGTGGCCGCGTCCAGCCCGGTGGGCTCCGGCCCGAACATCAACACGTCGCCGGGCTGATATCCGACCTCGGTGAACAGCGTGCTCGCATGCGCGGTGAACGCGAAGACTCGCTCCGCCGACAGCGTCTGCCAGGCCGCATCAAGCGACGGGTGCACGGTGACTGACGCCAGGTCGTGGTAGTCCAGCCCGGCCCGGCGCAGCTTGGGTTCAGACAGGTCGAAACCCAACGGCTCGACCAAATGCAGCTCACAGCCAGTGGCGGCCGCAGTGCGGATCGCGTTCCCGGTATTGGGCGCAATCCGGGGCGAGTAGAACAGCATCTTGAACACAACACGCCATCCTCCCTGTCGGTGGATGCTTGCCGGCTACGGACGCCCGTCCTGCTCTGGGGATAATTGCTCGTATGGTCGAGCAGAGCATCTGGATGCAGAAGGTCGCGGCCGATCCTGGCCATTCGCACTGGTACATCGAGCGTTTCCGGGCCATGGCGCGCGCCGGTGAGGATCTGGCCGGCGAGGCTCGCTTGGTGGACGCGATGGCGCCCCGCGGCGCCCGCATCCTCGATGCCGGCTGCGGTCCCGGCCGGCTGGGCGGGTATCTGGCCGCGGCCGGTCACCACGTGGTCGGCGTCGACGTCGACCCGACGCTCATCGAGGCAGCCGAGCAGGACCATCCCGGATTGCGCTGGCTCGTCGATGACCTCGCCGAGCTGGACTTGCCCGCGCGCGGCATCACCGAACCGTTCGACCTCATCGTGTCGGCGGGCAATGTCATGACCTTCCTTGCCCCAAGCACCCGAGTCCAGGTGCTGGGCCGGCTGCGCGCCCACTTGGCGGGCGACGGTCGAGCGGTGATCGGCTTCGGCGCCGGCCGCGACTACGACTTCGCGGAGTTTCTCGATGACGTCGCAGATGCCGGGTTCGCGCCGGATCTGTTGCTGTCCACCTGGGATCTGCGACCGTTCACCGATGACTCCGATTTCCTGGTCGCGATCCTTCGACTGGCGTAGGCCTTTCCGGTTTGCTCAGCTATCGTTTCGGCAGTCTGAGGCGCGGCGGCGAACTCTGTCTGTTCAGTAAGAATTATGGTCACCGTGGCCGCAGGCTGTCATACTCGTCGGATTGCCAGGCGTATATATCGCTCGCCCGTCTGCCTGGGGCGGGTGCAATTGAGCAGGAAGTCCTATGAACGACGCGCGAACACACAGCCGTGGTTCGGGCCCCATGTTCGCCCGTCCGGCCGAAGTGGTCGAGCCGGCTGATCCAGAGACCCCCGGCACGGAACTCGCAGCGTCGCAACGACCGCCGACATGGTCGCTGCGCAATTGGCCGGTCCGCTGGAAAGTCGTCGCAATCGTCGTGGTGCCGTTGGCGCTGGCGATGGTGTTCGGTGGATTGCGGATCGCCGGTGCCGTGAGCGATGCCAACGATCTGCGCCGCGCCGCCGACCGCGCCGAAGTCGTTCCGGCCATCACCAAATACATGTCGGCACTCGACGTGGCGTTGCTGGCGACGTCCAACGGGGGCGACGTCGAGGGCGCCAAGAAGAACTACGAGGCGCGCAAACACGAACTGCAGGCGCGGCTGGACGACACCGACGCCGTCCCCGACGTCCGGGCCGGTGTCAACACCATGCTGAACGGCGGCCAGGCCTTACTGGACCGGGTGGCGTCGAACAGCATCGGTTTGCGGGAGCGGGTCACCACGTACGCGCCGATCCTGCTGACCGCCGAGAACGCCGTCGACGGGTCGGTACGGGTCGACAACGAGAAGATCCGGGCCGCGGCGCAAGGCCTGAGCCGCGCGATCGGGGCCCGCGGCCAGATGATGATGCAGCAACTGCTGGTCACCCGCGGCGGGGATCTGCCCGAGCCGGAGTTGCGCACCTCGATGATCACGTTGGCCGGCACCGAGCCGTCGACGCTGTTCGGGATGGCCGAGGTGCTCGGCGTCGGATCACCGGACGCCAAGAAGCTGCAACAGCAGATGGTGACCCGGATGGCGATCATGTCCGACCCGTCCAGCGTGCTGGTCGACAACCCGGCGCTGCTGCGCTCGATCCAGACCACCGACTCGGTTGCGGCGGAGCTGATCAGGGACACCACTGCCGCGGTGACGAAGTCGGTGGAGGATCGGGCCAACGATCGCCGCGACGCCGCGATCCGGGACACCGTGCTGGTGCTGGCCGCCATCGTGGCCGCATTGGTGATCGTGTTGCTGGTGGCGCGCTCGCTGATCCAGCCGCTGCGGGTATTGCGCGACGGCGCGCTGAAGGTCGCCCACGAGGACCTCGAGCGTGAGATCGCCCGGGTACGGTCCGGCGACGAGCGCGCCCCCGAGCCGCTGCCGGTCTACACCACCGAGGAGATCGGGCAGGTCGCCCACGCCGTCGACGAACTGCATACCCAGGCGTTGCTGCTGGCCGGTGACGAGGCGCGGTTACGGCTGCTGGTCAACGACATGTTCGAGACCATGTCCCGGCGCAACCGGTCCCTGGTCGACCAGCAGCTCTCACTGATCGACCGGCTGGAGCGCAACGAGGAGAATCCCGATCGCCTCGAGAGTCTGTTCCGCCTGGACCACCTTGCCGCCCGGATGCGCCGCAACGGCGCCAATCTGCTGGTGCTGGCCGGTGCGCAAGGTTCGCGGGGAGACCAGCGCGAATCGGTGCCGCTGGCGGCGGTGATCAACGCGGCCACCTCCGAGGTCGAGGACTATCGCCGGGTGGAGACCCCGGCGGTGCCCGATTGCGCCATCGCGGGCGCCGCCGCCGGCGACGTCATCCATCTGCTCGCCGAGTTGATCGACAACGCGCTGCGCTACTCACCGCCGACCGCACCGGTCCGGGTTGCGGCCGCGCGGCGCGACGACGGCGGAGTCCACCTCGAGGTCGTCGACGCCGGTCTGGGCATGACCGATGCCGACCGGCGCATCGCCAACATGCGGCTGCGCGCCGGTGGTGAGGTCACCCCCGACAATGCCCGCCACATGGGTCTGTTCGTCGTGGGCCGGCTGGCCGGCCGGCACGGCATCCGAGTGCGGCTGCGCGGTCCTTCGCGCGACGACCGCCGTTCGGGCACCACCGCCGAGCTGTATCTGCCGGTATCGGTGCTGGCCGGCGCCGAGCAGAACGGCACGCCGGCCGTGACGCCGACGCGCGCAGTCGACGACGCCGTCTCGGCGGCGGACTACGCCGAGTCCGCCGAGTTCGCCGCTGAGACTGAACTGGCGGAGCGCAACGGATCGCATTCGCCTGACTCGCCGTTCAGCCTGCTGCCGCGGCGCACCCCCGGGTCCAGCGGCATCACCGGGGCGCCGCCCGGCCCGCCCGTTGAACCCCCTGCACCGCAACCGTTTTCGAATACCTCCTCGTTCTTCTCCTCGCGAGCACGGGCCAGGCCGGAGCCCGACGTGCCGGAGTCGTATGACGACTGGCCCTCGGATGTCGCGGCGCCGCCGAGCCACGCCAACCGGGCGGCCGAGGCGCCCGAGGATCTGATCTACCAGCGGATGCTCTCCGAGTGGCTGGTCGATCCGCACGAGTTGGCGCGCAGCGCCGACCTGGATTGGAAGTCGGTGTGGGACCGCGGCTGGTCGGTGGCCGCCGAGGCCGAGAACGTGCCCGTCCAGGACCACACCGAGCAGGGCCTGCCGGTGCGTGAACCCGGCGCGCGCTTGGTGCCCGGCGCGGCCGCCGAGGCGCCCCCCGACCGCGAGGACCGGGTCAACGGCGTCGCGCAGCATCGGGCCGACGAAGACGACGCGGTAGCATTGAACGGCGGATTTGGTTCCGGCCGGCATCAAGCTCCGGCGCGAAACCCCGAAGCGATCCGCTCTTCCATCAGCAGCCACTTCGGTGGCGTGCGCGCCGGACGGTCGCACGCCCGCGAAACACCTCAAGGACCTGATCACGAATGACCAACCAGGCGTACGGCAACTCGCTGGATTGGCTGGTGTCGAACTTCGCCCGCGAGGTGCCCGGGGTGTCGCATGCGATTCTGGTATCCATCGACGGACTGCTGATGGCTGCCAGTGAGCATCTGCCGACCGATCGGGCGGATCAGCTGGCCGCGGTGTCGTCGGGGCTGGCCAGCCTGGCTACCGGGGCCGCGCAGCTGTTCGACGGCGGTGCGGTGCTGCAGTCGGTGGTGGAGATGCAGAACGGCTACCTGTTGCTGATGCGAGTCGGTGACGGTTCGCATCTGGCCACCCTGGCGTCGACGTCGTGTGACATCGGCCAGATCGGATACGAGATGGCCGTGCTCGTGGAGCGGGTGGGCGGCGTCGTCCAGTCGTCGAGACGCGCCCAGTCCATCCAGCACTCGTGAGCCGCAATGGACAGACGCGAGCCGCCGCCACCGCGACCTGAGGCGAGCCTGGTCCGCCCTTACACGTTGACGGCCGGACGGACCGATACCACCGTCGACCTTCCGCTGGAAGCGCCGGTGCAGACGTTGGAGTCGGCGCTCTTCCACAGATGGCCGACTGACGACATGAGAGGAAGAATCGTCCAACTGTGCACCAAAAGCCCCTCGGTTGCCGAAATCTCGGCTCGGCTGAATTTGCCGCTGGGCGTCGCGCGCGTCCTGGTCGGGGACCTGGTGACCGCGGGCTACCTTCGAGTGAGCCCGACCTTGACCGAGCGTTCGACCCGCGATGAACGCCGCGAACTCATAGGAAGGACGCTGCGTGGCCTCCGAGCACTCTGAGCGGCGGGACCCGCGACGGGAAACCGTCTCGACGAAGATCGTTGTGGCGGGCGGGTTCGGTGCCGGCAAGACGACGTTCGTCGGTGCGGTGTCGGAGATCATGCCGCTGCGCACCGAGGCGATGGTCACCGACGCGTCCGCCGGCGTTGACATGCTGGAGGCCACCCCCGACAAGCGGACCACCACGGTGGCCATGGACTTCGGCCGGATCACCCTGGACGAGGATCTGGTGCTCTACCTGTTCGGCACACCCGGCCAGCGCCGGTTCTGGTTCATGTGGGACGACCTGGTGCGCGGTGCCATCGGAGCGATCGTTTTGGTCGACTGCCGTCGCCTGCAGGACAGTTTCGCTGCCGTCGACTTCTTCGAACACCGCAATCTGCCGTTCCTCATTGCGGTCAACGAATTCGACGGTGCGCCAAGGTATCCGGTCGCCGAAGTGCGCAAAGCACTGGCCCTGGCCCCGCACATTCCGATCATCAGCATCGATGCCCGTGATCGCAGGTCAGCCACCGATGCGCTGATCGCGATCAGCGAATATGCCTTGGCGAGCCTGTCGCCGACCGGCAGCTGAGATCGGTGACCCTCAGCGTTTGAGCCGGATGTGCCACCTGATGAAGGCGCCGTAGGCGACCGACAGGGCGGCCAGCATGAACATGTCGATCACGAAGATGTGCTTCGAGTGCTGCCACCACCGGTCTTCGGTGGGAATTTGCGGGACTTTCACCAGGTGCGGAAAGTCGACCGACGACGCCCCGGCAGCGAATCCCCAGCGGGCCGGCGTCACAAAGGACAGCTGGTTCAGACCGAGCCGGCCGGTCACCGGGATCCCCATCCCGCCGCAGAGCACCAGTTGGGACATGATCGACACCACCAGCAGCGGCATGATCTGCTCGTTCGATTGCGCAACCGCCGACAGCAGCAGGCCGAGCATCGCCGAGGCGACACAAGTGGCGGCAACTGTGAAGAACAGCGACAACGTGGAGCTGCCGAAGAACGGCGGGTCCGCGGTGGGCGCGCCCTTGCCGAGCCGGACGATGGTCACCGCGATCCCCGCCTGGAGGGTCGCGAAAACGGAGAAAACGACGACCTTCGCCAGCAGGTAGGCCGTGGTGGACAGGCCGACCGCCTGTTCTCGGCGGAAGATCGGGCGTTCGCCGATCAGGTCGCGGATCGTCAACGCGGTGCCCATGAATACCGCCCCGATACAGAGCAGCACCAGAATGTACTGCGGCTGAGTAGGCGCCTGGCCTTGCGGGTCAGCAACACCGAGTCCCGGTTTGTGCCCCTTCACGGTCAGCGTCAGCGCTCCCATCAGGAACGGCAACACCGCCAGGAACACCGTGTAGCCACGGTCGGAGATGACGAGCCGTACCTGACGTCGGGCAATCGTAGACAGCTGCCGCCACAGGTCGGTGTGGACCGGCTCGCCCAAGTCGCCTGGCGCCTCCTGACGCCCGCCCGCTTGGGACGGCAGCTTGTCACCTTTCCTCTCGATGAAGCGCCGATTTGCTTCGTCGGGGTCGGCGCCCACCTTGGCGAAGATGTCGGCCCAGTTCGTGGTTCCCAACGCGGACTCGACTTGGCTGGGCGGGCCGCAGAACGCCGTCTTGCCGCCCGGCGCCACCAGCAGGATCTGGTCGCAGACGTCAAGGTAGGACACCGAGTGGGTGACCACCAGCACCGTGCGGCCGGCCTCAGCCAGCGACTGCAGCATGAGCATGACCTGACGGTCCAGCGCCGGGTCCAGCCCGGAGGTCGGCTCGTCGAGGATCAGCAGTGAGGGCTGGGTGAGCAGTTCCAGCGCCACCGAGGCGCGTTTGCGTTGGCCACCGGACAGCTTGTCCACCCGGGTGTCGCCGTGCTTGGACAGGTCGAGTTCCTCGAGCACCCCGGCGACGACCTGGGCGCGCTCCTCTTTGCTGGTGTCCGGGGGGAGTCGCAGCTCGGCGGCATAGCCCAGTGCCTGGTTGACGGTGAGTTGGCGGTGCACGACGTCGTCCTGCGGAACCATCCCGATCCGGCTACGCATCGTCGCGTACTCGCGGTGGATGTCGTGTCCTTCGAAGGTGATCGTCCCCTGGCTGGGGTTGGTATATCCGGCAACGAGCCGCGACAGGGTGGTCTTGCCCGCGCCGGATCCACCGATGATCGCGGTCAGCGTGCCGGGCCGAGCGGTGAACGAGACGTTGTCGATCAGTTCCTTGCCGTCGATCTTGAAGTGAACCCCGTTCACTTCCAGGCCGCCGGTGCGGGTCGCGGCCTCGGTGCGGCGGACCAGGTTGCCGTCGGTGAATACCAGGTCGATGTTGCCGATCGTGACGACATCGCCCTCACTCAGCACCGCCGAGCCCACCCGCACGCCGTTGACGAACGTGCCGTTGATGCTGCGCGCGTCGCGGATCTCGGTGCCCAGCGGCGACGGCACCAAGAACGCATGGTGGCGCGACGCCAGGACGTCCTGGATGACGATGTCGTTGTCGTTGGCGCGTCCGATGGTGGCCGAACCGGCCGGCTTCTCCGGCGTCGCGGCTCCCGGCCGGAAAGCCTGGAACATCTTGGTCGCCAGGTTCGCCACCTCAGGAGGCTTGCTGGCGGCCGGCGCCATCTGGGTGCGTGGTTGTGGTGGCGGCAGGGGTGGCTGCTGCCGCGGCGGCGGCCCGCTCGGATAACCCGCCCGCTGACCGGCGCTGTTCTGGTACATCGGCTGCGGCGGGGGACCGGGGTGAGGCGGGCCGGGCGGATGCGGCCGCATGCCGGGAGACTGCGCAGGGTGGGGGGCGCTGCCCCCTCGCGCCGGCTGCGGCTGGGACGGCCGGGGCGGCGGCTGAACGACTCGCATCGACGCGGTCTGTGGCGGCCGGCCGGCCATCCCGGCGTGTCGTCCGACTTCAAAGATCAGCCGCGGCCCGTCCGGATTGCCGATATTGACCGTCTGGCCGTCGTGAATGTCGACCACCGGGACTCGGCGTCCGTTGACGAATGTTCCGTTCAGTGAACCGTTGTCGATCGCCAGCCAGCGGCCCTGGTCGAACCGCAGCAACAGATGCGCGCGCGAAATCAGCGGATGCGTGATGCGCATGTCGGCGCGAAGGTCGCGACCGACGACCACGTCATGGCCCGCCGCGAAGGTACGTTCGGATCCGTCGTATCGAACCGTCAGCGCGGGCGGTGCTGATTGATTCATCGAGACAACTGTAGCCGGTTGATTCACCGAACCGACTGTATGCGTTGTGGCGCCGGGCGGTGCAAGACGTGGTCCCGCGGCCCTACCCGACCGGCAATCGGTCCGGCGCGCCGGTCACCACGCAACGGGTGCGGCTGTAGATCGTCGGCATGCATTGATTGCAGTGCGTGCAGGCCGAATGCACAGCGTGCTCGTCGCGGATCCGGTTGACCAAGTCCGGTTCGGCCAGCAGCGCGCGGGCCATCGCGACGAAGTCGAATCCTTCGGCCATCGCCAACTCCATCGTTTCCCGATTGGTGATGCCGCCGAGCAAAATCAGCGGCATGGACAGCTCGGCGCGAAACAGCCGGGCGTCCCGCAGCAGATATGCGTCGCGATAGGGATATTGGCGGAGGAACTTGTGACCGGTCATCCGCATCCCCCAGCGCAGCGGCGGCTTGAAGGCGCCGGCGAATTCCTTGATCGGGGCATCGCCCCGGAATAGATACATCGGGTTGACCAGTGAGCTGCCGGCAGTGAGCTCGAGCGCATCCAGCCCGCCGTCGTCCTGCAACCACTTGGCCGTGGTCAGCGCCTCTTCGAGCGAGATGCCGCCACGTACACCGTCGGCCATGTTGAGTTTGGCGGTCACCGCGATCTGCTGATCGACGGCGCGGCGAACGGCCAACACCAACCCGCGTGCGACCTTGGCCCGGTTCTCCAGCGATCCGCCGAACTCGTCGGCGCGGCGGTTGATCAGCGGGCTCAGAAAAGAACTGGCCAAATAGTTGTGGCCCAAATGGATTTCGACGGCGTCGAACCCGGCGTCGACGGCGAGCCGGGCAGCGTTGGCGTGCGCAGCAATGACGCCGTCGATGTCGTCGCGGGTGGCCTTCTTGGCGAAGCGCATCCCGATCGGGTTGAAGAAGCGCACCGGCGCCAGCGCTCGGGCCTTGTTGGAGCGGGCGTCGGCCACCGGGCCGGCGTGCCCGATCTGCGCGCTCACCGCGGCACCCTCGGCGTGCACGGTCTCGGTGAGCCGGCGCAACCCGGCGACGGCTTCCGGACGCATCCAGATCTGATTGCCACCGGTGCGACCACCGGGGGAGACCGCGCAGTAGGCCACCGTCGTCATGCCGACCCCGCCGGCCGCCGGCAGCCGGTGGTATTCGATCAGATCGTCGGTCACCAGCGCGTCGGGTGTGCGGGCCTCGAACGTCGCCGCTTTGATGACGCGGTTACGCAGGGTCAGCGGACCGAGTCTGGCGGGGGCGAACGCGTCGGGGGCGGGCATACCGGCAGCTTAACGGGCACCGCATGAAACACTGTCAGGCGTGGCTGCGAACACACTGGACGGCAAAGCAACACGCGACGAAATCTTCGTCGACCTCAAGCAGCGGGTGGCCGCACTGACGGCCGCGGGACGCACCCCCGGCTTGGGCACCATCCTGGTCGGCGACGATCCCGGCTCGCAGGCCTATGTGCGGGGCAAGCACGCCGACTGTGCCAAGGTCGGTATCACCTCGATCCGCCGTGACCTGCCCGCCGATGTCAGCCAGGCCAAACTCGACGAGACGATTGACGAACTCAACGCCAACCCCGAATGCACCGGCTACATCGTGCAGCTGCCGCTGCCCAAGCACCTGGACGAGAACGCCGCATTGGAGCGTGTCGACCCCGATAAGGACGCCGACGGGCTGCACCCCACCAACCTGGGCCGGCTCGTGCTCAACACGCCAGGGCCGCTGCCATGTACGCCACGCGGCATCGTGCATCTGCTCCGGCGCTACGACGTGCCGATCGCCGGCGCGCACGTGGTCGTCATCGGTCGCGGCGTGACCGTCGGCCGGCCATTAGGGCTGCTGCTGACCCGCCGCTCGGAAAACGCCACGGTGACGTTGTGCCACACCGCAACTCGTGACCTCGCCGGGCTGACCCGACAGGCCGACATCATCGTGGCCGGCGTCGGCGTGCCGCATCTGCTGACCGCCGACATGGTGCGACCGGGCGCTGCCGTCATCGACGTCGGGGTCAGTCGCACCGACGACGGGCTGGTCGGCGACGTGGCACCGGAGGTGTGGGAGGTCGCCGGTCACGTGTCGCCAAATCCCGGCGGTGTCGGCCCGCTGACCAGGGCTTTCCTCCTGACCAACGTCGTCGAACTGGCTGAGGCCGCGCCGTGAGCGTGTCCGACCGGACCCGCATGATCTTCGCCGCCCAGTGGCCGATCGTGCTGGTCGTGCTGATCTTCGTCGTCGCCTTCGCGCTGGCCGCCGCCAACTTCTGGCGTCGCGGCGCACTGCTGATCGGGATCGGTGTGGGAGCGGCGGCGGTGCTGCGACTAGTGCTGTCCGAGGACCGCGCCGGGCTTTTAGTGGTGCGCAGCAAGGGAACTGACTTTGCCACCACGGCGGTGGTAGCGACCGCGATGGTCTACATCGCGTCGACGATCGACCCGCTGGGGACGGGTTAGATCCCCGGCAACCCCGGCATACCCGGCAGCTGCGGCAGGTTCGGCATGTTGCCGTCAGCCAGCGACGCCATCATCGACGGGCAGTACATCGATATCGCGATGCTGGTGAACAACTGCGCCATGCCGGGCGTCATGCCGTTGTTGCCCACCACGTTCGAAGCCGCGGAGGCGAACGTCCCGCCCGGCTGAGCCAGCATGGGGCAGATGGACTGACCGAGCTCAGCTGTGCTGCCGGGATCCCCGTAATTGACGCCGGCGCCGTTGAGCGCGGAAAGGAAGCTGTCATCGATCGAGTCGGCCTGTGCCGGCGCCGCCAACGCCGCAGCGGCAAGCAGCCCGGTGGATATCGTTAGCGCAATTCTGTTGCGACAGCTGGTCAATGCCGGCATGTTCCGCTCCTCACTCAAGTCACTCCCAGGAACAGTGGGCTACGACAGTCACATTCACGACGCGATGAGGTCAAGGTTTGAACACTATGCGTCTGTTAAGCGCTCGAGTTCGAGCGCGGCCGCGACGATCGGCTTCGCCCAGTCGGGCGTCGACGACAGGTCGTCGGGACCGACGATACGTCCCTGCTTCACATGCAGCACAAGCCGCGGCTGCGGTGCCTGCCCGGCGGCCGGGTCGGCTTGGGTCGCGTTGTCGTAGACGCGCAGCTCGGTGAGCGTGGGCAGCAGACGCACCAGGTTGAGTCGGCTGTGCCGGTAGCGGCGCCGGATGTCCGCGTCGGGAATATCGTGGCCACCGCCACGAACTCGCTGCCGGACCCGCTCGATGTGCGCGTCGGCGCTGGCCAGCCCGACGTAGAAGACACGCACCTCGATCCCCTGCGACGCGGCGTCGGCGATCAGCCGGGCCATCGTGCTGCCGCCCAGTGTGGTCTCGATCGCGAAATCGAGGTGTTCGCGAATCGCCCTCTCCAGCAGGCGTTTTCCCTGCTGCCACGCAAGCGAGTTGGCGCTGGCCTGGTCCAGGCTCGGATTCGCCGCCCGCACCGCGCGCGCCGCCTCGTCGGGATTGAAGTAGTCCGCCCCGGCGGCGCGTATTGCGGCACCGCCGATGCTGCTCTTACCGGCGCCGTTGACACCGGCGAGCACGTACAACCGGGCCGGCGGCGCACCGTCGTTGCTGGCCACCGGTGGTTATCGGTGCGGCTTTTCGCGGGCGGCCTGCACCGCGGCGCGGCCCAGCTGCGCGGGCGTGGCGTCGAATGCGGCCGCGATCGCGGCCTTGCTCTGCGGCCGCTGCATACGGTCGAGCAGGTCGTCGAAACGGTCGCTCAGCTCATCGAGGGCGGGCTCGCGCGAGCGGGTCAACGCTTCGAATTCGGCCACCGACAACAGCACCGCCTTGGGCGTGTTGTGCTTGGTGATCGCGACAGCGCCGGAGAGCGCGGCTTCCTCGAAGACTGCTCCGAACTGATTCTTGAAGCGGGTGGCCGCGACGGTCGGCAGGTCGACCAGTTTGCCGTCACGATTGCGGAAGGTCAGGGTGGTCATGGCGCCTCCCTTTCGTTCGTAGGCCCGAGTCTGGCCAATACAGCCATTATAGCCAATTTGGCTAGTTAGTCCGACACGTCGCCCGGGTCGACGGATATCGCCGTTTCGTCGCCGACAATTCGGAGATGACACCTCGGAGGCCGTGCCGTGCCGCGTGAGATCTCGCGGCAGACGTTTCTGCGGGGTGCGGTCGGAGCGGTGGCCGCCGGCGCAGTTTTCGGATCGGGTCGAGTCGGCTCGGTCCGGGCCGGTGCAGAGCCGGCCGCTTCCGGCTGGGAGGGCCTTGCCAGCGCCCTCGGCGGGCATGTGCTCACACCCGGCGACGGAGGCCAATTCGCAACGGCCAAACAAGTTTTCAACACCAACTACAACGGCTCGACGCCAGCGGCTATCGTCGCCCCGACGTCGGCGGCCGATGTGCAGAAGGCGATGGCGTTCGCCACCGCCCATAACCTCAAGGTCGCTCCGCGCAGTGGCGGGCACTCCTATGTCGGCGCCTCCACGGCTAACGGCACCATGGTGCTCGACCTGCGTCAGCTGTCGGGCGGAATCAATTACGACGCCGCCACCGGCCAGGTCACCGTCACGCCGGCGACCAGCCTGTACGCGCTGCATGAGGCGCTGGCCGCAGCCGGTCGGGGGATCGCGACGGGTACCTGCCCGTCGGTCGGCACCGCCGGGCATGCCCTGGGCGGCGGGCTGGGGGCTCAATCCCGCCACGCGGGACTGATGTGTGACGCGTTGACGTCGGCGTCGGTGGTGCTGCCCAGCGGGGAGGCGGTCACCGCGTCTGCGGCCAATCACCCCGATCTGTTCTGGGCGTTGCGCGGCGGCGGTGGCGGCAACTTCGGGGTGACAACTTCGCTGACCTTCGCCACGTTCCCCACCGGCGACGTCGACGCCGTGAACCTCAATTTTCCGCCGCAAGCCTTCGCGCAGGTTCTGCTCGGTTGGCAGAAATGGCTGAGTACGGCCGATCGCAGCAGCTGGGCACTGGCCGACAGCACCACCGACGCGATGGGTACGCACTGCCGCATCCTGGCGACCTGCCCGGCCGGGTCGGGCAGCAGTGTGGCCGCCGCGATCACGTCAGCTGTCGGAGTGCAACCGACCGGTACCGAGCACCACACGTTCAACTATCTGGACCTGGTGCGCTATCTGGCCGTCGGGAACCTCAACCCGTCGCCGCTCGGCTATGTCGGCGGATCCGACGTCTTTCCCACCATCAACGCGGGGGCCGCTCAGGGGATCGCCGCGGCGGTCGACGCCTTTCCGCGCGGCGCCGGCCGCATGTTGGCGATCATGCACGCGCTCGACGGTGCACTCGCCAGTGTGGCACCGGGAGCCACCGCTTTTCCGTGGCGTCGGCAGTCCGCGCTGGTGCAGTGGTACGTCGAAACCGGTGACCCAGCAGCGGCGACCAGGTGGCTGGGCACGGCACATCAAGCGGTGCAACCGTATTCGGTCGGCGGCTACGTGAACTACATCGAAGTGAACCAGCCGCCGTCGCGCTATTTCGGCCCGAACCAGTCCCAGCTGAGCGCCGTACGGCAGAAATACGACCCCCGACGGATCATGTTCTCCGGGTTGAACTTCTAGGCGCCGAGTGGCCACCTAATGCACGCAGATCGCGAAAATCGGTGTAATAACTGGCCACTCGGCCAGGTTCAGGACAGCGTGGCGCGTACGCAGACCGTCACGTACGGCAGCGCCAGGCCCCCTGCGCTCGCCAGCGCGGGATGAGTGGCCAGCAATTCGCGTACCTCATCGAGCGTCTTGCTACGCACTTCGGTCGGCGAGGTGATGCAGTAGCTGCGAGACGCCACCAGGTCGATAAGAGCTTGCGGCGTCAAGTAACTCGTCCACTCGACCTGATGGCGCTGCAAGTCCGTGAAGGGCCCGGGCAGCGTCACTTTGTCACGGACCGGGTCACCGTCGCGCCCGATGATGCGACCCAGCTCGCGCACCCAGCCGAGCCGCTCGTCGCGAGTGTTCCACACCAGGGCCAGCCGGCCGCCGGGCCGCAGCACCCGGGCCACTTCCGGAATTGCGCGTGCCGGGTCGAACCAATGCCACGCCTGGGCGACCAGCACCGCGTCAACACTGTTGTCCGCCAGCGGAATCTCTTCGGCGGTACCCAGTAATGCCGGGGTGTCCGGCAACGAGCTGCGCAGCACCTCCAACATCTCAGCGATCGGATCCACCGCCACCACGGCCAGGCCGCGTTCAACCAGCCGAGTGGTCAGCTTGCCGGTCCCCGCGCCAAGGTCGAGCACATCGCGGGCCTCAGCCGGCAGCAGCCAGTCGATGGCCTCCGGCGGGTAGGACGGACGGCCCCGCTCGTAGGCGGCCGCTTCGGCGCCGAACGACAGCGAGCGGGCTTGCCGGGAGCGGGTCACCGCCGGCGCACACCTTCGCGGGCGGCTATATCCAGCGTCCGTCGCACCAATTCGCCGACGGCTTCGGATTCCACCAAGAAGCCGTCGTGTCCGTAGATCGAGTCGATGATCTGTAGCTCGGTGCATCCCGGCATCAGGTCAGCCAGTTCCTCCTGCAGCCGCAGCGGAAAGAGCCGGTCGGAAGTAATGCCCCCGATCACCACCGGCACCGGACAGCCGCGCAGTGCCTCGGCGACCCCGCCGCGGTCGCGACCGACGTCGTGTCCAATCATCGCGTGGGTCAAGGCCACATAGCTTCCGGCATCGAACCGGGCGACCAACTTGCTGCTCTGATACTCCAGATAACCTTGCACGGAGTAACGACCGCCCGTCGCCGGATCTTCGCCGCTCTGAGGATCATTGGCGAAGCGGGTGTCCAACTCGAGCTCGCCCCGGAAAGCCAGGTGCGCGAATTGACGGGCGATCGCCAGTCCGACGTCGGGTGTGCGGCCGGTGCCGTGGTAGTCACCGCCCTGCCAGTTCGGGTCGGCCTCGATCGCTCTGAGCTGGCTGACCTGGGTGCCGATCTCGTCGGCAGTGCTACGCGCACCCACCGCCAATAGCAACGCGGACGCAACCTCGTCGGGGTGGCCGATAATCCATTCCAGCGCCCGTGCGCCGCCCATCGATCCGCCGACGACGGCGGCAACTTTGGTGATGCCCAGTGCGGCCAACGCCGCGATGTCTGCCTCCACCTGATCGCGAATCGTGACAAGCGGAAACCGTGAGCCCCAGGGTTTTCCGTCGGGAGCCAGTGAGCTGGGCCCGGTTGAGCCGCGGCAGCCGCCCAGCACGTTGGTGGACAGTGCGCACCAACGGTTGGTGTCGATCGGCGCACCCGGCCCGGCGATGCCGTCCCACCAGCCCGGCGTAGGCTGCCCGGGCCCGGCGGGGCCGGTGATGTGCGAATCGCCGGTGAGCGCGTGCAACACCACGACGACGTTGTCGCGTGACGGCGACAACTCTCCCCACCGCTGTACGGCGATCTGGACGTCGTCGAGCACCACGCCGCTTTCCAGCGTCAGCGAACCGACGTCAACGACGCCGAGCTCCCCTTCGGCGGGAAGCGCTTGAGTTGGCACGTCGAAGATTGTCACCCAAGCCTCCTCAGAATGCCGCCACGGCGTGCGGGTCGCCCGCGGTGGCGGCACCGAATTTGCGAGCCGCAGCAAAGCCGAGTTGCAAGTCGGCCAGGATGTCATCGATACCCTCGATGCCGACGGCCAACCGCACCAGCCCCGGGCTGACGCCGCTTGACAGCTGCTCCTCAGGACTGAGTTGGGAGTGGGTCGTCGATGCCGGATGGATCACCAGCGACCGCACATCCCCGATGTTGGCGACGTGGCTGTGCAGTTGCAGCGCATTGACAAACGCCTTCCCGGCCTCCACGCCGCCGGCCAACTCGAAGGCCAGCACTGCGCCGGTTCCTCTGGGCGCCAGCTTCTTTCCCAGCTCGTACCACGGCGAGCTCGGCAGCCCGGCGTAGTTGACCGACACCACGTCGTCATGATCGGCCAAAAACTCGGCGACCCGCTTGGCGTTGCCGACGTGACGCTCCATGCGCAGACTCAAGGTTTCCAGCCCCTGCGCGACCAAGAACGCGTTGAACGGCGAGGCCGCAGAACCATAGTCGCGCAGCAGTTGCACCCGAGCTTTGAGCGCGAACGCGGGCGGCCCCAATTCCGCGTAGACCACGCCGTGGTAACTGGGGTCGGGCGTGGTGAAGTCGGGAAAACGGCCGCCCGTCCAGTCGAACGTGCCACCGTCGACGATGACACCGGCGATCGCGGCGCCATGGCCACCCAGGTATTTGGTGGCCGAATGGACCACAATGTCAGCGCCCTGGGCGATCGGCTGGATCAGGTAGGGGGTGGCGACGGTGTTGTCGACGATCAGCGGCAGCCCGTTCTGATGGGCAATAGCGGCCACGCCCGGGGTATCCAGCACGTCGATCTGCGGATTGGAGATCGTCTCGGCGAAGAACGCCTTGGTGTTGGGCCGGATCGCCGAGCGCCAGGACTCCAGGTTGTCGGGATCGTCGATGAAGGTGACCTCGACGCCGATCTTGGCCAGCGAATAGTGGAACAGGTTGTAGGTGCCGCCGTAGAGCCGCGGACTGGAGACGATGTGGTCACCGGCGCCGGCCAGGTTCAGCAGCGCGAACGTCGACGCCGCTTGGCCGGAGGCCAGGAACAGTGCGGCCACCCCGCCCTCGAGCGCGGCGATGCGCTGCTCGACGACGTCGGCGGTCGGATTCATGATCCGGGTGTAGATGTTTCCCGGGACCTCCAGCCCGAACAGCGCCGCCGCGTGTGCGGTGTCATCGAAGGTGAAGGAGGTGGTCTGGTAGATCGGCAGGGCGCGTGCGTGGGTGGTCGGGTCCGGCCGCTGCCCGACATGGATTTGTTTGGTTTCGAATGACCAATGCGCGGTCGGATCGTTGTCGTCGTTCTCGTCAGCGCTCATCTGCATGCTTTCTGTCAATGGCTTGTGCGGGGGCGGTTGCTCGTAGGCGCCCGGGACGCCATCCGGAGAAGACGTCAACCGGCGGCCATTCGGTCAGCAACTGTGAGACACGATGGGCCGGCCCAAATAGGCGTGCATCAGGTTTCCCTGTCTACTCGGGGGGCCCGTCACGGCGGACCCGCGCTTGCCGCGTAGCCGGTTGTGGCTACTCAACCTGGTCATCACCCGGGGCACCCCACCGCGGTTGGAGGGTTGCCGGCCAGCAAGCCGGGGCTTGAACGCTGGCACTCATGACCGACCTGAAGCTTATCGCACGTCGGTGAGACGCCGCCACCTGACTCGCCGACGATGCAGACCCCGAGCAGGATAAACGCCGCAGATAACGCGTGACCCCTTTACGGCTGTCGATTACCGCGTACGCGATACTGGCAGCCACCGTGACATCGCGAGCCGCTGACAATCTTGAGACGCCGGGAGACAGACCGTGTGCGCCGAACAGCCGACCATCATCTACACGCTGACCGACGAGGCGCCGTTGTTGGCGACGTATGCCTTTTTGCCGATCGTGCGCGCGTTTGCCGAACCGGCGGGCATCAACATCGAAGCCAGCGACATCTCGGTGGCGGCACGCATCTTGGCCGAGTTCCCCGATTACCTCACCGAAGAGCAGCGCGTGCCCGACAACCTCGCCGAACTCGGCCGGCTGACGCAACTGCCCGACACCACGATCATCAAGCTGCCGAACATCAGCGCGTCGGTGCCGCAACTGGTGGCCGCGATCAAAGAGCTGCAGGGTAAGGGATTCAAGGTTCCGGATTACCCGGAGAATCCGAAAACCGACCGGGAAAGGGAGCTGAAAAAGCGTTACGCCAATGTCTTGGGCAGTGCGGTGAACCCGGTGCTGCGGGAAGGCAACTCGGATCGGCGTGCGCCCAAGGCGGTCAAGGAATTCGCGCGTAAGCACCCGCACAGCATGGGCGAGTGGTCGATGGCATCGCGCACTCATGTGGCGACCATGCGGCACGGCGACTTCTATCACGGCGAGAAGTCGATGACGCTGGACCGCGCGCGCGACGTGAAGATGGAACTGGTCACCAAAACCGGCGAGACGATCGTGCTCAAGCCGGAAGTGTCACTGGCCGAGGGCGACATCATCGACAGCATGTTCATGAGCGTGCGTGCTCTGCGCGAGTTCTACGAGGAACAGATGGAGGATGCGCGCAAGACCGGCGTGATGTTCTCTTTGCACGTCAAGGCGACGATGATGAAGGTCAGCCACCCCATCGTGTTCGGCCACGCGGTCAAAGTCTTCTACAAGGACGCGTTCGCCAAGCATCAGAAGCTGTTCGACGAGCTGGGTGTCAACGTCAACAACGGCCTGGTTGACCTCTACAACAAGATCGAGTCGCTGCCCGCGTCGCAACACGACGAGATCATTCGCGACCTGCACGCCTGCCACGAGCACCGGCCGGAGTTGGCGATGGTCGATTCGGCCAAAGGAATCTCGAACTTCCACTCGCCCAGTGACGTGATCGTGGACGCCTCGATGCCGGCGATGATTCGCGCCGGCGGCAAGATGTACGGCGCCGACGGACGGCAAAAGGACACCAAGGCGGTCAACCCCGAGTCCACGTTCGCCCGCATCTACCAGGAAATCATCAACTTCTGCAAGACCAACGGCGCTTTCGATCCAGCGACGATGGGCACCGTTCCCAACGTCGGTCTGATGGCGCAGCAGGCCGAGGAATACGGGTCGCACGACAAGACATTCGAGCTGTCCCAAGACGGCGTCGCTAACATCGTGGACCTCGCCACCGGTGAAGTGCTGCTGTCGCAGGAGGTGGAAGCCGGCGACATCTGGCGGATGCCGATCGTGCGGGACGCGCCGATCCGCGACTGGGTGAAGCTGGCCGTCACCCGCGCCCGGAACTCCGGTATGCCGGTGCTGTTTTGGCTGGACCCCTACCGGCCGCACGAAAACGAACTGATCAAGAAGGTCAGGACGTATCTGAAGGAGCACGACACCGAGGGCCTCGACATTCAGATCATGTCGCAGGTTCGTTCCATGCGATACACCTTGGAACGGCTGATCCGCGGGCTGGACACCATCGCCGCGACCGGCAACATCCTGCGCGATTACCTGACTGACCTGTTTCCGATCCTGGAGTTGGGCACCAGCGCCAAGATGCTGTCCATCGTGCCGCTGATGGCCGGCGGCGGAATGTACGAAACCGGCGCAGGCGGTTCGGCGCCCAAGCACGTCAAGCAACTGGTGGAGGAGAATCACCTGCGCTGGGACTCGCTGGGCGAGTTCCTGGCACTGGGCGCCAGCCTGGAGGATATGGGCGCCAAGATCGGCAACGAGCGCGCCGAGATTCTGGGCACGACGCTGGATGCCGCGATCGGCAAGCTGCTGGACAACAACAAGAGCCCGTCGCGCAAGACCGGTGAGCTCGACAACCGCGGCAGCCAGTTCTATCTGGCCATGTACTGGGCGCAAGAGCTGGCGGCCCAGAACGATGACGAGGATCTGCGGAAGCACTTCACCGCACTGGCCGATGCCCTGAAGGAAAACGAAGACGTCATCGTTGCCGAACTGGCCGAGGCGCAGGGCGAGGCGGTCGACATCGGCGGCTACTACGCGCCGGATCGCGACAAGACGACCGCGGTGATGCGCCCGAGTAAAACACTCAACGCCGCACTCGACGCGCAGGTCACGACCGCCTGAATCCTGATTGTTCAGAACCGTCCGCTGTGGGGCACCCCTTGTAGTGTTGGGTCGAGAGAGATTGCTCACCCGCAGGCTCACCAGGTTGCCCACAAGGCGGCGTTAATCGTCGGGTAGGAGGATCGGACTCAGATGTCTGACGGCGGAAAGATCAAAGTCAAAGGCACGGTAGTAGAGCTCGACGGCGACGAGATGACACGTGTCATCTGGCAGTGGATCAAGGATTTGCTGATCTTTCCGCACCTCGACATCGACCTGGATTACTACGACCTGGGCATCGAGCACCGCGACGACACGGACGACCAGGTGACGATCGACTGCGCCTATGCCATCAAGAAGCACGGCGTCGGCGTCAAGTGCGCCACCATCACCCCCGACGAGGCCCGCGTCAAGGAGTTCGACCTCAAGACCATGTGGTCGTCGCCGAACGGAACGATCCGGAACATTCTGGGCGGCACAATATTTCGCGAGCCGATCATGATTTCGAACGTCCCGCGGTTGGTTCCCGGCTGGAAGAAGCCGATTATCATCGGCCGTCACGCTTTTGGCGACCAGTATCGTGCGACGAACTTCAAAGTGGACCGCCCCGGGACCGTCACGCTGACCTTCACACCCAACGACGACAGCGAGCCGGTTGTGCATGAAATGGTGAGCATTCCCGAAGACGGCGGTGTCGTGATGGGGATGTACAACTTCAAGGAATCGATCCAGGACTTCGCCCGCACGTCGTTTGCCTATGGCCTGCAAGAGAACTACCCGGTGTATCTGTCGACCAAGAACACCATCCTCAAGTCGTATGACGGCATGTTCAAAGACGAGTTCCAGCGCATCTACGACGAGGAGTTCAAGGACAAGTTCGAAAAAGCCGGACTGACCTACGAGCACCGGTTGATCGACGACATGGTGGCGGCCTGCCTGAAGTGGGAGGGCGGCTATGTCTGGGCCTGCAAGAACTACGACGGCGACGTGCAATCCGACGCGGTGGCGCAGGGCTACGGTTCACTCGGGTTGATGACGTCGGTGCTGATGACCGCCGACGGTAAGACGGTCGAGGCCGAAGCCGCGCATGGCACCGTCACGCGGCATTTCCGTCAGTATCAGGAAGGCAAGCCCACGTCCACCAACCCGATCGCCTCGATTTTCGCGTGGACCCGGGGGCTGCAGCACCGCGGCAAGCTGGACAACACCCCCGAGGTCAGCGAGTTCGCTCAGAAGCTGGAAGACGTCGTCGTCACCACCGTCGAGGGCGGCCAGATGACCAAGGACCTCGCACTGCTGATCGGCGAGGATCAAGACTGGCAGACCAGCGAGGAGTTCCTCAACACGATCGCCGAGAACCTGGACAAGGCCCTCAGCTCGACCTGATCTCGCGGATCGGCGGGCTGTATTGGTCGAGGAAATCGGTGATGACTTCGGTGATGCGGCCCGGCGCTTCGAACATCGGGATGTGACCGACACCGTCGAGCTCCGTCACCTGCGTGCCCTTGGGAAGTTGGCCCCTGAAGTAGCGGTGGGATCTCGGCCCCGGAAAGACCCGGTCCTTTTCGCAGATCACCAGATGGGCGGGAACGGCGGTCTGCGCCAAGTCCGCCAGTCCGGGCATCAACAGCGCTTTGATCAGCAGCTGGAAGTAGGCCGGGCAGTGCGCAACGTCGTCGATGATCGCCCGGAGCTCGGCTTCGCTGACGCCCTCCGGTGATCCACTGATCGGCAGGGTGGCCAGCTGGCGGCTGAACGGTAGCTGCAACGCGCGCGGCCCGAGCCAGCGGGCCAGCGCCCATACCGGCATACCCAGCACGAACTTGGCGATCACCTCGAACTTGGTGGGGCTCCACCGCGTCCATCCGCCCGCCGGGGCGATTCCGGTGATGGTGCGGGCCCGGCCCCGGCTCTCCAGTTCGAATGCCACCCAGCCGCCCAGCGAGTTGCCGACGATGTGGGCGGTGTTCCAGCCCAGCTCATCGAGCTGCCGCTCCACGTGATCGGCCAGTACCTCCGAGCTCAGAAACCAGGTACCCGAGTAGGGCCCGCCGTTGTGGCCGGCCATCGTCGGGGCGAACACCTCATAGCGGCCGGTGTCGGCCAATTGCTGCGCGACGGTCTCCCATACCAGCTGCGAGATCAGAAAGGGATGTAGCAGCAGGACCGGTTCGCCGGTACCCAGATGAATTGGCGCGCGCATATGCCGACACTATGGCGATACCGCCGGTACTCGCAATTGCGCCAGTGGAATTGCATATCGCCGGCGTCTTGCGACTGATTCGCGAATGACGGGATTGGCATGCCATAATCCGCCGGTAAGGCGACGACGTTGCAGGAAGCCGGTGCAAGTCCGGCGCGGTCCCGCCACTGTCATCGGGGAGCGACCCTCATCCGCCACGGCTGCGAGCTGGAAGGCGAGGCGAGCAACGATCCGAGAGCCAGGACACTCGCGTCGTCGCATCCTGCTACCCGGGGCGGTGTACCCCGAGAGAGCTGACGAATCGCCATGCCATGCATGTCAGGGTCGGCCGTCGCGGCTGCCCATTTCGATAAACTTGTTGCGATTTCAGGTAGTGGGCGGTGACCGCGCCGATTTGGATGGCCGCGCCGCCGGAAGTGCATTCGACGCTGCTATCCAGTGGTCCCGGCCCCGGCTCGCTGCTGGCCGCTGCGACGGCGTGGAATTCGCTGGGCACCGAATACCTCGAGGCGGCTGAGGAACTCACCGCGCTGTTGGGGGCGGTGCAGGCCGGGACGTGGGACGGTCCGACGGCCGAGAGCTACGTGGCCGCGCACGCGCCGTATCTGGCGTGGCTGATGCAAGCCTCCACCGATAGCGCCGTCCGAGCGGCCCGGCATGAAACCGCCGCCACGGCCTACATCAGTGCGCTGGCGGCCATGCCGACGTTGGCCGAGCTGGCCGCCAACCATGCCGCCCACGCGGCGTTGGTGGCAACGAATTTCTTCGGCGTCAACGCGATTCCGATCGCGCTGAACGAGGCCGACTACGTGCGGATGTGGATTCAGGCCGCCACCGTGATGGGCACCTATCAAACTGTCGCCACCGCTGCGGTCGCGGCGTCACCGCAAACCACGCCTGCGCCGCAGATCATGAAAGCCGACACCTCGGCGGCCACTTCCGATCAGCCGTCACCGCTGCCCCCGGACCGTCAGGACGACGTCCTTGACTGGCTGAACAACAGCGGGTTCACCGACTTTTACGACAGGGTCTTCCAACCGCTGATCGACGGTCTGATGAGCGACCCGTTCTTCCAGGACATGTTCGCCGGGTTTGATCCCTGGCTACCGATACTCGGAAATCCGCTTACCTACCTCAACCCGGCCAACATCGCGTTCGCTCTTGGCTACCCGATGGACATCGGAACGTACGTCGCGCTGCTGTCGCAAACCTTCGGATTCATCGGGGCGGATCTCGCCGCCGCATTCGCGACGGGTAACCCCGCGACGATCGCTTTCACGATTCTGTTCACCACAGTCGAAGCGATCGGCACGATCATCACCGATACCATCGCGCTGCTCAAGACGCTGCTGGAGACGACCCTGCTCCCGGTTTTCCTACCGTTGCTGACCCTCCCGCTGATTCCGTTGGTGGCTGCCCCCATGTTGCTGGGCGGCGCCGTGGGCTTGGCGGGTTTGCATCTGCACGGCATCCCGGTAATGCCCGTCATCCCAGCCCCTCCGCCCCTGGCGTTGGCACTGGCGCCGACCCCGCCTCCCGTCCCGGCTCCGGCACCTGCACCGTCGCCCGTCCCCGCGCCGGCAACGGCCCCTGCGCCGCCGGCACCCGTGGCGCCACCGCCGGCGCCGTCGGCGCCACCGGTTGGTCTGACCATGGACGGGTTGGCCTACATGCTTGGTGGACTGACCGCCGATGCGCGGCGGGCGGCCAGCACCGGCGCCCGCCGGAAGAAGGCGCGACATGCCCAGGGTGCTCAGCCCTTAGTGGCTGCAGCGGCTATGGAAGACCAGGCCCCGGGTGGGCGGCACCGGCGGGCGGAGGTCACGCAACTGGGCCGCGGGTACGAATACATGGACCTGGAGCCAGAGCCGCCGGTCGTGGCCTCGGATCAGGGCGCGGGACCCATCGGATTCGCCGGGACCGAACGCACGGTGGCCGGGGCGCAGCCGGCGGGATTGACCACCGTGACCGGTGGCTCCTACTGCGGCGGGTCCACGGCGCCGATGATGCCCAGCACCTGGGATCACGTGCCCGACTGAGTGACCGTGGGCTGCCGGCCGGGGCCCGCGTGAAAAGATCGAGCCATCATGAACACCGCTACCGCAACCCGCCGGGTCTTCTCCGGTGTGCAGCCCACCTCTGACTCGCTTCACCTCGGCAACGCTCTGGGTGCGGTGACTCATTGGGCCGAGTTGCAGGACGACCATGACACGTTCTTCTGCGTGGTCGACCTGCACGCCATCACCATCCCGCAGGAGCCCGACGTGTTGCGGCGGCGCACGCTAGTCACCGCGGCGCAGTATCTCGCGCTGGGCATCGACCCGGCCCGCAGCACAATCTTCGTGCAAAGTCACGTGCCGGCCCACACTCAGCTGGCTTGGGTGCTGGGCTGTTTCACCGGTTTCGGCCAGGCCTCACGGATGACGCAGTTCAAAGACAAGTCGACGCGCCAGGGCGCCGAGTCGACGACGGTGGGGCTGTTCACCTACCCGGTACTGCAGGCTGCCGACGTGCTGGCCTATGACGCCGAACTGGTGCCGGTCGGCGAGGACCAGCGCCAGCATCTCGAATTGGCCCGCGACGTCGCGCAGCGCTTCAACAGCCGGTTCCCGGATACTTTCGTCGTTCCCGACCTGCTCATCCCCAAGGTCACCGCGAAGATCTACGATTTGCAAGACCCGTCAGCCAAGATGAGCAAATCGGCTGCGACCGACGCCGGCCTGATCAACCTGCTCGACGATCCGCGGTTGTCGGCCAAGAAGATTCGCTCGGCGGTAACCGACAGCGAACGCGACATCCGCTATGACCCGGTGGCCAAACCCGGGGTGTCGAATCTGCTCGGGATCCAGTCCGCGGTCAGCGGTGTCGACCTCGACACCTTGGTAGGGCATTACGCCGGGCGGGGTTATGGCGACCTGAAGAAAGACACCGCCGACGCCGTCGTCGAATTCGTGACACCGATCAAGACCCGGGTCGACGAGTTGCTCGCAGATCCGGCCGAATTGGAGTCCGTGCTGGCTAATGGGGCGGCACGAGCGCAGGATGTGGCGGCAAAAACGGTCGATCGGGTCTATGACCGGCTAGGGTTTCTTCCACGACGTTTCTAGTCCGCGACGATGCGGAGGTCATGAGCGAATCGGCCCAACCCGGACTTCTGGATCGGCTGCGTGCGCGGTACGGGTGGTTCGACCGCGTGATGCAGGCCAACGAGCGTTTCAATGACGCCAGGGGCAACTATTTCGCGGCCGGCCTCACCTACTACACGATCTTCGCGCTGTTTCCCTTGCTGATGGTCGGTTTCGCCGCTGGCGGCTTCGTTTTGTCGCGCCGGCCCGCGCTACTGGCCCAGATCGACCACAAGGTGCGGGGCAGTGTGCCCGGTAACTTGGGTCAACAGGTCGTCGATTTGATGAATACCGCGATCGACTCGCGCGCCTCAGTCGGCCTGATCGGTTTGGCCACCGCGGCGTGGGCGGGCCTGAGCTGGATGGCCCATCTCCGCGAAGCGCTCAGCGAGATGTGGATGCAGCGCGGCGAACGACCCGGATTCGTTCGGACCAAGCTGTCGGATCTGTTTGCGATGGTGTCCACGTTCGTCGCGATCGTCGCGACCTTGGCGCTGAGCGCGCTGGCCAGTGCCGCACCGATGGCCAAAGTGCTTGGCTGGCTGGGCATTCACAACGTGCCGATGCTGGACGTGATCTTTCGCGGCGTGTCGGTGCTGATGTCGGTGGTGGTGTCATGGCTGGTGTTCACCTGGATGATCGCCCGGCTGCCCCGGGAGTCGATCAGCTTCGCCAGCTCGATACGAGCCGGACTGCTCGCCGCGATTGGGTTCGAGGTGTTCAAGTTGGTCGGGTCGATCTATCTGCGGTCGGTGCTGCATACCCCGGCCGGCGCGACGTTCGGCCCGGTGCTGGGGTTGATGGTGTTCGTCTACATCACCGCCCGTCTGCTGTTGTTCGCCACCGCCTGGGCGGCGACCTCACCGGAGAATCTGCTCGCCGCGCCCGTAGAGCCGCCCGACCCGGCGATGATCACCCCCCGGGCGCAGCCCGACGACGGTTTGAGCGCTCGGCAGGCGCTGGTCGCGGCAGCGGTCGGAGCCGTTGGCGCACTGGGGCTTTCCCGGCTGCTTCGTCGGCGTTAACTCACCACCTTGAGGCCGACGATGCAGCCGACGACGCCGGCGATGAGCAGCACCTTGATCAGTGACGCGGCTTCGTCTCCGGTCAACATGGCGTAAGCGACGGTGAGCACCGCGCCAATGCCCACCCACACCGCATAGCTGGTTCCGGTCGGCAGGCTGCGCATCGCGAACGCCAGCCCCGCCATCGACAACGTCAGCGCTATCACGAAAACCAGTGAGGCACCCAGTCGGGAGAAGCCGTCGGAACGGTTCAGGGCCGTCGCCCATACCGCTTCCAGCATTCCGGATATCACCAACACCACCCAGGCCATCGTGCACCTCCGCAGCGCCGTCTTGTCTGGCCCGGTACGGTGCACCTCGTCGGGTTGTCAGTTGCTGACCGGCTCGAGGATAGCAAAGCCTAAGGGAGCCCGGCTCTTCCGAGCTCTGCGGTCACCTGCTGCGCGAAGACGGTGGCGGCTTTGAGTGGACGGACCATCACGGTCAATTCGTCGATCAAGCCGTCGTCGCGACTGTGCAGGAAGTCGCAGCCCTGGATCTGCAAACCGTCCACGGTGGCGTTGAACAGTAACGCGTGATCGGCGGCGCCTGCGTCGATTTCCCTTTCGAAGCGAAACTCGTGCAATACGGTCGCGACCGCCGAGATGATCGCTGCCACGGTGTTCCGGCCGGTGTATGGCCGGTGCGCGACCGGGCTGTGCAGAACCACGTCGTCGGTGAACAGTGTGCCGATTGTGTCGATATTGCCGGCCTCGACGGCGGCGCGAAATGCGTGCATGCTCACATCACCGGCGCCCGGCCAACGGCTACGGTGACCGCCGCGATCAGAATCAGGATGTTGACCGCGACGCTGCGCGGCTCGCGAAGATACGCGTGCGAGCTCATCGCGCCTACCATGACGACCACGAAACCGAGCGCGGCGAGCGGAGTCAGGTACGGCGCGACTCCGGTGATCGTGGGCATCAGGATTCCCACGGCGCCAAGCAATTCGCAGAACGCGGTCACGCGGACCACCGGCATCGGAAACGGTGCAACACCGGTTTGGCCGGTTGCGATGAGCCGGTCCCTGGACCAGCTGATTTTCGCCAGCCCGGAAACGGCGAAGATGGCGGCAAGCAACACTTGCAGGGTCCACAGCAGTGCATTCATCGTGTCCTCCAGATCGAATGGGTTCACGGTTAAGACGTGGCACCGTCGCCGGATGTGACAGCAGCTGTCAGGTCACCGGTGGG